>DASXOJ010000193.1:0-38409 GCA_036494465.1 Pseudonocardiaceae bacterium
GGCCGGCTGATAGCCGAGCAGGTGGAAGATCGCGGGCAGTTCGTGCGCGGACTCCAGTTGCCCGATGGCTGTGTTGATGCCTGCGGTGTAGCTGGTGAGCGACGACCGGCCCGCTCCGGCGGGCATGATGGCCCAGTCCCGTTCGGCGGCGCGGCGCAGGCCGAGTCCGAGTTCCAGTTCGTCCGAATCGACGGCGGCGGGCCCGATCACCTGGGCGAGCATGCCACTGCCCTCCCGGCGTTCCAGGTCCATCTGGGTGAGCCGGAACTTGGCCTGGAGAAATCCGATGACCTCCCAGAGGTCGTCGTCGTTGCCGGTGGTGATGTGCGGGATGCCGTCGGTCTCGAACGCGACCGTGGCCGGGCCGTGCAGATCGGGCAGGGTGAACGTGCCGGAGTTGACGCCGGTGGCCTCCGGCGCCAGGTGCCACACGCCGGTACCCGGGTTGAGCGCGTCGCCGAGCGGTGGCAGTCCGACGCCCCCGAACGCGGCCACGGCCAGCACCAGCGCGGTCGCCACCAACGCGAGCACCAGGCTCGCCCACCGTCCGATGGTGCGGCGACGGACGCTGGTCGTGTTCTCCGGCATGCGGTGAGGATGTCACTACTTGATCTGCGCGACCGCGTCAGTCCACGAGTCGGGGCAGCAGCTCGCGGGTGCTGCGGCGTAGATCGTCCAGCGCCTCGGCCGAGCCGGTGAGGTGGCGTAGCAGCGCCTGCTGGAACAGGCCGTCGAACATGGCATAGGACTCGGCGGAGGTGCAGGTCGGCTTGGCGTCGGTGAGCGTGGCGTAGCCGGTGACCATCCGCCAGATCATCGCTTCGAGGCTCTCGTCGATCTCCGCGACGTCGGCCCGGAACGCCTCCTCGAACATCGACTGGGAGCGGAGGTCGTACCAGAGCCGGTGCATGAGCGGGGCGTCGGCGAGGGTGGCGGCCAGCCCTTCTCCGCAGGCGATCGCGAAGCGTTCGGGGGTTTCCGCCTCGGCGAGGTTGCCCTCGTAGCGCTGGACGCAGGCGGCTTTGTACCGGCGCACGCAGTAGGTGATCAGCTCGACCTTGTCGGCGAAGTAGTAGTGCAGCAGGCCGTGCGAGAACGCGGTGTTGTCCGCGATCGTGCGCAGGCTGGTGCGGGCATAGCCGAGGTCGGCCAAGGTCAACAGCGCCGCGTCGGCGAGTTCGCGGCGTCGATCCTCGAACTTGTCGACCGGGTTGCGGCGCCTCGCGGCTGCGCTCGTCACATGCTCACGATACATCGGGGGGATTTTTCTGGGCAGGTGTCCAGGAAAATCTTGACAAGTGTCCAATAATCGACCAGGGTCGGGAGCCAACCGGAACTACGGAGACGACGATGTCGCTGACGTTCTACCTGGACAAGGGCGCTTCCCTGGACCCGGAGGCGCCCTGCCTGACGCTCGACGAGGTGTCGCTGTCCTACGGTGCGGTTGTCGAGCTCAGCCACGCGGTCGCTCGCGCGTTGCGGCGTTCCGGCCTGGCGCCGGGGGACAGGGTCGGTGTGCTGTCGGCCAACGATCCGACCGCGTTCGCCTGCGTGTTCGGCATCGCCAGGGCGGGTGCGGTGTGGTGCCCGATCAACCCGCGCAACGCCGCCGCCGAGAACACCGAACTGCTCGACCTGTTCGACTGCGCCGCGTTGATCTTCCAACCAGCTTTCGACGACCTGGTCGGCGAGATCGCCGCGAAACTGCCGAAGCTGACCACGCTGGTCCGGCTCGGTGCCGGTGACGAGCTGGCGACGGGCTTCCAGACCTGGCTCGACGGTGCCCAAGACGATCCGTCCGCCGAGGCAGCACCGCCCGGGGACGTGGTCGCGCTGGTCGGCACCGGCGGCACCACCGGGCGGCCCAAGGGCGTCATGCTGACCGACCGCAACCTCGAAGCGATGTCCGCGATCACGTTGATGAGCTACCCGTTCGGGGCACGTCCGGTGTACCTCGCCCTGGCTCCGCTGACGCACGCGGCGGGCGTGCTGTGCTTCCCGATCCTCGCGCGGGGCGGACAGGTCGTGATCATGGCCAAGCCGGACGTCGGCCGGTTCCTGGAGTTGATCGAGCTTCGGCGGGTAACCCACACGTTCCTGCCGCCGACGTTGATCTACCTGGTGCTCGGCCATCCGGCGCTGGATCGCACGGATCTCTCGTCGCTGCAATGCTTCTGGTACGGCGCGGCGCCCATGTCCGTGGTCAGGCTGGCCGAAGCGCTGGACCGGATCGGGCCGATGGCCCAGCTGTTCGGCCAGTCCGAAGCGCCGATGATGATCTCGACGATGTCGCCCGCCGAACACCGGTTGCCGGACGGCACCATCGACACCTCGCGGCTCTCGTCGGCCGGTCGGCCCTCGCCGCTGGTCGCCGTCGCCATCCTCGACGCGCGCGGAAACCCGGTGCCACGCGGGGAACGGGGCGAGATCTGTGTGCGCGGCTCGTTGGTGATGGCCGGTTACTACCGGGATCCGGAGGCCACCGCGGCAGCGTCGGCGCACGGCTGGCACCACACCGGCGACATCGGTTTCCTCGACGAGGTCGGCTACCTGTACATCGTCGATCGCGCCAAGGACATGGTGATCACCGGCGGGTTCAACGTCTACTCAGCCGAAGTCGAACAGGCGTTGATGGCCCACGACGCGATCCGCGACTGCGCCGTGATCGGCCTGCCCGACGAGAAATGGGGCGAACGCGTCACCGCCGTCGTCCAGCTCCGGCCGGACACCTCGGTCGACGTCGACGAGCTGATCGCGTTCGTGAAAAGCCGCATCGGCAGCGTCAAGGCACCCAAACAAGTCGAGATCTGGCCGGATCTGCCGCGCTCCACAGTGGGAAAGATCCTGAAAACGGAGATCCGCTCGCAACTCACCCGGTAGCAAGGAGGCTGTCTGATCATGAAACTCGCGCTGTACCTGCCGAATTTCCGTGACAAGGTGACCGTGTCCGAACTGGAGGACCTCACCAGCCTCGCCGAGGAGCTCGACTACGACTCGGTGTGGACGCTCGACCGGATCATCGTCCCGGAATCGTCGGACCGCCAGGAGATGCAGTACGCCTTCGGCATGATCGACGGGTTTCCGCTCGGCCTGCCGGTGAGCTCGCGCGGCGAGTTCCTGCAAGGCATGCCGCTGATTCCCTGGCTGGCCGCCAAGACGTCGAAGGTGCGGATCGGTATGAGCATCATCGACACGCCGTATCGCGCGCCCGGTGTGCTCGCCGCCGAGTTGGCCACCATCGACCACCTCTCGGGCGGGCGGCTCAACGTGGCCGTCGGTTCCGGCTGGATGCCCGAGGAGTTCGCCGCAGCCAGCGTTCCGCACCTGTTTCCCAAGCGGCACAAGCACGTGCGCGAGACGATCGAGATCATGCAGGGCATCTGGACCAACGACGTGTTCGAATATCACGGCGAATTCGCGGACTTCGACCGCAGCGGGTTCGGGGCGAAGCCGGTGCAGCAGCCGCACCCGCCGATCTTCTTCAGCGGTCTCAAGGATCCGAAGCGTTCGGCCAGCCGCATCGCCAAGTACGGCCTGTCGGGGTGGATCGGCATCCAGGACTCACCCGACGACATCCAGCGGTGGCGCACCGAGATCCAGCGCGAACTCGGCGAGCTCGACACCGACCGCACCGTCGACGACCTCGAAATCGCCAGCATGATCTGGTTCGTCATCACCGACCAGGAGATGGACCAGACCCCGATGGGCAAGGGCACCAACCTGCTCGCGGGCACCGCGGCGCAGATCACCGACATGCTCAAGCGCTACCAGGACGCCGGGATGACGATGGCGCTGCTGTGGCCGCCGTTCCAGGACGTGCCGGTGGCGAAGACGCTCGACGACATGAAGCGTCTGAAGGAAGAGATCCTGCCCAAGATCGACGCTAGCTGAAAGGAAGAGTAAATGTCGGAGCTGCAAGGAAAGCGGACCTTCGTGACCGGGTCCGGGGCGGGGATCGGCAAGGCGATCGCGGCGCTGTTCGTGGAACGCGGCGCCGAGGTCGTGGTCAGCGACGTCAACACCGACGCGGCCAAGCGGGCCGCCGACGAGATCGGCGCCGCCGGTGTCGCCAACTGTGATGTCACGGACGAGTCGCAGGTGCAGGCGGCCGTGCAGCAGGCGGTCGAGCTGCTCGGCGGCCTCGACGTGCTGGTCAACAATGCTGGGATCGAGGTGTCCTCGCCGCTGCTGCAACAGTCGACGGACAGCTTCGACAAGATTTTCGCGGTCAACGTGCGCGGTGCGTTCGTGGCGATGAAGGCGGCGATCCCGCATCTGGTCGCCAGCAAGGGAAACATCGTCAACATCGCCTCGATCGCTGGCGTCGGTGGCAGCCCGCTGCTGGGCTCCTACTGCGCGACCAAGGCGGCGCTGATCCAGCTCACCCGGGTCGCCGCGGTCGAGATGCGGCCGACCGGGGTGCGCGTGAACGCGGTGTGCCCCGGCTTCGCCGACACCGCCATGGTCGAGCGGCTCGTACCGGATTTCGAGGCGGCGACCCAGATTCCGTTCGCAGACCTCGTCGCCATGAAGCAGGGCAGGCTCGGCACGCCGCGCGAGATCGCCGAGGTGGCCGCCTTCCTCGCCTCCGACCGGGCAACGTGGGTCACCGGCAGCCACTACATCCTCGATGGCGGGCTGACCGCGTCGCTGGTGTGACCAAGTCCCTGGCGAAGAGGACCTTCGGACCTGCTCGCCGGTGAACCTGCTGCCTAGCGTTTCGGCCATGAACGACAACGGATCTGACCCGAAATCGATCGTCGTCGGTATCGACGGCAGCGCGTACAGCGGCGTCGCCCTGCGCTGGGCGTTGGGCGAGGCCGCGCGCCGAGACTGCCCGGTGCACGCGTTGACCATCGCGCACGCGGCCCCGGTCGTCACGGCAGGGCGACCGGGGAGCGCGGGGCTCGGCGTCGCCCTGCCGACCTACGCACCGGACCAGAAGTACCTGCTGCGCCTGGAACAGACCGTGCGCGAGGTGCTCGGCGAGCACGACGACCCGAGGCTGACCGCCGAGCTGCTCCAGGGCAGCCCGCCGGAGGTGTTGTGCGCCGCGAGCAACGACGCGCAGCTGCTGGTGCTCGGCAGCCGTGGCCACGGCCGGATGTTCGAGGCGGTGCTCGGCTCGGTCGTGCAGTACTGCCTGAAGCACGCGTCCTGCCCGGTGGTCGTCATCCCGGGGCAACTGGTGACCTTCGTCCCTTGAGAGCGAGGGCCTTACGTCGTGCCGCGGCGGCGTGGCCGGACCTACTCTGAACCGGACCGAAGGGGGGCGCTCGTGCTCGTGGGGCTACGCGCTCTGGTGCGCGCCGTCTGGTCCCGGCAGCCTGCCGTGCGTGAGCGACCCCCCGCACCGCGACTGACCGGTCCAAGACGGAGAAAGACCAGTTCCTGCAGGAGGACCACCGCTACCTCATCGGAGCGGAGGCGATCTACACCAACCTGACCGCGAGCAAGATCGTCCGGCCCTGGGTCGACGCGGCAGCGCTGCAAGCAGCCACGACCAGCGGACCGCAGAACTGAGTTCGCCGCGAGCGGACACGGCGGACGGAACGCTCGGACGCGATGCAGTATTGACACTGGACGCAATACTGTAATCAAGTAATCGAGAGGCGGTGGGCCTGGTGGCGGACACCCCGACCGAAGACGACCCGATGGACGCATACTCCCGCACCGTCGTGGCCGTCGCCCGATCC
Source organism: Pseudonocardiaceae bacterium (assembly GCA_036494465.1). GTDB lineage: Bacteria > Actinomycetota > Actinomycetes > Mycobacteriales > Pseudonocardiaceae > CAJCJE01. The sequence continues at coordinate 5,697 of DASXOJ010000193.1, forward strand.
GTCACCCCGCACGTGGCCAGCGTGCGCATGCGCCGGAGCGCCGGATCGGCGGTCGTGTTCACCGACGACGGTTTCCTGCTCACCAACGCGCACGTCATCGGGTCGGCCCACGAGGGCATCGCGGTGTTCGCCGATGGCACCGAATCCACGTTCGACGTCGTCGGCGCCGACGCGCTCTCCGACCTCGCGGTGCTGCGCGTGCGCGGCGACGGCCCTGGTGCCGCCGTGCTCGGCGACGCCGACCAACTCGTCGTCGGGCAGCTCGTGGTCGCGGTCGGCAATCCGCTGGGTCTGGCCGGATCCGTGACCGCCGGTGTGGTCAGCGCGCTGGGCCGCGCGGTGCCGGTGGAGTCCGGGCGGGTCAACCGGGTCATCGAGGACGTCATCCAGACCGACGCCGCGCTCAACCCCGGCAACTCCGGCGGCGCGCTGGCCGATGCGCGAGGCCGCGTCGTCGGCATCAACACCGCCGTGGCCGGCGTGGGGCTGGGCTTGGCCGTGCCGATCAACAAGACCACCAACCGGATCATCAGCACGCTGCTGTCGGACGGGCGCGTCCGGCGCGCGTATCTCGGCATCGTCGGCGTGCCCGCACCACTGCCCGCGCAGGTCGCGGAACGCACCGGGCAGTCGGCCGGCCTGCGCCTGGCACAGGTCATCCCCGGCGGCCCCGCCGACCGCGCCGGTCTGCACGCAGGCGACCTTGTGCTGTCGGTCGCGCGCAACACCGTGTCCGACGCGCAGGGCATCCAACGACAACTGTTCGACGACGCCATCGGCAAACCGCTGCCGGTCACCGTGCTGCGCAACGGCGCCATGGTCGACGTCTTCGCCACCCCGACCGAGCTGACCACGGACTGACCGCGGCAGGAGGTCCGACGACGATCGATTGCCGCGCCGGACCGGCCACGGCTACTTCTCCAGGAGGTCCTTGAGCGAGGTGAGAGTCATGCCCCAGTTCGCGGAGGCCCGGTCGGCGGCGTCCTGGTCGGGGTTGTTGGTCCGGGTCACGGAGACCTTGGTGGTGTCGTCGGTCGACGGCGTCAGTTCGTAGGTGACGACGTTGTAGCTCTCCGGCTTGTCCGCAAGGCCGCTGGAACCGCTAAAGTAGGTGGTTTTGAGGAGCTGCCCGGCTCGACTTCCAGAATGGTGCCGTGATCCTCGAACGTGTTACTGGCCCGTTCCCCCGTGACGCTCTCCGGTGCGGTGATCGCGGACCAGATCCGGCCAGCGGGCCGAACGCGGCCGGTCCGGACGGTCCGCTGTTCGGCGACGCCCGCATCGGCGCAGACCGCGCAACAACCGAATGAAATACTGCACTCGATTAATTACGTAATGATTCTGCGCCGGACCGCGGACTTCAACTGTTCCTACCGCGACGAGGCCAGGATATTCGCCAGGACCATCGCGGAGAACGTCAACATCGCGGCGGCCGGTCAGGCGCCTCCTACCTGCGGGACTGGATCGACATGGACAAGGGCGGCGGCAGCTGGGACCGCATGCTGGTCCAGGGCAGCGTGCGCGACCTGGCATTGTTGCCGTCGCGGTGGCCTGCGTGATTGCTAGGATGCCGCGATGACCGACAAGGACGACTTGCCGACCAGAAATTTCGCTTCGGCGACGGATTTCGAGAAATGGCTGTCCGCCGAGCACACGTCGTCGGCGGGGATCTGGCTGAAGATCGCCAAGAAGAGCAGCGGGGTCGCGTCCGTCGATTATTCGCAGGCCCTGGACGTGGCATTGTGCTACGGCTGGATCGACGGCCAGAAGGACAAGTTCGACGACGACCACTGGCTGCAACGGTTCACGCCGCGCAAGCAGACCAGCAAATGGTCCCAGGTGAACCGGCAGCGGACCGAGGAACTAGTGAAGGCGCACAAGATGCGACCCGCCGGGCAGGCCGAGATCGACCGAGCCAAGGCGGATGGCCGGTGGGACGCCGCCTACGCCTCGCAGAGGACCGCCGGTGTGCCAGACGACCTGCAACAGGCCCTGGACGAGGACAACAAAGCGAAGGGCTTCTTCGCGACCCTCGACTCCAGGAACCGCTATGCGGTGCTGTACCGGATCGGGGACGCGAAGAAGCCCGAGACGCGGGCCGCGCGCATCAAGAAGTACGTCGCGATGCTGCACGACCACGAGAAGATCCACCCGTAGAGCTCGCTCATCAGCCAGTCGTCACCCGGCGCTTCTCCTGCCAGCGTGGGGCGTCCTGGGTCAGCGGCCGTTGGGACGTCCTGCGGAACTGGTGGCGCGCCTGCGACGCGGCGGTGTGGGACCGGAGCCTCGGCCGGGATCGGCGCGGCTACCGCCCGCAAGCTGGCTCGCCGGGGATTCCACGTCCTCGCAGGCGTCCGCCGCACTGAGGACGCCGACGCGCTGCGGGCGCCGGGCATCGAGCCGGTCATCCTCGACATCACCGAGCCTGGCCACATCGCCGAACTCGCGGCCCGGGTCGACACGTTGCGCGCGTTGGTGAACAACGCGGGCATCTCGGTCAACGCCCCGGTCGAGGCACTGCCACTCGACGAGTGGCGCAGACTGTTCGAGGTCAACCTGTTCGGTCACGTCGCCGTCACCCAGGCACTGCTGCCCGCGTTGCTGCGTGACACCGGCCGGGTGATCAACATCAGCTCGGTCGGCGGGAAGATCGCCATGGCCACCTACGGCCCCTATGCGGGCACCAAGTTCGCGATGGAGGCGGTCGGCGACGCGCTGCGCCGGGAACTGGCACCCTCGGGCGTGCGGGTCGTGGTCGTCGAGCCGGGCGGAGTCCGCACCGAAATGGCCGACCGGGGCATCGCCACCACGAGTGGGCTGGCCGCCGCCATGTCACCGGAACACCAGCAGCGGTACGGACCGCTGGTGCGGGCCGTCATCAAAGCAGGCCACCGCGTTCACCGCGAGCGGCACATCCGCCGGGGATGCCGTCAAGGTGATCGCCAAGGCGGTGACCACGGCGATGCCCCGCGCGCGCCACACCATCGGTCGCGACGCGGCCCTGCTCACCCACCTGTCGCGAATCCTGCCGGACCGGCTGCTCGACCGCGTCGTCACGCTCGGCCTGCGTCCGCACTACGGGAGTTGAGGGACAGCCGCCCGAGATCCGGCGCCAAGGACGGCGGCCACGACGCACTGCGGCGAATAATCTCTGGGAACGCGATGAGCATTGAGACATCCGTCCCGTTGCGCGAAGCGGCATTTCATGGCCTGTGCTGGTGGAGTTGGCCCACTGCCGACGCCGTGACCTGGGGGTGAGCCATCTTCAATGGCGGAACGGGTGCGCAAGTTTGCCAGTTGAGGTGGCCCATTCGCGTTTCCGTTGCGCGAATGGGAATTTTATGGCTTCTGCGGCAGGTCGATAGCGTCGGATTCATGGAATGGAATTATCGGTCGGCAGAAGAACTCGCGGCCGCGTTGCGTGCCGGTGAGGTGACCTCGGTGGAACTGACCGACGAGGCGATCGCCCGTATCGAGCGCGACGATAAGGTGATCAACGCAATCTGTGTGCCGGACTTCGACCAGGCGCGGGCCGACGCGCGCCGTGCCGACCGGGCGCGCGCCCGCGGCGAGGACGGGCCGCTACTCGGCATTCCGGTGACGGTCAAAGAGTCCTACAACATGGCCGGGCTGCCCACGACCTGGGGCATGCCGCAATACGCGAGCTATGTGCCGGACGAGGACGCGGTAGCGGTGGCGCGGCTGAAGGCCGCCGGCGCGGTGGTGCTCGGGAAGACCAATGTGCCGTTGGGGCTGCAAGACATCCAGAGCTTCAACGAGATCTACGGCACCACCAACAACCCGTGGGATCACGGTCGCACGCCGGGCGGATCCTCCGGCGGATCGGCGGCGGCCCTTGCGTCCGGGTTCGGCGCGCTGTCCATCGGCTCCGACATCGCCGGTTCGCTGCGCACCCCCGCGCATTTCTGCGGCGTCTACGCACACAAGCCGACGCTCGGGCTGGCGGCGAACCGCGGGATGGTCCCGCCGACCGCGCCGGCCTTGCCGGTCGACCTCGACCTCGCTGTCGTCGGGCCGATGGCGCGCACCGCCCGCGACCTCGCGCTGCTGCTGGACGTCATGGCCGGGCCGGACCCGCTGACGCACGGCGTCGCGTACGAATTGGCGCTGCCGCCCGCGCGCCACGAGCGGCTGTCCGGCTTCCGGGTCTTGGTCCTCGACGAGGACCCGCTGATTCCGACCGGGTCCGCTGTGCGGGCGGGCGTGCACCGGGTGGCCGACGCGCTCGTCGAGGGCGGCGCCCGCGTCGAACGGCACAGTCCGCTGCTGCCCGATCTGACCGAAGCCGCGGCGCTCTACCTGCAGTTGCTGGTTTCGGGCTCTGTCGCGCGTTTCCCCATCGAATCGCCCGAGCAGCTGCGGACCCGCGCCGCCGGACTGAGCGCGGACGACCAGAGTCTTGACGCCGTACGGCTGCGCGCCATGGTGTTCAGCCACGGCGACTGGATGGAGGCGAACAACCGTCGCGAGGTCCACCGTCACGGTTGGCGTCGGCTGTTCGCCGAGTTCGATGCCGTGGTGTGCCCGATCACGCCGACTCCCGCGTTCCCGCACGACCACAACCCGAATCTGCTGGAACGCCTGATCGACATCGACGGCGTCGAGTACCCGTGCTTCGACCAGCTCGTCTGGGCCGGTCTGGCGACCATGCCCGGCCTGCCTGCCACCGCCATACCGGCGGGCCGGTCCCCCGAGGGCCTGCCGGTGGGAGTGCAGCTCATCGGTCCGATGTTCGAGGACCGCACCCCGCTGCGGCTGGCCGAACTGCTCGAGCAGAAGATCGGCGGCTTCCAGGCCCCGGAATGGGAACCTGCGCTGAGTCAGGCGTCTCGATAGGACGGTCGTCCGTTGACGGCGGTGAGGGTGGGTTTGAGGGTGCGGAGATCGTCCACCGGGCAGGTCAGCGGATCGACCGGGTAGGCGACGAAGTCGGCGGGCGCGCCGGGGCGCAACGGCGAACCGGTGTACTGGTCGAGGAATCCGGCTCCGGCGACGGTGTAGAGACGCAGTGCCTCGGTGCGGCTGATCGCGTGGGTGGCTCGCGTCGTCATGCCGTACACGCCTGCCAACGGGTCGAGCGGGCCGATGGGGTGGTCGGTGCCCGCGCTGATCCACGCACCCGCGTCGAGCAACTCGCGGATCGGCATCAGGTCGCCGGTGCGCTCGCGGCCGAACGCCTCGGCGAAGGGTTCGGCCAGGCCGGTGACCAGCGCGTGCTGGACGGTGATGTGCACGCCGAGCGCGGCCGCCTGGGCAATGCGGTCCTGAGCGAGCAGACCGCCGTGTTCGACGACCAGCAGACCCGGGCGCAGCGGTCCTTCGCGGTCGATCACGGTGCTGATGGCGTCGAGCAGCACGCCGACCGCGCGATCGCCGAAGGCGTGCGTGCCGACCGGCCAGCCGCGCCGGGCGCAGGTGGCCAGCGCCTCGGCGAGGTCGGCGGTGTCCCAGAGCAGTTCACCGAAGAAGTCCGGTCGGTTCGCGTAGGGCTCGGACATCGCGGCCGCTTCCGCGCCGCCGTCCAGGACGAACTTCAGGCCCCACAGGCGCAGCAGTCCAGTACCCGCGCCGGGGGTGATGCCGCCGGCTTCCAGATCGTCCAGATAGGACGTTATGGAATCCCCGATGCTCGCGGGCGTTGTCATGATCATCGGCAGGCTGCGCACCGCGAGCCGGCCGTCTTCGGCGATCTTCGTGTAGATCTGCCACTCGTCCGGGCTCACCGCCGGATCGCGGACGGTGCCCAGGCCGTGCGCGGCGAAGATCTCCGAGGTCCGCACCGCGGCATCGGCCATGATCTCGGGCGGGGTCGGCGGCAGCACCTTCATGACCGGCGCCATGGCCAGATCCTGCAACCAGCCGGTCGGGTTGCCTGCCGCGTCGCGGAAGACGACGCCGCCCTGCGCGTCGGGGGTGTCGCGGTCGATCCCGGCCACGCGCAGGCCCAAGGAATTGACCACGGCGTTGTGACCACCCCGGAGCACCAGTATCGGATGATCGGTTGTCGCCTGGTCCAGTTCGTGCGCGGTGGGCAGTCGTCGCTCTGCCAACTGGTATTCGTGCCAGTTGGCAGAGGTGACGATCCAGTGGCCCGCAGGGGTGTTCGCGGCGCGTTGCCGGATCGCGTCGAGTACGTCCGCGATGGTCCTGGCCTCGGTGACCGGCACGCCGAACACCGAGCGGGCGGCCAGCATCAGGTGGCAGTGCGTGTCGACGAACGCGGGCAGCACCACCAGACCCGGATCGTCGATCACCTCGGTGTCCGGACCGGTCCACGCGCGCAGCAGGCCGGCCTCCGCGTCGTGGCCCGATGTCGCGACAACGACACCGTCCCGCACCGCGAACGCGGTCGTCTCCGCCGAGTCGTCGAAGGTGTGCACGACGTTCGCGCGCACCACCAGGTCAGCCGTTCGGTTCGGCACGGGTACTCCTCGTCGGTCTGAATCGGATGGTGCTGTGGCTACATGGCTACTCGATCGGGTCGTGTCTCGTAGGTCTGTAGGTTCAGTGTCGATTGAAATCAATCAAAAAATATCGCAGCCAACCGGCCCCCCCACGACAAAACCTCAATGACCGGAACGGTGCGCGATGAGCACGGCGACGTCGTCGGGCAGCGACGCGGTGCCGACGAACCGGGCCATCAACGTGGTGCAGGTGGTTTCCGCGCGGTTCGCGGACACCATTCGCAGCAACGCCTGCATGCCAAGGTCGAGCGGTCTGCCTCGGCGTTCGATGAGGCCATCGGTGTAGAAGCACACAGACGAACCGGGCGGCAGATTGACGGTGTGGCAGCGACGCTGCCGGGTGCGCAGGTCGAAGCCGATCGGCGGGTCGGGTGGCGCGTCGACGAACACGCTGGCCCTGCCGGGCACCGCGAGCACCGGTGGCAGGTGGCCGGCGAGGCAGAGCCGGAGCCGGTTTTCGTCGAGGTCGATCACGCCGTAGGCGACGGTAGCCATCACGCCCGCCTCGAAGTGGTGTGCCTTGTGGTCGAGCTTGTCCAGCACCACGCCGGGGGAGTCGTTGTCCAGCGCGTATGCCCGCAACGCGCTGCGCAGCCGCCCCATCACCACGGCTGAGGCGAGCCCGTGCCCGGAGACGTCGCCGATCACGATGCCGATCCGGTTGTCGTCGAGCCGGAACACGTCGTACCAGTCGCCGCCGACGCCCGAGGTGGCGCTGGGCACGTAGCGGGCGGCGATGTCGAAACCGGGAATGGCGGGCAGCCTGCTGGGTAGCAGGCTGCGCTGCAAGGCGTTGGCCGCGGCGTGTTCCGCGCGGGAGAGGTCGGCCTGGGTGGCGAGTGCGAGTCGGTCGGCGGCGAGTTCGAGCAGGCTGATGTCGTGTTCGGTGAAGGTGCGCTGGGCGCGGGATCCGACGTGCAGCACTCCCACCATCTGGCCTGCGGCGACCATCGGTACGCCGAGGAGTGTGTGCAGGCCGGCCTCCCACAGCAGCGGGTTGAGCACGGTGGTGGCGTCGACGTGGTCGACGATCAGCGGCTTCTGGTCGGCGGCGACGATGCCCGCGAAGCCGCGTCCGTAGGGGATCCGGATGCCCTGCCGGACTTCCTCCTCGATGCCGATGGAGGCGGTGGCGAGCAGGTGTTCGGAGGAGGCGTCGTAGACGAGGAGGGTGGCGGTGTCGGCGCCGAGCAGTTCGCGGACGCGGGTGAGGGTTTCGTGGGTCATGGCGTCGGTGCCCAGTCGCGCCAGTGCGGAGTCGGTGATGGCTGCCATGTCACGTAGCCGGTCCTCGGCGTCTTCGTGGCCGGTTTCGGCGTTTTGTGGGGCGTGTGTCGTGTCCGGTTGGTTCGGGGTGATCGGCCAGCGCATTTCGACGGTGGTGCCGGCCGGGGTCCTGGCGACGCGGAGTTCCCTGGCCATGCCTTCCATCAGGAGCAGGCCGCGTCCGCGCAGGTCGTCTGCTGCGGCTGACTGCCATTGGCCCTGGTCGGCGACGATGACGACGAGGCGTTGGTCTTCGCGGTTGATCCGGATGCTGAGTGGTCCGTCGGTGGTGTCGGGGTAGGCGTGTTCGACGACGTTCGCCATGGCTTCGTAGCTGGCCAGGGCGAGTTCGGCGACGAGGTCGTCGGGTAGGCCGGCTCGTGCGCCCCAGCCTTGGATGGTTCTGCGGACATCGCCGATCATGTCGCGGTCGGCGGGTCCGTCCCAGCGGAACCCGTGGTCCTCGGTGTTCATCCGGCCAGCGCTGCCTCGACGGTGGACCGGATGGCGAGGTCGTCGGCGAGTCCGGTGAGTTCGAGTGGGCGGAGCACGACTCGGTCGGCCGCGACGACGCGCAGGGCGGTGGCTGCGCTTTCGCGGTGTGCCAGTACGAGCACGGCGATGCCTGCTGAGGAGAAGAACTGCGCGCCGGTCAGGTCGATGATCAGTGTTGCGGGGTGTTTGGCCAGGGATAGCCGGACGGCCCGTTCGAGTGCTGGGGCGGTGGTCATGTCGATCTCGCCTGCGACGGCGAGCACGATCGCGTCCGACACTTGGCGGATCGCGACGGCTGTTCGGTCGCGCTTGTCAGTCTCATTGTCCGAACTGGTCGATTTACCCGCGTCGAAACCGCTCATTTGCACATCATGCCTGTCTGCCAGTCACTGTGGGCCGTGCACGAGTGCGACCGCGCCGAGTCCGGCGATCGCCACGACGGGGGCGAGCAGTGCGGGCAGGACGACCTCCAGGCGGTCGGCGTGTGCGAACAGGACGCTCAGTCCGGCGCTGTCCACATAGCCGACCTCGGTGAGCTCGACGATCAGCGGTCCGGGTTGCTGTTCGATCGCGGTGGCCAGCACGGCGGCGTTGCTCATGTCGATCTCGCCGGTGACTTTCAGGGTCATCGGGCCGTTCTGGTGCCGAGACGTGGTGATGGTCAGTGGCGTCGCCATCAGGAGATCCCCATCCGCATGTCGACGACGGTGCCGTGCCGGCCGCGGGTGATGGTGACGTCCTCGGTCAGTGCCCGGATGAGGGTGAGGCCGCGGCCTCGGGTCGGGGCTTCGTCGGGGCGCGGTGGTCGCCAGCTGCCGCTGTCGGAGACGGTCAGGTGGAGGTCGTCGACGAGTGCCTCGGCGCGTAGTCGTACGGCGGCTCCGGCGGTGTGGTCGCTGCCGTGTTCGATTGCGTTGGCGCAGGCTTCGCCGACAGCGACGAGTGCGTTCTGCATGGTCTGGGTGGGCAGTTCGCATTTGGTGAGCCAGTCGCGCAGGGATTTGCGGACTGCGGCGAGCCGGGAGGATTCGGCGGGGAAGGTGAGTTCGAGGGGTGCGGGGTGGCGGTAGAGCAGCAGTGCGACGTCGTCTTCGTAGCCTTCGGGTGGTGCCAGTCGTGCCATCACCGCGGTGACGAGGTCGTCGAGGGCGATGTGTCTGCTGACTCGCACGGCTTCGCTTGCCGCGTCGATGCCGTCGGTGAGGGAGCGTCGGCGGCGTTCGACGAGTCCGTCGGTGTACATGAGCAGGGTGGCGTGTGGCGGCAGCGTCCATTGGGCTTCGGGCCTGCGGGTTTCCGGTCGTACCGCGAGCGGGATGTAGTTCGCTTCGTCGAGTAGTTTCCGGCTGCCGTCGGCGCCGGTCAGGATGGCGGGCGGGTGTCCGGCGCTGGAGTAGGTGAGGGTGCCGGTGTCCGGGTCGAGGACTCCGCAGAAGACGGTGGTGCAGAGGGCGCCGGGTACGCCTGCGGCGAAGTTGTCCAACGCCATGAGGGTGCGTGCGGGGCTGGCCTGCTGGAGCAGGAGGGCGCGGCAGGCGCTGCGCAACTGGCCCATGACGGCGGCGGCTGCCAGGCCTCGGCCGACGCAGTCGCCGACGACGATGCCGATGCGTCCGTCGGGTAGTGGCACGGTGTCGTACCAGTCGCCGCCGACTTGGAGGGGGCGTGCGGCGGGTTCGTAGCCGACCGCGAAGCCGTCCGGGAGGTCGGCGGGGCCGAGGATGGCGCGTTGCAGGGCGAGTGCGGTTTCGCGGTGCTGGTCGATCTGGTGGGCGCGGGAGAGACCTTGGGCGAGGTGGCCTGCCAGCAGTGAGAGCAGTAGTTCGTCCTGGTCGGTGAGTGGGCGGCGTTCGTCGAGGTCGAGCCAGAGGACCATGGTGCCTGCGGGGTGTTCGAGGGCGACGCCGATGCCGGTGGTGCCCTCGCCTGCTGGGCTCAGGGTGGGGCGTTCGCGCACGGCGTTGATCGTGTCGCGGTGTTCTTGCGGCATGTCCGCCCAGGTCACGTGGGATCCGACACTGGTCAGTTCTGGTGGTCCTGTGCTGCTGAACACGGCGGCCAGTACGCGCCGCGCGCGCCACAGTTCGCGCAGTTCGGCCAGCGCACCGGTCAGCGCCTCGGGCAGGCTGGCCGCGCGGGAGAGTGACGTGCTGAGCGCGGCGAGCGCGGTCTCGCGCCGCACGACGTAGTGCTCGGCGGTCGCGTCGCGGAAGGTGCCGACCACGACCGTGCGTCCGGTGTCCGGGTCCTGCACCGAGTTGGCGGTGGCGCTGATCCAGCGTCTGCTGCCGTCGTGGTGGAGCACCGGTATGACGACGCCGCTGCGGCCGCCTGGGAGCATTCCGGCGAATGCCTCGACGACCTGGCGTGGCGACTCCGGGTCGGTCCGTTCATCGGGCCACCACGGGTGTGGTGGTGGGTAGGGCAGTCCGTCGGCGCCGTAGCCGAGGATGTCGGTGAACGCGGCGTTGATCTCGACGACCGCGCCGTCCTCGTCGCAGACGAAGAACGCCTCCTGCAACGAGTCGACCAGCGCGGCCCGCCAGCGGGAGTGGTGGCCGCGCAACCGGGACAGCTCGATGTTCGCCCGCACCCTGGCCAGCAGTTCCGCCGCCGCGAACGGTTTGACCAGGTAGTCGTCGGCGCCGACCCGCAGTCCCTCGATGGACGCCTCCTCGCCCGCGCGCGCGGAGAGCAGCACGACCGGCAGGGCGGCGGTGCGCGGCTGCTGGCGGAGCGCCGCCACCAGGCCGAGTCCGTCCAGCTTCGGCATCATCACGTCGCAGACCAGCAGATCGGGTGCGTGGGTCCGGATCGCGTCCAGCGCCTGCGCCCCGTCGGCGACCGCGCTGACCTGGTAGCCGGCGCCGGAGAGTAGCCGGGTGAGGTAGCCGCGCATGTCGGCGTTGTCGTCGGCGACGATGACGCTCGCGCGGATCGCGGGCGCGGGCATCCCCTCCGGCAGTGTTGTCGGCGGCGTCTCCTGCGGGCTCTGTTCGCCGGGCAGCCAGCGCAGTGCTTCGTGCACGTACGGCTCGACCGCGACCGACACCGCGGCGGAACCGGTCGCGTCCGCGAGCGCGTCGGCGGGCAGGTGCGCGGAACCGAACGGCAGCCGGATGGTGAACCGGGTGCCCGCCCCGACCGTGCTGTCCGCGACGATGGTGCCGCCGTGCAGGCCGACCAGTTCCCGCACCAGCGCCAGGCCGATGCCGCTGCCCTCGTGCGATCGGGCCCTGGCGTTCGGGATGCGGTGGAACCGTTCGAACAGCCGGGGCATCTCCTCGGCGGACACGCCGATGCCGGTGTCGGCGATGGTCAGCTCGGCGGCACCGTTCTCGGTGCGCAGCCGCACCTCGATCGAGCCGTCGAAGGTGAACTTCAAGGCGTTGCTGAGCAGGTTGAGCACGACCTTCTCCCACATGCCCCGGTCGATGTAGACCGGTTCGGGCAGGGTGGGGGAGTCGACCACGAACGCCAGTCCGGCCTTGTCGATGGCGGAGCGGAACACGCTGGCCAGTTCGGCGGTGATCGCGCCGAGGTCGACCGGCTCGTAGCCGGCTTGCATCCGGCCTGCCTCGATGCGGGAGAAGTCGAGCAGGGTGTTGACCAGTTTGCCCAGCCGCAGCCCGTTGCGGTGGATGACGTCCAGTTCCTCGCGGACCGGTGCCGGCCCGTCGGTGAACTGGTCGCGCAGGTCCGCGACCGGTCCCATGATCAGGGTCAGCGGGGTGCGGAACTCGTGGCTGATGTTGGAGAAGAACGCGGTCTTGGCCTGGTCCAGCTCGGCCAGTTCCTCGGCGCGCCGCTGCTGGGTACGGTAGCCGCGGGCCGCGGCGACGCCCGCCGCCAGGTGCCCGGCGACCAGTTCGACGAACCCCCGGTAGCCTTCGTCGGCGGGGCGGTAGCGGTCCAGTCCGGCGACCAGGAACCCGTACGGTGAACCGCCCTGTCTGCGCAGCGGCACCACCAGCGCGGTGCGGGGCGGCTCGGTCCAGTCCCCGGCCGGCAGGCCGATGTCGTCCAACGCGACCAGCACCGATTCGTCCCTGGCGAGCTCGGCCAGCGGCCAGTCGACCGGGAGTTCGTCGGCGCCGCCGCTGCTGCCTGCGAGCTGAGCCGATCCGTCGGCGCGGAACAGGTAGGTCAACGTGAACGGCAGGTCGCGCAGGTTCCGGTTGAGCTGTTCGCAGGCGAACGCGAGCGCCTCCTGCTCGGTGCGTACCCCGGTGGGATCCGAGCCGAGATCGCGCAGGGTCGCCATTCGCCGCTCACCGACGACCCGGTCGGTGTCCTCGCTGACCACGCAGAGCATGCCGACCACCGCGCCCGCGTCGTCGCGCAGCGGGCTGTAGGAGAAGGTGTGGTAGGTCTCCTCCTGGTAGCCGGAGCGTTCCAGGAACAGCAGCAGCGCCTCGTCCCAGGTCGCCTCGCCGGTGGTGAGCACCGTGTCGATGCGCGGGCCGATGTCGTCCCAGATCTCCGCCCACACCTCGGCGGCGGGCCTGCCCAGCGCCCACGGGTACTTCCGGCCCAGCGTGTCCCGCCGGTAGGCGCCGTTGCAGCAGAACGTGAGCTCCGGACCCCAGGCCAGCCACATCGGGAACCGCGAGGAGAGCAGGATGTCCACTGCGGTCCGCAGGCTCTGCGGCCAGCTCGCGGGCGGACCGAGCGGCGTGTTCACCCAGTCGACGGCGGCCAGATCCGGACCGATCACACCGTCGGCGGCGAACACGTCGGTTCTGCCGGATTCGGGCACCGGACCACCCTCCTGCCGCCTGCGGGCCAGGCCACACGATCGTAGGATAAGACCGGACGCGTGGCTGATGACGCGGACAGGAGGCTTGGTGATCGACCGCTCCCACACCCTCACCGTCACCGTCGACCAGGACGCGTCCGGACCGGCCGTGCTCACGATCAGCGGGGAACTCGACCACCACACCGCACCGCGCCTGCGGCAGGCTCTGGAGGGGTTGCCGGTCGGGGAGGGCGTCATGCTCGACCTGAGGGAGCTGGCCTACTGCGACTCCTCCGGCATCACCGTGCTGGTCTCCGCCCAGCAACGCGCCGAGCGCGCCAACAGCTCGGTGGCTCTGGTCGGCCTCGATCCCGACCTGGTGCACCACTTCCGCATCATCGGTCTCGGCGACTTCTTCACCTTCTGTTCCACTGTGGATGAAGCTGTGCACTTTCTCCGGTCCTAGAGAACCGGATCGCACTGGCCGTCGACGGGAACTGCTCGACCGCCAGGTATGGAACTCGCCCGGAGTGGGCAGGCATTGTGACATGAGCGCCAACGACAAAGCCGAGAACAAGGCAGAAGAACTGAAGGGCAAGGCCAAGGAAGCGGTCGGCGACGCCACCGGCAACGAGCAGTGGCAGGCCGAAGGCAAGGCCGATCAGGCCAAGGGCAATGTGAAGCAGGCAGGCGAGAAGGTCAAGGACGCCGCCAAGGACGTCTTCGACAACTAGCACCCGCTACCGGCCGCGTCACGTCCAGGGGCGTGGCGCGGCCTGTTCATTCGTGCGCAGGCTGGGCCCGTCGCGCCATCCAATCGTCCACATCGGACCATGCGTCGCCGGGCCAGGTGCCGATCTCGGCGGGGTCGCGCGGCACATCGGACGCCCTGCGGACTCAGGCGGGGTGGCCTGGTGTCAGGTCGCGGATCGCGGAAAGCATCAACGGCAGCCCGCCCTCGTCATCGGTCGCCTCCGCGATGGGCGAGAGCAGGAACCCGACATGGTCGCCGAGCTCGAACCGCTCCAGCACCCTGCCTGCGAACCAGGCGGGCGCCTCGGTCAGCAGCGGCACGCCACCGGGGCCGGGGCGCCAGGCACAGCGATCGAACTTGTCGACCTGGTCACCGGTTTCGGCGGCGAACAACTCCGCGAGGTCGCGCTGCGTATCCCCGATCAGGTGAACGGCAAGCAGTTCCGCGCGCAGCGCGACCCGGTACGTGTGGTTGCGGACCGACAAACAAACCAGGAAACGGACCGGATCGATGCTGCACTGGGTCAGGAAACCGACGAGGCAGCCGGATCGCTCGTCGCGGTCGACGGTCGTGACCACGAACACCGGATAGTCCAGCCGGGACAACATCCGATCGACCGTCACGCTCATCTCGCTCAGCGTAGTCTCAGCCCGGTTGGCGCGCGCTCGGCGCGCCGCGCAACGGGGGGAGCGCTCATGCGTCGTCGGGGTATCGCGGCAGTGTTCGTGGCGGCAGCCGGACTTCTGTTGGCGGCAGCGCCATCGGCCGGTGCCGTACCGGCAGCGACCTATGGTGATTTCTCGCTGATGTTCCAGAAAACGGCAGGCCAGTACTTCTCCGGTGGCACCGTCGCCGGGCAGTGGGCGTGGAGCCCGCAGAGTCCGACGACCAGCGACATCTCCTGGGGCGATCCGGCGGCCTGGCCGCCCGCGTCGGCCGAGCACTTCATTCTCAGCGGCAACTGGGTCGAGCTGGACGGCTACTCCGACGGCCAAGGGCAACCGGTGACCGAGGTGCAGCGGGTCAGTTCGGAAACCGTCGGCGATGCCAACTGCGCCAACATGGTCCCGCTGCCCTCAGATGGCGGCAGGCAGCACTACGCGCAGTGGACCATTCCGGCCGCGGGCTATTGTCTCGACGCCGTCGGCACCATCACCTCGACGGTCAACGGCTCGGTCGTGCACTTCGAACACAAGCAGCAGTGGGGCGCGCCCGCGCCGTGCGCGAACGCCTATCTCAGCGGCCGGACCTGCATCACCCAGCACGAGCAGTGGTCCGACGACAACGGTCACCCCTACAGCCTGCGGATCGACCGTACCCAGTGGATCGCGCAGGGCCTCGGCATGGCCTTCATGATCCGCAACACCGTGCCGATCAACTGGGCCGCCGACGGCCGCTATTACTGGACCTGGTGATCGACGGGAGTCATACCGAACCCGGGCAGACACCTAACGGAGTACCTGAGCTGGCGGTTTCGGGCGTGCGCCCGCGTTCCACGATCCCCCGGTTGCCGTTATGGTCTTCTCCGCCAGGGGAGGAGAGGTCATGACCGAGGCATCACCGGTTTTGGTCCGGTACGGCCAGTCCGCGGGACGATGGGTGCTGCTGGCCACCGTGCTCGGTTCCGGCATGGCGTTCATCGACACCACGGTCGTCAACGTTGCGCTGCAACGACTCGGGGCCGACCTGAACGCGAGCGCCGCCGATCTACAGTGGACGGTCAACGGCTACACGCTCAGCCTGGCCGCGCTGATCCTGCTGGGCGGCTCGCTGGGCGACCGGTTCGGCCGCAAGCGGATCTTCCTGATCGGGGTCGTCTGGTTCGCGGCGGCGTCCATGCTGTGCGGGTTGGCGCCGAACATCGAAACGCTGATCTGCGCGCGGGTGCTGCAAGGCATCGGCGGCGCGCTGCTCACCCCCGGCTCGCTCGCCATCCTGGAGGCGTCCTTCGCACCGGAGGACCGGCCCAAAGCCATCGGTGCCTGGTCCGGACTCGGTGGCATCGCGGGCGCGGTCGGCCCGTTCCTGGGCGGCTGGCTGATCCAGATCGCCACCTGGCGCCTGGTCTTCCTGATCAACGCGCCGCTGGCCGTGCTGGTCTGTGTGGTGGCCCTGCGCCACGTGCCGGAAAGCCGCAACCCGGACGCGCCGCGCAGGCTCGACGTCACCGGCGTGCTGGCCGGCGCGATCGGCCTGGCCGGGCTCACCTACGGCTTCACCGCGTGGCCCTCGCTCGGCGCGACCAGCCCGGTGGTGCTGGGCGCGCTGGTGGTCGGCGTGGCAGGCATCGCCGGGTTCGTGATCACCGAACGGCGCTCGGCACACCCCATGCTGCCGCTGGAGGTGTTCTCGTCCCGTACCTTCACGGCAGCCAATCTGGTCACCTTCGCGATGTATTCCGCGCTCGGCGGCGTGCTGTTCCTGGTCGTGCTGAACCTTCAGGTGGTCGGCGGATTCGGGCCGTTCGCGGCGGGCACGGCACTGCTGCCGTTGACCGTGATCGCCCTGCTGCTCTCGGCCCGCGCGGGCGCGCTCGCCCAGCGCATCGGCCCCCGCATCCCGATGACCGTCGGCCCGATCCTGGCGGCCTGCGCGCTGGTGCTGTTCACCCGGATCGGCGCGCACGCCTCGTACTGGACGTCCGTGCTGCCCGCGGTCATCCTGCTCGGCCTCGGCCTCTCGCTGACCGTCGCGCCGCTGACCGCGACCGCGCTCGGTGCGGTGGACGAGCGGCACGCGGGGGTGGCCAGCGGCGTCAACTCGGCGGTCGCCAGGGCAGCCGGTCTGCTCGCCGTTGCCGTGCTGCCGTTGGCCGCGGGACTCGGCGCGGGCAGCCTCACCAACCCGCTGGACCTCGGCCCGACCTACCGGACCGCGATGCTGATCGGCGCCGCAATCCTGCTGGTGGGCGCGGCCATCTCGCTGGTCGCCATCCCCAAGGCGGTGGCCCGGCAGCAGGACGCGGCAGCGGCCAGCCAGCCGCACTGCGCGGTGACCGGCCCGCCCCAGCTCGCCGTCGCCGCCCGCCCGGCCCCGCGGCCCGCCGAGACCGAACAGGTCTGAAGCGCCAGTTCAGGCGTAGCCGCGCTTGAGCATCATGGTCGCGGACTTGGCGTATTCGGCATCGGTCGGAATGGCGAACCCCAGCGCGTTCGCGTAGCGGGTGATGATGTTGAACACGGCCGCCACCGCGACCGCGTCCGTGAGCTGCTGCCGGGTGACTCCCGCCGCCATCGCCTCCCGCGCGTGCGCGGCGGTCAGCTCCTCCGGGCGCGTGGTCATCGCTTCCAGGAAGGTCAGGGTCGCGCGGAGCTGTTCGGAGATCGGCGCCGAGCGGTAGTCGGCCAGGCAGGCAGTCGCCACCGCGTCGTCCATGCCGAGCACGGCGATCGCCCGGTGCGCGCCAACGCAGAACGGGCACGAGTTCCAGGTCGCGACCATCGCGGCCATCAGTTCCCGCTCCGCAACCGGCCATTCGCTCGGTCCGCGCATCGCCTCCTGGGTCCACGCGCCGAGCGCCGAGCCGACGAAATCCTTGTGGTAGAACGCAACCCGGGCCGCGTCCGGCAGTCGCCCGCCCAGCGCCAGCGAAATGACCCGGATCAGCGCCCTGCTGCGCAGGCTGTCGCCGCGCTCGACCTCACGCAGGCGCATCGCTCGCCTCCTCGATGACCCGAGCAGCGGCGTCCCAGCGCGCCAGCCCAGCCCCGGCACACGCGGACAGGACGATCTCGAACGCGGCCTTGTCGCTGCCGGTCGTCTGCCGGACCGCGTCGACGTCGGCGTCGGTCACCCGGTAGGAGGCCGCACCGATCTGCCGGGCGAGCTCGTCGTACGGTTCGGCGATCGGTGGCCCGCCTGCCGCTCGGGCCGCCACGGCGGTTCGCAGCGACGCCTCGGTCACGCCGGCGCCCGCGATCGCGGCACGCACGGCTTCCGCGCTCATGAGACCTCGGAACGCTGGGTCGCGGCCCGGAACCGTTCGAGGTAGAGCGGCCAGCCCGCGCCGGAGCCGAGGTCGAGGAAACTCTGCCAGCCCTCGCCATGGCGGTCGAGGTGGCGGTGTTCGAGCACGACGCGGGTGCGCTCGGGAGCTTCGGCGGTGAACCGGATCTCGACCTCGCTGGTGCGGTCCGGATCGGACTCCACCTGCCAGCGCGGGCTGATGTCCCAGCTGATGACCAGCCGGTGCGGCGGTTCGCAGACGAGCACCCGAGCCCAGGTGCAGCGACTGCCGTCGGTGCCGACGTCGTACACGGTGCCGCCGGCCCTCGGCTCCAGCACCGTCCTGGCGATCGGCACCGCGAGCAGGTTGTGCTCGCGCGGTTTGATCTCGTCGAACCGCTCGGTGAACACCAGGAAGGCGTGCTCAACGGGAACATCGACGACGATGTCCAGCTCGATCGCGGTCTGGTTGTGCGGAGTGGTGCTCATGTCGGCTCGTACGTCCGTTCGGCGAGGTCTTTGAATCGGGTCAGCGCGCTGCGCCAGTAGAAGTCGAGTTCGCTGCGCAGTTCGTCGAGGCCGTTGGGTCGCATTTCGTACACGCGCAGCCGGCCCTGCTGGTGCACGTCGACCAGTCGCGCGTCCAACAGCACCCGTAAGTGCTGCGACACCGCGGGCCTGCTGACCGGCAGATCCCGGGCGATCTCGGTGACCGAGCACGGGCCGCCCGCGACCCGCGCGAACACGCTGCGCCGGGTCGGGTCGGCCAGTGCCTGCCAGGGATCGGCGGTCGACGTCACCATGACGCGTAAGCTACTACTTACGCGTCATGGTGTCGAGAAGGCCGGCGGGGCCGAACCTCGATCAGCCGCGCAACACCGACCAGTGCGCCCGGCAGAGCAGCGTGCCCGGCTCCACCCCGAGGTCGTTGATCAGCCGTTGGCGGGTCCGGCGGTAGACGGCCAGCGCGTCGGCCTGCCGCCCGCTCGCGTGCAGCGTGTGGATGAGCAGCGCGGCCGCTGACTCGTGGTAGGGGTGCGACTGGGTCAGCGGGAACAACTCGCCGATGGCGTCCGCGTGGTCGCCCAGCCGCACCTGCAACCGCAGTTTGGCCAGCGTCACCGCCATCCGCCGCTCGGCCAGGCGCAGCCGCTGCCCGGCGGCGAACGGCCCGGGCAGCCCGGCCAGCGGTTCGCCGGTGAACAGTGCCACGGCCAGCGAGTACGCGTCGACGGCCCGTGGCAGGTCCTCGTCCTGCTCGGCCTGGGTCGCCCGGCCGACCAGTTCATCCCACTCGGCGACATCGCACCCGATACCGCGACTCACGAACCGGTAGCCCGCCGAATCGCTGGCGATCACCGCCTCCCGCTGGCCGTCGTGCGGCGTGAGGCGCTGGCGCAACCGATAGATGTAGACCGGCGCGACCGCGGACGAGGGCTGCTCGAAGTCCCACACATCGGAGAGCAGGTCCTGCCTGGCGACGGTCACATCCGGGCGCAGCAGCAGCGCGGCCAGCACCGCCTGCTGGCGGACCGGCCCGAGGTCCACCGGGCGACCGTCCGACCAGGCCCGCAGTGGACCGAGCGCGGCGAACCGCAGCCGGGCCCGGTCCACTGTGCGAGGACCGGCCGGGATCGGTGCGCTGCCGACGGTCCAGCTGGGTTCGACCACGCCGTTGTCGAACGCGTAGACGATGGCGGCGGCGCGGTCGCGCAGGCCGAGCTTGTCGAGGATGCGGCCGACGTGGCGGCGCACGGTGTCCTCGGACACGTGCAGGCTGGCGGCGATCTCCCCGTCGTTGTGGCCCCGCCCGACGTTGCGCAGCACCGTGTGTTCCCGGTCGGTCATCGTCATCGCCTGTCCTCTCTTCTCGGTGCACCGAGGATGTGTTTGGGCAGGTCGCGGCGACAGGAGATGGCACAGGCAATGTGTTGCCGGTGCACCGCTAAAGTTCGTTACCGGGAACGAACGGCGTGGTCGGAGGGGGCGGGGGCGACGTGACGAGCCAGTTCGGGCCGTTGCTCAGGCGGCTGCGGAACCAGGCAGGCATGACGCAGGACGCGCTGGCCGAACGAGCCGAACTCGCCGTGCGGACCATCCGCGGGTTCGAGACCGGGCAGCAGACCAACCCGAGAGCCGACACCGTCGCCAGGCTCTCCGAAGCGCTGGCCCTCGACCAGCCCACCAGGACCGAACTGCTGTCCGCCGCCCTGGGCAAGCTCGAACTGCCCGAGACCCCACCGGATCAGTCCGCGCCCTCGCAGGATCAGCCCGAGCCCCGACCCGATCAGTCTGCGGTCCGCCCCGATCAGCCCACGCCCCGACTTGATCAGCCGGCAGCGAGGCTGGATCGGCCCGCTGCCAGGCCGGATCGGCTGGCCGAGGCCGCGGACGACCTGGCCCACGCGGTCAGCGCCCGCTGGCTGCGCGAGGAGGAACAGCGCCGGATCCAGGACCCGGCGCCGCTGCCGGTGCGCTGGCGGCCGGTGGCCGAGGAGCTGACCGACCACTGGGCCAACATCCGCCGTGTCCCGCTCGGCGACACCTCGGGCCCGCTGGACCTGGCCGGCCGGCTGGACGAGATCGTGCCGGTCTACCGGCGGATTCCCTCCGGCCGGCTGGTGGTGCTCGGCCGCGCCGGTTCCGGCAAGACGATCCTGGCCCTGCGGTTCGTGCTGGACCTGCTGGCCGACCCCGATCGCACGCTCGCCGCGCCGGTGCCGGTGATCGTCAGCCTGTCGTCGTGGAATCCGACCACCACCTCGCTGCGCGACTGGCTGATCGGCCAGCTGGTGCGCGACCACCCGGGCCTGGCCGCGCCCGGTCCCGGCGGGTCGACGCTGGCCGCCGCGCTGGTCGCGGCCGGGCGGATCGTGCCGGTGCTGGACGGGTTCGACGAGATCGCCGACGGCCTGCACCGACCGGCGCTGGAGGCGCTCAACGCCACCACCCTGCCGCTGGTGCTGACCAGCAGGCAGGAGCAGTACGCCGCCGCCGTCGCGCAGACCGACGTGCTGACCTCGGCCGCCGCGATCGAACTGACCGACCTGAGCCTGGCCGACGCGGGGGAGTACCTGCGCCGCACCGCGCGCCGTTCGGCCGCGACCGGGTGGGCGGCCGTCCTGGCCGAACTGGAACGTGAGCCGAGCGGTCCCGCCTGCCGGAGCCTGACCGCCGTGCTCGCCACCCCGCTCATGGTCACGCTGGCCCGCACCGTCTACAGCGACGCCACCGACCGCGACCCGGCGGTCCTGCTGGACACCGGCCGGTTCGCCGGTCAGCAGGCGCTGGAAGACCACCTGCTGGACAGTTTCGTGCCAACCGTCTACCGGCGCCCGCCCGCCGGACCGGACGCGCCGATCTGGGAGCTCGATCGCGCGCGGCGCTGGCTCGGTCACCTCGCCTGCCACCTCGACCAACTCGGCACCCGCGACCTCGCCTGGTGGGAGCTGGGCAACGGCGCCCGGCACCGGACCAGGGCGTTGATCACCGGGCTGGCGGCCGGGCTGGTGCTGGCCGTCGTCGATCTGATCGCCGTCCTGCTCACCGACGGTTCGGCCCCTGCCGGGCTCACCTTCGGCGAGGTCCTGGGATACAGCGTGCTCAACGCGCTGCTGATCGGGCTCATGGCGGGCGCGATGTTCGGCTTCGTGCACGCCTTCGTGGCCAAACGCGGGGTTCCTGCGCTTCAGCCGGTGCGGTTCGAGTCGCGGTTGCTGCACCGCAGACGGGAAGTGGCCGCGCGGTTCCTGTCCCGGCTGGGCATCGGGCTGGCCGCCGGTCTCGCGTTCGGGCTCGGCTACGGCTTGGTCAACGTACTGATCATCGGACTGGTGATACCGATCCGGGCCAGTCTCATCGCGGTGCTCCAGGTGGGGCTGGTGGACGGCATCAGCTACGCCGTGGTGATCGGGTTCGGCGCCGGCATCGTCGGCGGGCTGCTGGCCGGTTTCGAAGCCCCACTGGACACGGCGCGCGCGGTCAGCCCTGCCGACCTGTTGACCGCCAACCGCAAGGCGGTCCTGGTCCAGATGCTGGTCTGGGTACCGGTGCTGGGACTGGTCATCGGGTTCGTGCCGATGCTGCTGATCCCGTTGCTGGAACCGTTGCTCGGGCCGCTGGTGTGGCCCGCGCGGGCGGCGGTGACCTGGGCGGTGGTCGGCGGCGTCGGCGGTGGCGGCGCGTACCTGGTCAGTTTGACCGCATGGGGCCAATGGCTGCTGTTCTCCCGCATCGTGCAACCGTTGCGCGGACGGCTGCCGTGGGCGGTGTTCGCCTTCCTCGACGACGCCTACCGGCGCGGTGTGCTGCGCCAGGCCGGTGCGGTGTACCAGTTCCGGCACGCCCGCCTCCAGGACCGGCTGACCCGGCCGCCGATGAAATCCTGATGACACCGGACGCTGCAGGACTTGTTGCGGCGTCATGGTTGTCCGAGCATGCGTCCATGCAGATCAGGGTCTACCTGACCCCGGACGAGGCCGAACACGGCACGACCCGGATGGTCCGGTCCGCGGGTGGCCCATGGGTCGAGGTCAACATTCCCCCCACGCGGCACGATGCCGTCCTCGTCCTGAGCAGTGATCACGGCGATGTGCGGGTGCGCGTGACGGTGGTGCCGCCCGGCATCGCGGGCTCCGACCGCCGAAGCGGCCAGACCGGCCGGCACACCACGGCATGGGCCGGTGTCGTGGTGCTGATCGGCATGCTCGCGTTGATCACCGTGCTACTGGTCGCGCGCGGCTGCACAACCGTTGGTTCAGCACCATTTGATGGCCTCTCACTCCGAGGCGAAGGCGCTCTCCAGGCGCGGCACGAAGTCCACCAGGTCCTGCGCCCAGCAGCCGTAGTCATGACCGCCGTCGCAGTGCGTGCCCCAGGTCGAGCCGTTGCCGTAGTCCTGGTAGTAGTAAGGCAATCCCAACGCGTCCAGGTGGTCCTTGACGTGCTTGGCCGCCGACTCGACCCAGAACTCCTCACTGGTCGGATCGCCTGCGCCGTTGCCGACGTAGAGCGAGATGCCCAGCCCGGCCAACTTGTCCATGTGCGTGGACGGGTCGGCCGCGTTCCATCGCCAGTCCGCGTTCAGCACCGGATACGGTGAACCGAAGATCGCGTCGCTGGACACGGTCGGACCGAAGTCCAGCGCGCAGGTCGTACCGGAACTGGAGCCGCACAGCGGGGCGCCCGCGTTGGTCAGCGTGGCCACGACGGCGGCGCGGATCACGGCCTCGTCGCCCGAGATGTCGTCGGCACCGGAGAACGTGGCGACCTGGCTGAACAGCTCGGGGTGGTCCTGGGCGTAGTGCAGCGCGCCGAGACCGCCCATCGAGATGCCGCCGATGGCCCGCCCCTGTTTGGTCGCGACGGTGCGCAGGTTGGCGTCGATGAACGGGATCACCTGGTCGATGTGGAAGTTCTCCCAGTTCTGCGCGCCCGCGGCGGTGTTCTGGTCGAGCCAGTTGGCGTACCAGCTGCGCAGGCCGCCGTCCGGGATGACGGTGATCATCGACGTCGCCGCGGTGAGCGCCGGATAGGCGAGGCTGGGGTTGGCCGGATCGTCCGGGGCCCCGTGCAGCAGGTAGAACACCGGATAGCGCCGGGCCGGATCGGTGGCGTAGCCGTTGGGCAGCAGGATGCGGATGTGGTGCTGGCCGGCCACCTGTGCCGTGGTCACGGTGATCACGAAGTTCGTCGCGGTGCCGGTCGCCGCGCCGATCTGAGTCAGGCCGTAGCCGTCGGTCAACGTCGGCGGGGCCGAGTCGTCGGCCCGCGCGACCGGTGCGATCAACAGGGCGCCTGCTGCGATCGCGACAATCAGGCTGAATCCACGTTTGCTCATCGATCGAGATCCTAGCTGCCTCATGTGCTGGTACTCCCGGACGATGTGTTGGTACTCCCGGACGTCGTTTGGCTCAGTGCGGTGTTCGCGGCTTCGAGGCAGCGCACGATGACCAGTACCAGCGCGGCCAGATTCTGCGCGCTGGACAGCAGCGCGCCCATCTTCTGCGCGACCTGTCCGCCCGCGTCCGTTGCCACCGCGACCACCTGCGGAATGGCGGTGGCGATGCTCATCCCACCGGTCGTGGCGGCGGCGGCCATGGCGGGCGCCATGATCTGGTTGATGTGGGTGGCCGCGGCGGACACGATCTGGCCGCATTCCTGTTGCGCAGATCCGACCACCTTCGCCGCCCCGGTCACCGCGCTGGACACCCCGGTCGTCGACTTGGCGATGGCCCGCAGTTCGGTGGCCAGATCGGCCGCGCTGCTCTGGTAGTTCGACGCGGCCGTCCCGGACCAGCCGGTCGTCTGCGAGCTGGCCGCCTGCTGATAGGACCCGGCGACCGAGTCGACGCTGCTCCCGGCGTCCTGCCCGCTGGTGGCGCTGGACGTGGTGGCACCCGAGTCACCGGCCAGCAACTGCAAGGGTTCCTTGAGGAACTGCACGAACGGCATGACGAGACCGAACCCGGCCTCCACAATGGACGACAGCGGATCGGAACCGGATCCGAGCACGTCCAGGGCGGCGCCCGCGCCGTCCAGGCCCGCGCTCAACCAGTCGCCGCCCGCCACCGCCGAGGTCGCCGAATCGAGGTCGCCGAGCAGCTGGGTCAGGTTGACCCCCGAGCTGGCACTGGTGCTGGTGCTGGCACTGGTGGTGGTCGTCGTCGGTGTGGTCGTCGGTGTGGTCACCGCGCATCCTCCTCGGGCAGCTGGACGGCGGCGAGCCGGCCCGCGCCGCTGGTGTCGGTGTCCTGATAGCTGTGCGCCGTTGCGGCGAGGCGAACGCCGACATTGTCCACTCCGGACGCCGCACCGCCGATCGCCTTGGTCGTCGCGTCCGTCGCGCTCTGCAGCCCCGAGGTGAGGAACTGCACGAACGAGCCGAGCGCGTTGTCGGGCAGGCCCCTCGACTGCCCGCCTGCCACCGAGGACAACTGGTTGGCCAGGTCGCCGACCGCGGCCGCGTGCGCGTGCAACTGGTCGTGGTCGACCGCGAACCGTCCCGGGCCGGTCACCGGAGCACCTCCAGCGGCAGGTACTGCTTGACCGCGTCGAGCGCGGGCCCGTCGCCGACATAGTCGGACATGATCCGCATGGTCTGCGCGGCGGCCACCCGCTGCGCCTCCCGGGCGGTGGCCAGGATGAGCCGGGCGAGCTGCTCCGCCTCCAGCCGTCGCGCCGCCGGGGCCAGGTGCAGGTCGACCAGCGCGCCGCTCGCGCTGACCCGCACTTCCACCTCGCCCCGGCCCGAACGCGCCTGGCCGCTGACCCGGCCGAGTTCGTCGCTGGCGGCCTGTGCGCTCGCTGCCGTGCCAGCCAACTGCTTGTGGTAGTCGGCAAGCCATTGTGCTGAATCCATCGGGTTCACCTTCGTTCTCGCGCGATCACGGCAAGGTCGTCCAGGGCATGACGGAGGGCGGCCGGGCGCAGCGGATTGACGCTGACCCAGCCGTCCGCGCCGCGGTGTACCCGCACCCGCCCCATCGGACCGTCCAACCAGGACAGTTCGGTGCCTGCCCGCTCAGTGCCGCCGGGCCGTCGTCGGGTGACACCGAGTTGGCCGCGGCAGGTCAGGGCACTGAGCAGGCAGGCGAGTTGGTCGAGGGCAGCCGGGTCGCCCCCGTGGTCGCGCATGAGTTCGCGCAGCCGCAGCGCCAGTTCGGCGTCGTCGGCGGTCTCCTCGACCAGCCGTCGCGCGGCGTCGACCACCGGCGCAGGCAGCATGATGGGCATGGACCGGGCCGGCTCGGCCGGTGGCACCAGCGGTCGCAGGTTGGCGGCCAGCGCGGTGTCCGCGACCCTGCGCACCGACACCGTGCCGGTGTCGTCTTCACTGAGGTCCTGGCTACAGACCAGCGCCCACGATCCGTAGACCAGCGCCACCGCGCCGATGCGCCGCTGCGCGGTCACGGCCACCAGGTCCACCGCGCCGCGGTACTCGCGCAGCGCGGTGACCAGTTCGGCCGCGACGCCGACCGGACCGGTGTCGTCGGCGAGGCCACGCAGGCGCAGCGCGTGTCCGGCCGCGTCGAGCAACACCGCGCGTTCGCCCGGAATCCGGCCGAACGAGGGCACCCGCAACGGAAACGGCATCGGCACGCCCGCATGCGTGCTCAGCAGATCCAGCTCGACGAGTCCGAACTCCTGATCGAGCTGCGACGGTGCCACCGTGACGGTCATCCGCTCGCCCTTTCGCTGTCCCGCAACGCGTCCACGACCCGCTCCTCCGCGCGCAGGTACTGCGCGAGGCTCTCGCCCAGCGCGGTGTGCGCGGCGGTCAGGTCGGCGTGGGCGGTGCTGATCTCGCCGGTCAGCCCCGCCTGTCCGGCGGCCTCCCGCAGCCGCGCGGCGAGGTGCAGCGCGGGCGGTGCGGTGCCGAGCTGGGGGAGTCGTTGCGCGAGTTGGCCCGCCGAGCTGACCAGTCCGCTGGTCCGGTCACCGAGGGCGGCCAAACCCTTGACCTGTGTCGCCATTTCCTCGGGGGAGAAGCGGTATCCGTGTCCTGGAGCCGTATTGCTCATCAGAGAACTCCTTCCCCGATGACCGGGGGCGACGTGCGCACGTCGATGTCGAACAGTTTCTGGTCGACGATGGGCAGCGAACTGTTGTGCTCCTGGTCCTCCACGCGGCGACCACCACTCCGGCCCATTCCCGGGGCCATGCCTTCCGGTTCGGCCGCGAGTTCTTCGGGGGAAGCCCCGAAACGCCCAGCCGAACCCGGACTGAGCAACCCGACCCCGCTGAGCCCACGCCCGGCACTGGCGCCCGTGCTCAACGGGCTGGTGCCCACCAGCCGGTTCCACGCCACCCCGCCGCCACCGCCGCCGCCCGCGACCGGCCCGACGTAACCGGACAGTGCGGTCGACTGGTTCGCACCGCCATTCGTGCTCGCGCTCGCGCCCGCGACGGCGGCGCTGCTCTGTCCGAGACTGCCCTCGTAGGTCTGCATGACATGCACGGCCTGCGCCTTCTGTTCGGCCGCCGCGACATTGGCCGCCAACAGGCTGGCACCACCACCGGCGACCGCGCCGATCGCCGCGCCCATCAACGCACCCGGCGCCGCGCCGATACCTCCGGCACCGGCCCCGAGCGCTCCGCCGATCAGCGCGCCCACCCCAGCACCGGCCGCCGCGCCCGACACGGCAAGCCCGGTCGGATCTCCCGGTGGCGGCGGCATCGCGTTGCGCGCCAAGGCAAGCGCGTCCCCGGCATGCTGCGTCGACTGCTGCACGGTGCTCGCGCGGCTGCTGATCCCGGAGGTCTGGTCGCCAAGCTGCCCGAGCCGGGACGCCGCCGGTTGCGCGGCCGCGCCGGACCAGTTCTCCTGCAACGTCGACTGCTGGGCATGCAGCGTGTCGGCGTTGTCGGCCAGTTCGGTGCTGTGCCGTCCCCAGTCGTCCGCGACCGAGCTGACATCGCCGACATCGGCGCCCTGCCACAGCATGTCGTAGAGCTGCTGGTGGGTGTAGGCGTTCCAGTTGGTGCTGCCCGGCGGGATCGGCACGCCGAAGTAGCCCTCCCACACGTCGCGCAGGAGGTTCACCACCGGCTGCGCCACCGCCCCGACCGGACCCGCCTTGGCGAGCGCGGCGGTCGCGGCACCGGCCAGGCCCTCCACCCCCGACGACGCCTGATCGACCATGTCGCCAGCGTCGGCACCGTCAGCCACGCCTACCCCCAGTAATCGGCCAATTCACCGACGTGACGGTAGTGAGCAGCGATGAAATCCCGATGAAACGACGATGCGTATTCTTCCGGCCATGGATGAGCCCGGCGACGGTTCGGTTCATGAGAGCGCGGTCGTGCAGCAGCTGGACGAGGTGAACGACGCCCTCGAACAGCTCGCGACGGACCTGCGGGAGCAGGAGGCGCTGACCGCGATCCTGGAGCGGCTCTGTCGCCAGGCGGTCGCCGCGATACCCGATGCCGAGCTCGCGACGGTCGTGCTCAGCGACGACGGCGACGAGCCGCGCACGGTCGTCGCGACCGACGAACGAGCCCGCCAGCTGGACAAGATTCAGCTCCTCGCCGGTCAGGGGCCGTGCGTTGACGCCATCAAGACCAACGAGCTGGTCCGGGCGCGCCTGTCGGACCTGGCGCAGAAGTGGCCGGAGCTGGTCAGGACCGCGGTCTCGGTGAACCTCGCGAGCGTGCTGTCGACGCCGCTGGCCCTCGGTGAACGGGGCAGCGGATCGCTGAACCTCTACACCGCGAAGACGCACGGCTACCGGGACCTCGACTCGGCGGTGCTGGAGGTCTACGCGACCGCTGCCGAGACCGCGCTGCAGACCGAGATCCGGGGCATCAAGGCCCGTGCGATGGTCGAGCAGTTGCGGATCGCCCTGGTCTCGCGCGGCGTGATCGACCAGGCGAAAGGCATCATCATGGCCGCACGGGGGATCGGCGCCGAAGCGGCGTTCGGGATCCTGGTGCGCCAGTCCCAGCAGCAGAACCGCAAAGTCCGGGACCTGGCCGAGGAGTTCGTCCGCACCGCCATCCAGCCGACGTGATCCGGACGGCGACCGCGACGGGTGGGGTCAGCGGCGTCGGATGATCCGGGCATAGCGGTCTCGCGGCCGCTTCGACCAGCGCCAGAGCTTCGTGGCGAAGACCGCGTCCAGTTGCGCACGCAGAGCATCGCGTTCCGCGACTGTCTGCTCGAGCTCGCTGCGCAGCATCGCGATCCGATCGTGCGCGGCGGCGAGGTCGTGCTCGGTCTCGCCGAAGAGGGACTCGCGGCAGCGGGCGTGGCTGACCGGGACCACGAGGTCCTTGTCGCGCGGATCGAACGAGACCGCGATGAGCCCGTCGCCGCTGAACGACTCGCCGACCGTGTGCTCGGCGATCACGTGCGCGCCCGCGTCGCGGAGGGTCCGCAGCGCGCGCTGGTGGGTGAGCGGATCGCCGGAGATGGAGTGATGGTGCGTCGAGACGACCATGAACCGCACCCGGCCCGCTTCGACGTCGCCCCGGGCCCGTTCCAGCAGGATCGTCTCGGCCCCCTGCACGTCGACCAGGACGAGATCCGCTCGGCGCAGGCCGGTCGAGGCCATCAGGGAGGCGAGGTCGTGCTGGACGACGTCCCGGACCAGGTGGTCGCTCTCGGCCGGAAACGGCATCAGCTCGCCCGGCGCGTCACCGATCGCGGCAGGCACGAACTGGATCCGCTCGCGGTAGCCGTTCAGGTCGGCGTTGCGGCGGCCGACCTCGATCCACGCCGGGTCCGGCTCAAGCGCGACCACGCGACCGTCCGGGATGACGTGGCAGAACCACAGGCCGTAGTAGGTCCAGAAACTGCCGAACTCGATCATCGCCGGAGCTTCGGCGTCGGCGGCCAGCCGTTCCAGGATGCGGTGCACGACGAGTTCTTCCTGCGGCTCGTGGTGGCCACGTAGTGCCCGGATGATCTCGGTCATCCACTCGCCGTGGTAGCAACCCTGCTCGATGAGCACTCCGTTGTGCATGACCTGCACGCGCCGGCCATCGTGTTCCCGGCATTCGCCCGCGCCGGGCACCTTGGGGATGCCGTCCGCGTCCGGGCACGACACCGTCGCCAGTACCCGCGACGCGATCGACGGGGCGAGCCCTGTCACGTCAGGGACCACACGCCGCACGAGACCTCCAGAGCCGGCCGATTCGTCGTTCGACCCTAGAGCATCGGTAAGATAGTTGAGGAATCAATCACTAGTTGGAGGTGTTGTGCAGCGCATGAAGAGCATCGGCTTCCTCTCCTTCGGGCACTGGTCGGACACGCCGCACTCGCGGACCAGGACGGCGTCGGACGCACTGACGCAGGCGATCGACCTGGCCGTGGCCGCCGAAGAACTCGGTGCCGACGGCGCCTACTTCCGCGTGCACCACTTCGCCCGGCAGCTGGCATCGCCCTTCCCGCTGCTGGCGGCGATCGGCGCCAGGACCTCGCGGATCGAGATCGGCACCGGCGTGATCGACATGCGGTACGAGAACCCGATGTACATGGCCGAGGACGCCGGGTCCGCCGATCTCATCGCGGGCGGCAGGCTCCAGCTCGGCATCAGCCGGGGATCGCCCGAGCAGGTGATCGACGGCTGGCGCTACTTCGGCTACCAGCCCGACGATGGCGACACCGACGCCGAGATGGCCCGCACCGGCACCGAGGTACTGCTGAAGCTGCTGGAAGGCAACGGGTTCGCCCAGCCGAATCCGCGGCCGATGTTCGCCAACCCACCCGGCCTGCTGCGCATCGAGCCGTACTCGGCGGGGCTGCGGGACCGCATCTGGTGGGGCGCAGGCTCGAACGGCACCGCTGCGTGGGCGGCGACGCTGGGCATGAACCTGATGAGCTCCACGCTCAAGAACGACGAGGGCGGGGAGCCGTTCCACGTCCAGCAGGCCGCGCAGATCCGCGAGTACCGGAAGGCGTGGGCCGACGCGGGGTGGGAGCATCAGCCCCGGGTCTCGGTGTCGCGCAGCATCTTCGCGCTCACGTCCGAGATGGACCGCGCCTATTTCGGCCGCGACAGCGAGAGCGCGGACCAGATCGGCTATATCGACGCCGACACGCGAGCCATCTTCGGTCGCACCTACGCGGCCGAGCCCGATGTCCTGATTGGACAGTTGGCCGAGGACGAAGCCATCGCGGAAGCCGACACGCTGCTGCTGACCGTGCCCAACCAGCTGGGCGTTGACTACAACACCCACGTTCTGGACAACATCCTGACCCACGTCGCGCCCGCGCTCGGCTGGCGCTGAGCACTCAGCCAGGACGGTGCTGCGTCCAGGGGCGAACGCGTCTCGCCAGTAGGCAGGTCAGCGAACTGGCGGCACGGTGCCCGCCCCGGGCGGACCGGTGAGGACGGACCGTTGTCGTCGAACGGTGGTGGCGAAGCGCTCGGCCTGGCTTTGCTTGTCCCCGAAGACGAGCTCGGACACCGCGTCGTAGATCCGCTCCGGTTGTGGCAGGTACTCAATGCGGCGGAACGCCTGGGTCTGACCGGCGGACTCCACGACGATGGTGCCGTAGCCGAGCGCGTGTCCCAGGACGTTGCGTTCGTAGGTGAGGTCGGTGACCTTGGTCAACGGCATCATGGCGACCTTGGTGGTGAACACCCCGGTGATCAGGATGAAACGCTTGTCGGTAACCACGAACTGCTCGTCCCACCACTCATAGAGGACGTAGCCGAAGCGTGCCAGCACGAGCAGTCCGCCGTACCACAGGATGTTCTGGACCAGCCAGGCGCTGTCGGACGCCAGATCGGACACCATCGCCACGACCGCCATCAGCAGCGCCGTCTCCACAGCGTCCCAGGCGACGATGGACCAGTGCCTGCGAAGGCGGACAACGCGGCGTTCGCTCGGTAACAGGTATACGTCCGGATCATGCGAGGCGGCCATAGCGAAGGTTACCCACGTGCCGCGCGGATGATCCCTCCCGCCGCCAAGTCGCAACCAGTATCGTTCGTGCTGGAGAGGGGATCGCATGCCGGAAGTCCAGCAGCCGCGGCGTCCCGCTGTCGGCTGGTTCGTCACCGAGCCGGTCCGCGGCATGATGCGGTTCTCGACCCTGCCACTCGCCGCGCCCTGGCTGCGGCGGGCACCGGTGGGGGACGGTCACGGCGTGCTGGTCCTGCCCGGTCTGCTGGCCGACGACCTCAGCACCATCACCCTGCGCGTTTTCCTGACTCGACTCGGCTATCAGGTGCACGGCTGGGGCCTCGGTCGCAACATCGGGCCGACGGACGCCGTGCTGACCGGTATGCCGCGGCTGCTGCGGGAACTGGCCGACACGACGGCCGGGCCGGTGTCGATCATCGGCTGGAGTCTCGGCGGCGTCTACGCCAGGGAACTGGCCCGTGACCACGCCGGGCTGGTGCGGCAGGTGATCACGCTGGGGAGTCCGTTCGCGCTGGTGGACGACCGGCAGAGCCGGGCCGACGGCGCGTATCGGCGCGGTGTCCGGCGGCACGTCGACCCGGCCAGGCTGCCCTCGCGGGAACGGATGCGGCAACCGGTACCGGTGCCCTCGACCGCGATCTATTCGCGCTCGGACGGGATCGTGGACTGGCGGGCCTGCGTCGATTCGGTCGATGCCGGGCACCAGAACGTCGAAGTGGGGTGCGGGCACCTGGGTTTCGGGGTCGATCCTGGCACGTTCTGGGTGCTCGCCGACCGGCTCGCGCAGCCGCCCGGCCAGTGGCTGCCGTTCGAGGCGCCGAAGGGCAGCCGGGCCTGGCTGCCGCGATGAGGCGGCAGGCACCCGTCACCTACGCCCGCCAGTGGGGAGCGCGCGGCTGGTTCGACGATCTCGACGGCGGCCCGGTGCACTGGGTCGAGTTCGACGGTGACGACGAGACCCAGCCGCCGATCGTATTCGTGCACGGGCTCGGTGGATCGCACCTGAACTGGGTGCTGGTGGCCCCGGCGCTGGCCAGGGGCCGTCGCGCGTACGCCCTGGATCTGCGCGGTTTCGGTCTTACCCCGGGCTGGCCGAGAAGCACCTCGATCACGGCCAACGTCGCCCTGCTGGACCGGTTCCTGCGCGAGATCGTCGGCGGGCCTGCGGTACTGGTCGGAAACTCGATGGGTGGTTTGATCGCGGCGACCCGGACGGCCCAGGACAGCGCCACGATCGCCGGGCTGGTGCTGGTCGATCCGGCTCTGCCGCCGGTGTCGCGTCGGCCGGATCTGGGGGTGGCGGCCATGTTCGCGACCTACGCGATGCCAGGTTTCGGGGAATTCGCGATGCGGATGGCGCAGGCACGGGCCACCCCGGAAGCCGCGGTGAAACGGGTGATCGACCTGTGTTTCGCCGATCCGCGCCGGGCCGATCCGGCGATGCTGGCCGCGTCGGTCGAACTGGTCGCGGGACGCAAGCTGATCCGCGGCAAGGAGGAGTCGTTCCTGCGGGCGACCCGATCCCTGGTCTGGACGCTGGCCCGCGCGGACCGGTACCAGGCGATGCTGCGGCGGATCGGCGTACCGGTCCTGCTGATCAACGGCGAGGCCGACCGGCTGGTGCCGATCGCGGCGGCCAGGCGGGCCGCGGCCGCG
>DASXOJ010000194.1:0-54214 GCA_036494465.1 Pseudonocardiaceae bacterium
ACCCCGGACACACCGACCATCGACACCCTGGTCGCGTTCCTGAACGGCGCCGGCCTGGGCCGTGACTTCACCGCCGCCGACACGCTGAAGAACGTGCTGGTCAAGAGGCGTGCCCCGGGCACCGCGGAGTGGACGCTGCTCGGGATCGGCGTGCCCGGCGATCGCGAGGTGGACATGAAGCGGCTCGAGGCGGCCGTCTCGCCGGACGAGGTCGCGCTGCTCGACGACGCCGACTTCACCGCGCACAGCTTCCTCACCAAGGGCTACATCGGGCCGGGCGCGCTGGCCGCCAACGGCGTGCGGTACCTCGTCGACCCCCGGGTGGTCACCGGCACCGCCTGGGTGACCGGCGCGGACAAGGCCGACCACCACGTCGTCGACCTGGTCGCCGGTCGCGACTTCACCCCGGACGGCACCATCGAGGCCGCCGAGGTGCGCGAGGGCGACGCGTCGCCGGACGGCAACGGCACGCTGTACCTGGCGCGCGGCATCGAGATCGGGCACATCTTCCAGTTGGGCCGCAAGTACACCAACACGTTCAACGTCGACGCGCTCGGCCCGGACAGCAAGCCGATCCGGATCACCATGGGCTCCTACGGCGTAGGCGTCTCGCGCCTGG
The DNA here is from genome assembly GCA_036494465.1 of Pseudonocardiaceae bacterium. Lineage (GTDB taxonomy): Bacteria > Actinomycetota > Actinomycetes > Mycobacteriales > Pseudonocardiaceae > CAJCJE01. The sequence continues at coordinate 620 of DASXOJ010000194.1, forward strand.
TTGCCGTGCTTGCCGAGCAGTCCAACGACGACCGCGGCCTGATCTGGCCCCGCGCGGTGGCCCCGGCCGACGTGCACGTGGTGATCGCGGGCAAGGACGACACGGTGCGCGCGGGTGCCGAGAAGCTCGCGGCCGAACTGGACGCGGCAGGCGTGCAGGTGCTGCTGGACGACCGCACCGCCAGCCCCGGCGTGAAGTTCGCGGACGCCGAGCTGATCGGCGTGCCGACCATCGTCGTGGTCGGGCGCGGCCTGGCCAGCGGCGTCGTCGAGGTGAAGGACCGGGCCAGCGGCGAACGTGCGGACGTGCCGGTCGAGTCGGTTGTCGCGCACCTGGTGGAGCTGATCAGCTCCTGAGCGCCTGCGCAACCAGCGAGGCGAGGTAGCGGCCCTGGTCGCCGAGATCGACCCAGGGCAGCGCCTTCCTCAGGTGGGCACGGCCGTGCAGGCCGGTCCAGAACGTCATCGTCGCCTCTTGGGCGCGCGGGCCGTCGAGCCGTTGGCGCAGCACCTCGAAGATCAGGTGCAACGCGGCCCGGCTGGCCCGCTGCACGTCCTCGGGCGGGTCGGCGCTCACCTCGGTGTGGAAGAGCATGGCGTAGTGGCCGGGGTGTTCCTCGGCGTAGCGCAGGTAGCTGACCCCCATCGCGACCAGCTCCGCCTCGGGATCGCCGTCGTGCGCGGACCGCGCGGCGCGCACCGCCGTGCTCATCTCGGCGAGGCATTCGATCTTCACCGCGTGCACGAGCGCGGCCCTGTCGCCGAAGTGCAGGTACAGCGCGGTCGGACTGACCCCGGCCGCAGCGGTCACCGCGCGAACCGAGAGCCCGTCCACGTCGCCGGACGCATCCAGTAGCCGCGACGCCGCGCCGAGCAGCGCATCGCGCAGGGCGTCGCCTTCGCCTCGCTTGCTGCGCGGTCGGCTGGTGGTCACCACTCGAACCTTACCGAGCGATTCGCCGCTAGCACGGGTACTCGATTTCGGTGCGCGCGGTGAGCCAGTTGCTGGCCGGGACCGCGCCGGGCATTCCCCGGTTGGGCTATTCGTTCGTGGATGTGCGTGACGTTGCCGACGCGCACATCGCCGCGATGCTCGCGCCGGCGGCTGGCGGGCGCCGGTTCCTGGTGGCGGGCGAATTCCTGTGGCTGAGCGAGATCGCGGGCATGTTGCGCGCGGAGTTGGGTTCTGCGGCGGAGAAGGTGCCGACCAGGACGCTGCCCACTCCACTGGTTCGCCTTGCCGCGCTGGGCAATCCGTCGCTGCGCCAGTTGCGCGGGGATCTGGGCAGGCGCAGCGAGTTCGACACCGCCGCCGCTCGCTCCATTTTGGACTTCGTGTCGCGGCTGATCAGGCAGACCGTGCTCGCGTGTGCGAACAGCGTGCTGGCGGCTCGGTGACGAACAGCGACAGCACCAACGGGACGAGCATGATGGCCGCGCTGATCAGGAACAGCGTGCCAACGGAGGAGGTGAACACCTGCGCGACGGCGTGCTGCTGACCGGCCGGGAGCCGGCTGAAGATCGCGGTGTCGAGTTGGCCGTCGCTGTTGGCGGCGGCCGCCGCACCGGTGAGCCGCACGCTGAGCAACTGGTTCATGATCGCGCCGATCAGCGCGGCACCGAACGCCGCGCCCAGCTGTTGCAGGCCGAGTTGTTGCAGCAAGGGGCAGTGCGGTGGTGGCGCTGCCGATGTACTCGACGTCCACCGAGTTCTGCGCGTAGGTGACACCGATGCCGATGTCCTGACCGAGCCCGAAGCCCAGCAGGAACAGGCTGACGCCCAGCCACAGCGGCCAGATCCCGGTGCCTGTGGTCAGCGCGAACACGGCCATGGCGATGGCGGTCGTGGCGTTGCCGGGGACGAGCAGGTGCCGGTATTTGCCCCACCGGGCCAGGATCGCCCCGGACACGACTGCCGCGGCGAGAAAACCGGCGGCCATGGCGAGCATCCACAGTCCGGCCTGCAGCACGGACATTCCCCGACGGTCGGCCCGAGTGCCATGCCCACCCCGACCATGACGCCGCCCATGCTGGTGCGCATCGTGCCCTGCTGGCCGGTTGCCTGGTCGGTGCCGCGCTGGAGCAGGCCGAGGATGACCATGGTCGTGGCGATCAGCCCGCCGCCGCCGAATCCTTGCAGGGTGCGGAAAGCGATCAGTTCGGTCAGGTTCGTGGACAGCCCGCACAGGGCGGAGCCCACGATGAACACGCTCAGCGCGACCAGGTAGATCCGCTTGGCGCCGTAGGCGTCCGCGAGCTTGCCGTAGATCGGCAGCACCACGCAGTCGGCCAGGGTGTAGCCGATCACCAGCCAGGGCAGGTGCGCCACGCCGTGCACCGGATCGAGATCGCGGACCATCGGGTAGGTCACCGCGCCCACGATGTTGGCGTCCAGCAACGAAAGCAGCAGCGTGACCAGGCAGCCGACGTTGCTGAGTGCGAGCTGGGTTCTGGTCATCGGCATGGTGGCGGAAGGGCTCGGGTGAGCCGTCGTGGTTGTCATGGGACCGAGGCTGACAGAAACTGTTAACTCGGTCAATTTTATAACTTAGACAAAAATCTGCCCGGGTTGTGCGATGGGTTATGCTCGTGCGGTGCCCGAGGATGCTGCGCCGGATACCGGCTTGCGCGAGCGCAAGCGCTTGCGAACACATCGCGCCATCTCCGACGCGGCGATCCGGCTGTTCATCGAGCGCGGTTTCGACGAGGTGTCGGTCGCCGAGGTCGCGGCTGCCGCCGAGGTGTCCAAACCCACCCTGTTCAAGTACTTCCCCACCAAGGAGGACCTGGTCGTCGAACGCTTCGCCGACCACATCGACGAACAGGCCGGGGTGGTGTCCGGACGGCAGACCGGCCAGTCGGCGATCGTGGCGCTACGCGAGCACTTCCTCGCGCGGCTCGCCGCGCACGACGCCACCGTCGGTCTCGACGACCGCGAGCACACCCTCGACTTCCAGCGGCTGTTCTTCGCCAACCCGAGCCTGCTGCGCAGGGCCCAGGAACGGGGCACCAGCGAAGCGACCCTCGCCGAGGCGCTGCGCGCCGAGACCGGTGACGCGCTTGCCGCCCGCGTCGCGGCGGCTCAGATCGGCGCGGTCACCCAGCTGCTCGTGCTCGACAACCTGGCCCGGATCCTGGCGGGCGAACGCGCCGCCGACGTGTACCCGGACGCCGTCGCCGCCGCGAACCGGGCCTTCGACCTGCTCGCCGACGGGCTTGGCGAATTCGGCTGCTAGCGCGTCACGAACGCAGCAGGGCCAGGACGGCGTCGGTGTCGCTGAGGTCGGGGAGCACGACGTGCGCGCCTGCCGCGCGCAGCTCTTCGGCGGTGTAGCGGCCGGTGGCGACGGCGATCGCGCGCGCCTTGTGCGCCAGCGCGGCCTCGACATCGTGCGGGGTGTCGCCGACCACGAACACCGCGTCCGGCGCGAACTCGCCGTACTTCGCCCGCGCCTTGGCCAGTGCGGCGTCGAGCAGGTCGGCGCGCACCTCGGACACCTCGCCGTAGCCGCCGACGGCCAGATCCAGGTGCACGTCCAGACCGAACGCGCCGACCTTGTCCGCGGCGATCGGCGCCAGGTTGCCGGTGACCAGGCTCTGCACCACGCCCGGCAGGGCGGCGATCGCGCCCAGCGCGGCACTCACCCCGGGCAGTTCCACCGCGACCTCGGCGATGTCGGCGCGGTGCTGCTCGGCGAGCGCGAGGACGCGCTGCTGCACCTGCGCGATGGCGGTGTCGGTCGGGGTCCGGCCGATCCGGCGCAGCATCTCCGCGGTGATCCAGCGGTCGGTGCGGCCCGCGAAGGACGGGATTTCCACATATGGCTCGCCGGTCACGTCGGTGAGCGCGGTGCGGAACCAGGTGGCGCCGATCCGGCGCGCGTCGATCAGGGTGAGGTCGATGTCCCAGTAGACGAGCGCCTGCAAGTCGTTGTCGGCCACGGCCTCATCCTGGCAGGCGTCAGCGCCGGGTCGGGATGGCTGTGTCCAGGATCGCCTGGAGCTGGTCGTTGGTTGTGGGTGGCGGGCTGGCCGGGCCGCCTTCGGTGTCGCCGTTGACGACCAGTACCGCGTCCCGGTCGGCCAGCGCGAACACCAGCACCAGCACCTCGCCCTCGCTGGCAAGGCACGGATCGCCCTGCTGGTTGGCGATGGCCTCGACCTGCACGCCGCTGACCGACGTGCCGTCGTCCAGCACGCGGGTCACCGGTTCGGGACCGGCGACGGTGATCATCGGCGCCGCAGGGCTGCCCGGCGGGGCGTAGTAGCTGGTTGCGGCGAGCCGGGCCAGGCTGGTGGCCAGCAGGGCCGGGTCCGCCTTGGGCGCCGAGCCGCTGCCGAGCTGCCCGCGCTGGTAGATCGTGGCGGGCGTGCCGCAGGTGTAGGCGGTGAAGTAGGCGCCCTGGCGCAACTGCACCTGGCCGACGTTGCCGCCCGCCGCGTTCTCCGGCCGCCAGCCGGTCGGCGGGATCTGGTAACGCAGCCCGCCCTGCGGGTTGATCAACGTGGTCCAGTCCGGGTGCGGGCCGAGTGGTGGTGGTTGACCGGCGACGGGACGGCCCGCGACGGGCTCGCCGCCCGCATGCCGCTGCACCAGCGACGCGGTGCCTGCGAGAAAACTGACCAGCGCGAACACCAGCAGCGCGACGCCGAGCCTGCGCCGGCCCGGTGCGGGCACAGAGTGCTCGTCGGGTTCGGTCGGGTACTCCGCCACCACTAGGCCAGCAGTTCGTCGAACCTGCGGGCGAACAGGTAGGCGTCGCCGGGCCAGCGCGCGGAGAGGTAGTTGCCGTCCAGCACGGTGAACGCGTGCGTGTCGTCGGCCGCGGTGCCCCGGGTCAGGGTGCGTTCGCCGCGTTCGAACCGGGTGGGATCGGCCAGCGCCGCGCGCACCTCATCCTCCACATAGGACGGATAGGTGCGGTAGTAGCGGCCGCGCCGCCATGCGGTCGCGAAGTACCCGCCGCGCTCCATGTACTTGGGCAGACAGGTGGTGCGCCGCCCGTGCAGCACGCTGTGCCCGGTGTCCGGATCGACCGTTCTGGCCAGCACCAGCACGCCGTGGCAGATCGCGCCGACCGGCCGGTCCAGCTTCCAGAACGCGGCGACCTGATGGCGCAGTTGCGCCGAACCGAGGTACTGCCGCATGCCGGGCGCGTGCCCACCGGGCAGCAGTAGACCGTCGTAGTCGGCGGGCTCGATGTCCGCCCACGCGATCGGTGTGGTGAATTCGGGCGCTTCGGTCAGTGCGCGGTAGTCCGCGATCGCGGGCGGTTCCGCGCCGAGCTGACCGAACAGCACCCCGCTGAGCAGCAACGGATCGCAGGCGGGGGCGCTGCCGCCGTGTTCGGTGGCGAAAACGATCTCGTGGCCGAGCCCGGTCAGCACCTGCCAGGGCACCGCGACCTCGGTCGTGTCGAAATCCCGGTCCGGGACCGGTAGCAGGATCTTCATGTCACCCAGCCAGGAAGCTCAGTCTGACCCGGCGCACCGGGTTGTCCACGTTGGTGTCGACCAGGCAGATCGACTGCCAGGTGCCCAGTGCCAGCACCCCGCCGAGCACCGGAACGCTGGCGTAGGGCGGCAGCAATGCGGGTAGCACGTGATCGCGACCGTGTCCTGGCGAGCCGTGCCGGTGCCGCCAGCGGTTGTCCTGGGGGAGCAGTTCGCGCAGCGCGGCGAGCAGATCGTCGTCGCTGCCCGCGCCGGTCTCCATGATCGCCAGGCCCGCGGTGGCGTGCGGCACCCACACGTGCAGCAGGCCCTCCGCGTCGCCCGCCACGCCGTCGACGAACCGCTGGCACTCCCCGGTCAGGTCGTGGACGACCTCTTCCGAGCCGGTGCGGATCTCGATTTCCTCGCTGTGCACGGCGCCTACCGTACCGAGCCGATCGGGCGCCCCGTCGTGGTCAGACCAGGCAGGACCAGCGTGAGCCAGCGTTCGCGGATCGGCGCGGGCGCGTCCAGCGGCGCGGTGGCCAGCAGCATGGCGAAGTCGTCGATGGTGATGTCCTGGTGCAGTTCGCCGTCCGCCTTGGCGGCGTCGAGCAGTGACTGCAACGCGCGCACCGTGCGCGCCGTGCCGATCTGCTCCGCGTAGTCCGCGCCGAAGCGCCGGGCCGCTGCCTTGAGGGCGGCGTCGCGGGCGGCGGTTTCCAGCACGGTGGCGATCAGGACGCGCAGTTCGGTCATCGCGTCCGCGCCCGCCTCGACCCGCGCGGCGGCTTCTTCGGTGTGCCGGGCGAGTTCGGCCATGTGCTCGGCGAGCACGGCGCCGACCAGCGCGGTCTTGTCCGGGAAGTGCCGGTAGAGGGTGCCGACCGCGACGCTCGCGGCTTCGGCGATCGCGTCCATCGGCACCTCGGGCCCGTGCACGGTGATCTGCGCGCGGGCGGCGTCCAGGATCTTCGCGCGGTTGCGCGCGGCGTCGGCGCGCAGCGGTCGTTCGACGGACATCACACCTCCCGGTCGAAATTGAATCATGGCTCACGTTGCGATGAAGATGAACCATGGTTCATGATGATGGTGAACGCAGGTTCATCTTACTTCGAGGAGGTACCACCGATGGCTACCAAAGTCGCGCTGGTCACGGGGGCGTCGTCCGGCATCGGCGCATCCGCCGCGCGGAAACTGCACGACCTCGGCTACGTCGTCTACGGTGCCGCCCGCCGCGTCGATCGCATGAAGGATCTGGCCGACGCGGGCATCGAGGTGCTCGGCATGGACGTCACCGACCAGGAGTCGATGGCCGAGGGCGTGCGCCGGATCCTCGACGCGCACGGCCGGATCGACGTGCTGGTCAACAACGCGGGCTATGGCTCCTACGGTGCCGTCGAGGACGTGCCGCTGGCCGAGGCGCGGTCCCAGTTCGAGGTCAACGTCTTCGGCGCGGCCGCGCTGATCCAGCTGGTCACGCCGCACATGCGCGCGCAGGGCAGCGGCCGGATCATCAACATCACCTCGATGGGCGGCAAGATCACCACCCCGTTCGGCGGCTGGTACCACGGCACCAAGTTCGCGCTGGAGGCGCTGAGCGACTCGCTGCGCAGCGAACTGCGGCCTTTCGGCATCGATGTCGTGGTGATCGAACCGGGCGGCATCCGCACCGAATGGGGCGGCATCGCCGCGGACAACCTGGCGAAGACCTCCGGCGAGGGCGCCTACGCCAAGCCGGTCGCGCGAATGGCCAGGCAGCTCGGCCGCGAGGGGTTCGGCTCCGACCCCAAGGTCATCGCCTCGGCGATCGCCCGCGCGTCGACCGCGCGCCGGCCCAGGACCAGGTACGCGGTGGGTTTTGGCGCCAAACCGGGCATTTTCCTGCACTGGTTGCTGCCCGATCGGGCCTGGGACGGCCTGTTGCGACTCGGCATCGCCTGACGCGCAAAGGGTGAGCTGGCGGTGCATGTCAAAGGTTCACCCGTTACGGTGGTTCGTTGTGGCCGAGCAGTATGACCGGCGGGCGCCCATGCCACCGCAGGGAAGACGTCCGCATGGGACATCGTTGATGCCGATGCAGGCGCTGGGGGCACCGCCGCCGGACCTGCACTCGGGTCCGTTCCCTGCGCAACAGGGCCCCGCACAGCAGGGTCCTGCGCAGCGTGGACCCCAGCAGTCCCCGCCACCGGCCCAGCAGGGCCGGTCCAAGGCGATGGACTACACGCTGAAGGGACTCGGGCTGCTGGGCGTCGCCCTGGTGTCCGGGATCCTCTGGTTCCTGACCCACAACGAGGCGCCGGTGCAGACGCAGAACCAGGGGCAGCAGACGCAGCACACCGGCAGGTACTCGTTCACCCCCTACGTCGCCGCGCAGACCGCTGGCCAGTGCGCCAGCCACGCCACCAGCCAGATGGCGGCCTTCCTGCAGAGCCACCCGTGCCAGTCACTGACCCGGTCCTTGTGGACCACGCAGCTGCCCGACGGCAACAAGGTGCTCGCGTCGGTCGCGATCCTGAAGATGGGCAGCGCCACCGATGCCGCCCAGATCGACAAGATCGGCCAGGAGCCCAAGAGCGGCCACGTCCAGGACCTCGTCGAAGAGGGCTACCCGGTGCCCAACGGTCCGACGAACCTGGAGAACGGCGGTTACGAGTCGGATGCCGACGGGCAGTACGAGGTGATCGTGGTCGCCGAGTTCGCCACCGGCACCGAGGACGCGCATCTGTCCGGCAACCAGCCCGCCAAGGCCGAACTCAACGCGGTCTGCAAGGACGCGCTCACGCAGAAGCTGGCCCGCTGACTCAACTGGGCTGGCCGGGACTCAACTGGGCTGGCCGGGCATGGCGATCGAGGCCGGGGTGACACCGGCCAGGTGCCGCCACGACGTCTGCCACAGCACCGCGCCGACCAGCGCGGCCTGACCCATCGAGCGCACCGCGTGATCGTCGGTGTTCTCGCACACCGCCCGCCAGGCCACCTCGGCGTCGGACTCGGCGACCGCCAGCGCGGACAGTGCCGAAGCCTGGTCGGTGATCAGCTGCGGCGTCCGGTACGCCGCCTGCGACTGCACCGGGGTCGCGCCGCCCGCCGTGAGCACCTGCTCGGTGGTGTCGCGGCGGATCTGGTGGGCGTCGGTCGCGGTGTCGACCGCGGTGCCCGCCGACCCGGACAGGAACGTGTTGGCGGTGCCGCACACCCAGAACGCGGCGTGCTCGGCGGCGAGCGCCTTCTGCAGCGCGCCGACCGTGTCGGCATCCAGTGAGCCGGAGGGCGAGCCCGCGTCGAGCAACGCGTCGCTCTGCTGCGCGGTGGGCACTGGCGAGCCGTTCAGCGCCTGGGCCAGGCTCGCGCAGCCGCCGCAGACCGACGCGACCAGCCCGGCCCGGTAGCGCGGCACCTGCTGCACCACAGTGCTCGCCGTGGTCTTGTTCAAGGCGGCCACCAGCGCGTTGATCGTGTCGCTCTCGCCGCCGGACACCGAGGCGGGCGTCGCCTGCGGGGGCTTGGGCGTGGTGCTGGCCGTGGAGGCGCGGCTGATCTCCTTGGCCAGCGCGGTCGCGTGCGCCTGCCGGACCTGCGCGGCCACCTGGAAGGTCGGCGCGTCGCTCGGGAACGCCTTGGCGGCGGCGTTCGCGGTGGCCACGTCGGTCAGGGCCGCGTTGTAGAAATCGGTCAGCTGGTCCACGCCGTTCGGTGCGGTGTTGTCGTCCGGGCCGCAGGCCGCGAGCAGGGGCGGAGCCAGGATCGCCAGGGCACCGAAGCGCAGCGCGCTCCGGCGGGACATCGCGCGTGCAGACCCGTCACCACTCACGGTTATGCATCCTGCCAGCGTTGGCATGCCCCGACCGGCGCGGGTGACTCCGGCCAGCCCTGCCGAATCGGCCGGACGCGATACGCTGGGCGACCACGACCGGCGAACACTTCTCGTCGGTCGGTGTCGTCGTGCGTGGCCAGCACGAGACGCGACGCAGGCGGCCTAGTAGCAGTGAGGAGCGATCACGTGTCCAGCCAGCAGCACGGCAGCGGAGCGGCCGGAGCGCGCGAGGACATCCAGGGCCGGCTCACGCCTGTTGTCGCCGAAGCCGTCGGCACCCTCGGTTTCGACCTGGAGACCCTGGACGTCACCGTGGCCGGCAGGCGCAGGCTGGTGAAAGTGGTCGTCGATGCGGACGACGGCGTCGAACTCGACCTGCTCTCCGAGGCGAGCCGGGTGATCTCGGCCGCGCTGGACGCCAATGACGACATCCTCGCCGGCGCGTACACCCTCGAGGTGACCTCGCCCGGCGTGGACCGGCCACTGACCAAGCCACGGCACTGGCGCCGGGCCAAGCTGCGCCTGGTGAAGGTGCGCCGCCACGACGGGGCCGAGTTCCTCGGCCGGGTCGGTAGCGCCGACGACGACGGCGTCGACGTCCTTGTCGACGGATCGCTGCGCCGGGTGGACTATGCCAGCGTGGCCAGGGCCGCCGTGGAGATCGAGTTCCGCCAGCCACCGAGCGCCGAACTGCTGCTACTGGAACGCGGCAGTGACGGCACTGACAACCAGGACACAAAGGAGGGGTCGCTGTGAACGTCGACATCGCCGCGCTGCGCGCGATCGAACGGGACAAGGACATCCCCTTCGAAACGGTCATCGAGGCCATCGAGACCGCGCTGCTCACGGCCTACCGGCACACCGACGGCCACCAGGGGCACGCGCGGGTCGACGTGGACCGCAAGACCGGTGCGGTGCGCGTGCTCGCGCAGGAGGTCGGCCCGGAGGGCGAGGTCCTGCAGGAGTGGGACGACACCCCGGAGGGCTTCGGCCGGATCGCCGCGACCACCGCGCGCCAGGTCATCCTGCAGCGGCTGCGCGACGCCGAGCACGAGCGCACCTTCGGCGAGTTCGCCGCCAAGGAGGGTGAGCTGATCGCGGGCGTCGTGCAGCGTGACGCGCGGGCCAACCAGCGCGGCATGGTCGTGGTGCAGGTGGGCGGGATCGAGGGCGTGCTGCCGCCCGCCGAGCAGGTGCCCGGCGAGACCTACGAGCACGGCACCCGGATCAAGTGCTACGTGGTGACCGTGTCGCGGGGAATGCGCGGGACGCAGATCACGTTGTCGCGTACGCACCCGAACCTGGTGCGGCGGTTGTTCGCGCTGGAAGTGCCGGAGATCGCCGACGGCACCGTGGAGATCGCCGCGGTCGCCAGGGAGGCGGGGCACCGGTCGAAGATCGCGGTCCGCTCGACGGTGCACGGCGTCAACGCCAAGGGTGCGTGCATCGGCCCGATGGGCGCCAGGGTGCGCAACGTGATGAGCGAGCTGGCCGGCGAGAAGATCGACATCATCGACTACGCCGAGGACTCGGCGACGTTCGTCGGCAACGCGCTTTCGCCCGCGAAAGTCGTGTCCGTCACAGTTGTGGACGAGCGGGCCAAGACCGCGCGGGTGGTCGTGCCCGATTTCCAGCTGTCGCTGGCGATCGGCAAAGAAGGACAGAACGCCCGGCTGGCGGCGCGCCTGACAGGGTGGCGCATCGACATCCGCAGCGATGCGGCCAGCAATGATGTCACCGAACCGGTCGAGTCGAGCACTGCCGGTTATCAGGAGGAGCCGCCACGGGATGTCTCGTCGGTCTGAGAGCCCCCGGCGAGGTCCGGTTCGGCAACAGTTGGGCACCGCTGCCCGCCCCGAGCGTCCCCCTGTGGGCCCGGGGGAGATAGACTCTGAGTTGGTTCGACGTCCAGGACCGGCATCCGCACCCTTCGGCCCAGTCCGAACATGTGTCGGTTGCCGCGCCCGGACGTCTGCCGATGATCTGTTGCGCGTGGTTGTCGTGGACGGTGCCCTGGTGCCTGATCCGCGACGCAGGCTCGTCGGCCGAGGTGCGTGGCTGCACCGAAGTCAGGACTGTCTGCGGCTGGCCGAGCGACGGAAGGCGTTTCCGAGGGCGCTGCGCGCCACCGGGCCGCTGGCCGTCGATCAGCTGGCGGACTACCTGGAACAGGTGGTTGGTGTGAAAGACGTTGCTGGACCTACCGGCGACGGGCAAGAGCAGGGAAGCAGGTCGACCCGTCATGAGTCAGCCGTGAAGCTGAAGCCATGAACGCGCGACGATAGACGAGGTCAGCGGGCTATGCCGCCGGCCTCTCAGTGAGGAGAGTAGTGGCAGGCAAGGCCCGCGTGCACGAGCTCGCAAAAGAGCTCGGTGTCACCAGTAAAGACGTACTCGCCAAGCTCAAGGATCTCGGCGAGTTTGTGAAGTCCGCGTCCTCCACCGTGGAGGCGCCGGTTGCCCGCAGGTTGCGGGATTCCTTCTCCCCTTCCGAGCCGAGCAAGTCGGCCCGGTCTTCCGGCCCGCGCCCCGGCGCCGGTCCGAAGCCTGGTGCGCCGAGCAGCAACGGCGGTGGCAGCAACAACAGCGACGGTGCGGCTCCCGCGCCCTCGGCCGCGGCATCCCGCCCCGGCCCGGCCCCGAGTTCCGCGCCGACCCCGTCGGCCCGCCCGAGTGCGGTGCCCGGCCCGAAGCCTGCGCCGCGTCCGGTCACTCCGGCTCCGGCGCCAGCGGCTGCCGCTTCGGCGGCACCCGCGCCGACCGAGCAGCCGCGTCCGGCGAGCAAGCCCAATCCGGCCCAGCCCCCGGCCAGCAGCCCCGCTGCCGCGCAGGGTGGCCAGGGTTCGGCCGTGGTCCCGCCGCGTCGGCAGTCCCCGAAGCCCGGTCCGCGCTCGCCGCGTCCCGGCAACAACCCGTTCGGCGTCGGCGGTGGCACGCCTGCTCCGCAGCAGCAACGGCCCGCGCAGCAGGCGCGTCCTGGCGAACCGCGTCCGCCGCGTCCCGGTGACAGCCGTCCCGGCAACGCGCCGCGCGGTGACCGTCCGGCGCCCAGCGGCGACCGCGGTTCCCGGCCGACCCCCGGCAACATGCCGCCGAGGCCGAACCCGGGCATGATGCCGCCGAGGCCGCAGCGTTCCGGGCCTGGTGGCGGTGGTGGTGGTCGTCCTGGTGGTGGCGGTGGCGGTCGTCCCGGTGGTCCCGGGGGCGGTGGCGGCGGTCGTCCCGGTGGTGGCGGTGGCGGCGGTGGTTTCCGTGGCGGTCCCGGTGGGGGCAGCGGCGGTGGCGGCGGCTTCCGTCCTGGTGGCGGCGGCGGTGGCGGTGGCGGCTTCCGCGGTGGCGGTGGCGGCGGTGCCCCGGCAGGCGGCGGTGCTGGCGGCGGTGGCGGTTTCCGCCCCGGTGGCGGCGGCGGTCGTCCCGGTGGTGGCGGTGCCGGTCGCGGCGGCGCGGCTGGTGCGTTCGGCCGTCCCGGTGGCGCGCCCCGGCGTGGTCGCAAGTCGAAGCGCCAGAAGCGCCAGGAATACGACAACATGCAGGCGCCGAGCGTCGGTGGCGTGCGGCTGCCCAAGGGCAGCGGCGAGACCATCCGGCTCCCGCGCGGTGCCTCGCTGACCGACTTCGCCGAGAAGATCAACGCCAACCCGGCCGCGCTGGTGCAGGCGCTGTTCAACAACGGCGAGATGGTCACCGCGACCCAGTCCGTCTCCGAGGAGATCCTGCAGATCCTCGGCCAGGAGATGAACTACGAGATCCAGGTCGTCAGCCCGGAGGAAGAAGACCGGGAACTGCTGGAGTCCTTCGACATCAGCTACGGCAGCGACTCCGGTGGCGAAGACGACCGGCGGTCCCGTCCGCCGGTGGTGACCGTCATGGGTCACGTCGACCACGGTAAGACCCGCCTGCTGGACACGATCCGTAACGCCAACGTGCACCAGCACGAGGCGGGCGGCATCACCCAGCACATCGGTGCCTACCAGGTCGTCACGAACCTGGCTGACAACGAGCGGCCGATCACCTTCATCGACACCCCTGGCCACGAGGCGTTCACCGCCATGCGTGCCCGTGGTGCGCTGGCCACGGACATCGCGGTCATCGTGGTCGCGGCCGACGACGGCGTCATGCCGCAGACGGTCGAGGCGATCAACCACGCCCAGGCGGCGGCGGTGCCGATCGTGGTCGCGGTGAACAAGATCGACAAGGAAGGCGCGAATCCGCAGAAGATTCGCCAGCAGATGAGCGACTACGGTGTCATGCCCGAGGAGTACGGCGGCGACACCATGTTCGTGGACATCTCAGCCAAGCAGGGCACGAACATCGACGGGTTGCTCGAAGCGATCCTGCTGACCGCGGACGCGGCGCTGGATCTGCGGGCCAACCCGGACATGGAGGCCCAGGGCGTGGCGATCGAGGCGCACCTGGACCGCGGTCGCGGTCCGATCGCCACGGTGCTGGTGCAGCGCGGTTCGCTGCACGTCGGCGACGCGATCGTCGCAGGCGACGCCTACGGCCGCGTGCGGCGGATGCTGGACGAGTTCGGCGACGACATCCAGGTGGCGACGCCGTCCCGCCCGGTGCAGGTCGTCGGTTTCACGTCCGTGCCCGGTGCCGGTGACAAGTTCCTCGTCGTGGACGAGGACCGGGTCGCCAGGCAGATCGCCGAGCGCCGGTCGGCTCGCAACCGCAACGCGCTCAACGCGTCGCGGGTCAAGCGGGTCAGCCTGGAGGACCTGGATGCCGCGCTCAAGGAACACAGCCAGCTGAACCTGATCATCAAGGGCGACAACTCGGGTACCGTCGAGGCCCTCGAAGACGCGTTGATGAAGATCGACGTGGGTGAAGAGGTCGTGCTCCGGGTGATCGACCGCGGTGTCGGTGGCATCACCAAGGCCAACGTGGACCTGGCGATCGCGTCCAACGCGATCATCATCGGGTTCAACGTCCGCGCCGAGGGCAAGGTCGCCGAGCAGGCGACCCGCGAAGGCATCGACGTCCGCTACTACTCGGTCATCTACCAGGCGATCGACGAGGTCGAGCAGGCACTCAAGGGCATGCTCAAGCCGGAGTACGAGGAGGTGCAGCTTGGCCGGGCCGAGGTTCGCGAGCTGTTCCGGTCCTCGAAGGTCGGCACCATCGCCGGTTGTCTGGTGATGTCGGGCGAGATCCGGCGCAACTCCAAGGCACGCGTCCTGCGGGACAACATGGTCGTCATCGACAACCTGTCCATCACCTCGCTGCGCCGGTTCAAGGACGACGCGACCGAGGTGCGGGAAGGCTTCGAGTGCGGTATCACGTTGCACAACTACAACGACCTCCGCATGGGCGACACCATCGAGACCTTCGAGATGCGCGAGAAGCCGAGGGCCTGATAGTCCTCGCTTGACAGCCAGAGATTGACGGCACAGTAACGTGCCGGGACCGGTCACCCCGTCCGGTCCCGGCACGCCGCCGAAATACGGGGCATGACAACGTGTACATAGGTGCGTTGGAACTGGATGTCCTCCTTGGGGATGTCCATTCACTCAAGCAGAAGCGATCCGTGGTCCGGCCGATCGTCGCGGAACTGCGACGCAAGTACGAGGTCGCGGTGGCCGAAGCCGGTCACCTCGATCTGCATCGCAGGGCGTTGATCGGGATTGCCGCGGTGGCTCCCGACGCGGCACATGTGCAGGAGCTGCTCAACTCCTGCGAACGACTCGTGACCGGACGGCCGGAGTTGCAGTTGCTCACGGCCCGGCACCGGATCGTCGGTCCGCACGACGACTAGAGCTTTGTGCTCACGTCGCGAGAAACATAGATAGGAGAAGGCGTCGTGGCTGACGCTCCCCGTGCCCGCCGGCTCGCGAAGCGGATCACGCAGATCGTGGCGTCCGCGATCGAACACGAGATCAAGGACCCCCGGCTGGCCAAGATAACGATCACCGACACGAAGATCACCGCAGACCTGCACGACGCGACGGTCTACTACACCGTGCTCCCGGAGCGGTTGGAAGACCGGCCGGACGTCGAGGGCGCGGCAGTGGCCCTTGAGGCCGCGCGCGGCAAGCTGCGCACCATGGTCGGCCAGGGCACAGGTGTCCGGTTCACCCCGACACTGTCCTTTGTGACCGATACGGTGCCGGACGACGCGCGCCGCATCGAGGAACTGCTCGACGCGGCCAGGATGGCCGACGCCGAGGTGGCTCGATTGGCCAACGGCGCCGAGCCCGCTGGCGAGGCGGACCCGTACCGCCAGCCGCGCGAGATCGACGACGAACTCGACGACGAGGACTGATTCCGGTGGTGGCGATCGAGTTGGTCGCGGGCGACCTGCTTGATGCGAAGGTCGACGTGCTCGTGAACGCGGCCAACTCGTCGCTGCTCGGCGGTGGTGGCGTCGACGGCGCCATCCACCGCGACGGCGGTCCGGAGATCCTCGCCGAATGCCGCGCGTTACGCGCCGGCCACTACGGCAAGGGGCTTCCGGTCGGCCAGGCGGTGGCGACCACCGCGGGTCTGTTGCGCGCTCGCTGGGTCGTGCACACGGTCGGTCCGCGCTTTTCGCGCGAGGAGGATCGTTCGGACCTGCTCGCCGACTGCCACCACAACTCGCTCGCCGTGGCCACCGGCCTCGGCGCGGAGACGATTGCCTTCCCGGCCATCGGCACCGGCGTTTACGGCTGGCCTTTCGACGCCGCCGCTCCCATCGCGCTGCGCGCGGTGCTCGACGCAGTCCCCGGCTCGATCACGTTGGTGCGCTTCGTGTTGCGCGGCAACGAGGCGTTCCGCGCGTTCCGCGCCGCAGCAGACGATCTCGGTATCAACTAGGCCCGATGCGCAGCACCGGCAGGCACTGCGTGACGCCGGTCAGCTCGATGTCGTCCCGGCGGACCCGCTCCCACGCATCCCGGGTGAGCCGCCACTGCTGGATCAGCGCGGCTTCGCCGCGTCGGGTGTCCCAGTCGGTGCCGTTGGGTTCGTAGCCAAGGCCACGGGAAACGCGGTTGGACGCTTCGTTGTCGAAGAACGCGTCGCTGCCTGCTTCGCGCGCGCCCAGCCCGGCGAAGGCCAGGTGCAGGATCGCCGCCCGCATCTCCTTGCCGAGTCCCTGCCCGCGACTGCAGGGCGCCAGCCAGGAGAAGCTTGTCACCGTGCCGAACCGGGTGAAGTTCCGGCCGCTCAGGTCCTGCATGCCGACCGGTTCGCCGTCGACCAGCACGGCGAAGTAGAGCCGCCACGAATCCGGGCTCAGCCGGGAACGGCCGCCCCAGATGCTGCGCAGCCACTGCCATTCGCGTTCGGGGCTGTCGGCGTAGAAGGAGATCGGGTCGTCGAACGGCCATGGCTCGGTGTTGGCGATCCCGGCCCGGACCAGCGGCACGAGGCGTTCCAGCAGTTCGTCGGACGCACCGGCCAGGGTCAGGCGCGGCGTGCGGATCTCGACGTTCAGCGGAGGGTAGGTGTGGGCCACGCCCGGACGGTAGCCAGGCCGGTCGGTGGCCGCATCTCGTTTTCTCTAGCGGTTGTCATAGTCCGCGCGGGCCCGGTCGACCTCGGCCAGATTGGGGGACCAGCTCGCCAGCGCGGCGAACACCGGCGCGAGGCTGCGGCCGAGTGCGGTGATCTGGTATTCGACCCGGGGCGGTACCTCAGCGTGGTACGCGCGGGTGACCAAGCCGTCGCGTTCCAGTTGGCGCAACCGCTGGGTGAGCACCTTCGGCGTGATCATGATGATCCGCTCCAGTTCGACGAACCGCAGCGGACCGTCCTGGTTCAACGTCCACAGGATTGGCGTGGTCCATCGGCTGAACACGATGTCGACCACCGGTGAGATCGGGCAGGGGTTCGTTGGATTCGCCATTACTTTCCTCTAGGTACCTAATATACTCCGGATAGTATCGTCCTTTGCATGATCGTGGTAACCGGAGCAACGGGCAATGTTGGGCGACCGCTGGTGGCGGCACTGGTGGCGGCGGGCGAGAAGGTGACGGCGGTGTCGCGCGGGATCACCCCGGCGGACGTACCGCCGGAAGTGCTTGCGCGGCAGGCGGATCTGGCCGAACCGGGGAGCATCTCGTCGGCGCTGACCGGCGCGGATGCGCTGTTCCTGTTGACAGCGGGGGACTTCCCGCTTGATGGAGTGCTGGCGCGGGCGCGTGATGCGGGCGTCGGCCGGGTGGTGTTGTTGTCCTCCCAGGGCGTCGGCACCGGACGTCATCCCGCCGACCAGGAACACGCCGTCGTCGAATCGGGTCTGGCGTGGACGGTGTTGCGACCGGGCGGCTTCCACTCGAACACGATGCAGTGGGCGGCGACCGTCCGTGCCGAGCGGACGGTCGCGGCGCCGTTCGGCGACGTCGCGCTGCCGACCGTCGACCCGCTCGACATCGCCGAGGTCGCGGCCGTGACCCTGCGCGAGCCAGGCCATCTCGGCGAGACCTACACGCTCACCGGTCCCGCGCCGATCTCGCCGCGCGGGCAGACCGCGGCGATCGCCGACGCGCTCGGCGAGTCTGTGCGATTCATCGAGTTGACCCGTGCCGAGGCCAGGACGCGACTGTCCACGTTCATGCCGGACGGGATCGCCGACCGCACGCTGGACATCCTCGGCGACCCGACGCCGGACGAGCAGCGGGTGAGCCCGGATGTCCAGCGCCTACTGGGCAGGTCAGCGCGTTCCTACGCCGACTGGGCGGTGCGCAACGTCGCGGCGTTCCGCTGAGATCAGCAACAGCGCGATGGCCAGACCGGCGATGGTGAGGATCATGCCGACGACCGCGCCGGCACCGCCGATCGTGCTCACTGGAGGCAGGTCAGGGCCGCCGAGTCGAAGCCCTCGAGCCGCTCGACGCCCGCTCTCCGCTGAGCCGGCTGGACGGGCAACAGCAGGAATCCCTGCGCGAACTACTCGCCGCTCTGCTGCCCAAGTCCGAGTAGACACGGGTCGCCGGAGGAACGTCCCCCGACGACGCTCCTCCGACGACAGTGGGGAGACCTGGCTCACGTCCGGCCATGACGCGATTGGCAGAAGAATCTTTGCTCGCGCCCGCTGCCGGGCTTTTAGCCTCGACAAGTGCGGGGTGGGGGCGTGCTCAAGGTGCTGGCGGTGCTGGTCGGGCGGGGGTTCGCACTGGGAGCGCAGCCGTCGGTCAGCGCTTCGGGTGGCAGCGCGACGACGCCGCTAAGTCAAGAGTCGGCGATGGTGCCGAGCAGTGCCGCGGCACGGGCGATCACCGCGCGGTCCTCCGCGCTGAGGGCGCGTAGCGCGTCGTCGAGCCAGGCGTTGCGCTGCGCCCGGGCGGCGTCGGCGAGTTCGTCGCCTTCCTTGGTCGCGCTGAACAGGACTTTGCGGCCGTCGCCCGGGTCGCGGGTGCGCACGGCATAACCCGCTGAGGTGAGGCGGTTGACCGTCTGGCTCATCGAGGCGGGCGAAACCCGGTCGTGCCCGCTGAGCTCGGTCAGCGTCTGCGGGCCGTGTTTGCGCAGGCGGGTGAGCACGGCGAGGGCCGCGTCGCCGAGGCTGCCTTCGGGGCGCTCGCTGCGGAAGCGGCGGTAGAGGCGTCCGACGGCGGAGCGCACCTGCCCGCCGAGATCGTCTCCTTCGGTCTTTGCGGCTTTCTGCACAGCTCGTTAATATACCTAAAGGAGTCTTTGGTATACCTAAGGAGTTGACCTCATGCCCGCGAACCCGCTCGGCGTCGCCCTGCGCAACCGGCGTGCCGGTCACGACACCCTCGTCTGGGCCCGCCCCGACCTGGCCGCCCTGGAGAACTTCAGGCTGACCAGCCCTGCCTTCGACCACGGGGCACCGATACCGGAAAAGCACCGGGGCAGGCTGTTCGGCCCGAACGTCTCGCCCGCCCTCGACTGGACCCCACCACCGGCGGGCACCGTCGAACTCGTGCTCATCGTGCAGGATCCCGACGTTCCGATCGGGAAACCCGCCACCCACGCCCTCGCGCTGGGCGTCGACCCGTCGCTGGGCGGCATCCCGGAGAACGCCCTCGCCAACCCGAGTCCGATCCCCGGCATCCGGCACGGCAAGGGCCCGCTCGGTCGCCGCGGCTGGGCCGGGCCCATGCCGATCCGGTCACACGGGCCGCACGCCTACGTCTTCCAGCTCTTCGCCCTCGACCAGGAGTCCGGACTGCCCGCCGGCTGCACCCTCGACACGGCGATCACCGCCGTCGCAGGGCACGTCATCGGCCGCGCCCGGCTGGACGGGACCTACGAGATCCGCTAGCTGACGGGCTTCCGTGCGACCAGGACGTCGCGGTTGATCGCCTGGTCGACGCGGTGCGCGAAGCCGAGGTAGGCGTCGCTGTCCAGCACGTCCAGACCGGCGCCGCCGACCAGTTCGGCCAGGTCGGCGCGGTCGAGCACCAGGTCGTTCCAGGAGATGCCGATGGCGCCACCGGGACGCAGCAGCGTCGCCCAGCCGGGCAGCGCCTCGGTGAGCAGGCGGCGCGGATCACGGGAGAGGTCGCCAGTGCGCTGCTGGCGGCTCGGCACGCCCGCGCCGGAACGGCTGCCGTGCTGGATGCCGTACGGGGCGTCGGTGACGATCAGGTCGAACGCACCGTTACGGAAGAATTCCTTGCTGCGCAAGGTGTCCGCGTTCACGTAGCTCAACTGGAGAGCGTCGCCCGCCTTGTAGGACTCCTTGCTGACGCCGATGCTGATGTCCAGCCTGCGACCGAGGTGCATGTGGTTGCGGCGGATCGGCGCGGTGTCGGTCTGGTGTTTGATGCGCTTGTTCTTCAGCCAGGTCTTGATGAACCGGGTGTATTCCTCGAAGTCCTTGGTGTCCAGGTCGAGGCCGGTCGCGTCGTAGCCGTACATCATGGCGTGGTTGAGCGTGGTACCCCGGCCGCACATCGGGTCCAGCACGTGCAGCCGGTCGCGCACCATCCGGCTCGGCTCGTCGATGGCCAGCGTGGTGACGTTGAGCAGCAGCTTGGTGAACAGCTCGTTGGTCTTGCCAGCGTACTTCTGGATGGTCAGCAGGTCGCTGTCGAACTTGTCAAGGCGCGCCACGGTGATCGGGCGCAGCAGGCCACCATCCACTTGGAACAGTGCGTAGAGGGTGGACACATTGGACAGCAGTTCGATGTCCAGTTCGGACAGTTCGGGCGCGCTGAAGGTGACGTAGCCGACCCCGCCGATGGCGGTCTCGGCGATATCGCTGAGCCGGTTGCCGAGCGCTCGTTCGTCGAACGCGCGCAGCTCGCTGACGAGCAGCCGGATCGAGCTCTCGGCGTAGACCCGGTTGGCCGCCGGGTAGTGCATGACCGCGTAGTCGTTCATCGGGTCGGAAACTACCCAGGTCGGAAGGGACGTAGCCTGCCGGGGTGAGTATTTCGACCAACACGCCGCACGTGACCTACACCGAGCAGGAGCTGGACTCGGCTCTCGCGCTGCTCGCAGGCGCGCGCGATGTCACCGTGCTCGGGCACCTGAACCCGGACCCGGACGCGTTCGGCAGCATGGTCGCGCTCGGCCTGGCCCTGCGCGCGCTCGGCGCCACGGTGCGGGTGTCGTTCGGTTCGCCGGACGAGCTGCCGCCGTCGTTGTCGGTCATCGACCCGGGTGACCTGTACGTGCCCGCGTCGCAGCTGTCGAAACAGGCACCGGGCCTGCTGGTCACGGTCGACTGCGCGAGCCTGGGCAGGCTGGACGGGCTGACGGAGCTGACCGAGACCACGACCGAAGCAGGCGGGTCCGTGCTGGTCGTGGACCACCACCTGTCCAACACCCGGTTCGGTACGCACCACCTGGTGGACGTGACCGCCGAGTCGACCACGGTAATCGTGCTGCGGCTGATCGACGCGCTCGGTGTCGAGCTCACCGAGCCGATCGCGCGCGCGGTGTACGCGGGCCTGCTCACCGACACCAGCTCGTTCCGCCGCGCCAAGCCGGCCACCCACGAGGTCGCGGCGCGGCTGATCGCGGCGGGCGTCGACCCGGACAAGACCGGGCGCGCGCTGATCGGCACCCACCCGTTCGGCAGGCTGCGGATGCTCGCCGCCGTCTTCGGCCGGGCCGTGTACGACCAGGAGGCCGCCCGCGGTCTCGGCGTCGTCTTCACCTCGGTGCTGCTGGAGGACATGGTCGGCCTGCCCGCCGAAGAGGCAGAATCGGTGATCGACACCGTGCGCGGCAGCGGCGAGGCCGAGGTGGCCGCCGTGCTCAAGCAGGCCGGGCCGACCGAGTGGGTCGGATCGCTGCGCGCGGTCGGTCACCTGGACGTCAACGCGGTGGCGACCGCGCTCGGCGGTGGCGGGCACCGGTTCGCGGCCGGGTTCAGCACCACCGGCACCCTCGACGAGGTCCGGGAGCGGCTGTTCGCGGCGCTGGCCGACGCCCCACTGGTGTGAGCACGCCGGTTCGTCAGTTACTGAGCCTCGGCGTGCCCGCGCTGGGCGTGCTCGCCGCCGAACCCCTCTACGTGCTGGTGGACACCGCAGTGGTCGGCCACGTCGGCGGGCTCGCGCTGGCCGGGCTGGCGCTGGGTGGCGTGGTGCTCTCGCAGGTGTCCAGCCAGTTGACCTTCCTGTCCTACGGCACCACGGCGCGCGCCGCGCGGCTGCACGGAGCCGGACGGCGCGGGGACGCGGTCGGCGAGGGCGTGCAGGCCACCTACCTCGGGTTGCTGGTGGGCGTCGCCATCCTGGTGATCGGCCAACTGGTCGCGGCACCGGTCGCGGAGGCGCTGGCCGGCAACCCGACGGTGGCCGCGCAGGCGGTGAGCTGGCTGCGGATCGCGCTGTTCGGTGCGCCGCTGATCCTGGTCACGATGGCGGGCAACGGGTGGCTGCGCGGCGTGCAGGACGCGCGACGGCCGTTGCGGTACGTGTTGCTGGGCAACGGTTTTTCCGCCGTGCTGGTCGTGGTGCTGGTGCGCGCCGCCGGGTTGGGGCTGGTCGGGTCGGCCATCGCCAACGTGGTGGCGCAGGTGCTGACCGCGAGCCTGTTCCTGCGTGCGCTGCTGCACGAGCGCCGGGTGAACGAGGTGTCCCTGCGGCCGAACCCGAAGCAGATCCGCGCGCAGCTGGGGCTCGGCCGCGACCTGGTGCTGCGCAGCCTCGCGTTCCAGGTGTGCTTCGTCTCGGCCGCCGCCGTCGCCGCGCGCACCTCGGCCGCCGCGGTCGGCGCCCATCAGATCGTGCTGCAACTGTGGACGTTCCTGTCCCTGGTGCTGGACTCGCTCGCCATCGCGGCTCAGTCGCTGATCGGCGCCGCGCTCGGCGGTGGGGAAGTGAAACAGGCACGCGCGCTGGCCAAGCGGGTCGGCTGGTACGGGCTGTGGTTCGGGATCTTCACCGGCGTGCTGTTCGCGGCGCTGTTCTCCGTTCTGCCGAAGGTGTTCACCTCGGATTCGGCTGTGTTGAGCCAGATCCCGCACGCCTGGTGGTTCTTCGTCGGGCTGCAACCGTTGGCGGGCGTGGTGTTCGCGCTCGACGGAGTGCTGCTCGGCGCGGGCGACGCCGCCTTCCTGCGCACCGCGACCTTGCTCTCCGCGCTCATCGGTTTCCTGCCGTTGGTGTGGATTTCCCTTGCGCTGCACTGGGGTCTGGTCGGAGTCTGGAGTGGGTTGGCCGCGTTGATCGTGTTGCGGCTGGTCGCGGTGTTGCTGCGCACCGCATCCGGGCGCTGGGCTACGGCGGGCGCGCAAGCCTCTCTTTAAACGGCAGAGCTCAGTAGTGGCGGGTGGTCTGGGCCACTGTGTCGGATCACACGACGCACAACCGTTACATTTGGTTTCGGTTCAGCGATTCTGGTTAGGGCGCCGTGATCCGGCCGCCTCCGTCGGGGAAACAACTGCTCGTGTGAAGGAAAGCCCGTGTCGGTCGCACCGACCACCCGCCAGACCCGCCAAGCCTGGCTGCTGTGGTCCATTGCCATCGTCGTCTACGTCACCTCCGTCTTCCACCGCAGCGTGCTCGGCGTCGCCGGGCTGGAGGCCGCGCACCGCTTCGGCGTCGGACCGGCCGCGCTGTCCACGTTCACCGTCCTGCAGGTCGCGGTCTACGCGAGCATGCAGATCCCGACCGGTCTGCTGGTCGACCGCTTCGGTCCGCGCGTCACGCTGACCTGTGCCGCGCTGTTCCTCGGCCTTGGCGAGACCCTGTTCGGCCTCGCGCACTCCTACCCGCTGGCGCTCGTCGCCCGTGCCATCCTCGGCGTCGGGGACGCGATGACCTGGGTGAGCGTGCTGCGCGTCGCGGCAGCCAAGTTCCCGGCACGCAACTACCCGCTGGTGGTCGCGCTGTCCTCGATGCTCGGCGGGTTCGGCAACCTGGCCGCCACCGTGCCGCTGACCATGCTGCTCGGCGCGGCGGGCTGGACCAGGACGTTCGCGGTCGCGGGTCTGCTCAGCGCCGGTTACGGCGCGGTGGTCGCGGTCGGGCTGCGGGTCAAGCCGCAGCACCTCACCGACGGACCGGGGCAGAGCGCGCCGATCGGCCTGCGCGACGTGCTGCGCGGCGTGCGCACCTCGTGGCGGGTGCCGGGGACGCGGCTCGGGTTCTGGACGCACTTCGCCACCATGGTCAGCCCGACCACGCTCGGTCTGCTCTGGGGCGCCCCCTACCTGATCAACACCCAGCACCTGTCCACGGCGCGGGCCGCCGACGTGCTGGCCGGACTGGTGCTCGTCGGTCTGGTGGCCAACCCGGTCGTGGGCGCGGTCACCAGCCGCTACCGCGAGATCCGGATGCCGATCGTGGTCGGCGCGCTGATCGCCGCCGCGCTCACCTGGACCATGCTGCTCACCGACCCGAACCCGCTCCCGGTCGGCGTGCTGATCGTCGCGTTCGGTCTGTTCGCGGTCGGCGGTCCGATCTCCGCGGTCGGGTTCGCGCTGGCCAGGGACTACAACCCGATGCACAGGGTGGGCACCGCGACCGGCGTGGTCAACGTGGGCGGTTTCGTGGCCACCACGGTCGCCGCGCTCGGCGTCGGCCTGCTGGTCAACCTGTTCGGGCCCGCGCAGCAGGCGCTCGGCTACCGGGTCGGCATGCTGGCCGTGGTCGCCGTGTTCCTGCTTGGCGGTTGGCGGGTCGCGGTGTGGTGGCGGCGGGCCCGCGCCGAGGTGTTCGCGGCCGCGAATCGCGGCGAGGAAGTGCCGGTGCGACTGACCAAACGGCGCTGGGATCACGATCTTGTGCCGGAACTCGTCTGAACGCTGGTGCCAGTCCAAAAGAAGGGCGAGCGTGGCAGGATATGCGCTCGTGTCAACGCAGCCCCCCGTCGCGCCCGGCCTCGTGATCGTCGACAAACCAGCCGGTCTGACCTCGCACGACGTAGTCGCCCGGCTACGCAAGATCTTCCACACCCGCAAGGTCGGCCATGCGGGCACCTTGGATCCGATGGCGACCGGCGTACTGGTGGTCGGCATCGAACGCGCCACCAAGCTGCTCGGTTACCTCGCCCTGGAACGCAAGGCGTATCTGGCCACCATCCGGCTCGGCTCATCGACGACGACCGACGACGCCGAGGGTGAGGTCATCGACGAGCATGACGGATCGGGCGCGGCCGATGAGGACATCCGCGCCGGGATCGCGGAGCTGACCGGGGCGATCCAGCAGGTGCCCAGTGCGGTCAGCGCGGTCAAGATCGACGGCAAGCGGGCCTACCAGCGCATCCGCGACGGCGAAACCGTCGAGCTGCCGCCGCGACCGGTTGTGGTGTACCGGTTCGACCTGCTCGCCGCGCGCCGCGAGGAGACCTACACCGAGCTGGACGTGCTGGTGGACTGTTCGTCCGGCACGTACGTGCGCGCGCTCGCCCGCGACCTCGGCGCCCGGCTTGGCATCGGCGGGCACCTGCGCGCGTTGTGCCGCACCCAGGTCGGCCCGTTCGGTCTTGCGCTGGCGCGCGGCATCGAGGTGCTGCGCGAGGATCCCACCCTCTCGCTCGACCTGGACGCGGCGGTGAACCTGGCGTTCCCGCGCCGCGACGTGTCCGCCGCCGAGGCGGCGGCGTTCACCAACGGGCAGCGGCTGCCCGGGGCGGGCATCGAGGGCACCTACGGCGTGTTCGACCCGGCGGGCAAGGCGATCGCGCTGGCCACCGAGCAGGACGAGAACGCGCGCGGTTCGGCGAAGTCCGTGCTCATGCTGGCCGTGGGCTGACCGCCGGATAGGGTGATCCTCGTGCGTCGCTGGCGAGGACTTGACCATCTGCCCGGTAGCTGGGGTCGCTGCGTGCTGACCATCGGCGTGTTCGATGGAGTCCATCGTGGACACCAGGCGCTGATCAACAGGGCCGTCGAGCTCGCCACGGATCGCGGCCTGCCCAGCGTGGTCCTCACCTTCGACCCGCACCCGTCCGAGGTGGTCCGGCCGGGCAGCCATCCCGCGCAGCTGACCACGTTGCGGCGCAAGGCCGAACTCGTCGAGCAGCTCGGCGTGGACACGTTCTGCGTGCTGCCCTTCACCGCCGAACTGGCCAGGGTGCCCGCCGACGCGTTCGTGCACGAGGTGCTGGTGGAACGGTTGCACGTGGCGGCGGTCGTGGTCGGCGAGAACTTCACTTTCGGCTACCGCGCCGCCGGTGACGTGCCGTTGCTGCGCTCGCTCGGTCAGCGGTTCGGTTTCACCGTCGAGGACGCGCACCTGGTGACCATCGGCAAGGGCCAGGGACCGGAGACCGCGATGGCCGAGGCGGGCACCGTTTTCTCCTCCACCTACATCCGCTCCTGCATCGACGCGGGCGACGTGGTCGCGGCGGCTGCCGCGCTCGGTCGGCCGCACCGGTTGGAGGGCATCGTGGTGCGCGGCGACGGTCGCGGCCGCGAACTCGGCTATCCCACCGCGAACCTGTCGCTGCCGCGCTATGCGGCGGTGCCCGCGGACGGGATCTACGCGTGCTGGTTCATCAGATCGGGGCCGGAGGGCGAAACCCGCCGCCAGGCCGCGGTGTCGGTCGGTACGAACCCGACGTTCTCCGGACGGGAGCGGCGGGTCGAAGCGTTCGTGTTGGACACCGACGAGGACCTCTACGGTCAGCGGGTGAGCCTGGACTTCGTGCGGCGCCTGCGCGACATGGAGAAGTTCGACTCGGCCGATGCGCTCGTCGAGCAGGTGCACGAGGATGTCCGGCAGACCAGGCGGATTCTGGACGCGGACCGGGGCTGATCAGCCCCGGTTCACCCGTTCTCCCGGCAGCGGGCATCCTCAGCTGGCAAGATAATCGTGCCTGGCCAGGGTCGGCCGGGCCTGGTCGGTGTGACGGGGAGGATGAAAGTGGAGGATCCCAAGATCGTGCAACGCAATCTGGCGTTGCAACGCCAGTGGTACGGCGAGCCTCTTGGGGACCGGGTCCGTCGGCTGGTGCGCGTGTTCAACGTCTCCCAGGCGAACCTGGCGGACACGCTGGGCATCAGCGCGCCCATGCTCAGCCAGGTGATGAGCGGCCGCAGGGCGAAGATCGGCAACCCGTCGGTGTTGGCCAGGCTGTTCATGTTGGAGCGCAAGGTACTCGTCCCGGACGTCGCCGCGGGTAAACCCGAGGCGATCAAGCAGGCGCTGGAGGACGTGCGCGAGTCCAAGCCGACGGTCGGCCGGGACCTGTTGCGGGTCGATGGCACCCCGGACGCGAGCGCGGCAGTCTCGGCGCTGCGCAACATCCTCTCCGCGGACGACCTGAACTCGGCGGCCGAACTGGTGGACGAGGAGTTCCCGGAACTGGCCGACCTGCTGCGCCAGGCCAGCGAACCGCTGCCCGCCGCCGGCCTGCCGACGGTCTGAGCGTTGCCCCGCCTTTTTACCTGCTTCAGCGCGCCCGACGCCGAGTACGACCGGCTGGAAAAGCGCATCGCCGCCGTCGCGCCAGTGGCTGAGGCCCTGGTCGGCGACCTGCGCTGGATGCCGCGGGCGAACTGGCACGTCACCCTGTGTTTCCACGGCGAGGACGAGGTCGCGCCCCGGTGGGCGGCGATCGCGCCGAAACTGGCCGATCTGCCCGCGCCGACGCTGCGCCTCGCCGGTGGCGGCACGTTCGGCGGCGTGCTCTGGTCCGGTGTCCGACCGGCCGGACCGCGCGACGCGAGCGCGCTGGCCGATCTGGCCGAGGCGGCGGGCGCGGACCGCGCCGAGTACACCGCGCACCTGACCGTCGCGCGCTGGCGTTCGCGCGCCCGGATTGATATTCGTTCGCTGACTGGCCTGTTCGCGGACTACACTGGTGAGTGGTTCGTGCCGGGGGAGGTAGCGCTGATGCGCAGCGAACCAGGTCCATGGGGGCCTCGCTACCACGTCGAACAGCGCACCGCGCTGACCGCTGCGCCCTGACCGGCGCGCGTCGGTTGCTGCCTGTTATCCTCGGTGTTTGAGTCTGGCTGCGGTCCGTGGCGGCCGACCTTCCCTGCTGGGAACCCTTCGCACGGCACATATGAACAGGAGTACGTGAGTGGCGCTGTCCACCGACCAGAAGAAGACGATTCTCGCCGACTACGGCGTGCACGAATCGGACACCGGCTCGCCGGAGGCCCAGGTCGCGATGCTGACCAAGCGGATCTCCGACCTGACCGAGCACCTCAAGGTGCACAAGCACGACCACCACTCGCGTCGTGGCCTGCTGCTGATGGTCGGCCGTCGCCGCCGTCTGCTCAACTACTTGACCAAGGTGGACATCGAGCGTTACCGGTCGCTGATCCAGCGGCTCGGCATCCGTCGATGACCGAACCCGATGGGGAGTGAGTTCGAGGGAAACCGCGAGCTCGCTCCCCATCGGCGCACACACAACAAAACACAGTAAAAATCTAGGTCCACCCACCCGCACGGGGACGCGTCAGCCGGTCCTCGGTAGTGGTCTCCGGGATGAGTCATCCCGGAGACTTCGATCGAAGACCGGCCTCGTTCAGCAGAAACTTTGATCCCCGGTGCGACGCGTGGGATGGCCTGCGGATACGGGACACAGGGGTGGCCCGTACAACGAGGAGATTGTAAACGAATGACCGAATTGGGTAATTCTGCGGTGCACGAAACCACCGCAACCATCGACAACGGCCGCTTCGGCACCCGGACCATCCGGTTCGAGACCGGCCGGCTGGCCCGTCAGGCCGCAGGCAGCGCCGTTGCCTACCTCGACGACGAGACCATGCTGCTCTCGGCGACGACCGCGTCCAAGCACCCGAAGGAGCAGTTCGACTTCTTCCCGCTGACGGTCGACGTCGAAGAGCGCATGTACGCGGCGGGCCGGATCCCCGGTTCGTACTTCCGTCGTGAAGGCCGTCCAGGCACCGAGGCGATCCTGACCTGCCGCCTGATCGACCGTCCGCTTCGGCCGTCCTTTGTGGATGGCCTGCGGAACGAGATCCAGATCGTCGTCACCGTCCTGTCGCTCAACCCGCAGGACGTCTACGACGCGGTGGCCATCAACGCCGCCTCGATGTCCACCCAGCTGGCCGGTCTGCCGTTCTCCGGCCCGATCGGCGGCGTGCGCATCGCCCTGATCAGCCAGGAGGGTCAAGACAGCCAGTGGGTCGCCTTCCCGACCCGCGAGCAGCTCACCAAGGCCGTGTTCGACATCGCCGTCGCCGGTCGCGTCGTCGAGGACGACGTGGCGATCATGATGGTCGAGGCCGAGGGCACCGAGCAGATGACCAGCCTCATCGCCGCCGGTGCTCAGGCGCCGACCGAAGAGGTCGTCGCCCAGGGCCTGGAAGCCGCGAAGCCCTTCATCAAGGTGCTCTGCGAGGCCCAGGTCGAGCTGGCCAAGCTGGCCGCCAAGGAGACCGGCGACTTCCCGACCTACCCGGCCTACGAGGCCGACGCGCTGGAGGCGGTCACCTCGGCCGCGTCCGACGAGCTGGCCCAGGCGCTGACCATCGCGGGCAAGCAGCAGCGCGAATCGCGCATCGACGAGGTCAAGGCGCTGTGCATCGAGCGGGTCACCGAAGGCGGCGCCTTCGAGGGTCGCGAGAAGGAGATCGGCGGGGCGTTCCGCGCGCTGACCAAGAAGCTGGTCCGCCAGCGCATCCTGCGCGACAAGATTCGCATCGACGGCCGCGGCATCACCGACATCCGGTCGCTGTCCGCCGAGGTCGCCGTGGTGCCGCGTGCGCACGGTTCGGCGCTGTTCGAGCGCGGCGAGACCCAGATCATGGGTGTCACCACGCTGAACATGCTGCGCATGGAGCAGACGCTGGACACGCTCTCCCCGGAGACCACCAAGCGCTACCTGCACCACTACAACTTCCCGCCCTACTCGACCGGTGAGACCGGCCGGGTCGGTTCGCCGAAGCGTCGCGAGATCGGCCACGGCATGCTCGCCGAGCGTGCCCTGGTACCGGTGCTGCCCGCGCGGGACGAGTTCCCGTACGCGATCCGCCAGGTGTCCGAAGCGCTGAGCTCCAACGGCTCGACCTCGATGGGCTCGGTCTGCGCGTCCACCATGTCGCTGCTCAACGCCGGTGTGCCGCTGCGCGCGCCGGTCTCCGGCATCGCCATGGGCCTGGTCTCCGACACCGTCGACGGCAAGACCGAGTACGTCGCCATCACCGACATCCTCGGTGCCGAGGACGCCTTCGGTGACATGGACTTCAAGGTGGCAGGCACCAAGGAGTTCGTGACCGCGCTCCAGCTGGACACCAAGCTCAAGGGCATCCCGTCCGAGGTGCTCGGCCAGGCGCTCAACCAGGCCCGCGACGCGCGCCTGACCATCCTGGAGGTCATGGCCGAGGCCATCGACCGCCCGGACGAGATGAGCCCGTACGCGCCGCGCGTCACCTCGATCCACATCCCGGTCGACAAGATCGGCGAGGTGATCGGGCCGAAGGGCAAGATGATCAAGTCGATCACCGAGGAGACCGGCGCCGACGTCTCCATCGAGGACGACGGCACGATCTACGTCGGGGCCAACGACGGCCCGGCCGCGGAAGCCGCGATCGGCATGATCAACGCGATCGCCAACCCGCAGTTGCCCAAGGTCGGCGAGCGCTTCCTGGGCACGGTCGTCAAGACCGCCGCCTACGGCGCGTTCGTGTCCCTGCTCCCCGGCAAGGACGGCTTGGTGCACATCTCCAAGCTGGGCAACGGCAAGCGCATCGGCAAGGTCGAGGACGTGGTCAACGTGGGCGACAAGCTCCGCGTCGAGATCGCCGACATCGACCAGCGCGGCAAGATCAGCCTGATCGTCGTGAACGAGGAAAACGGCGAGAAGCCTGCTGAGCAGACCACCGAGAACGCAGCTACCCCGGAGCCGGCGGTTAAGTGAGTTCCAAGAACACCAGTACGGCCGCGGGCGCTTCGAGCGTCCGCGGCCGTGCTCGTCAACAAGAAAAACCGGCACTGCGGGCATCGAGCCCGCAGCGGACGGGCGGCACCAAAATACTTGATCGCGCGCCGGACGGGCATCTGGTCCGGCGCACGCTGCTGCCCAGTGGCCTGCGGGTGATCACCGAACAGGTGCCCGGCGTGCGCTCCGCCGCCGTCGGCATCTGGGTCGGGGTCGGCTCGCGGGACGAGACCCCGTCGACCGCCGGTGCCGCGCACTACCTGGAACACCTGCTGTTCAAGGGCACGAAGCGGCGCACGGCGGCGCAGATCGCCGAGGAGATCGACGCCGTCGGCGGCGAGCTCAACGCGTTCACGGCCAAAGAGCACACCTGCTACTACGTGCACGCGCTGGACGACGACCTGCCACTGGCCATCGACCTGCTCACCGACGTCGTCTTCTCCGCGACCATGGCGGACAAGGACATCGAACTGGAGCGCAGCGTCGTCCTGGAAGAGATCGCCATGCGCGACGACGACCCGGAAGACCTGCTGCACGAGGCGTTCTGCACCGCGCTGCTCGGTGAGCACATCCTCGGCCGCTCGGTGCTTGGCTCGGAGGAGTCCATCACCACGATGACCCCCGGTGCGATCCGCGGCTTCTACCGGCGGCGCTACACACCGTCCAAAATGGTCCTCGCGGTGGCGGGCAACATCGAGCACGGCCAGGTGCTCCGGTTGGCGCGCAAGGCATTGGCCGACAAGCTCACCGGCATGGACACGCCGGTCGCGCCGCGCGTCGGCAAGCTGCGCGGTCAGTCGAAGCCCGGTCTGGAACTGCGCACCGACGACACCGAGCAGGCGCACCTGATGATCGGCGTGCGCGCCCTGGACCGGCACGACGATCGCCGGTTCACCCTCGGCGTGCTCAACGCGGCGCTCGGTGGCGGCATGAGTTCCCGGCTGTTCCAGGAAGTTCGCGAACGGCGCGGTCTGGCCTACCAGGTGTACTCCTCGCTCGCGTCCTATGCGGACACCGGCATGCTCTCGGTGTACGCGGGCGCGCACCCGGACCGGCTCGGCGCGGTCTCCGGCGTGCTGCGGCAGGTGCTCTCCGACGTCGCGGCGAACGGTCTCACCGAGGCCGAGGTCGCGCGCGGTATCGGCCAGTTGCGCGGTGGGCTCGTGCTCGGCCTTGAGGATTCGGGTTCGCGGATGTCGCGGATCGGCAAGGGCGAGCTGAACTACTCCGATTACCTCAGCGTCGGGGAGACGTTGCGCCGGATCGAGTCGGTGACCGCGCACGATGTGGCGATTCTCGCGCGCGAACTGCTGGGTCGCCCCTTCGCCGCGGCGGTGGTCGGCCCGTACGCTCGGATCGACGATCTTCCCGCCGAACTGCGCGAGGTAATCCAATGATCAAGGTTGGCGTGCTCGGTGCACGTGGCCGGATGGGTTCCGAGGTCTGCCGGGCCGTCGAGGGCGCGGCAGACCTGGAGCTCGTCGTCACCGGCGACGAGGGCGACTGGACGGCCGAGTTCGACGCGGCCGCTCCGCAGGTCGTCGTCGACTTCACCCACCCGGACGCGGTGCTGGACAACCTGCGCTGGCTTCTCGCGCACGACGTGCACGCGGTCGTCGGCACCAGCGGTTTCGACGAGGCCAAGCTGGCCGCCGTGCGCGAACTGCTCGCCGCCAAGCCGGAAATCGGCGTGCTCGTCGCGCCGAACTTCGCCATCGGCGCGGTGCTGACCATGAAGTTCGCCGAGATTGCCGCGCGCTACTACGAGTCGGCCGAGATCATCGAGCTGCACCACCCGCGCAAGGTGGACGCTCCCTCCGGCACCGCCGCACACACCGCGCGGCTGATCGCGGCCGCCCGCCGCGACGCCAAACTCGACCCCGCACCCGATGCCACCACCCAGGAACTGGCCGGCGCGCGCGGCGCGAAGGTCGAGGACGTGCCGGTGCACTCGGTGCGGCTGGCCGGTCTGGTGGCGCACCAGGAGGTGCTGTTCGGCACCGACGGCGAAACCCTGACCATCCGGCACGACTCGCTGGACCGCACCTCGTTCATGCCCGGCGTGCTGCTCGGCGTCCGGTCCGTTGTGGACAGTCCGGGCCTGACCGTCGGCCTGGACAACTTCCTCGGCATCTAGAGGAATCATGCTCAGGTCTTCTTTTAGGCATCGCTACACCGCACTGCTGCTGACGGTCATCCTGGTCGTCTACTTCGTGCTGCTCACGCAGCGCGCGGTGTTGCTGATCCAGACCGGCACCGCGGCAGGCATCGGACTCGGCGCCGGTGTGCTGATCCTGCCGGTCATCGGCGCCTGGATCGCCGCCGTCAACCTGCTTTTCGGTGTCCGGGTTGAGAAATTGGCGCGCAGGCTGGCCGACGACGGCATGCTGCCGGACGTCTCCGAACTGCCGCGCCGCCCGTCCGGCCGGGTCGACCGGGACGCGGCCGATGCCTGGTTCGACGAGCGCAAGGCCGAAGTCGAATCCGCACCGCAGGACTGGCGCGCCTGGTACCGCCTCGCCTACGGCTACGACATCGCAGGCGACCGCTCCCGTGCGCGCGAAACCATGCGCCACGCCCTGAAACTCGCTAATGGCTGATGAACGGTAGGTGAATGTGCAGCCAGTGCAGCCAATGCCAGTGCCAGTGCCAGTGCTTGACCATCATCGGTGACGCGGCGATCAGCGAGAACCGGAGGAACCGGCCCGGGATCACGCCCAGCGCGAAGGAACGCAGCGACAGTCCCGCGAGTCCCGCGAGCACAGCGGTCGCCGCGAACGGCGGCAGGCCAACCAGTGAACTGCACGCGAGCGCACCCAGCATCCAGTACGGGTGCGCGTGGCACTTGTCCCGCAACCAGAACCACGCACCGCGAACCCACATCCACACCCGGTGCCAGTAGCGGCGCCAGCCCTGCGGCGGCGGCTTCGCGAGATCGGCGGCCGACGTCGCCGCGGTGGCCTTGCGGTGCAGGAACTGCGGCAACCGGACGTGGCCCCGGCCCGCGTAGTAGTAGACGAGTTTGCCGCCGAACTGACCGACCGCGATCACCAGGCCGATCAGCCACCACGGGATCTCCGGGTGCTTGAGGACCAGTCCGACCGTGTAGATCTCCACGGACAAGAGTGGGAACAAGGCTGCCAGGAAGGCGACGCCCAGCGTCACCAGCAGCCATGTGAACACGGAAGATCCCCCAGCGGTTCGTGGTTCGGCAAACCCGACCCTACCGAGGAAATTCGTCGGTTGTGATCAGGTTGTTAGCTTTGGTCCTCGCCGGTGAACACCAATTCCAGAGTGCCCGACATTCGCAGCTCGCGCAGGGGCTGACCGCCTGCGTCGAGTGTTCGGGCGGTTCCATCAGGTGACCAACCGGCCTTGGTGAAGAACGCGCGCGACACCTGATCGCGTTCCGGTACCCAAACGATGCCGCGGGTCGCGCCGTCCGCGCGCAACGCCGCCGCCGCCGTGCCGAGCAACCGTCCACCGTGGCCGCGCCTGCCCCACCGGGGTTCCACCAGCAGCGTGCCGATCAGCGCGGTGCTGGCCGCGTCCGGCGGCAGTTCGCCGTTCGCGTCGGCCACCTCGCTCTCCGGTGCCCGGCCCGCCGAGCAGAACCCGACCGTCCAGGCACCCTCGGTGGCCACGAACAGTCGCGCGGCGCCGTCGCGCAACGCCGACTGCCAGGCGTCTTCGGCGTCCGCCGCGTCCAAACCGGCCAGTACGGTCGGCGGCAGCAGTTCCGCGTATGCGGTCAGCCAAGTTTCCCGTTGGATGCGAGCGATTTCCGGGATGTCGTCCGCGAGCGCGGCGTGCACGGTGGCAACTGCCATGCGGGCAACCTACCGAAACCGTCGGTGCGGCATGGCAAGGTGTCCCGTGTGCAGACCGTGACACCGCCAGTGACCAGCACCATGAGCGCGGCGGCGGCCCGGCGCGTCGCCATCGCCGCGCAGGGCCTCGCCGAGCCGCGCCCCACCGCGCAACCCGGCCGCAGGCACCTGGCCAAGGCGCTCGGCCGCACCCAGCTGCTCCAGCTCGACTCGGTGAACGTCGCGGTCCGCGCGCACTACATGCCACTGTTCTCCCGGCTCGGCCCGTATCCGGCCACGTTGCTGGAAGAGGCCGCCTGGTCGCCCTCCGCGCGCAGGCCGAGGCTGCTGGTCGAGTACTGGGCGCACGTGGCCAGCCTGATCCCGGTGCAGGACTGGCCGCTGTTCCGCGAACGCATGCAGCGCTACGCCGAGGGCTCGCAGAACTACTACGAGTCGGTGCGGCGCAACAACGCCCTGATCGACGACGTGCTGGCGGTGGTGAAGGAACGCGGCCCGATCAGCGCGGGCCCGATCGAGGACGAACTCGGCGGCGGCGCCCGCACCGCGCGCGTCAAGGGCGGTTGGTGGAACCGCAGCGACGTCAAACGCACCTGCGAATACCTGTTCGCGGCGGGCGAGCTGACCACCGGCACCCGGCGCGGCTTCGAGCGGCTCTACGACCTGCCCGAACGCGTGCTGCCGCCAGAGATCTTCGCGCAGCGGGTCGACCCGGACGCCGCGCACCGCAGGCTCACCGAACACGCCGCCGTCGCGCTCGGCATCGCCACCGAACCGGACCTGCGCGACTACTACCGGCTCGCGCCCAAGGACAGTCAGCAGGCCGTCGCCGAACTCGTCGAACTGGGCGTGCTCGAACCAGTCGCGGTCGAGGGCTGGAAGGCGCCCGCCTACCGGCACGTTGACGCGAAAACGCCACGCAAGATCACGGCGCGGGCCCTGCTGTGCCCGTTCGATCCGCTGATCTGGCGGCGCGAACGCACCGAGCGGCTGTTCGACTTCCACTACCGCATCGAGATCTACGTGCCCGAACCCGCGCGCAAGTTCGGCTACTACGTCTACCCGTTCCTGTTGGACGACGAACTGGTCGCCCGCGTCGACCTCAAGGCCGACCGGGCCGAAGGCGTGCTGCGGGTGCCGGGCGCGTTCGCCGAACCCGAAACCGACCACGGCCGGGTGGCGGCCGAACTCGCCGCCGAACTCAAGGACATGGCCGGCTGGCTCGGGCTGAGCGGCGTCACCGTCGCGAACAAGGGGAACCTGGCCACCGCGCTGCGCAAGGCCGTCGGCCGCTGACGACGACCGACGGCCGCGAGCGTCACCATCTTGGTCCAGTCGTGGTCGGGCAGCAACGCCATGGCGGTCACCCCCTCCCGGCAGTGACGAGGTACTCGGGCCGGGCATCGATGCGCGCCCGGACCTCGGGCGAACCGAAGTGGTAGTCGATGCGCCGCGCCGCAACGGACCAGTCGCGCATGGTGCGCACACTGGACAGCGCCTCGACCACGAACGGGTCGTCCCAGCGCTGCATGCAGCGCTGCCACAGCACCGAACCGGGTTCGCGCAGCAGCGAGCCGACCGTGCCTTCGTAGACGGTCATGCCGCGCACGTCGCCGTCCGGCTCGACGAACATCGTCTCGAAACCGGACGCGTCCCGCGCGCTCGGCAACATCCGGATGCCCAGGTTGGTCTCGACGTCGATGTGCACCGTGTCCGGCGCCAGCGCGCGTAGGCGCCCCGCGAACTCCGGGCTGCCGAACTCGGCGATCTGCTCGTCGGTGAGCAGTTCAGCGTCGGCGAAGCTCATCCGACTGGCCAGGCCGACGGGCGCGACGCCCTTGAAGGAGATGCGGCGCAGCCGCGGGAAGCGCGGCGCGATCTCGGTGCAGAACCTCGGCAGCGCGTCGATGTTGCCGCGCATCACCGTCGAGTCGATGCCGAACGGGATGCTGCCATCCGCGTCCAGCATCGACAGTGCCGCCATCGCGCGGTCGAACGAACCGGCCCGGCCCCGGATCCGGTCGTGTGTCGCCGCGTCCGGACCGTCCACGCTCACGATCACCCGGCTCCCGCAGCGCGCCAGCGCGGGCAGCATGCTCGCCCGCAGCGGCCAGCCGCCGGTGTAGATCGCGGGGCTGCTGCCCGCGTCCCGGATCCGCGCGGCGATATCGGTGATTCCGTTGACCAGCAACGGTTCTCCGCCGGTCAGGTCCACCAGCGACGGCCGCAGCTCGATGATCCGGTCGACGACCGTGACCATGTCCTCGGGCGAGAGCTGGCGGTGCGGCCGCCTGCCCGACTCGGAGTAGCAGTGCACACAACGCAACGGACACGCATAGGTGGTGTCCCAGACGACGACCTTCGGGCCGGAACTCGGTGCCATGCCGGCCACAGTGCGGCGGCGGAGGTCCCGGGCAACAGGGACATCGGCCCGGCCGGACCGGGAAGAACTCCCGACTGTCCCCTGTAGACGAACACAAAGAGGGGGCGGGTCGCGCGACGGAGTGCTCACCTCCGTCGCCGCGTGTCCCGCCCCCTCGGGCGTGCCGGCGGCTTCCCCTCGGTCCCCTGAACCGCCGGCAGTGCTTCTCAACCGATGGCTGAGGTGACCACCACGTTGCCGGACGAGGTCCGGGCGCGGAGCCGGATCTTCGGCGTGTCCGGGCCGATGCGCTGCTGCACGTCCAGTTCGCTGCGCGCCTGACCGGACCGGGACACCAGGTCGATCATGGCCGAGGTGCCCGCCCGGACACCGACCCTGATCTCGCCGGAGCCGGTGGTCAGGTCGACGTCGCCGGTGGCGGCGTCGGCGATGGTCAGGTCACCGGAACCGGTCTTCGCGGTCACGTTGTCCTGCACGGCGCCGAACCACACGTCGCCGCTGCCGGTGGACACCGTGGCCGCGCCGCCGACCGAGGACACCTCGATCTCGCCGCTGCCGCTGCGCGCCTTCAACCCGCCCAGCATCGGACCGAGCCGCAGCGCGCCGGTGCCGGTCGCGATCGACGCGTAGCCGTCCGCGCGGTCGATGGCGACCTCGCCGGAGCCGGTCTCCACGGTGACCCGGCCTGCCGCGCCGGTCACGGTCACGTCGGCGGAGCCGCTGCGCACCGAGACGTGCGAACCGGACGGGGCGCGCACGGTGACCGCGAGCGGCACCATCCGCAGCCGCTGCTTGGGGCCCACCACCGCGAGACGCTGGCCGACCAGGCTGATCCGGGACTCCTCGACAGCGGCCTTGGCCATTTCACCCTGCGGGTTCTGGTTCTGGGCCTGGTCGCCGAAGCGGCTGACCCAGTCCACGATGCTGCTGATGCTCTGCATCAACGGGTTCTCGGTGCCCGGTTCGTGCACGATCTCGACCCCGGCCAGCGGCTCGTCGACCAGGTGCACGGTGACCCGGCCGGACGTGATGGTGACGTCGATGTCCAACGGCCCGCTGGCCGCGAAGTTCTCCCTGCGGCTCGGGCGTTCGTCGCGCAGTTCCTCTTGGGCCGCCTCTTCGAACGAGGGGTTCTCGGTGTCTGGCGCTTCAGCTTCGATGATCACTTCTGGCTCCTCGTCGACCGGTCGGTCGGGCGTTTCGTCTGCTGCGTCGTCTGCCACGGCTCAGCCCTCGACCCAGCCGCGCACCCGGGAGGACTTGCCTTTGGGCTCGTCGTCGCCCGAGGGGCGGCTGCGACCACCCCGACCGGCACCGGGCCCGCCGCCTCCCCACGGCGCACCCGAACCCCACGGACCCCCGTGCCCCCACGGGTTTCCCCCACCCCGGCTGTACAGCGCGCCCTGAACCGCCTGGGAGACAAAGGAGTTCAGCGACACGCCCTGTGCGGCGGCGGCTTCCTCGGCCTTGCCCTTGAGCTGTTCGAGCAGCCGCACGGTGATCCGGCTGATGTCGCCGTCCGCGTCGAACAGCGGCGGTGGTCCGGTAGGTCGGTCCTCCGGCTCGTCGCTGGCGGTGTTGGTGACCACCACACGCACGTCCTGGCCGTCCAGTCGCACATCGACGATGCGGTCGTCGAGGCTCGCGGTGATCTCCGCGGCGAGGTCGGCCAGCGCGTTCATGATGGCCAGCCGGGCGGCGGGCTCGATCGCGGCCGAGAGCATGCTCGCGGTGCGCCTCGTCTGCTCGTCCCCGGCGGCGGTGGCCGCGGTGAGGGTGTCCCGCAGGGTCGAGATGTACTGGTTGAGTTCCATGACATCAGCGTGCCGTCATTTCTGACGTCAGTCAAGGAGAATTTTGACGTCTTCGCGCTGTCTAGATGATGTCACATGTGCTGATCTGCGAAAACAGGTGACATCACGATGACGTCAACGTGGCGACCAGGCTGTGGGGCGTGCCCTCGCCCAGCATCACGTAGAGATCGGGGGCCTCGGCGCTGGCCGCGGCGCTGCGCGCGAACATGGCCGGCTCGTATTCGGTGAGCGCGGTCTCGATGTCGCCGGGGTGCGCGGCGATGGCCTTGCCCAGTTCGGCGCCGTCGTACAGCGCCAGGTTGGCGCCTTCGCCGTTGGGGGCGGTCAGGTGTGCGGCGTCGCCGAGCAGGGTCACCCCCGGTGTCCGATCCCACCGGTGCTCGCTGGGCAGCGTGTAGATGTGACGCAGGACCGGCGCGGTGTCGCCGTCGGTCACCAGTGCGGTGAGCTCCGGTGCCCAGCCGCCGAACTCCCGCACGATCCCTGCGGTGGCCACGGCGGAATCGGTGAAGTCGAGATCGGCGAACCAGTCCTGCGGCCTGGCGAGCATCACCCAGGTGTGCAGGTTCCCGCCGCGCTCCCGGTGCGCCAGGATCCCCTTCCCGGGCTCAAGCACCAGCATCGCTCCGCCGCCCACGGTTTTCGCGCTGGTCGGGTGCTGGCTGTCGCCATCGAACAGGTGGATCTCGATGAAGGAGAAACCGGTGTACTCGGGTGTCGCACCGGACAGCAGTGGCCGTACCCGGGACCAGGTGCCGTCCGCGCCGACCAGCAGGCTCGTGGTGATCGTGCCGCCGTTGGCGAAGGCCACCTCGTGGCGGCCATCGTCGAGGGCACGGACGTCGCTGACCTTGTGGTTCCACCGGACGGTGCCTGCCGGGATCGAGTCGAGCAGCAGCTGTCGCAGTTCGCCGCGCTGCACCTCGGGGTTGCCGCCCGTGCCGTCGTCGGGCAGGTCGAGCAGAACGTTCCCGGTCCGGTCCAGGAGTCGCATCGCCTGGCGTCCCGCCAGGACGAGCTTGCGGAATTCCTCGGTCAGGCCCGCCGTCTCCAGGGCCGGCTGGCCGTTGTAGTCGCGGATGTCGAGCAGTCCGCCCTGGATGCGTGCCGACGGGGAGGACTCCGCCTCGTAGACCGTGACCGGGATGCCGTGCAGGTGCAGGACGCGGGCCAGGGTGAGGCCACCGAGGCCCGCTCCGATGATCGTGATCGGTGTCGTCATGAGTCCCCCAGGAGGCTTGTTGGATCGTCGCTCCAATCACGCTAACATGGTTTTGGATCGGCGATCCAAACGTGGCATGATCGGTCC
This sequence comes from Pseudonocardiaceae bacterium, assembly GCA_036494465.1. Taxonomy (GTDB): domain Bacteria; phylum Actinomycetota; class Actinomycetes; order Mycobacteriales; family Pseudonocardiaceae; genus CAJCJE01. The sequence continues at coordinate 40,421 of DASXOJ010000194.1, forward strand.
ATGGCGAGGCGGGCGGACGGACTGTCCAGGGAGTTGATCGTCAAAGCCGCGACCGAGCTGCTGGACGGTGGCGGGGAGACCGCGCTGACGCTCCGGGCGCTCACCATCCGCCTGAACACCGGCTACGGGGCGATCTACCACCACGTCGCGAACCGGAACGACCTGCTCGCCACCGCCACCGACGACACCATCGCCAGCGTGCTGACCGGCCTGGTCGTCGACGCGGATCCACGGGACGCGCTGCGCACCGTCGCGCTGAGCCTGTTCGACGTGATCGACGCGCATCCCTGGGTCGGCGCCCAACTGTCCCGGGAACCGTGGCGCCCCGCGCTGCTGGCGATCTACGAGAACATCGGCAGACTGCTCGACGCGCTCGGTGTTCCCGAGCACGCCCTGTTCGACGCTGCCGGTGCGCTGGCGAACTACGTCCTCGGCGTCGCGGGGCAGAACGCCACGAACACCCGGTCTCTCGCCGAGAGCGACGCGGACCGGGCGGAGTTCCTCGGTGGCGTCGCCGCCCGCTGGTCGCGGCTGGACCCCGACAAGTACCCGTTCGTGCGCAAGGCAGCAACCCACCTGCGCGAGCACGACGACCGCGAACAATTCCTCGCAGGCGTCGACATCTTCCTGGCCGGTATCGCGACTCTCCGATAGCGAACGCCCGGATACCCTGTCGGCATGGTGCCGAACGTCGTGCTGATCGGGAAAACCGAGTTCTTTCCGCCCGAGGACGTGCCGTGGACGACCGATGCCACCGGCGGTGAGGCGCTCGCCGAGTTCGCCGGGCGCGCCTGCTACCAGTCCTGGAAGAAGCCGAATCCGGCCACCGCGACGAACGCGGGCTACCTTCGGCACATCCTCGAAGTCGGTCACCTTTCGGTGCTCGAACACGGCTCGGTCAGCTTCTACCTCACCGGCATTTCCCGGTCACTGACCCACGAACTGATCCGGCACCGGCACTTCTCCTACTCGCAGCTGTCCCAGCGTTACTTCCCGGAGCGCGACGCCGAAATGGTCGAGCCGGACGTGATCGCCGCGGATCCGGAACTGCACGCCAAGTTCGAGCAGATCACCGAGGCCAGCGTCGCCGCCTACACCGAGCTGCTGGCCGGACTGGAACAGCGCTTCGCGGACGAGCCGAACGCGACCCTGCGCCGCAAGCAGGCCCGCCAGGCGGCGCGCGCGGTGCTGCCCAACGCGATCGAAACGCGCATCGTCGTCACCGGCAACTACCGCGCCTGGCGGCACTTCGTCGCCATGCGCGCCAGCGAACACGCGGACGTCGAGATCCGCGCATTGGCGGTGGAATGCCTGCGCCAGTTGCAGAAGGCCACCCCGAACGTGTTCTCCGACTTCGTGATCTCGCAGCTGCCGGACGGCACCGAGGTCGCGGCCAGCCCGTTCGTGACAGAAGGCTGACGACAATGCGCAGGCTCGCCATCGACGTCCAGCCCGACGAGTACACCGTCCTGCGACTGGACCCGAGCACCCCGATCCCGGCCGGACTGCTGACCGCGAGCGGTCTGGTCTCGATGATCCGCACCGAAGCCGAACTGTCCCTGGTCTGCCGCTCCGGCCATGCCGAGGGCCTGGACGCGCAGCGTGTCGAGTCGGGCTGGCGGCTGCTCACCGTGCGCGGACCGCTGGAGTTCAGCCTCACCGGGATCATGGCCATGCTCGCGGGCACGCTCGCCGCGGCCGGTGTCGCGCTGTTCGCGTTGTCCAGTTTCGACACCGACCACGTGCTGGTGAAGGAAAACGACCTCGACCGGGCGATTACCGCGTTCCGTGAGGCCGGCCACGAGGTCAACTCCGCTACCCGCGAGTAATGTGGCCGGTATGGGCCTGGCGAGCGACGAACGCGCAGCACTGTGTGACCTGTTCGACGAGGTGGGCCCGGACGCGCCCACGCTCTGCGACGGCTGGCAGACCCGCGATCTCGCCGCCCACCTGGTGCTGCGCGACCGCAGGCCGGACGCGGCGGGCGGCATCCTGATCCCAGCGCTCGCCGCGCGCACCAAGCGCGTGCAGGACTCCTACGCGGCCAAGCCGTGGACCGAACTGGTCGAGCTGGTCCGCACCGGGCCGCCGGTCTGGTCGCCGTTCGGCATTCCTGGCCTGGCCGACCTGGTCAACGGCGCCGAGTACTTCATCCACCACGAGGACGTCCGGCGCGGCGGCGAGGACTGGGCACCGCGCCCGGCCGACGCCGAGCGGGACGCCGCGTTGTGGCGCACCGCGGGCATGTCCGGCCGGATGGCGTTCCGGCGCAGCCCGGTCGGCGTCGCGCTGCGCAAGGCCGACGGCACCCAGGTCGTCCTGCACAAGGGGCCGTCCCCGGTGGGGGTGGGAACCCGTCAGGGGGTCGGAGAAGACACAGTGGTCATTTCGGGTGAACCAAGCGAGTTGCTGCTGACCGTGTTCGGGCGGGACAAGGCCCGGGTCGAGTTCGAGGGCGAGGACAAGGCCGTCGAGACCGTGCGCGGCCTGGAGCGATCCTTCTAAGAGCGACGCATCGCAACCAGGTAGCGTTTCGCACATGAACGGAAGCCCCACCGCAGCGCCGGGCCGGCCGTTCGGTCGGGTGCTCACCGCCATGGTCACCCCGTTCGACGCCGACGGCGCGCTGGATCTGGACGCGGCCAGTGAACTGGCCAACCACCTGGTGGAACTGGGTAACGACGGCCTCGTGGTGAACGGCACCACCGGCGAAGGCCCTACCACCTCGGACGAGGAAAAGGCCGAACTGGTCCGCGCGGTGCTCGCCGCGGTCGGCGACCGCGCCACCGTGATCGCGGCGGCAGGCACCTATGACACCGCGCACAGCGTGCGCCTGGCCAAATCGATGGCGCAGGTCGGCGCGCACGGTCTGCTCGTGGTCACCCCGTACTACTCGCGTCCGCCGCAGGCCGGGCTGCTCGCGCACTTCACCGCCGTGGCGGACGCCACCGAACTGCCGGTGATGCTCTACGACATTCCGCCGCGCGCGATCGTGCCGATCGAGGTCGACACCCTGTTCCGGCTGGCCGAGCACCCGCGCATTCTGGCCGTGAAGGACGCCAAGGGCGACCTGCTGGCCGGTTCCCAGGTGATCGCCAACACCGATCTCGCCTACTACTCCGGCGACGACGCGCTGAACCTGCCCTGGCTCTCGGTCGGCGCGGTCGGCTGCGTGAGCGTGGTCGGGCACGTGGTCGCCGGGCGCATCCGCGCCATGATCGACGCCTACGAACAGGGCGACACGTCCACCGCGCGCACCATCCACCGTGGTCAGCTGCCGGTCTACCGGGCGATGAGCCGGGTCGGCGGAGTGATCTTCGCCAAGGCCGGGCTGCGGCTGCGCGGACACGACGCGGGCGACCCGCGACTGCCGCTGCCGACCGCCACCGACGAGCAGCTTGCCGCGATCGCGGCCGACCTCACCGAGGCGGGCGTGCCGCTGGCCACCGCGACCCACGGTGACTACGGCTCCGCCCGGGTCGCCGCCGCGGACGCCGCTGCCGCCTACATCCGCACCACGACTCACACCAGCACAGGAACGGTAACCCAGTGACCCAACCGATCTCGGCGATCTCGGCACCCCGCCCGTCGCCCGGCCCCTCCAAGCCGCCACCGCCCCTGCCCGATGGCGGCCTGCGGGTGGTCGCGCTCGGCGGGATCGGCGAGGTCGGCCGGAACATGACCGTGTTCGAGTACGGGGGCAGGCTGCTCATCGTCGACTGCGGCGTGCTGTTCCCCGAGGACAACCAGCCCGGCGTCGATCTGATCCTGCCGGACTTCCGCGCCATCGAGGACCGCCTGGACGAGGTGGACGCGGTGGTGCTCACGCATGGCCACGAGGACCACATCGGCGCGGTGCCGTTCCTGCTGCGGATGCGGCCGGAACTGCCGGTGATCGGCTCCCGGTTCACCCTCGCCCTGCTCGCGGCCAAGTGCAAGGAACACCGGCTCACCCCGCACCTCTCCGAGGTCGCCGAGGGGCAGCACCGCTCGTTCGGCGCGTTCGACCTGGAGTTCTTCGCGGTCAACCACTCGATCCCGGACGCGCTCGCGGTCGCCATCCGAACCCCCGCCGGGCTCGTGCTGCACACCGGTGACATCAAGCTCGACCAGTTGCCGCTGGACGGCAGGCTCACCGACCTGGCCGGGTTCTCCCGGCTCGGCGACGAGGGCGTCGACCTGTTCTGCGTCGACTCCACCAACGCCGAGGTGCCCGGGTTCGTCATCCCCGAGCGGGATATCGGCCCGGTGCTGGACAACGTGATCGGCCGCGCCACCCAGCGGGTGATCGTCGCCTGCTTCGCCAGCCACGTGCACCGCGTCCAGCAGGTGCTCGACGTTGCCGCCGCGCACGGTCGCCAGGTTGCCATGGTCGGCAGGTCGATGGTGCGCAACATGGGCATCGCCGCCGATCTGGGCCTGCTCAACATCCCCGACGGTCTGCTGATCGACATCGACGAGGCCCTGCAACTGCCGGATTCCGCCACGCTGTTCGTGTCCACCGGTTCGCAGGGCGAGCCGCTCTCCGCGCTGTCGCGGATGGCGCGCGGCGAACACCGGCAGATCGACATCCGGCCCGGCGACACCATCGTCCTCGCGTCCTCGCTCATCCCCGGCAACGAGACCTCGGTGTTCAACGTGGTCAACGGCCTGGCCCGGCTCGGCGCGAACGTGGTGCACCAGGGCACCGCGCGGGTGCACGTGTCCGGTCACGCGCCAGCGGGGGAGCTGCTGTTCCTGTACAACGCCGTGCGGCCCAGCAACGTCATGCCGGTGCACGGTGAATGGCGGCACCTGCGCGCCAACGCCGAACTCGCGGTCCGCACCGGCGTCGCCCGCGACCGGGTGGTGCTCGCCGAGGACGGCGTGGTCGTCGACCTGGTCGATGGCGTCGCGTCCATCACCGGCCGGGTCGAGGTGGGGCATGTCTACGTGGACGGGCTGTCCGTCGGCGACGTGGGCGAATCCACGCTGTCCGACCGGTTGATCCTCGGCGAGGGCGGGTTCATCGCGATCAGCGTCGCGGTCGACTCCACCACCGGGCGCGCGGTCACCACGCCCAGCGTGTCCGGGCGGGGTTTCTCCGACGACCCGAAGGCGCTGGAGTCGGTGGTGCCGCTGGTCGAGATGGAGCTGTCCCGCACCGAAGCCGAGGGCATCACCGACACGCACCGCATCGCCCAGGCGGTGCGGCGGGTCGTCGGCCGCTGGGTGGCGCAGGAGTACCGCCGCAGGCCGATGATCGTGCCCACGGTCATCCCGGTCTGACCAACGCCAGCTCGGATACCGGCGCGCGCGAGTTCAACCGGACCGTCAGCGCGCCGCCGAGCAGGACGACGCCACCCGCGATCTGCACGGTGGTCAGCACCTGACCGAGCAGCAGCCAGCCGGTGATCGCGGCGACCAGCGGTTCGATCAGCCCGAGCACGCTGGCCAGGGGAGCACGGTCTAGACCGCACAACAGCACGAGCAGCCACACCGGCAGCTGCCCGCCGCCGAATGCAGCACTGGCAACGAAAAGCCGGAACGGCAATGTCCACGGTGGACTGACCGCGCTGATCAGCACCAACCCGGCAAGTAGCGCGATCGCGGTCAGCGCCACCGGCCGGTACCTGGTCGCGGCCTGCCTCGGCTGACGCCGGCTCAGCCGACCTCGGTGTCCACCGCCTGGCCCGGGTGCTCGGCCAGCAGTGGCTCCGGTGCGGGCACCGGCTTCCCGGCGGTCAACTGGACCATGACCGCCCCGCCGAGCAACACCACCATGCCCGCGATCTGGATCTCGTCGAGGTCCTGGCCCAACAGCAGCCACGCGCCGATGGTGGCCATCAACGGCTCGATCACACCGAGCACGCTGGCCACCGTCGAGGACACCCAGCGCAGCGCGACGATGCCGGTCAGGTAGGCCAGCGCCGTGCTCACCACCGCGATCAACACCAGCACCAGCCACACCGGCGGGCGCATCGACGAGATCACGGTCGGCGTGCCGAGTTGATGGAAGGGCAACGTCCACGGCGCGGCGACCAGGCTGATCAGCACCGCGCCGACCACCATCGACCACGCGCTCATGCCGACCGGATCGTGCTTCTCCGCGCCCCGTTCGGCGATCAGGTAGTAGCCCGCGGTGCAGAACGCGCAGATCAGCGCGGCGCCGAAGCCGATCGGGTCGAGCTTGAAGCCCTGCCAGACCTGCGCCAGCATCGCCAGCCCGATGACGGCCAGCGCGATACCCACCCACACCAGCCCGCGCTGACGGGTCTTGCGCACGAGGCGGATCCACAGCGCGACCAGCACCGGCGCGAAGAACTCCAGCACCATGGCGATGCCGACGGAGATCCGCTGCACGGCGATGAAATAACAGAGTTGCACACCGGCGACGCCGAGCAACCCCATGCCGAGCACCAGCGGCACCTCGCGCCTGCGCAACCGCAACGATCGGCGCCGGATCAACGCCACCCCGGGCACCATGATCAACGCGGCCAGCACGATCCGGGCACCGGCCACCTGGGCCGGTGCCCAGCCGACGGCCATCACCGACGCCGCGAGCCAGCCCGACGAGCTGAACAACAGCGCCGAGCTGACCGTCAGCGCGGTGCCGCGTCCCCGATGGTTGACCGTTGTGCCGGTTCCGATTGCCACGCCGGTCAGTGTGCAACGCATCCCCGACACGGCACCAACGACTTACCCACCGGTTGGGACGTACCCAACCGGTGGGGTTCGCGGCCTCAGTGCTTGACCGGCTCCAGGCACAGGACCGTGCCATCGGAGGAGCTGCCGGAGTCGTCCTTCGAGAACTGCTCGAACGCGGTCTGGTAACCCGGGTACGCGCTGCAGTCCTTGTCGACCTGGTCGCTGTTGTTGATCTCGTCGCCGGTCGGGTCGTCCTTGACGCCGATGACCTTGTACTGCGCGCCGGAGTCGGTGCAGTCGATCTTCTTGGCGTTGTTCGCGTCGACCGCGGCGGTCGAGTTCACCGAGGGCAGGCCGCCGATGCAGTCACCGACCGCGGCGTTGCCCGGGTCGGAACCCTTGGTGAACAGCCACACCACCAGGCCGACGACCACCACGACGCCGAGGACGATCAACCGGATCATCAGCGCCCGGCCCGCGACCCGTCCGGCGCGTCGCATCCGCCCGCCACCGGGCGGCATGGCGGGCCCGAAGCCGCCGCCACCCTGGGCAGGTCCGAACGTCTGCTGCCCCTGCTGCGGGAAACCCGTGCCCTGGCCCGAAGCCGGGAACGCGGGACCCTGACCTGCGGCCGGTCCACCCTGGCCGGGCTGTCCACCCTGGCCGGGCTGCCCGAACTGGCCGGGCTGAGCGAACTGACCGGGCTGCCCCGGCGCCTGGCCGAACTGGCCCGGCGCCTGCGGCGCGGGCTGGCCGAACTGCCCTTGCTGTCCCGGCTGGCCGAACTGGCCCGGCTGGGCCCCGAACGGGGCTTGCCCCTGACCGGGCTGCTGCGGCGTGCTCACGCTTCCTCCTGAGGGAATTACCTGCGTTTCTTCGCGCAGCCGTCACCGCAAGAGGGTGTGGACTGCCGCGAAGGGCCCGGTAGTTGCTTCCCGGTCCACGATGGATCGGGAAGCGCACAGTAACCGTTGAGCCGGACGGTTTTCCTGCGAATTGGCGAAGTTGATACCTAGGTTTGTGCGTCGTTTATCCGCCGTGTCGGGGTCGCCACGGACTGTTGCCATCGGTTGGGCGGGTTGGGTCATAGAAGCGAGGTTTGTCTGGTTCGTCACGTCGCAGCGGAACCAGCCCCTCGGTGATCGCGCACATGATCCGGTCCCGCGCCCGCACCCCGTCGCCAGCGCGCGTCGCGGACAGTCCACTCAGGTCCACCGGTGCGCCGAAGTGGACCCGGTACGTCGGCCTGCGCAGCACCCCGCGCAGGAACGAGGCGGCGACCGGCTGGAAATCGGCCCACCCCTCGACCGTCTCGGTGCCCCAGTACGCGGCCTCGTGCGCGCCCCACTGACTGATCGGTATCACCGGCACATCGGCGGCCAGCGCCAGCCGGGCCACCCCGCTCTTGCCGCGCTCCGGCCACAACCCGGGCTCGTGACTGATCCGGCCCTCCGGATACACCAGCACCGGATCGCTGCTGCTCCGCAGCGCTTGCACCGCCCGGTCGAACGCCTCCACCACCGTGCGCTTGCCCCGGTCCACCCGCAGGTGCCCGGACGCGCGCAGCGCCGGTCCGACCACCCGCGCGTCCATGACGCCGCCCGTGATCAGGAACCTCGGTTCGACACCGAGTTTGTGACACGCGGCGATCAGCACGAACGCGTCGAAGACCCCGATGTGGTTGGCAGCGAACAACATCGGCTTCCCGCGCAGCTCGCGCGGCAGCGTCCCGGTCACCGAGAGCTTGCCGCTCAACGCGACCAGCCCGCTGTCCAGCGTGGTGAGGACCTGCCAGAGCAGCGGGGTGGATTCCGAGTCGGTACGGCGTGTCGGCTCGGTTCCGTCCAATGTCAGCGCGACCATGGCTGAGCAGCATGGCACGACCGGGTGATACCCCGCGTGCGGGGCTTGTCCCGGCTTGCCCGTTTCGGCGGATGATGCTGGTGGGGCGCGTGATGCGCATGTGAGGGGCTACCGTGTGGGGTATGGCGAGCCGGACTCCGACTTCGAAGCGCTCGACCGGTGGCAGCACGCGAAGCAAGAGTGGCGCGGCGAAGCCCAGGTCCAGCGGCAAATCCCCGGCACGCTCGTCCTCGAAATCATCGGGACGGTCATCCTCATCCGCGCGCGGCAAGTCCACGCCCGCGAAGCGTTCATCCGGTGGCGGCGTCGACAAGACCTGGAGCATGCTCGCCAAGGGCGTCGGCAGCGTCGCCCGCGCCGTCGGCCGGGGCAAGGAACTCGACCCCGCGCACCGCAGGGACGGCGTCGCACTCGTCCTGATCGTGCTCGCGCTGGTCAGCGCGGTCGGCGTCTGGTGGCGCGCGGCAGGCCCGATCGGGCACTGGATCGACGCCGGAGTCCGCAGCGCCATCGGCCTCGGCGCGCTCGCCCTGCCGGTCGTGTTGTTACTGATCGGCATCGTGCTGATGCGCTCCCACCCGCACAAGGAGGCCAGGCCGCGCCTGGTCATCGGCTTCCTGCTGTTCTGGCTCGCCGTCCTCGGCCTCGCCCACCTCTTCGGCGGTCAGCCCGATGGCAACACCGGCCGTGAAGGCGCGGGCGGCGCCATCGGTTACGTCGCGGGCCAGTTCCTGGCCCAGGGCGTCACCGCCTGGGTGGCCGCTCCCGTGCTCATCCTGATCGGCATCTACGGCGTGCTCGTCTTCACCGGCACGCCCGTCCGTGAAATCCCGCAACGCCTCAAGTCCATCGGCCAGCCTGCGCAACCGGAAACCGACGCCACCGCCGACAGTCCGGCCGATCCGATCTCGGACACCGAACCCGGCGTCGAACCGCTGCGCCGCCCATCCCGTCGTCGTCAGGCCAAGTCCACGACCGACGCCGAGCCCGTGGCCATCCGGCAGCCCGAGCTGCCCCTCGACGAACCCGCGCCCGCCAAGCCCCCGCGCCCCGCCAAGGCAGCCACGCCGCCCGCCGCGCGCTCCAGCGAACCGGTCGTCGCCCGGGCGGTCGACGGCGACTACCGGCTACCGCCGGCCGACCTGCTGGTCGACGGCGACCCGCCCAAGGTCCGCAGCCGCGCCAACGACACCATGATCGAGGCGATCACCGGCGTCCTGGAGCAGTTCTCCATCGACGCCCAGGTCACCGGTTTCACCCGGGGCCCGACAGTGACCCGCTACGAGGTCGAACTCGGCCCCGGCGTGAAGGTCGAGAAGATCACCGCGCTGACCAAGAACATCGCCTACGCGGTTGCCACCGACAATGTCCGGCTGCTCGCGCCGATCCCCGGCAAATCGGCCGTCGGCATCGAAGTGCCCAACTCCGACCGCGAAATGGTCCGCCTTGGCGACGTACTCAAGGCCACCAAGACCGCGTCCGACCTGCACCCGATGGTGATCGGCCTCGGTAAGGACATCGAAGGCAACTACGTCACCGCGAACCTGACGAAGATGCCGCACCTGCTGGTCGCCGGTTCCACCGGCTCCGGCAAGTCCAGCTTCGTCAACTCGATGCTGGTCTCGCTGCTCGCCGGGGCCACTCCGGACGAGTGCAAGATGATCCTGATCGACCCGAAAATGGTCGAGCTGACGCCGTACGAAGGCATCCCGCACCTGATCACGCCCATCATCACCCAGCCGAAAAAGGCAGCCGCCGCGCTGACCTGGCTGGTCGAGGAGATGGAACAGCGCTACCAGGACATGCAGGTCAGCAAGGTCCGGCACATCGACGACTTCAACCGCAAGGTGCGCTCCGGCGAGATCACCGCCCCGCCCGGCAGCGAACGCGTGTACCGGCCCTACCCCTACATTCTCGCCATCGTCGACGAACTCGCCGACCTGATGATGACCGCCCCGCGCGATGTCGAGGACGCGATCGTCCGGATCACCCAGAAAGCCCGCGCCGCAGGCATCCACCTTGTCCTCGCCACCCAGCGCCCGTCCGTCGACGTCGTCACCGGCCTGATCAAGACCAACGTCCCGTCCCGGCTCGCGTTCGCCACATCGTCGCTCACCGACTCGCGGGTCATCCTCGACCAGCCCGGCGCCGAAAAACTCATCGGCATGGGCGACGCCCTCTATCTGCCGATGGGCGCGTCGAAACCGATCCGCGTCCAGGGCGCGTACATCGGCGACGACGAGATCAACGCCGTCGTCGCCTTCGCGCGCGACCAGGCCCAACCCGACTACACCGACGGCGTCACCGCGGCCAAGGCAGGCGAGAAGAAGGAGATCGACGCCGACATCGGCGCCGACCTCGAACTGCTCATCCAGGCCACCGAACTCATCGTCACCAGTCAGTTCGGCTCCACCTCGATGCTGCAACGCAAACTCCGCGTCGGCTTCGCCAAAGCAGGCCGCCTGATGGACCTCCTGGAAACCCGGGGCGTCGTCGGCCCGTCCGAAGGCTCCAAAGCTCGCGACGTCATGATCAAACCCGACGAACTCGACTCCTTCCTCTACACCATCCGAGGCGGCGGCCCAGTCGACGCTGACGACAGCGACAACGAGGACTGAAACCACCCGATCCGAGGACTCAAATGCCCTCTCGTGCGGTTTACTCGCACGAGAGGGCATGTAACCTTGCATCAGGAGGTGTCACATGCTTCGCAGCTTTCGGCTGACCAACCACCGCTCGTTCGCCACCGAGCAGGAACTGTCTCTGCTTCCGGTCTACGACCGCGCCCAGCCAGCCCTGCCCGTCGCCGCCATCTACGGCGCCAACGCCTCCGGCAAATCCAACCTTCTCGACGGCCTCACCTTCATGCGCAGCGCGGTGCTCGACTCCTTCCGCAAATGGGAGGCGGAGGGCGGCGTCCCACGTCGGCCGTTCCGCCTCGACCCAGCCCTGCGCGCCCAGCCCTCGGGCTACGTCGTCGATGTAGTGATCGACGAGGTCCGCTACACCTACGGCTTCACCCTTTCCGACGATCGAGTCATGGAGGAATGGCTCTACAGCTACCCGGAGAAGAAGAAGCGCGTCCTGTTCGAACGCCTCGACGGCCGCATCCGATTCGGCAGCACGCTCGGCAGCGAACGTGCCAAACTGGACGTGCTCTACGACCTCACCCGACCGAACGCCCTATTCTCGAGCGTCGCCGCCCAGTCCGACTCCCAACTGGTGATGCCGATCCACCACTGGTTCCGGAACAGCGTTGCCGTGCATCGCCCCCGTAGTCCTAACTGGATGGTCGCGGCCAACAGGGTGAAGAGATTCCTGAGCGATGAGCCGATACGTCGGCGGGTTCTTTTGGACCTGCTGCGAACGGCGGACGTGGGGATTTCCGACATCCAGGTCGTCGAGGCGAAGTTCATCACCGGTGGAACCGCCGACGGGCAATCACGTGAGGAGACGTTCCCGACACTGGTATTCGAGCACGGCGGCTCGGGTCAGATGTTCGACTTCAACGACGAGTCTGCCGGAACGCAGGCATGGGTGAGCCTGCTGCCGATGGCCCTCAAAACACTCGAATACGGCGCGGCCTTGTTCATCGATGAGATCGACGCGAGCCTGCATCCGCTGTTGACCGCGCGTCTGATCGGACTGTTCCGGGAATCCGAGACCAATCCCCGAGGTGCGCAATTGATCTTCACGACGCACGATGCGAGCCTACTTGGCACTGCGCTTGGTGAGGAGGTGCTTGCCAGGGACCAGATCTGGTTCGTGGAGAAGGACCGCAGCGGAACGAGCCGGCTGTATCCGCTGAGCGATTTCAAGCCGCGCGAGGGTGAGAACCAGGAGCGGCGCTACCTGGGCGGCAGTTACGGCGCGGTGCCGGTGGTCAGCGCGAGCGGGTTCGCGGACGCGGTGCGCGAGGACTGATGCGGCGCGAGAATTCGCAGCGGCGCCGTCCCGGTAGCCGTGAGCCTGCTGACCGGATCCTGATCGTGTGCGGCGGGGTGGTGACCGAGCCGAGCTATTTCGAGGGCCTTCGGCAGTTCCATCGCAATCCGGCGATCAAGGTCGTGATCAAACAGAAGGGTGTCGATCCGGCGAACCTGGTGCGGCACGCGATCGCGTTGCGCGCCAATGCTCCTGGCTCGTTTGACGACGTGTGGTGCGTTGTCGATGTCGACGAGTTCGATCTCGGTCCTGCTGTGAGGCTTGTCGCGCAGCAAGGGATCTCACTGGCGGTATCGAATCCGTGTTTCGAGACGTGGCTGGTGCTGCACTTCACAGAGCGCACCGCGCCGCTGGCCGGTTTCGCCCAAGTTGAGCGGATCCTGTTGAGGTACGTACCCGACTATTGCAAGAGCAAGCTCGACTTCGCTCGGTATGCCGATGGCGTTGAGAAGGCTGCCGGTCGGGCACGGCGGTTGGCTGAACACGGGCAGGAGCATCTGGTGAATCCGTCCAGCGGGGTGTGGCCGTTGGTCCGCAAGTTCGAGCGCGGTCAGGACTCGGGTGGGACGTCGCCGAGGCTGATCAAAAGTTGGCGGAGCAGGTCGGCGAGTTCGGTTCTGCGTTCCGGGGGCAACGCGGCCGGGAGACGGTTTTCGTTGGCGACGTGGCCGACGAGGAGTTCGTCGACGAGTTGCCGACCGGTCTCGGCGAGGTCGATCAGGACGCTGCGCCGGTCGGCGATCCGAGGCGGCGGCCCAGTCGACGGCGACGACAGCGACAACGAGAACTGAAACCACCCGATCCGAGGAAGTGTCCGGGCCAGGGCCGAGCGCTGGAACACCCGGTCGCCGGAGTCAGGTTTCGATCAGGTCGCGGGCCACCTCGTCGATGTTCCGCATGATGCGATCGGCCGCGACCGGGGCGTGTCGCTGGCTTCGGGGCGCGCCGGGTTGGGGGAGCAGGACAAGGCGGTCGACACCGAGTTCCGCGTACTGTTCGACGGTCGCCCGGTCGAGCTTCTCCATGGGGGTGACGGTGAGTTCGAGGCGGCCGAGCTCCGGTGGCCGTTCGTGTTCGTTTCCTTTCTGCCGCAACGCATCGGTGAGCTGCCGGGTTTCCGCGAGGTCGAGACCGAAGCCGTACCAGCCCTCTGCCATGGTGACCGCACGGCGCAGCACGGCCGGCGCCTCGCCGCCGACCACGATCGGTGGGCCTGGACGTTGCACCGGCCGGGGATACGCCTGAATGTCCTCAAAGGACACGAACTGGCCGTGGTAGCGCGGACTGTCCATCGACCACAGCGCTCGCAGGGCGCGGATGTAGTCATCGGTGCGCGCGCCGCGCTCGGTCATCGGTACC
>DASXOJ010000195.1:0-20637 GCA_036494465.1 Pseudonocardiaceae bacterium
GCGACGGATTTCCGGCGGCTGGCTGGTCTTGATTCCGACCAGTTCACGTCAACCTCGGAGCCTCCCATGTCGCAACCAGCCAGGACCGCGATCGTCACCGGCGCCAGCCGTGGCTTCGGCAGAGCCATCTCGGCCGCGCTCGTCGCCACCGGTGCGCACGTCGTCGGCGTCGCCCGCGACCAACACGAACTCGACGCGGTCCGCGCCGAACTGGGCGACGCGTTCACGCCCGTCGCCGCCGACGCCACCGACGAAAACCTTGCCTCCCAACTGATCCACGAGCACCGGTCGAACCTGCTGGTGCTCAACGCGGGCGCCACCCCGCACCTGGCGCCCATCCACGAACACACCTGGGACACGTTCAGCCGCAACTGGCAGGTGGACACCAAACACGCGTTCGGCTGGCTCAAGGCCGCGCTGCGTGAACCGCTCGCGCCCGGCAGCGTCGTCGTGGCGATCTCCAGCGGTGCCGCGCTCGCCGGTTCACCGCTCAGCGGCGGCTATGCCAGCGCCAACGCGGCCATTCGCTACCTGCGCAACTATGCCGCCGACGAAGCGAACCGCGCGGAGCTCGGCATCCGCTTCGTCACACTGCTGCCGCAGTTGACCCCGAGCGGGGTGGGCGAGACCGGCGTCGCGGGTTACGCGGCCAGGGAAGGGATCCCCGTCGAGGCGTTCGTCGAGCGGATGGCACCGGTGCTCACGCCGGAGTTGCTCGCCAAGGCCGTCGTCGAGGTCGCCGCCGACCCGGACAGCGCGACCGAATACCAGGTAGGCGGAGCAGGGCCGCGCGTTCTAGCGTGAACCCGATGCCAACGGACACCGACTTCGCCACGCTCGCCGAGCCGTTCCGCCCGGAACTGCTCGCGCACTGCTACCGCATGCTCGGCTCCATCCACGATGCCGAGGATCTGGTGCAGGAGACCTACCTGCGCGCCTGGCGCGGGTTCGGCGCTTTTGCGGGGCGTTCGTCGGTGCGCCGCTGGCTGTACAAGATCGCGACCATGGCCTGCCTGACCGCGCTGGAAACCCGCGCCCGCAGGCCGTTGCCCTCCGGGCTCGCCGCGCCGTCCGATGATCACCGGATCGCGGTCGCGGAACGGGACCCGTCGGTGCCCTGGCTGGAACCCGCGCCGGACACGCTGTTCGGTGACCCGGCGGCCGTGGTGGCCGCGCGGGCAGGCGTGCGGCTGGCGTTCATCGCCGCGCTCCAGTTGCTGCCCGCGCGGCAACGCGCCGTGCTGACCCTGCGCGACGTGCTCGCCTTCCGCGCCGACGAGGTCGCGTCCATTTTGGACACGACGGGCGCTGCGGTGGACAGCACGCTGCGCAGGGCGCGTGCCAAGCTCGCCGAAGCGGGCCCCGTCGAGCAGGACCTGGCCGAACCGCAGGCGCCTGCCCTGCGCGTGCTGCTCGACGACTACGTTGACGCATTCACCCGAGCCGACGCGAACGCACTGGTCGGACTGTTGCGCGCGGACGTGGAACTGGAGATGCCGCCGATCCCGACCTGGTTCACCGGCCGCGATGCGGTGGTCGGCTTCCTGGCCAGCCGGGTGCTGCGCCCGGACAAGTGGCACATGCTCCCGACCCGCGCGAACGGCCAGCCCGCGCTGGCGGTCTACAACACCGGCGCCGCGTACGGCGTGCAGGTGTTCACCGTCGTCGGCGGCAGGATCGCGCGGATCACCTCGTTCAACGACCCGCGCCTGGTCACCACATTCGGTTTCGCACAGGTCGCTCAATGAGTCGTACTCATTTCGGGCATATTTCATCGGGTCTTGCGCAATCCGCGAGATGGGTCATACTCATTCGCACATGAGTATGCTTCATCTGCTTCTGGAGGATTGCTTTCATGGCGCCACGCGGTGCCGCGCGCGATGACGCGGACGAGCCCGCCGACCGGTACCGGCCAGGGTACGAGCTGGTCGCGGAGCGATTGTTGCAGTGGGTCGCTGAGCAGAACCTGCGACCCGGCGACCGGCTGCCCACCGAACAGGGACTGGCCGAACTGCTCGGCACGACCCGCAACCAGCTGCGCGAAGCGGTCAAGGTGCTCGCCGCCATCGGCCGGTTGAGCGTGCGGCGCGGCGCGGGCATCTTCGTGGCATCGGGCGGCAGCGCGCTGGTCGAACAGGAGCTCGCGCACTTCCAGCCGACCGACATGGCGCATGTGCTGATGCTGCTGGACTTCCGCAGGCTCATCGAATCGGACACCGCGCGCCGCTCCGCGTCGATGGCGACCCCGATCCAGGTGCGCGTGATCCGCGACAGCGCGGCGAAGTCCCTGGCGCTGGGTGCGAAGCCGGACATCAAGGGCTTCGCCGGCGCGGACGCCGAGTTCCACGACGCGGTCGCGATCGCGGCGGACAACGTGTTCCTCCAGTCCACAGTGGTCAACCTGCGCAGTTTCGCCGCACAGACCGACACCCTGCTCTTCCACGGCGACGTGCCCGGCTCGCTGGAAGCCGCAGGCCGGCAGCATGTGGCGATCGCGGAGGCGATCGCCGGTGGCGACCCCGACCTGGCCGTGCAGTTGATGGTCGAGCACATCGACACCACCCAACACCAGTTCGAGCGCAAGATCCGCAACCGCTTGTTCACCATGACCGACAACTGATTTCTCCCCGATCCCGCCCACGCCATCGCCGGTGGTGTGGCGATACCCCCTGCGGCAAAACAAACAGAAGGCACGATGAAGATCACCCACGTCGAGTCCCACCGCATCCACGTCCCACCGGTCGAGCCGCCGTTCAAGTGGCGCGACGGGCTGGCCGGCAGTCCGGCCAAAGGGGACGGTGCCGTGCTGCGCATCGGCACGGACGAGGGTGTGGAGGGCGTCGCGCTGTTTGCCCGGCCCGGCGCCGGTGTGCTGCTCGACGACCTGGTCGAGCGGGTGTTCCGGCCTGAGTTGGTCGGCCAGGACCCGTGGCGGCGGGAATGGATCTGGCACCGGTTGTGGGAGCTGGACCGGATCGAGGAACTGCCGTTGCCCACCCTCGGACTGGTCGACGTGGCACTCTGGGACCTGGCAGGGCGGGTGTACGGGCAGCCGGTGTGGCAGGTGCTCGGCGGCTACCGAACGTCCATTCCGGCCTATGCGTCGACGTCCACTTTCGACTCTGTCGCGGAATTCCTCGACGTCGCCCAGCAATGCCTCGCGCTCGGCTATCGCGGCATCAAGCTGCACGCGTGGGGCGACGCGCGGCGCGATGCCGAACTGTGCCTCGCGCTGCGCCACCACGTCGGCCCGAACGTGCCGCTGATGTATGACGGATCGGCAGGCTTCGACCTGCCCGACGCGATCTACCTCGGCTCAGCCCTGAGTGAGGCCGGCTACCTCTGGTACGAGGAGCCGATGCGCGAGTTCAGCGTCTCCGCCTACCGGCGTCTCGCCCAAGCGGTGTCCGTGCCGCTACTGGTCGCGGAGACCTCGGACGGTGCGCACATGAACTCCGGCGACTTCATCGCGGCCGGCGCGGCCACGTTCGGTGTGCGCGCGGGCACCACGTTGCGCGGCGGTATCACCGGCGCCATGCGCACCGCGCACCTGGCCGACGCCTACCACCTGCGTGCCGAGGTACACGGCTCGGACATCCCCAACCACCACCTGTGCATGGCCATTCCGAACACCACCTACTACGAGTCCCTGGTGACGTCGGTTTCCGTGCGGCGCGAGCGCCACGTGGACGCCGAAGGACTCGTGCACGCCCCGACATCACCGGGTATCGCCCTGCCCTACGAGTTCGGTTACGGCTCCGCGCTGGAGCCCTACGTCGAGCAAGCCGCGTGAACCACCGCAACAAAAGGAACAGACAATGAAGTCACCCAGGTTCTTCCGGACCGCGGCCGCCCTGGCCACCGTCGGGGCGCTGGCCGTCGTCGGCGGCTGCGCGAGTGCCGACCCGACAACAACATCCGGCTCGGCGCCGTCGAGTTTCACGGCGGCGCCACAGGACGATTCGGCACCGATCACCGTCTGGACGGACTCCACCCGGCTGCCTTCGGTGCAGGCGTACCAACACGCGCATCCCAACGTCAAAATGAACATCGTCACCTTCGACGGCTCGGCGGACGGCTCGACCTACCTGCAAACGAAGGTGCAGCTGTTCGACCGCACCAACAGCGGCTGGCCGGACGTGGTGTTCGCCTCGCCGACCGACGTCACCTGGGCCGCCGAACCGACCAGTCCGACCGCGCAGGCATTTGCCGCGCCGGTCGACGAGGGCATGGTGCCCAAGTCCACACTGGACAACTTCGCCCAGGGCTCGCTGACCCCGTGCCAGTTCAACGGGCACACCTACTGCCTGCGCAACGACATCGCCCAGGTCGTCCTCTGGTACAACAAGACCCTGCTCGACCAGTGGGGTTACCAGGTGCCGACCACCTGGGAGCAGTACCAGCAACTCGGCGAGCAGATCGCCCGCGACCACCCCGGCTACCTGGTCGGCGCGATCGGCGACACCAACTCGCAGGAGTCCTACTTCTGGTCCGCGCAATGCCCAGCCCAGCAGCTCACCGGCCCGAACACGCTGCGCGTGGACATGGCCGACAGCCACTGCACAAAAATGGCGGGCCTACTGGACACGCTGGTCAAGGCCGGATCCGTGACCACGCAAGGCTTCTTCGGCCAGAGCTTCGCCAAGACCTACGGCAGCAAGGTCGCGATGGCGGTCGGCCCGTCCTGGTACGGCCAGTACCTGTTCAACTCCGCCTTCAAGACACCGGCCGGTCAGATCACGGCAGCCGCGCCGTTGAAGTGGCAGGGCGACACCAGGACCGTGACCGGCAACGTCGGCGGCGGCGTGTGGATGATCTCCTCGCACAGCAAGAACCTCAAGGCTTCCACCGCCGTCGCGGAATGGCTGACCACCTCCAACGACAACCTCACCAACGCACCAACGTATCCGGCCTACTCGCCCGGCGCGGCGGCATGGCTGGCGAATCCGGCCAACAAGGACTACTTCGCGACCGATGTGACCAGCGTGTTCCAGCAGGCGGCGAACGAGGTGTGGAGCGGTTGGGGCAACACCAAGTTCAGTGACGCGACCTCCTGGTCCAGCGTGGTCCTGCCCGCGCTGACCTCCGGCAAGACCCTTGCCCAGACCTTGCCCGCCTGGGGCAACGAGATCGCGAACGAGGCGAAGTCGGTCGGATACACGGTGACCACCAAGTGACCACGCTCGTGGCGGCTCCGGACCGGCCCCGCGGCAGGCGGCGCCGGTCCGGCGAAGGTGGCTTCTCCGGACCGCTGTTCGTCAGCGGGTACGTGATCCTGCTGCTCGCGTTCGGCGTGCTGCCCACGCTCTACGCGGTCTACCTCGCCTTCACCAACGTGCGCGGGCAGTTCACCGGGATCAACCAGTTCACCAGGGTGTTCCAGGACTTCCGGTTCGGGCCCGCGTTCGTGAACATCGTGGCATACCTGGTGATCTGGCTGGTGCTGATCGTCGTGCTCACCGTGGCGGTGGCGGTCGTGCTGCGCGGCCGGATGCCCGCGCGGTTGTCCACCACACTGCGGTTCCTCTACTACATTCCGGGGGCACTGGCCGGCGTGGCGAGCATCCTGGTCTGGCTGTTCATGCTCGACCCGTCGGTCAGCCCGGTGAACTGGCTGCTGAAGGCGTTGGGCTTCGGCACGTTCGCGCAGGTACTGGCGCCCGGCCACCTGTCGCTGATCTTCGCGCTGATCGCGTTCTGGACCGGTGCGGGCGGCTGGATCGTGGTCATGTACGGCGCGCTCGACAACATCTCAACCGAAGTCCTGGAGGCCGCCCGGATCGACGGTGCAGGACCGTGGCGCACCGCGATCCACATCCAGATCCCGATGATTCGCAAGTGGATCGTGTACATGGCGATCCTCGCGTTCGCGGCAGGCACGCAGTTGTTCGTGGAACCGCAACTGTTGCAGACCGCGTCACTGGGCCGGGTGTCGCCGACCTGGTCACCCAACCAGCTCGCCTACGTCTATGCGTTCCAGCGCGGCGACTTCAACGGCGCGGCAGCCATTTCGCTCGTGCTGCTCGTGCTCGGGCTGATCGTCGCCGGGTTGCTGGTCACCAGGTCCGGCCTGTTCAAGGTGGATGAGCAATGACACGCCGCGCTGTCACGTTTCTGGTCGTCGGCCTCGTATTGGCGCTGCTGCTGGTCTTCTTCGTACTGCCTGCGCTCTGGCTCCTGCTCGCCCCGACCAAGACCGCGAGCGAGCTGGTCAGCGATTCACCGCTCGCGTTCGGCTCGTTCGGCAACGTGGTCAGGGCCTGGCAGCACCTCACCGGTTTCGAGAACGGCGTGCTGTTCACCTGGCTGCGCAACTCCGCCGTCTACTCGATCGGCGCGCTGATCCTGACCCTGGTCACCAGCATCCCCGCCGGTTACGCGCTCGCGCTGACCAAGTTCCGTGGCCGCAAACTGCTGCTCACCGTCACCCTGATCGTGATGATCATGCCGTCGGCCGCGCTCGTGCTGCCGATCTTCCTTGAGCTGAACCTGGCCGGGTTGGTCGGCACGGTCTGGTCGATCATCCTGCCGTTCTCGTTCTACCCGTTCGGCGTGTACCTGGTGTACATCTATTTCGCCACCAGCCTCCCGCGCGATCTGTTGTCCGCGGCCAGGCTGGACGGTGCCACCGAATGGCAGATCTTCGCCAGAGTCGGTCTGCCGCTGGCGAAGCCGGTCGTCGGCCTGGTCGCGTTCTTCAGCTTCGTCGGCAACTGGAACAACTTCTTCCTGCCCTACCTCGTCCTTCCCGGCAGCGACCAGTTCCCCATCCAGGTCGGGCTCAACCAACTTCTCTCGTCCACCCCATCCTTCAATCCGGTGGCCGGTGCCGGCCTGGACATCACCAGTCCGGAACTCGCGCTCGCCGTCATCATCGCCATCCTGCCCGTGCTCGTGCTTTTCCTGTTCTCCCAGCGAACGTTGGTCTCCGGCATGCTCGCCGGGTCCACCAAGGAATAACGGAGCATCCATGCGACATGTGATCGGCTTAGCCATGGCCGCCGCCCTGACGGTGGCCGGAATGGGCGTTGCCAACGCGTCACCAACGACCACGTTCTACGCCGCCCCCGACGGCACCGGCAACGCTTGCACGACCAGTAACCCCTGCGCCATCACCGCCGCGCAGCAGAAGGCTCGCGCCACCACCGACGCGACCGTCCAGCTCGCGAACGGCACCTACCGGCTCAGCCAGACCCTCACCTTCGACGCCGCGCTCGGCGACTCCGGGACCATCTACCAGGCAGCGCCCGGCGCGCAACCGGTGCTCAGCGGCGGCAAGCAGGTCAGCGGCTGGCACCAGACCACTGGTGGAGTCTGGGCAGCGAACGTACCGGCAGGCACCGACACCCGGCAGCTCTACGTCAACGGCGTGCGCGCGCAACGCGCGTCCGGCCCGAACCCGGCGAACTTCACCCGCACCGCGACCGGTTACACCATGTCCAACACCACAATGGACAGTTGGGGCAACATCGCGAACGTCGAGTTCGTCTACAACGTCAACTGGACCCAGGTGCGCTGCGGCGTCGCGTCCGTCTCCGGCACCGCGCTGACCATGCAACAGCCGTGCTTCGACAACTCGTCGAAGAAGCAGTACGGCAGCAACATCGACACGCCGAGCTACGTGGAGAACGCCAGGCAACTGCTGACCAATCCCGGCCAGTTCTACCTCGACAAGTCCGCGCACACGATCTACTACCTGCCACGCGAGGACCAGAGCATGACCAGCGCCGACGTGGAAATCCCGCGCCTGCAAACGTTGGTCGCCGGGCACGGCACCGAAGCTAGGCCGCTCAACGGGTTGACGTTCCGGGGCATCGGTTTCGAGTACGGTGGCTGGACTGAACCCAACGGCGCGGACGGTTTCTCCGAGGTCCAGGCGAACGTGCGGCTGACCGGCAACCTGGCCTGGGAGTACGAGGGCACCTGCAACCGGTTCTCCGCGACCGACCCGGGCACCTGCCCGTACGGCGCCTGGACCATGACCCCCGGCAACGTCGTGTTCGACCACACCACCGGCCTGACCATCACCGGTGACACCTTCGAACACCTCGGCGCCGCCGGTCTGCAACTCGGCCAGGACACCGACAACTCGTCGATCACCGGCAACAACTTCACCGACATCTCCGCCAACGGCGTGGAGATCGGCAACGGTACCGACGCCGACCCGGCCGACCTCGCACTGCTGCCGACCGGCAACACGGTCGCGGACAACTGGGTGCACAACGTCGCGGTCGAGTACAGCGGCGGGGTCGGCATCTTCCAGGGCTACGTGCGTGCCGACACCATCGAGCACAACCAGGTCAACGACGTGCCCTACAGCGGCATCAGCTCCAACTGGGGCTGGGGCCACCCGCAGACGGCCACCCAGAACAACAAGATCCTGGACAACCTGGTCTACGACGCGATGCAGCAGCACTACGACGGTGGCGGCATCTACGTCCTGGGCCAGGAGGGCGACTCGCTGGCGGACGGCATGCTGATCAGCGGCAACGTGATCCGCGACCTCTCCGGCAGCGGCAACGGCATCTACACCGACGGCGGCAGCGAGTTCGTCACCATGACCGACAACGCCGTCTACGCAACGGACTCGCCGTCCTTCGGCGGCTGCCGGGAAGGCGAAGGCACGCCGTACGGCGACTTCAACTACACCGGCAACTACTTCGCCGACACCACCGCGAACTTCGTCTGCGGCGCGCCGGACAACTCGGTCACCTCACCCAACACCCAGATCTCCAGCACCGGCGACGGCGTCCCCGCGTCGCTGCTCGCGAACGCCGGTCTCGAACCCGCCTACGCGAGCCTCGCTGCCCCGCCCGCGGGCACGCTGCCGACCAATCTGGCACTGCACAAGCCCGCCAAGGCGCAGTACATCGACGGCAGCACGGCAACGCTCCAGCCGGGTTCGCAGCCGAGCTTCGCCACCGACGGCGACCCGGGCACCTACACCCAAGCGACCGCCCAGTACCGCTGGCAACTGGTCGTCGATCTCCAGAAGTCGCAGCAACTCGGCTACCTGACGGTCAGCATGCCGCAGGACCGCTTCGCCACCGACTTCCACGTCGACGTCTCCACCGACAGCACGAACTGGTCCACTGCGGCGACCGTGCACGACAGCGGCTGGGGGAGTGATCCGGTCACCTTCGCCAGTCCGGTCACCGCCCGCTACCTGCGCATAGTGGCCGATGCGCCGAACAACGGTGGTCAGCGCGGTGGTCAGTTGGCGATCAGCGAGATCGGCGCGTACGCCCCCGGTTGCGATCCGAACCTGGCGCTGAACAAACCGGCGCAGGCGCTGTTCATCGATGGCACGCAGGCGCAGCTGCAACCCAACTCGGTGCCTGCCATGGGCGATGACGGCAACCCGGGCACGTTCACCCAGGCGACCAACCGCTACCGCTGGTCCTACCAGGTCGACCTGCAACGCCCGCAGAACGTGGACGTGGTCTCGGTGCTGATGCCGGATGACACGTTCGCGACCGCCTTCCACATCGACGTCTCGCTGGACGGCACCACGTTCTGGACAGTCGGGCGGCGGCTGGACAGCGCGGGCGGCCTCAGCGCCGTGCAACTCGACGAACCAGTCCAGGCCCGCTACCTCCGAGTGGTCGCCGACCACCCCGACGACGGCGGCCAAACCGGTGGCCAGATGGCCATCAGCGAACTGGGTGCCTACTCCGGCTCCTGAACGGGATCCGGTGTCCCTGGCTCAGGTCAGGGACACCGGCCCATCCGCGTCGGCGCATCGAACGAAAACTCATCGCACGTCCCGAATCAAGTCGTGAATCCGCTTGATCGCCCAGTCCGCGCGTTCGGGATCCGGCGCATAGTCCAGAAAAACCATCGCGAGCATGCTCACCGCGTCCAACGCGAACACCGCCTCGACGCACGGGTCGACCTGAGGCAACGGACGATGTCGTTGATATTCGGCGGTGATCGCGGCGAATTCGATGCCGTTCTCGTCGAGCTGTGCGTACTCCCGCATCCGCGCGAACTCCAGCGCCGGATGAGCGACCATCGCGCTCGACCAGTCCACGACCGCATGCAGTTCACCCGCGACCGACAACAGGTTGCAGGCGCGCACATCCATGTGCAGCAAGCTCACCGGCCCTGCGTCGAGCACGCCGAACCGGGGGAGTCCCGGCAGATCAGGTACCCGCTCGCGCAGCGGTCCCCATCGCCGTCGCAACCGTGCCGCCAACCCTTCGACGCCGGTCGCACCCTCGTGCGTCACCAGATCCAGCGGTGCGACCGGGAGCCCGTGCAACCGTGCCAGAAACCGGCCAACCTCGTCGGCTCGCGGCGGCACCCCGTCCGAGGTCACGAATTCCGAGACCAGCACCGGCAGGCCCGATTCCTCGATCACCGAAACCGGATGCGGCACCGGAAGACCGGCGTTGCCGAGTGACCGGTAGATGGCGCGCTCCTGCTCTTGCAGCCGCGCCGCCGGAATCGGCATTTCACCGGGCGTCCGGTAGACCGACTCCTTCGGCACCCGCAATGCGACCTGTTCGCCGCCGATGGTCGCGCGAAACACCGCGAACTCCAGTCCGGCCGCGACCGCCGTGACCTCGCTGGACCCCAGCGACCGCGCCACCCGTGCTGCCACGGCGAACAAGTCCATTGCACCCCCCAGCGACGATGATCCTCCCGGACATCTCGGCGAGCGACAACGGGTCACATACTGGGATCCAGGTGCACGTCCAGGCCGGTGCGGTCGGTGGCGAGGTCCGGGAGCAGGACCGTCTGCTCGTCGTAGTCGCCGCCGTTCTGGGTTCGGTAGGGGATGGGCGGGTCGGTGGCGGCGGTGGCGAGGCGGGCGCGGAGCTGTTGTGCCATATCCGAGTAGTCCGGTGTGGACAGATGGTTCGCGCCGTGGATGGCGAACGGCGGCAGGGGGGCCATGCCGGTGTAGAAGAAGGTGCCGTGCAGCAACGGGAACAGCACCTGGGGCAGGTCACCGTCGAGCCCGCGCGGGCCGTAACCCTCCGCCGCGCCGCCGATGGTGACCACGGCGAGCGCGCGTTTGCCAGCCAGGCCGCCGGTGCCGTAGCGCCGGTTCCGGCCGGGGCGGCCGGGATCGGGGATGCCGTAGGCGTAGCCGCGTACGAAGACGCGGTCGACCCAGCCCTTGAGGATGGCGGGCATGCCGAACCACCACAGCGGGAATTGCAGCACCAGCAGGTCGGCTCGGTCGAGTTTGGCCTGTTCGGCTTGGACGTCCTGGCTCAGCGTGCCTGCCTCGAAGGCGCGCTGCGACGCCTTGTCGACGTGCAGGCGTTCGTTGCCGGAGCTGTAGTCGTCGCGGTCGACGACCGGATTCCACTTCATCGCGTACAGATCCGAGACCTCGACTCGGTGGCCGGCTTCGGTCAGCGCGGCGATGCCGTCGCGATGCAGGGCGGCGTTGAGCGAGCGTTCCTCGGGATGGGCGAATACCCACAAGACGTTCATGACCTCAACGGTGCCCGCCCGGCCCGAGCGACGCCGCTGGCTCGAAGTCAACATGTGCGAAAATCGAGCCATGGCGCATCGAGTCGTGGTGTTGGCGCGGCCGGGCGTCGTGCCGATGGAGCTGGGGCTGATCCACGAGCTGTTCGGCGCGGCGCGCGGGCGCTACGAGGTGGTCACCTGCGCGCTTGAACCGGGAGCGGTGCGGGTCGACGCGGATTTCGCGATCCTGGTCGGGCACGGACCGGAAGCGCTGAGCACCGCCGACACCGTGCTGGTGCCCGCCGCGCACGACCCGGACGACGAGCTGCTGACCGCGCCGTTGACCGGTCCGCTCGCCGCTGCGCTCGCGTTGATCCGGCCGGGCACCCGGATCGCGTCGGTATGCACCGGTGCGTTCGTGCTGGCTGCCGCCGGTCTGCTGGATGGGCGGCGGGCGACCACGCACTGGAAGTCCGTCGAAGTGTTCCGGTGCGCGTTTCCACAGGTCAGGCTGGATCCGGACGTGCTATACGCGGACGAGGGCGACGTGCTGACCTCGGCGGGCGAGGCGGCGGGCATCGACCTGTGCCTGCACCTGATCCGGCGCGATCACGGCGCGTCGGTCGCTGCCGAGGTCGCGCGGACCAGCGTGGTGCCGCCGCATCGCGATGGCGGGCAGGCGCAGTTCATCGAGCGCCCGATTCCGGAACCCGACGAAACGTCCACCGCGACCGTGCGCGACTGGCTGCTTGATCATCTCGACCACCAGGTCAATCTGGACGACCTGGCGCGGCGCGCTGCGATGAGCAAGCGCACCTTCACCCGGCGTTTCCGCGACGAGACTGGCATGTCGCCGGTGCAGTGGCTCAACCAGCAGCGCCTCGACCATGCCCGCTCGCTGCTGGAAAGGACGGATCTGGCGGTCGACCGGATCGCGGAGCGAGCCGGGTTCGGCACCGGCGGCTCGTTCCGCCTGCATTTCCAGGATGCGCTCGGCGTGTCACCCCGGGCCTACCGGTCAACGTTCCGAGGCTAGTCCGGGTCGGTCAGGAGCTCGACCGTGCCGCCCGCCGTGCTCGCGTCCAGCACGCACAACAGTTTGTGCGAAGCCAGATCCTCGGTCACGGCGAGCGCCGGGGTCTGCGGCGCACCGTCGATCGGGAGGTAGAACTCGAACCCGTTGCTGGGGTCGACCGTGCTCTCGTCCCAGGTGTAGGTCGTCGAGTCGGGCGCGTGCCCGGCCCACTTCGGCGGCTGGCAGGTAACCGTCGCACCGGCCGCTTTCGTGCCGGTGATGGTCGGCTCGGCGGTGGGCATCGGTGCGAGTACCGGGTGCGGCTGAACAAGGAACGCGCGCAGCGCGGTCGCGTCGGCGAACCCGGCGGGCGTGTCCTGGCCGCACTGCTTGTTGGTGACCTCACCGCTGAAACTGGTCAACCCGACCAGTTCGGCGCCTTCGCCGGTGTATTCGACCAGCGGGCCGCCGCTGTCGCCGGAACAGATCGTGGTGCCGGTGTGCTGCGCGCACACGACGGACGCCGCGTCGACGGTGCCTGCCATCTGCCTGTCGCAGCCGGCGTCGTCGATGACGGTCAACCTGCCCTCCTGGAGCGCGTCGATCGCCGGAAGGCCGTGGCCGAACGCGGCCACCGGGGTGCCTGGGGCGGGGCTGTGCTTCGCGACCGGCAACACCGGCACGCCCCACACCGGATGTGCCAACACGATGATCGCCGCGTCATCGGCGGCTGCCGCGTCGTCGAGGTTCCTCGGGTTGTCCGGCGACGGGATCAACCGGAAACCGGGATTCGTGGCGAACCCCTTGATCGGCACGATCCGGCCGGGGTCGGTGGACAGCGTGCCGCCGCCGATATGCACTTCGAGCAGGGTCGGATCGCCGTGGTCGAGACAGTGGCTCGCGGTCGCTATCCGGTCGGGCGCGATCAGTACGCCACCGCACAGTTCGCGCTGCGGCAACGGTTCGCTGCCGGTGCGCGCGATCGTCGCCAGCCACGGCGCCGTCGCCGGATTCGTCACGGGCCGGCCACCGGACACCGCGAACGCGGGCACTGCGGTCAGCGAACCGATGACGAGCGCGGCGCCGCAGGCCGCCAAGGTCAAGGTGCGCAAGAAAACCTCCTGATGTCGGACGTTTCCGACGCTAGATGTGGTTTTCCGCTCCCACGACCGTCCTGGGAATGATCGATGTGCACCGAAAGTGGTAGACGAGCGTCCCCCCGCGCGCCGACGACAGCGCATACCGGGCTTCGACAGTCTGATCAGGACAACGAGGCACATGGAGGAGAACATGATCGTCGCGCGCGGGCTGACCAAGCGCTACGGCCAGGTGCGCGCGGTGGACGACCTGTCCTTCACCGTGCGGCCGGGCGTGGTCACCGGCTTTCTCGGCCCCAACGGTGCCGGTAAGTCCACCACCATGCGGCTGATGCTCGGCCTCGACCACGGCGCGGGCCGCACCGAGTTCGACGGCCACAGCTACGCCGAGCTAGCGCATCCGGCGCAGACCGTCGGTGTGCTGCTGGACGCCAAGGCCGTGCACCCGGGTCGCACCGCTCGTGCGCACCTGCGGATGATCGCGGCGGGCGCCGGGCTGCCTGCTCGCCGGGTCGAGGAGATGCTGGACATGGTCGGCCTGGGCGGCGCGGGCAGTCGTCGCTCTGGCGGGTTCAGCCTGGGCATGTCGCAGCGTCTCGGTCTGGCCGCCGCGCTGCTCGGCAACCCGCGCACGCTCATGCTCGACGAACCGGCCAACGGGCTGGACCCGGAGGGCATGCGCTGGCTGCGTGACCTGCTCACATCGCTGGCCGCCGAAGGCCGCACCATCTTCGTGTCCTCGCACCTGCTCAACGAGATGGCGGTGCTCGCCGACGCGCTCGTGGTGATCGGCCAGGGCACACTGGTCGCCGCCGAACCGACCGAACAGTTCGTCGCCCGCAACTCGCGACCGGAGGTGCTGGTCCGCACCGACCGGCCGCGGGAACTGGCCGCCGTGCTGCACCGCGCCGGGCTCGCCAGTACTCCCCAAGCGGACGGATCGCTGCTGATCGCCACCGGCGACACCGACATCGTCGCCAATCTCGCCATGAACGCCAGGATCGTGTTGCGCGAGCTGACCGCTCGGCACAGCAGCCTCGAAGACGCGTTCTTCACCGCCACCGCCGGTGCCACCGAGTACCGCGGCCAGTCTTGTGTGGAAAGGGCCTGACGTGTCAGACGCGCTGCGCTACGAATTCATCCGGTTCCGCTCCCTGCGCTCCACCTGGGTGCTGCTGCTCACCGGCCCGGCATTGCAGTTCCTGATCGCGATGATCTGGGCCGGTCACCACGACATGACCACCAACGCGCGGTTCAGCCAGTCGTTCCTCGGCTTGTTCCTGGTGTTGGTCGCGTTGCCCAGCATCGCCGTCGCGGTCAACGGGTTCGGGCACGAGTACCGCTACCGCACCATCACCACGACCACGCTGACCCTGCGTGCGCCAGGCCGGATCCTCGGCGCCAAGGCGATCGTCGCCGGGTTGGGTGGCGCGGTCTCGGGTGCGTTGCTGGTCGGCGCGACCCTGCTCGCCGAGGTGCTGATGGGCAGCGTCCCCACCGACCCGGCGTTGGTCGGCCAGGCGCTGCTCGGGTCGATCCTGTTCACCGTGCTGTGCTGCCTGGTCGGGCTCGGCGTGGCTCAGGTCAGTCGCAATGGGACGATCGCGCTGCTGACCATGGTGGTGTTCCCGGTGATCGTCGAGACCGGCCTTGGCTTCACCAGGATCTCGCCGTCGGCGCTGCCCTTCCGTGCTGCCGAGGCGTTCCTGACCACGAACCGGTGGACGTTGTTGCTGCCGCTGCTCGCGATCACGGTGGTGCTGCTCGGCGCGAGCTGGGTCAGCCTGCGTCGCCGCGATGCCTGAGCGGTCGGCATCGGTTCGGTGACATAGGGTGGCCACGTGCTGAAACGGGTGTGGGCGTGGGTGCGGAGCCCGCAGGGGATCCGCATCCGGGATCCGCTGTTCGCCGCGCTGTTGTGCGCGATCGCGCCGAACGAGGCGCACGGCACCGCCAACGGCCTGCTGCACTGGGGCGGTCTCTCGATCGGCGTCGCGATCGCCGGGAGCGCCGTGGTGCTGGTGCGCAGGCAGTTCCCCCGGACCGTCCTGGTGCTCACCATGCTCGCGGTCGTGCTGGTCGGCAACCAGCTCTCGCTGATGTTCGCCGCCTACTCACTGGCCAACCAGTTGGGCAACCAGCGGTCGACGTGGTGGTACGCGGGCGGCGCCGCGGTCGTGGTGCTGGTGCCGTGGGGGCCGCACGGTCTGAACCTGGACCAGTTGCCGACCAGCCCGTCCGAAGTGGTCGTGTTCCTGGTGTTCAGCATCGCCCTCGTGGCGTTCCCTGTCCTGTTCGGAGTGTGGAAGGCGCAGCGCCGCGAACTCATCGCCAGCCTGCGCGACCGCGCCAAGCAGGCCGAACTGGAACGCGATCTGCGCGCCGCCAACGCGGTCGCCGAGGAACGCACCCGGATCGCGCGCGAACTGCACGATGTGGTCGCGCACCGGGTCAGCCTGATCAACGTGCACGCGGGCGCGATGACCGTTGCGGCAACCGGTCAACTGGCCGAGTTCGCCGAGCACATCAGACAGAACAGCGCGACCGCGATGACCGAGATGCGCGAGCTGATGGGCGTGCTGCGCCACGGCGACGCCTCGGACGGCGAGCTCACGCCGCTGCACCCGCAGCCCACCATCGACGCGGTGCACGAACTCGTCCAGCAGGCGGTGCGCGACGGTCAGCGGGTCAGCTCCGAGCTGCCGGAGAACCTGCCCGAACTGCCCGGCGGCACCGCACGCGCGATCTACTGGCTGGTGCGCGAATCGCTGGTCAACACGGCGAAACACGCGCCAGGCGCGGAAATCACAGTGTCCCTTGTGGATGATGAGAACGAGGTGGACGTGCGGGTGAGCAACACCGGGGGAGTGCCCGAGGCGTTGCGCGCGGCCCCGCCGCCCCGCTCCGGGTTCGGCCTGCTCGGCATGCGCGAGCGGGTCATGCTCTCCGGCGGCACGCTGTCGGTCGGCCCGACGCCCGAGGGCGGTTTCCTGGTGACCGCCGGATTCCCGAAGGAGAGCCGGTGAACGACCCCGTCCGGGTGCTGTTGCTGGAGGACGAGGAACTCGTCCGGATCAGCATCAAGATGATCCTGGAGAGCAGTGGCCGCATCGAGGTGGTCGCCGACCGCGCGGACGGCGTCGGCGCGACCGGCCTGGTGCACGAATTCCGGCCCGACGTGGTCGTCACCGACATCAGGATGCCGAAGGTCGACGGTCTCGCGGTCACCCGGGAAGTGCGGGCCCTGCCCGAACCGCCGCCGGTACTGCTGCTCACCACGTTCGACCTCGACGAGTACGTCTACGAGGCGCTGGCCGCAGGCGCTGCGGGCTTCCTGCTCAAGGACACCCCGCCGCGTGACCTGGTCAACGGCGTCGAGGTGGTCGCCAACGGCAACGCGGTACTGGCGCCGACGGTGATCAAGCGCATGGTCGCCCGGTTCGCCAGCCCGGGCGCCGCGAGGGTGAGCACGTCCAACCGGCTGGACGTGCTCACCGACCGCGAACGCGAGGTGGTGCGCCTGGTCGCCACCGGCGCGAGCAACGCCGACATCGCCGCCCGGCTGATGCTCTCCGAGGCGACGGTGAAGGTGCACGTCCGGCACGCCACCGGCAAACTCGGCCTGGACAACCGCACCCAGCTCGCGATCCTGGTCTACCAGGAGAACGACACCCTTTAGGCCACTGCGGCGACTGCTGGCTTCTCGGGTGCGGCGGACACGAAGTCCTTGCCGCGCACCAGGATCACCGAGACGATCGCACCGACCAGCGCCAGCCCGCCGCTGACCGCGAACAGCGTGTCCATGCTCGTCGCGAACCCGCCGTGCACGGCGACGCCGACCTGTTCCCGCAACTGCACGGGGAACTGGGTGACGGTCTGCGCGATGCTGCCGCCCCGCACCTCACCCGCGATCTGTCCCGCCCGCGCGGCCAGCGCCGGGCTGCCTGCCAGGTTGGTGCGCAGGTTGTCGCCGAGGGTGGTCGCGAAGATCGTGCCGTAGACGGCGGTGCCGACCGCGATGCCGATCTGCCGGAACGTCGTGTTCGAGCCGGACGCCATGCCGGAGCGCTGGTAGTGCACGACGCCGACCGCGGTCTCCGCGAGCAGCGGGTTGACCAGGCCCGAACCCATGCCGGTCAGTACGAACCCGGCGAGCAGCCCGGTCCAGCCGCTGTCCGGCCCCTGCCCGAGCATCGCGAACAGTCCGGCCGCGACCAGCAGCAACCCGCTGCCGATCAGCCACCGCGCGGGCACGCCCCGGCTCGACAACGTGCCCGCGACGATCGCGAACACCATGCTCACCGCGGACACCACGAACAGTTGCAGACCCGCCATCAACGCCGAGTAGCCCAGCGCGTTCTGCAGGTACAGCACCAGATACAGCATGAGCGCGTACAGCGACCCGTTCATCGCGAACGCCGCGACCGAGCCGCCGAGGAACGTCGGGATGCGCAGCAGCTTCAGGTCGAACATGGGCTGGCGCACCCTTGCCTCGATCACCGCGAACACGGCCAGGAGCACCACCGCGCCGATCAGGCATCCCAACGCGAGTTGGTCACTCCACGAGACCTCGCCCGCGCGGATGATGCCGTACACCAACGCGACCAGTGCCGCGGTCAGCGTGAGGAAGCCGCCCCAGTCCAGCCGCGCGGTGTGCTGCGCCTTGGATTCCGGGGTGGTCAGCACGCAGATCACGATCGCCGCGATGCCGATCGGCAGGTTCACCCAGAACACGCCGCGCCAGCCCAGCCAGCTCAGGCTGATCAGGCCACCCGCGACCGGGCCCAGCGCGGCCGCGATGCCGGTGACCGCGCCCCAGACGCCGAACGCGACACCCCGGTCGCGGCCGTGGAAGTTCGCGGCCAGCAGGGACAGCGCGGTCGCGAACAGGATCGCGCCACCGACGCCCTGCACCGCCCGCGACGCGGTCAGCAGGTCCGCGTTGCGAGCAGCCGCGCAGAGCACCGAACCGCCGGTGAACACGATGAGTCCGATGAGGAACAGCCGTTTACGGCCGTACCGATCGGCCAATGAGCCCGCGCTGAGCAGGAACGCGGCGAGAGTGAGGGCGTAGGCGTCGATCATCCACTGCACCGAGCTGAACCCGGCGTGCAGGTCACTCTGGATGTCGGGCAGTACGACGGTGATGATGGTCAGGTCGATGAGCAGCATGAACGCGGCGATCGACACCACGATCAGAGTCCACCATTTGCGATCCACGAGAGATTCCTCCTTGCGCAGGAGGTTCGCGAACCGGGAGACGCGTCCGCGCACCTCCTGACAAACAAATGCGGTTGCCAGCAGGTGCCGTGGACGCTTACGCGTGGCGTGTGACTTTGCGGATCCCCAGACCTACCAAAACCTGGGCCCTCACGCCTCTTCGGCGAGCAAACGCTAGCACACTCACCAGCGCACCGCGGTGAAGTCCACCGGCCGCGGCGCGAGGGTCGCGGTCCGGGTCGCCAGCGCGGCCAGCCGCTCCGCCATCTCCCCGGCCGATCGACGCATCCGGTCGCCGTGCCCGGGCAGCACCCACTCGAACCGGATCCGCGGCGCGGTCCTGGCCAGCGACGCGGCGAGCTCGCGGATCGAGTAGAAGATCACGCTCTCCACCACCGAGAGGTCGTTCGCGCCGCGCGACCAGTAGAACGAGTCGCCGGTGAAGCAGTAGGTGTCGTCGGAGAGGTAGAGCACGCTGCCCTCGGTGTGTCCAGGCAGTGGATGCGCGAGCAGGCCCGGCGCGATCTCGACCGGGTCCAGTCCGCGAATGACCTGGTCGGCGTCGGGTGCGGCGGCGAGATCGCCCTCGTGGATCCACAACCGCGCGCCGAACCGGTCCGCGTACTGGCGCCCGTGCGCGACGTGGTCGCGGTGGGTGAGTAGCACCTCGGTCACCGGCCCCAGCCGCTCGTAGCGATCCGCGAGCTCGGCACTCCAGCGCGGCGTGTCCACCATGACGTTCCCGCTCGGCCGCCGCAGCAGGTACGAATTGGCCCCCGCGGTCTGCCGCGAGTTATGTCCACAGTGGAACACGCGGTCGTCCAGCGCCAACGGGAACGGGTCGAAGTCCGGATCGACCCGGCCTGCCGCCGGCCGGATCGACCGGGTCGGACAGGCGAACGCGGCAGTCCGCAGGGCGATCAGGTCGGCGTCGGTGGACGGCTGGCGTACCACCGCCGACCGCCCGTCCACCTCCTCGACCAGACCCGGTGCGAACTGGCGCGCAACGTCGCAGTTCGTGCAGCGGTCATCGACGCGCCACATCGTTTTTTCGGCCATGAATCCAGATTTATCAGCAACAACAACGAAAAAGAAAGAGTTGACTATGTCCGGCCGGCCCGCTCTCAATAGCGCATGCCCATTGCCGCGCGCACCTCCGCCAGCGTCTGATCCGCGATCGCGTTGGCGCGCTCGTTACCGGCCCGGATGATCGATCGCACATAACCGAGATCGGCGGCGTACTCGGCGCGCCGCGCGCGAATCGGCGCCAGGAACTCGTTGACCGCGTCGGTCACCACCCGTTTGAGCGCGGCCGCGCCACCGTCACCGATCTCCGCCGCGACCTCGACCGGATCGCGATCGAGGCACAAAGACGCCAGCAACACCAGGCTGGACACCTCCGGCCGGTGCTGCGGGTCGTAGCCGATGTGCCGGTCCGCGTCGGTTCGCGCACCCTTGAGCAGTCGCGCGGTCTCGTCCGCGCTCGCCCCGATGCCGATCGCGTTGCCCCGGCTCTTGCTCATCTTCGAACCATCTGTTCCCAGCAACACCGGTGCGGCGGACAGCAACGCGTCCGGCTCGGGAAAGACCGGCGCGTAACGCTCGGCGAAGCGGCGCGCGATCAGTCGGGTGATCTCCACGTGCGGCAACTGATCCTGGCCAACCGGAACCAGATTTCCCTTGCAGAACAGGATGTCCGCGGCTTGGTGCACCGGATAGGTGAACATCAGCCCGCTCACCGACGACTGCCGCGAATGCGTGATTTCCTCCTTCACCGTGGGATTGCGGTTCAGCTCCGGCAGCGAAACCAGGCTCAGGAACGGCAACAGCAGCTGGTTGAGCGCGGGCACCGCGCTGTGCGCGAAAATCGTCGCG
>DASXOJ010000196.1:0-11196 GCA_036494465.1 Pseudonocardiaceae bacterium
CACCAACCGCAACCCGTCCGGTGCGGGCGTGCGCATCGCGGCCACGATCAGCGGGTCCGGCGCGGCAGCACCGATCGTCCCTGCGACGAACGCGCGCACCAGTCCGGTCCAGTCACCGGCGCGCCGCAGCATCGCATGCCCTGCATCGCGCACCACGAACCGGCACACGTCGGGAGTGACGCCGCGCACCCGCCGGGCGTAATCCTCCGACCGTGCCGGGTCGTTCCAGCCCCGCACCCGGTTGCGCACCAGCCAGACCGCCACTCCGGCACCGACCGCGCGCCGGATCGAACGGGTGATCGGCACCATCCGGCGACAGGCGAGTTGGCTGGCCCTGGTCGGTTGCTTGCTGTGCTCCCGCCGCCATGCAGGTCGAGTACTACTGCTCTCACACGATCGATTCGGAGCAGCGCGCGTCGGAGATGGCCGCTCCGCGGAGATCTTCCGCTGGGGCGAGGCGGTCGCCGGTCAGCGGTTGTCGAGGTAGTCGAGTCCGCGCCGGACGCTGCTCTGTTCCCGGTTGGACTGGTCCTGGGCGATCGCGTGCAACAACTCCCGCAGGCGCGTTTCCTGCGCGACGGACATGCGGTCGTCGTCACTCGCGCTCCATGCGATGCTGGACAGGTCACGTGCCGCGCAGCCGCGCACATCCGGGTCGGCGGAGCGGAGTGCGCGAGCGTACGCGTCGAGGACGAGATCGAGCCCGCCCAGGGTGTCCAGCGCGTCCACCGCGATCTCGATGGAGAAGTTGACGTCCATGTCGACTGCGGACCTTGTCGAGCGATAGGCACGTCGGTCCAGCAACACCTCGCTCATCGGCTCTGCCGCGCTCGGGTCGCCGATGTCTGCGAGTGCGTCCAGCACTTCCCCGGGTTCGCCGAAGAAGTCCACCCGGTCCTCGGCCATCAGTTCGCGGAGTCTGCGGCACAGCGGTTGCCCGGCACTCGGATCCTTGAGTTGGCCGAGGTTCGCGATCGCCTTGTGCCGGACCTTCTCGGACCGGTCGTGCAGCAGCGCGATCAGCGCGGGCACGGTGCGCGGATCATCGAGCCGGACCAGGGTGTGCATGGCGTCGATGCGCGCGTCGTCGGTGTCGCGTACGTCGTTGAGGATCGCGAGGAGCGGATCGGGCGGGTTGCCGCGGACGAACCGGCGGTGCGTTTCGGCGGCGTAGCGCTCGTGCCGCTGCCAGCACCGTTCGCACAGCCGGTTGACGAAGTGCCGCTCGCCGACTTTGGTGTACACGTTCTCGGCGAACTTCGGCAGCTCGTGCCCGACCCGCGCACCCGACGACGCGAACGGCCGGCCGCACACCTGGCAGCCGTCCTTGCTGGCTCGGCGGAACATGCGCCGGACGCTACTCGGCGGGGCGGGGCCCGTCCTGCCAGATGCCGATCATGTTGCCTGCCGGGTCGGTGATGGTGGCGATCCAGAGGCTGCCTTCGGGATACGGCGTCGTGACGACCTTGCCGCCGTGCTCGGCCGCCTTCAGCAAGGTGTCGTCGAGGTCGGTCACGTAGATGTAGGGGATGACGCCCGCCTCGCCGACCGCGGGCAGTTCGGTGCGCCAGCGGCCGATGACGTGCCCGGTGCCGTCGCTGAAGCTGGGGTCGGCCGGGTCGCCGTGCAGTTCCCAGCCGAACACGTCGCGGTAGAACGCGGCGGAACCGGCCACGTTGACGGCGGGAATCCGTAGGTAGGAGACGCCGCCAGGGCGGGCGACGGTGGCGTCGACGCCTGGATCGGATTGCTCGGCCATTGGCCTACTTTAGTCCGGTCACCAGGCGACGGCCCGGCCGAGATAGTCCAGGTACTGCAGGCCGGGACGACCGCGCTGGGCGTCGACGGTGGCGACCAGGCTGGGGATGCTCTCGCCGATGGTCAGTTTGGCGTCGGGGCCGCCCAGACCGGTCTTGACCCAGCCGGGCGCCAGGAGCAGCAACGTCCGACGGTCCGCCCGCGTTCGCGCGGCATAGCTGCGCACGAGCTGGTTGAGCGCGGACTTGCTGGCCCGGTAGATCTCGAAGCCGCCGCGTTCGTTGTTGGCGATGCTGCCCTGGCCGGAGGACATCACGGCGAGCGTGCCGTCCGGGGCGACCAGGTCGCCGAGCGTCTCGATGACGCGCATCGGGCTCAGCGCGTTGGTGATCATCAGCCGGGTGAATTCCTCGGTGGTCACGTCGGCGGGGGTTTCGTCCTCGTTGTTGGTGACGCCCGCGTTGACGAACAGCAGATCGAAGGCGCGGCCGTCGAGCCGGTCATGCAGGGCCTGTACCTGCTCGGGCTCGTTGATGTCGACGGTTTCGATCTCCAGCCGCTCGTTGGCCAGCTCGTGCAGGGGAGTGCGGCCGGAGCCGCGGACGGTCGCAACGACGTGCGCGCCGCGATCCAGGTATTCGGCGGCGATGGCGGCGCCGAGGCCCCGCGATGCGCCGATCAACAGCACGTTCACGACTGCTCCTTGAGGTTGTACAGCGATTCGGCGTTGGCGTGCGCGATCTTGTGCCGGTCTTCCTCGTCCGGAAGCGTCGCCAGAAAATCGGCGATCGCGGCGGCGTCGAGCCGGTGGAACGGGTAGTCGCCGGAGAGCAGGATCCGGTCGGCGCTGGTGTGGTCCAGCGCGTGGCGCAACAGGCGCGGGGTCAGCATGCCGCTGCTGGTGATGTGGATGTTGGTGCGGAAGTAGTCCGCGACGCGGCGGTGCAGGTGGGGCGCGACGTTGGACAGGCTGTCGACGCGGTCCAGCGCGAGCAGCAGCATTTCGCCCCAGTGCCCCAGCACGACCTGGAGATCCGGGTGCCGGTCGAAGGTGCCGCGCAGGATCAGGCGCAGCGCGGCGATGCCCGCCTCGATGTGCCAGCCCCAGCCGAACGTGGCCAGTGCCAGGTCGATCGTCCGGTCGAACCCTCGGTAGGACGCGTCCCGCACCGTGTTCTGCGGGATCTGCGGGTGGATGAAGACCGGCAGGCGCAACCGGGCGGCGGTGGCGAGCACCTCGTCGTTGGCGGGATCGTCGAGCGGGCCGTCGCCGCTGCGACCGTAGGACATGATGCCGACGTGGGCGGGTCCCGTCGCGGTCCGTTCCAGTTCGGCGACTGCCGCGTCCGGATCGGACATCGGCAACGTGGTCATGGCCCGGAACCGCGTCGGGTGGCGGGCGACCGCCGCACTGGCGCGATCGTTGGCGTCGCGGGCGAGCGCGATCGCATCGGCCGCCGGGAGTCCGTGCGTGCCGGGTGGAGCGAGCGACAGGATCTGCATGTCGACGCCTGCCGCGTCCATGGCCGCGATCCGGCCGTCGCCGATGTCGAACAGGCGCTCGGGGATGTCGCCTCGCTCGTTCAGCGCGACGCTCTCGTCCGCACCGTGATCGCGCAGCGCCGTGTCGATGCCGGGGGTGGTCCAGTGTTCCTCGATGGTGATGACGCGCATCAGGCTCCTTTCGCTCATCGCCTGTTGAGCGAACATACCAGATTCGCTCAACAGATGTAGAGTGAGTTGGTGGACGAACCGAAGACGCGCGCGGCCAAGCGCGCCGCCACCGCGCAGCGGATCATCGAGGCCGCCCAGGTCGAGTTCGGTGAACGAGGGCTGGAAAACGCGACCGTGCGGGGGATCGCGCAACGCGCCGGGGTCGATCCGTCGCTGGTCATCCAGCACTACGGCTCGAAGAACGACCTCTTCGCGGTCGCCACCCGGTTGGACGGCGAGAGCACCGGCGACGACGTCGCGGCGCACCTGTTCGAGGTGCTCGACGTCCGGCTGGCCGGGCTGCCGCCGCACATCCGTGCCCTGGCGCGCTCGATGCTGACCGCGCCGGAGGCGACCAGGATCATGCGCGAGCACCTCAACGAGCGGATCGCGAACCTGGCGCGGACGAGCGCCGATCCGGATGCCGAACTGCGCGCGGCGGTGACTGTCAGCGGTATCCTCGGGCTCACCATCGCGCGGCACTTCCTGGCACTGGACGGGCTCACCGACATCGCGCCCGCCCAGGTCGAGGCGGTACTGCGGCCCTGGTTGACGGCCGCGCTGGACGTGGACACCTCCTCGTCACCCTGAGGCAACCTCGCGCTCAGCTCGGTTGTCATCTACATTGATGTAGATGTTCGAGTGGAACCGCGCGGCCTTCGCCGCCATCAACGGCTTGGCCGCGCATGCCGCCTGGCTCGACCCGGCCATGGCCGCGTTCGCCCTCTGGGGCGGACCGGTCCTGCTGGTGCTGATCCTGGCCGCGGCCTGGTGGCGGCACCGGGACCAGTACGTGCCCGCCCTGCTGACCGGCCTGTCCGCGGTGGCCGCGCTGGGCGTCAACCAGGTGGTCGCGTCGTTCTGGTTCGAGCCACGACCGTTCGTGACCCTGCGCGGCGTCACCATGCTGCTCGCGCACACCGCAGACGACTCCTTTCCCAGTGACCACGCGGTGATCGCGGGCGCGCTCGCCGTCGGCACCCTGCTGTTCGCCCGGAAATGGGGCATCGCCGCCGTCGTCGTCGCGGTGCTGCTGGCGTTCGCCAGGGTCTACGCGGGCATGCACTACCCGCTCGATGTCCTTGCCGGCCTTGCCATCGGCGCCGTGGTCGCGTTGCTGCTCGTCGGTCTGGTCACCAGGCCGGTCCAGGCGTTCATCCGGCAACGGGCCGGGTTGAGAGTTGGCTGAGGGTTTGACCGGACTTACTCCTACAATCTGTAGGATCTTGCCGTGGGGTCGTTCGCGGTGCTTGCCGCACTCTTCTCGTCCGCATGTTCGGCCTCGGCCGGTGCACTCCAGCACCGCGCCGCCGTCGCCGTGCGTGCTAGCGGCCGCGCCGCCCTGCTCGCGACCCTGACCCATCGGCTCTGGTTGCTCGCGCTCTTGTTGCAGCTCAGCGGGTTCGTGTTGCACGCGACCGCGCTCGACCTCGGGCAACTCATCGTGGTGCAGCCGCTGCTCGTGTGCGTGGTGCTGTTCGCGTTGCCGCTCAACCGGTTGCTGCGCAACGAACCCATCACTGTTCGCGAGGTCGGCTGGGCCGCGCTGCTCGTCGCAGGACTGGCCGGATTCCTGGTGACCGCGGCACCGAATGTCGCGACCGGACCGGAAACCGCCGACCCCGTTCCCGCGATCGTCGCGGCCCTCTGCGGAGGTGTCGCGGTCGCCTGTCTCGTGTTCGCGGCCGGTCGGGCGGGGTGCGCGGCGCACTGGCGGGCGCGGCTGCTCGGTGCGGCGGCGGGCATCCTGTTCGCCGCTCAGGCCGCTTTGCTGAAATCCACCGTCGGTCTCCTCGGCGATGGCATCGGCGCATTGCTGGCCAGCTGGCAGCCGT
Organism: Pseudonocardiaceae bacterium; assembly: GCA_036494465.1. Lineage (GTDB taxonomy): Bacteria > Actinomycetota > Actinomycetes > Mycobacteriales > Pseudonocardiaceae > CAJCJE01. Next base: position 5,307 of record DASXOJ010000196.1, read on the forward strand.
ACGCCCTGATCCTGGTGGGACTGGGCGGAATCGTCTGCTGCCAGGTCGCCTACCGCGCGGCGCCGCTCGCCACCAGCCTGCCGGTGGTCAACACGGTCAACCCACTGCTCGGCATCGTGGCGGGCGCGGTGGTCTACCACGAGAACGTGCACTATTCGGGCTTGCCGCTGATCGTGGAGGCGCTGTGCCTCTGCTCGTTGGTCGCGGCCACGTTGTCGTTGAGCCGTCTCGAACACGCGGGCTGAGTCGTCACCGTCCGACAGCTCGGATCTCCGTACTGTCGCGTACCTTTCGCGGGTGTACTGCTTTCGGGCGACACATGATCCGTTCATCGCCAGGATTCCATGACACTTCCCCCGCGCGGAGTTGTCTCGATGCCGCGCAGGGTTCTCGCGGATGGCCTTCGGATCCCGGAACCCGTTGTCCGGCAAGACTTGTTGACGTTCCTGGACGGCGCCGGGCGCGAGATGCGCGCCGGGCACGCGGGTCGGCAGACCGGCGCGGTTCGGTTCGACGTACTCCATCGGTTCCATCGCGGTCGCCATGGACTTCGACCGGATCACCTTCGCGGAGAGCCTGGTGCTCTACGTGCTCGGCGCGCCGGGCAGCACCGGTTCTGGTTCAGGTGGGACGACCTGGTGCGCGACGCGATCGCCGCCGTCGTGCTGGTCGACACCCGGCGCCTCGCGGACAGCTTCGCGCCGATCGACTACTTCGAATCACGCGGCATGCCGTTCCTGGTCGCGGTCAACCAGTTCGACGAGAACGTGCGCTACTCGCTCGACGACGTGCGCGACGCGCTGGTCATCTCGCCGAAGGTGCGGGTCAGCTCCTGCGGCGCGCGATCGCGCGCCTCCGCCACCGAAACGTTGATCGCCGCGACCGAGCACGCGCTCGCCCAACTTCCCGGCTCAACGACCGGACAGGACTGAATCAGTGGACAACATGGACGAGTTCGCGATGGGTGGCTGGATGTTCGCCATCGCCTACCTGACGTCGGTGGTCGGCGGCACGCTCGGCCTGGCGTGCCCGTTGCAGGCCAGACACGCGGCCAGCGCGGCGTTCTGGTTCGCGGTTGCGTTCGACAGGTCGCTGTACCGGTTGCTGGCCGGATTCGTGATGGGCATCGCGGTGTGCGCGGTCCACTACACCGGCATGATGCGGTCCGGCCGCACCTGAGCATGACCGCGCCGGCGCCGACCGGGGCGGACGTGTTCTCGTTCCTGCTCCCGGTGCTCGTGCTCGCCGGACTCGCCACCGCGGTGCTCATCTGTGCGGTGCTGACCGCGCCGCCGCTCCCGTCAACCGACGATCGGCGGTTGACAGCGACACTGGTCCAAACCAATTCTGGTTGACATGCGAATGGCACGGTACGGCGCGGTGTTGCTGGCGATCGCCGCAACGGTCGGGATGTCCGGTTCAGCCTCGGCGGCGCCCGCGGACCACCTCCCGGATCATCTCTTCTCCCCGTACTTCGAGGCCTACAACCGGGCCGACGATCCGGAAACGTTCGCCGCGCAAGCCGGTGCCAAGTACCTGACCATGGCGTTCATCCAGACGCCGAGCCCAGGATCGTGCGACATCGACTGGAACGGCAACACCGACCAGCCCATCGCGCCGAGCAGCTACGGCGCTTCGATCATCGAGATCAAGGCGCACGGCGGCGACGTGATCCCGTCCTTCGGCGGGGGATACGCCGACGGCAACGGCATGGACATCGCGGACAGTTGCACCGACGTCGGCAAGATCGCCGCCGGCTACGAGCAGGTCCTCACCACCTACGGGCTGACCCGGCTCGACCTGGACGTGGAAGGGACCGCCGAAAAGGACCTGGCAGGCGTCGACCGGCGCAACAAGGCGATCAAGCTGGTCGAGGACTGGGCCGCGCGCACCCGCCGCACCGTCCAGTTCTCCTACACCTTGCCGACCAACCCGACCGGGCTGGACTCCGACGGTCTGCCGATCATCCGGAACGCGGTGGCGAACCACGCGCGGATCGACGTGGTCAACCTGATGACGTTCGACTACTGGGACGGCATCCAGCACGAAATGGCCGACGACACCGAGCAGGCGGGCGCGGCGCTGGTCAGCCAGTTGGCGCCGCTGTACCCGGACAAGAACACGCGGCAGCTCTACGGCATGGTCGGCATCACCGAGATGGTCGGCATCGACGACTACGGCACGACCGAGACGTTCACCCAGGCCGACGCGGTCACCGTCGAGAAATGGGCGCGGGACAAGGGAATCGCGGTGTTGTCGTTCTGGGCGATCGAACGCGACAACGGCAGCTGCGTCGGCACGGTCGGCGGCGACTCCTGCTCGGGTGTGGCGCAACCGGACTGGTACTTCAGCCACGAGTTCGAGTCCTTCGGTCCCTCCCGGCGTCTCTGGTGACTCAGACCCTTTCCAAGATGAACGCCCGGATCGGGCGGCCCGCGCGCGCCGCGTAGACCTGGTAGGGCGGCCAGTGCGCGGCCAGCAGGGCCCACATGCGTTCGCGCTCCTCGCCCTCCAGCAACCGGGCCCGGACCGGCCAACTGCGACCATGCGCGGTCACGGTCGCGTCCGGGTTGGCCAGCAGGTTCGCTGACCACGCCGGATGCGTCGCCCCGCCCCAGTTCGAGCCCGCGACCAGGTAACTGTCCTGATAGGGCGCGCAGGTCAACGCGACCATGCGCGGTTCGCCGCTGCGCCTGCCGGTCGTGGTCAGCAGCAACGAGTCCACGCCCGCGAGATCCGTCAGCCCGAAGCGGCCCTTGGTTGCCCGGTGCACCACGGTGTCCAGCGGCACGATCCACCCGAACGCCTGCGGAAACCACGATTGCTTGCCGACCTGCCGGATCGCCACACCAAGAGGATTGCGCATCGGCCCAGGGTAGCCGCTGGGGTGGCGTTTCTCACGCTCAGTTACCTACCGTCCGGTTGGTAAAGTAGCGGGGTGAACTCGCGGGAGAAGATCCTCGACGGCGCGCTGACGCTGTTGCGGGAGGGTGGCACGGTGTCGCTGGAGTCAGCGGCACAACGTGCCGAGCTGACAAAGCCCGGGCTGATGCACCACTTCCACACCAAGCAGGCGCTGATGGTCGCGTTGGTGGATCACGTCGTCGACCGCTGGGAACAGGAACTCAGCGACCGCCTGGCCGGGCCGACATCCGACGCGTCGCCGCGCGAACGCATGCTCGCCTACCTGGACTGGTCACTCTCCGGTGACTTCGACACCACCGACCTCGTCATGCTCGCCGACCCGCGCCTGCGCGAGCAGCTCACCGCGCGCTGGGAACAGCGGATGGCACCGTGGATCGGCGAAACCGCCGACCTGCCCACCGCGACCCGGGCCCGGTTGACCGCCGTCCGGCTACTCGCCGACGGCGGCTGGCTCGCCGACGCCAGCGGCGTCTTCCCGATCCCCGACGACGAACGCGACCAGGTGCGCGCCATCGCGCTACGCCTGCTGGAGAACTGACATGCACAAGTGGTTGCTGCTCTGCGGCGCGATCGGCAGCGAGGTGGCCGGTTCGCTCGCGCTCAAGGCCGCCATCGACCATCCGGCCTGGTACGCGCTGGTCGCGGTCGGCTACATCGCGTCGTTCCTGTTCCTCTCCGCTGCCCTGCGCGCCCGGTTGCCGCTCGGCGTCGCCTACGGCATCTGGGGCGCGGTGGGTGTTGCACTCACCGCGGTGCTCGGCGCGCTGCTGTTCGGTGAACCGCTCAACGCGGCCATGTTCGCGGGTATCGCGTTGATCATCGGCGGTGTGCTCACCGTCGAGTTCGGCTCGCAACGCGCGCAGGAGGCGAAAAGCTGATGGCATGGCTCTTCCTGGCCTGCGCGATCCTGATCGAGGTCACCGCGACCTTGTCGCTGCGCATGGCCACCACCGGGCGCAAAGCCTGGTACGGCGTGGTGATCGTCGGCTACCTGCTCGCGTTCGTCCTGCTCACGCTGACCCTGCGGCACGGCGTCGGTATCGGCGTCGCCTACGGCATCTGGGCGGCGGCGGGCGTCGCGCTCACCGCGATAGCGAGCAAACTGCTCTTCAAAGAACCGCTCACGAAAACGATGGGCATCGGCATCGGTTGCATCATGGTCGGTGTGCTGCTCGTCGAACTCGGTGGCGCGCAATGAGTTTCACGCGACGCGATACGCCTGCGGGCTCATCCCGTAGGAGCGTTTGAACGCCGCGCTCAACGCGAACGCGCTGCCATATCCGACTCGGTGCGCTACCGCGCCGATCGTCCACTCGGGATGCTGCCGTAACTGGTCGGCGGCCAGCGCGAGCCGCCAGCCGGTCAGGTACTCATCGGCGCCTCACCGAGCGTCGCGGTGAACCGACGAGCCAGCGCCGCCCTGGACACGCCAACCTCCGCCGCCAGCTTCGCCACCGTCCACGGCTCGGCGGGCTGGTGCTGCATCAACCGCAACGCCCGGCCCACGATCGGATCGTCGTGCGCGCGATACCAGGCAGGCGCGTCCTCGCGGGTGAACCAGGTGCGCAGCGCGCTGATCAGCAACAGATCCAGCAACCGGTCCAGCACGGTCTCCTGACCGGGCTCGTCGCGCACGATCTCGTTGGCCAGCAATGGAATCAGCGGACTCGACCAGTCCGCGTCACGCACCACGATCACGGTCGGCAGCGCGGCCAGCAGCCGTCCGCTGATCTCGCCGGTCATTCCGTACGTGCCGGTCAGCATGATCGTCTCGCCGTCCAGCCCGTGCCCCCAGGTGCGAATGCCCAGATCGACGAGATCGGTCAGGTGCTCGCCAGTCGGCGTCCGGCACTCGTCGCCAGGCAGAATCACCGCCTGCGGCGGTGTCGCCGGGTCATCCGCCACCAGGTACGGATCCGGTCCGCGCACGATCGCCAGATCACCGTCACCGAGCCGCACCGCGTCGCCGACATCCGGCACCAGCCACGCGGACCCGCGCACCGCGGCGACCACGGTCAACGGCGCACGGTCCTCGATGCGCAGCGACCACGGTGGAGTCAGCACCGAGCGGAGCAGGAACGCGCCGTGCGCCCTGGGCCCATCCAGCAACGCGGCGAGCGGATCCATAGCGACGACTGTAGACGCTCGAACATGGAAACGAGCTCCTCAACCATGGAGAGTCTCACCCGGCTCGACTTGACTCAACGCCATGACGACCTGCACCAGGGAGAGGCGGAAGCTCATGCCGATCATCACCCTCGCGGCCGCGCTGGTCGCCACCGGTCTGCTCGCCGGACTCTTCTACGCCTACACGGTTTCCGTCCTGCCCGGCCTGGCCCGCGCCGACGACAAGACGTTCGTCGAAGGCATGCGCGGCATCAACACCGCCATCGTGAACGGCTGGTTCATGCTCAGCTTCCTCGGCGCGCCCCTGCTCACCGCCGTCGCCCTGTTCCTCAACCTGCGGAACGGCCCGGTGCTGTGGTGGAGCATCGCCGGTTTCGGCTGCCTGCTCGCGGTGCTGATCATCACCGGCGCGCTGAACATCCCGCTGAACAACGCGCTCGAAGCCGGTCGCGCCGGTTACGGCCAACTGCGTGCCCGGTTCGAGGCACCGTGGGTCCGCTGGAACAACCTGCGCACCGTCTTCGCGATCGCCGGTTTCGGCTGCCTGCTCGGCGCGTTGCTGAGTCGCCGGCCGTGAACTCCGGTTGGCGCTGCCCCCCGACGACAGCGCCAACCGGAATCTCGATCACGCGGCCGGGGCGATCCCGGCCTCGATCGTGTTCGCGGTCAGACCGCTGGTGTTCGTCGAGGTGTCCATCGGGCCCTGCTGCCATGGCAGCGTCACCGAGGTGGGCGCACCGGTCTCGGCACCGGGGAAGGTCACGGTGATCGCGGTGGGCGTCTCCTGCTGCTGCGGGGCATCGATCGCCGACCAGTGCAGCAACATGTTCGCCGACTG
>DASXOJ010000197.1:0-16811 GCA_036494465.1 Pseudonocardiaceae bacterium
CGCGCGACGCGCACCAGGACCACCGCGCGCTCGCCGAACTGGTGCCCACCGCGTTCCGCGATCACCTCGTGCTCGGCTACGAGATCGTGAAATGGGACGGCGACGCGCACCAACCCACCGTCTACCAGCCGCTGACCGACGAAATCGCCAACCGCAAAGCCGAGCTGCTGCTTGCGCACTATCCTTCGCAGCGCGACCGGGACTGGTTCGACCGGGAGACGTTCCTGAGCCTGGCGCGGCTGCGCGGCGTGCAGTGCCACGCGCGCTACGCGGAAGCGTTCCACCTGGCCAAGATGATCATCGACCTCGGAGGCTGAGGGTTTCATGCGCGTTCTGTTGACCGGTGCCACCGGCTATCTGGGCACGGTCATGGCCCCGGTGCTGACCGAGGCAGGTCACGACGTCGTCGGGCTCGACTCGAACCTGTTCGCGGACTGCGTGCTCGGCCCCGCCCCGGCCGATCCGCCCGTGGTCAACGCCGACCTGCGCGATGTCACCCCCGAGCAGCTCGCCGGTTTCGACGCGGTCGTGCACCTGGCCGCGTTGTCCAACGACCCGCTCGGTTCGCTCGCGCCGCAGCTGACCTACGACATCAACCACCACGCCTCGGTGCGCCTGGCCCGCCTGGCGAAGGACGCGGGCGTCCGGCGGTTCCTGTACGCGTCGACCTGCTCGGTCTACGGCGCGGCAGGCGACGGCCTGGTCACCGAAGAGGCGCCGCTGCATCCGGTGACCCCGTACGCGGAATCCAAGGTCCGCGTCGAGGACGATCTGCGCGAGTTCGCGGACGACGAGTTCAGCCCGGTCTTCCTGCGCAACGCCACCGCCTTCGGCTTCTCGCCCCGGCTGCGCGCGGACATCGTGCTCAACAACCTGGTCGGCCACGCTGTGCTGACCGGACGCGTGCTGGTGCTCTCCGACGGCACGCCGTGGCGCCCGCTGGTGCACGCCCGCGACATCGCCGACGCCTTCCTCGCCGCGCTATCCGCGCCGCGCGACGCCATCCACGCCCGCGCGTTGAACGTCGGCATGGAGGACAACAACGTCACCGTCGCGCAGATCGCCGAGGAAGTGGTGGCCGCGGTGCCCGGCTCGCGCCTGATGATCACCGGCGAGCACGGCAACGATCCGCGCTCCTACCAGGTCGACTTCAGCGCGATCCGCGCGGCGCTACCGGAGTTCACCTGCCGCTGGACCGTCAAGGACGGTGCGGTCGAACTGGCCGAGGCGTACCTCAAACACGGCCTCACCCAGGACGACTTCGAGCGCAGGTTCACCCGGCTCGCGCGCCTGTCCGCGCGCCGCGCCGCGGGCACCGTCGCCGACGATCTCCGTGCCCTCAGCTGAGCGCCGCGAACGACCCCGCACCCGCGTCGCGGTCGCTGATCATGCTCACCGGCAACGGCCAGTCGATGCCGAGGCCGGGATCGTCGTAGCGGACCGCAATGTCCTCGGTCGGATCGTGCGGCGCGTCGATCCGGTAGCAGACGTCCGCGATCTCGGTCAGCGCCTGGAAACCGTGCAGAAAACCCGGGGGTACGTAGAGGTGCGCGAAGTCCACGTCGTCGAGCCGGAACGCGGCCTGACTGCCGTAGGTCGGCGAATCGGCGCGGATGTCGACGAGCACGTCGTGCACTGCGCCGTGCGCGCAGCGGACCAGCTTCGCCTCGCCGCGCCCGGACCGGCCGTGCAGGCCGCGCAGCACGCCGCGCCCCGACCGGGACTGGGAGTCCTGCAGGAACGTGGGCAGCCCGTGTTCGGCGGCGATCGCGGTGTCGAACGTCCTGGTGAACAGGCCGCGCTCGTCGCGGTGCGGGGTGGGCAGGAACAACAGGACGCCGGCAAGATCGGTCTCGACTACGCGCACCCGCCCATCATGCCGGGTCAGTCGTGCTGACCTGCCGGGCGTGTGACAGCACGCAGGGCAAGATCGTGCTCGACCTCGGTGAGATGCCCGCCGCCGACGCGTTCCCGCTGCTCGAGGACCCCGGCCCCGATCCGGAGTTCCCGCTGCGCATGTGGCAGTGCGCGGTGTGCGGCCTCGCCCAGCTCGCCGAGGACCCGACCACCCCCGACGAGCCGCGCGGCGTCGAACCGGCCGCGCTCGTCGCCCAGGCGCGCGACGCGGTGCAGCGCGTCAGCGGGTTGTTGCGCCCCGGCATGACGGTCGCCGAGTACGGCAGCCCGCACGGCGGCAGCTGGCTCCCCCTGCTCACCGAAGCGGGCCTGCGTCCCGTGGACGGACCGGCTGACGTGATCGTGGACTGCTTCGGCATGATGCACGAGCCCGACCAGGCCGCCGCCGTCGCCGAACGCACCGCGCGGTTGACCGAGAACGGCGTGCTGCTGGTGCAGTACCACTCGCTGGCCACCATCGTCGACAATGGACAGTGGAACGCGCTGCGGCACGGGCATTTCGCCTATTACGCCGCCGACCCGCTGCGCGCCATGTTCGCCCGCGCCGGTCTTGCGCCGCGCGCGTCCTGGCGATTCGACCTCTACGGCGGCACCGTGCTGCTCGCCTTCGGCGCGGGCGCTGACAACGGCTTCACCGAGCACGTCGCGCCGATTGCCACGTTGCAACACCAGGTCGACGAGAGCTGCGCCGCGCTCCGCGACTGGCTGATCGCGGCGCGCGGCACCCGCGTGATCGGCTACGGCGCGGCGTCCCGCGCGGTCGCGCTGCTGCGCCACGCCGGGATCGAGGTCGACCTGCTCGGCGCGGTCGCGGACGCGTCGCCCGCCAAGTGGGGCAGGCGGATGCCCGGCACCCGGATCCCGGTGATCAGCCCCGCCGAGCTGACCGCGAACCCGCCCGACGCACTCCTGCTGTTCGTCCCCGACCTGCTCACGGAGGTCCGCGCCGCCCTGCCCGAACTGGCCGGCGCGCGCTGGTTCGTCGCCGAACCCACCCCGCACGAAGCGACGTGATCAGGCCGATGCCTGCGCCAGTAACCGGTGCCGGACCGCGAAGGACGCGGCCTCCAGCCGGGAGTGCACGCCGAGCTTGGTGAGCAGCGACTGCACGTGCGTGCGGATGGTGGTGCGCGAGACGCCGAGCCGGTGCGCCATCGCGGTGGTGTCCAGGCCGTCCACCAGCAGTTCCAGGCACTCCCATTCCCTGCTGGTCAGGTGTGCGGCAAGTTGCTGCGCCGCCGTGTGCTTGGTGGTCCTGCGCGTCAGTTGCGGGCCGGGAACGTCGACGACGACCTTGTCGCACAACACGTCGTCGATGGCCGAGGTGAGCGACGTGAGCGGGCGGGTCTTGTGCAGGTAGCCGGAGGCGCCCGCGTCGAGCGCGCCGAGCATGCTGTCCGGGTCGCGGTCGGCGGAGAGTATCAGGATCTTGGTGGCCGGACTGGCGGAGAGCAGCCTGCCGAGCACTTCGATGCTGTCGCCGTCGCCGAAATGCCGGTCGATCACGCACACCTGCGGCTGGCGCCTTCCGACCTCGGTCATGGTCTGCGCCAGGCTGTTCGCGATCGCGGAGACGGTGTAGCCCGCTCTGGTCAGCACGGTGGACAACGCGTCGACGAACACGGTGTGATCGTCGGCGAGCACGAGGTCGGTCACTGCGCCCGCCTCCGGTCGGTGACCACGATCTCCTCGGGTGGTGGGAAGATCGCGCGCACCAGGGTGCCGCTGTCCGGCGAGTCGGTCAGTTCGAAGTGCCCGCCGACCGAGCGCAGCAACGACGCGATCACGGTCAGCCCAAGTGAACCGGCGCGGCCGGGCGCGCCACCGAAGCCTGGCCCGTCGTCGCGGACCTCGACCACGATCATGTCCGTGCGCTCGATGCTGATCTGAACAGTCCCATGTGGACCGGCCGCGCGTGCCGCGTTGTCCACGACGTTCGCGAGTATTCGCCACACCAGGCCGGATCGCGCGGTGAGCGCGATGTCCGGTCCGGGCAACAGCACCACGTTCGCGCCGTGCTCGACCTCGGCCAGTTGCGCCACTTCGCCCGCGAGCGTGCGCAGGCCGACGCTGCCGCCCTCACCGTCGTCGCTGGCGCCGGCCCACTTGTCGGCCCAGTCGGTGACGAAGTCGGTGAGCCTGCCGAGCTCGTTGTCCATCAGTTCCAGTTGGATCCGCGAACCGACCGAGAGGTTCGCGTCGCCGCCGAGCACCAGTACCAATGACGACAAGGTGGCCATCCCGTGTTCGAGGTCGTGTAAGAGCCCGCGTATCGCGAGGTCGTCGAGCCCGTCGGTGCTCCTGCGCCCAGGGCTCTTTCTTCGGTCCAGCAACCAATCCATCCGCGCACCGCCAAAGTCCGCTCGACACGCCACGGAAAACCCCCGATGTTTCCCGTTCGAAAGCGCAATTACGAGCCGGTCATTTGTCTGAGCTATCGCGTGGAAATCGCCGTCGTTACCGTCGGAAGACCGCACATCTTCCGGCGTAACCGGGCCGTTGCTACCTGCGACAACGCGCTAATTCAATACGTGCAGCCGAGGATCATGGTTCTGCTCGGACGCGCGCAGCCCCGCCGCACGGGCCACCCGCACCGCTTCCAGTCTGCTGTGCACGCCGAGCTTGGCCAGAATGCTCCTGGTGTGCGTGCGCACCGTGTCGACCGAGATGGACAGGTCCTCGGCGATCTGCGGCCCGTGCCGCCCGTCCACCATGCTGCCCAGCACGTCGAGCTCGCGCGGGCTGAGCATGTCCAGCGGGCCGGTGCGGTCGGTCGCCTGGCGGATGTCGGTGCACAGGCCGCGCAGCACCGGGCCGAGCAGGTCCGGCGGGAACCAGGAGTGCCCCATGCACACTCCGCGCAACACCGCGATCAACTGGGCCGCGCCGGATTCCTTGGGCACCCACGCCGCGGCACCGGCCCGGGCCGCGCGCAGAGCCCGGTCCGGGTCGGCCTCACCGGAGAGCACCACGACGCGCGTGATCGGCCACGCCCTGGCCACCCCGCGCAGCACGTCCTCGATGTCGTTACCGATCGCCGCGACCTCGATGGTGAGCACGTCCGGGCGCAACTGGCGGACCAGGTCGTAGAGCTTCGGGTCGTCGGTGGCGCACCGGCCCGCGACGCACAGGTCCCCGACGTCGGCAAGCCGGGCCGCCAGCGCCTCGGTGAGCATCTGGTGGTCGTCGACCAGCAGAACCCTGCGCGGTGTCATCAGCCGACTATGCCCGTCAGCCGACCTTCGCGCCTCGTGCGATTGCATGAGCCGCCTCGCCATTCTGTTCGATGAGCTCGGTGTCGGCGACGGGCTCGGAGCTCAGCGACCGCCGGGTGGGTGAGGTCCAGCGACCGTTGGACTTGGTCAGCCAGGCCAACGGCAACGTGTAGAGCGCGATGCCCGCGTCGAACACCCGCAGGGGCAGGAAGAACACGGCGCCCAGCAACAGCCTCGGCCTGCGTTCCACCACCGCGACCAGCAAGGTCAGCGCGACGTCCGGCAGCACGATGCCGTAGAACAGGTCGGGCAGGTTCACGTACGAGGCGATCGCCGCGTGCACGGTGTCGAACACCGGCAGCGTGAGCGACGCGGCGAAGAAGTCCGGCACCAGCAGGATGATCACCAGTAGTGGCAGGAACAGGAACAGGAGGCTGCTGGTCAGCAGTTCGATCAGGATCAGCCAGAGCATCATCGAGAACAGGTTGGCTTTCGGCGGATGCCTGCGCACGGTCTGCCACAGTCCGAGTGCCCAGCGTTTGGTCTGCTTCAGGTAATCGCGCAAGGTGTCCGGGTCCTGGGTGACCGCGATCGCGCCCAGCGAGAAGCCGACCTTGCCGAGCCGTTTCTGGTACAGCTCGAAGGTCATGTTGAAGTCCTCGATGACCACGCCGGGCGGGTTCATGTCGATGTGCGGCAGCACGTCGGTGCGGTACATGCTGGCGAAACCGGGCACGATGTAGGTCGCGTTGATTCGCGAATAGGTCTGGCCGAACTTGAGCACCCGTTGCGCCATCGCGTAGACCCGGGTGCGATGTGCGACCAGCAAGGTGCCGATCGCGGAAAGCTTGCGCTCCCACATCGTCCGCACGCACCCGGCCACGGCCGCGATCTTGGGGTCGTCGAACAGCGGCAACGCCGAGCTGAAGTAGCCCGGCTGCACCCTCGTGTCCGCGTCAAGCAACATCACCACCGCGAACTTCTCCACCAGCCGGAACTGGTCGATGGCCGCCCGCAGCGCGCCCGCTTTGCCCACATTCGTCTCGGTCTGCATCACGTTCACGCCTGCCGCCTGCGCCAGCGCCGCGGTGTCGTCGGTCGAGCCGTCCGACACCACGTGCACGTTCGCCCTCGGCACCAGTTGCACGATCGCGGCCAGGCTCGCCGAGATCACCACCGACTCGTTGTGCGCGGCGATCAACACGGCGACGTCGCGCACGGTCAGGTTGCCCGGCCGATGCTCGCGCACCTCAGACCGCCACGCGACCACGATCTCCTGCGTCTGCTCAGGGTCCCGGCCGGCCACCATCCCACTGGCGTGCCGGCCGGGCGGTCTACGACGGGACCGAGCACCGCGCACCTGCCATTCGGCGAGCCGGGCCAGCCCGACCGACCCCCACAGGGTCGTGTTCGCGCCGAACACCAGGATCACCAGGGCCCACCAGGGAATCATCGGGTGCCCCCTGAACTGGTCGGGTTGTCGCTGGTCGACTGGACCGGGAAGGTCTGGTGCAGGGCGGCCCACACGTTGGTGTCCTCATAGCCGTAGAGCCACAGCGAGACGCCCCGGATGACCAGGTTCCTGCCGACGCCGAGCTTCGCGGTGACGCTCGCCGCGTTCTCGAACCACACCTGGTGGTAGTGCCCCCTGGCGTCGGTGTAGGAGAAGTACGGGCTCTGGCTGGCCGCGTCGAAGCCGATGGTGGCGTGGTACTGGGTCGCCAGCCGGAACGCCTGCAACCACGCGACCGGTGTGCCCTTGCCGTCGACCCAGTCGTAGCCGTACATCGGCACGCCGAGGATGATCTTGCTGGGCGGGATCACGCTCGTCGCGTAGCGCAACACGTCCTGGATCCAGTTCACCGGCGCGATCGGGCCGGGATCAGACGTCGCCCAGTGGTAGTCGTAGCCCATCAGCCGGACCTCGTCCGCGGCGTCGCCGATCGCCGCGTAGTCCTGGGCGATGTTGCGCTGGTCGTAACCCGCGTCGCTGGCCTTCGCGAACAACGTGACCGACAACGTCTTGCCATGCGCGTGCAGCGCGTCCGCGAGCTGGCTGATGAAATCGCTGAACGCTTGGCGGTCCTGGGCGTGCAGGTTCTCGTAGTCGACGTCGATGCCTGCGAAGTTCTGCTGCTGCGTCAGCGCGACGATCGCGGCGATGTTGTGCGCGGCGAGCCGCGGATCGTGCAGGATGCTCGCCAGCGGCTGGTAGGTGAACCCGCCGTTGACCACATTGGCGATCGTCGGCACCAGTTGCACGCCCGACTTACGCAGCGACGCCAGGCTGGCCGCGGTCGCTTTGGCGGCGCCCGGCGCGAACTGGTTGGTGACATCGCCCTGGGCGTCGATGGCGTAGATCGACGGCGACGCCTCGGTCACGTCGCCGTGCTGCGCGAGCACCGATTCGGTGGCGTGCTGCACGTTCCAGTACGGCGTGGACACCACCACGATCGGCGGCGGCGCTGGCGTCGGCGAACCCTGCAGACTCGCCAGAAGCACGATCACCAGTACCACTCCCAGTGACGCCAGGCCCAACCAGATGCTGCCCGCGTACCGGCGCACCTTCGCCGGTTTGTCTGGCACGACGGTGAGGTCGGGATGCCGGTTCGACACATGGTCCACCAGACTGAGATCGGTGCTTCGGCTCATCGCTCGTGTCCTCCGTCTCGTGACACTCGATAGACGCTAGGTGCACCTGGTTAACCGGAAAACCCGTGCGTTGGGGAGTCCGGCTACCGCATTCGTATGAGAGCCCTGGCAGGTTTTCGGGCAGGGCGATGGGCCCGCGCCCCTCGGTCTTGCTGGTGCGGGCCCATCGCATATGCGACCTGCTTGCTCCGGCGATCCGGCTAATCGCTGAGCGCAGGCGCGGCTATCACCTTTCCTGGCGCGGTTCGCGGCACCGTGGGCTTGGCGTGCTTGCTCCACGGCTTCGCGGGCGTGACCGTGTTACCGGCCGGTGCCGTCACGGACGCGTTGCCGTTCAACAACAACGGCGTGCCGGCCTTCACCGACGGCGTCGTGGTGGTCGAACTCGTGACGCCCGGACCGGAGATCGCGTAGTCGTCAGTGGTCAGCGAACCATTGGCGATCAACGCGAGCCCGAAACTGATCCCGACCGCGCCGGCCGGAACCGCCGCCGTCGTGAACGTCGCCTGGGTCCAAGTTGACGCGGGTGCCAGCCACGGCCCCGAGGTCCAGTACGACCAGAATCCGCCCGAAGTACGCGTGTACATGGAGAACTGCGTTATCCCGGTGGACTTGTACCAGATACTCAGGGTGTAGGTATCGCCCGCGACCACCACCGGTGTGCACGAGCCCAGATCGAACGTGGGTAACAGTTCCGCGTCCCCGTCCGAATAACCTGTCACGCTCAACGTTTGCGCGGCCGTACCGGTGTGCGCGTCGGTGGTGCGCGTCCAGGTGGGCGTGTTCGTGCCGTACCCGGCAGGCATGAAGCAGTCCGGGAATCCGTCGCCGGTGGTGGAAGCCTCCAGTGACGGGTTGGGCAGCGTCGTGTTCGTCGACGGCGGTTCGGTCAGGATCGGCTTCACCGTGCCGCCGATGACCTGGTGCACGGTCTTGACCGTGACGCCTTTCGACGCCTGGCCCTGCACGAACGTCAGGAACTGGTCGAACATCGGCAGCGTGATCTCCGGATCACAGGCCGCGCCGCACGTACCGAAATGGTGGAACGTGTAGATCAGCCAGCCACCCTTGGACTCGGCGGTGGTCACCACCTGTTCCATCTGGGCGAGCGACCAGGTCGAGTCGATCTCGTCGACAGCGGCCAGGTCGTACGGGTCCTTCGGCGGCACGGATTCCGTTGTCGCGCAACCGGTGCAGCCGTGTGAGGTCTGGATGTCACCCAGACCACGCGCACTGTTGAACCCGCAGGTCTTCGCATCGGCTTCGGTCGCCGCGTTCAGGTCCGCGTAGGGATAGGCGAAATCGGTCACCTGGTAACCCCAGCTGGCCAACGTTGCCCGGCCGTTGCAGATCTGACGCAACGCTTCGGCCTGCGGCACGCTGGTGAGATCGGGGTGGGACACGGTGTGTCCGCCGATCTCGTTGCCCTGCCCCGCGATCGTCGCCAGGTTCGCCTGGGTCAGATAGTTGGGCGCGCCGACCGAACCGGAAATGATGTAGAACGTGCCGTTCATGTGGTGACTCTGCAAAGTCGGCAGCGCCGTCATCTGGTCGGCGTTGCCGTCGTCGAAGGTCAGGCTGATCTGGACCGGCTTGGTGATCTTGATAATCGCCGCGCCCGCAACCTCGCTGGCCACCAGTGGCAGCACGAGGCCGAGCAGGACACCGACGAAGGTGGTCAGCAACCGGATCCGATGTCGCGGGCTGGCCCGCAACAATCTGTTGGGTTTGGCATGTTGTGGTTTCATCAGCGACCACCAAGGGTGAGTCGGGGCATATCGTGACTCAGGCTAGCCACCACTCGCAGTAGAGGGCTCATCTCAATGGGGGAGAACGACTACCGCACGATGCACGAGGACAAACCACCGCAATCACGATTTGCTGTGCCATGTGCCTGCCAAACACGGAAAAGGTGAGCTTCGATGACGAGCATCATGACGCCCAGACCCGTTGCCCCAGCGGATGTATCCTCGGTTGCCATCGTCGGCATGGGATATGTCGGCCTGCCGACCGCGCTCGGCCTCTACACGCAGGGCATCAACACCCTCGGTGTCGACCTGAGCACCGCGCGGCTGATCGCCATCGAATCCGGCGACCCGGACCTGATCGAATCCGATCGGGCCATTTTGGACGATGCGCGCGAAGACCCGCGCTTCGAAGTCACCGACGACGTCCGCAGGCTACGCGAAGCGGACGCGATCATCATCTGTGTCCCGACCCCGTTGGACCACTACCTCACGCCCGACCTCGGCCCGCTGCGCGGCGCGTGCGCGACCGTCGTCGAGAACGCCCGGCCCGGCCAGACCATCATCCTCACCTCGACGACGTATGTCGGCTCGACCGCCGAATTCCTCACCGAACCGTTGAAAGCACGCGGTTTGCGCGCAGGCGAAGAAGTGTTTGTCGCGTTCAGTCCGGAACGGATCGACCCTGGCAACGCCAAGCACGGCGCGGGCAGCACCCCGCGCGTGGTCGGCGGCGTGACCGAGGAATGCAGAAGACGTGCAAGATCCGTCCTGCAGCTGATCACCCCGCTGGTGCACGAGGTCAGCTCGGCCGAGGCGGCGGAACTGACCAAACTGTACGAGAACTCCTTCCGCGCGGTGAACATCGCGCTGGCCAACGAGTTCGCCGAGATCTGCGGCACGCTCGAACTTGACCCGATCGAGATCACCAACGCGGCAGCCACCAAACCGTACGGGTTCATGAGCTTCTTCCCCGGTCCTGGCGTCGGCGGTCACTGCATTCCGTGCGACCCGCACTACCTGCTGTGGCAGCTGCGCAAGGCGCATTCGGACGCGCCGCTGATCCAGCAGGCGATGACCATGATCGCGCACCGCCCGCGCCGGGTCGTCGAACGCGCGGTGGAAACCCTCTCCAACGCCGGTCGCGGCGCCGCGGGCGCCCGGGTCGTCGTGGTCGGCGTCAGCTACAAGCCAGGCGTGCGCGACCTGCGTGAGTCCTCCGCCCTGGAAATCATCGACGGCCTGCTGGCCAAGGGCGCCAAAGTGGACTATGTGGACCCGCTGTGCGAGCGGATCACCCTGCCCTCCGGCAAGGTCCTGGACAGCGTCACCGAACCGCACGGCGCGGACTGGGACCTCGCCCTGGTGCACACCGTCCAACCCGGACACGACCATGACTGGGTCGCGCACTGCCCGCTCGTTCTGGACGCCACCTACACCTTCAACGCCGCGCCCAACCGCGACGTCGTCTGATACCCCGGCTGAAAAGGAGAATCCCATGCGGTGTCTGGTGACCGGCGGCGCCGGCTTCATCGGTTCCCACCTGACCGAGCACCTGCTCGACCTCGGCCACCACGTGACCGTGCTGGACGACCTGTCCACCGGCAGCGTGCACAACCTGGCGAACGTGGCCAGCGACCCCAAACTGCGCTTCGTCTGCGGCTCCATCCGCGACAAGTCCGCCGTCGCCAAGTGCATGGCCGACGTGGACGCGGTCTACCACCTGGCGGCGGCGGTGGGCGTGTTCACCATCATGGACAGCACCCTGGACAGCCTGCGCACCAACCTCACCGGCACCGAGATCGTGCTGGAGGCCGCGCTGCACCAAGGTGCCCGGATACTGGTCACGTCGACCAGCGAGGTGTACGGCAAGAACGCCAAGATCGGACTGTCCGAGGAGGACGATCGCATCCTCGGCTCGCCGCTGAAGAACCGCTGGTCCTACGCGGAAGCCAAGGCCGTCGACGAGACACTCGCCTACCTCTACGCGGTGCAGCGCGGACTGGCCGCGGTCATCGTGCGCCCGTTCAACACCGTCGGACCGCGCCAGGCCGGCCGCTACGGCATGGTGCTCCCCCGCTTCGTCGACCAGGCGCTCGCTGGCGATCCGCTGACCGTCTACGGCACCGGTGACCAGACCCGCTGCTTCTGCCACGTGCTGGACATCGTGCCCGCGCTGATCGCGCTGCTCGCCGACGACACCGCGCACGGCACCGTCTACAACCTCGGCAACCCGGAGCAGGTCAGCATCATGGAGCTGGCCCAACGAGTGATCGAGGCGACCGGGTCGAGCAGCGAGATCGTCACCATCCCCTACACCGAGGCGTACGGCTCCGGCTACGAGGACATGCAGCGCCGCGTACCCAACTGCGACAAGGCGCTCCGCCAGATCGGCTTCAACCCCAGCCGCGACCTCAACCAGATCCTCGACTCGGTGATCGCCAGCCGCCGTCCGCACCGTCCCGTCCTCGTCGTGGGCCATCAGGGGTGATCTCATGTGCGGCATCGTCGGATACGTCGGGCACACCAGGGACGCGGTCGCCGTGCTGCTGGAAGGGCTGCGCCGACTCGAGTACCGGGGCTACGATTCGGCCGGGATCGCCGTCCAGCGCGGCGGCGAGCTCGGTATGTGCAAAGTGGTCGGTCGGGTCGATGGCCTGACCGGAATGAGCGCGAGCCTGCGCGGTGCCGCGACCGGCATCGCGCACACCCGCTGGGCGACCCACGGCGCGGCGACAACGGCCAATGCACACCCGCACACCGACGCGAGCGGCCGGTTCGCGCTGGTGCACAACGGCATCATCGAAAACGTCAACGAGATCCGCGAACGGTTGACCCGCAAGGGCGTCACGTTCACCTCGCAGACCGACAGCGAAGTGCTCGCCCACCTGGTCGCGGAGGCGTCCGGGCACCACCTCACGCTGACCGAGGCGGTACGCGAGGCCCTGCGCGGCGTCGAAGGCACCTACGGCCTGCTGGTGCTCGACGCGGCCGAACCCGATGTGCTGGTGGCCGCCCGCAACGGCAGCCCGCTCGTGATCGGCATGGCCGACGGCGAGATGTTCGTCGCGTCGGACGTGTCCGCGATCGTGCACCACACCAGTCAGCTGGTGTACCTGGAGGACGGCGAACTGGCTACGGTCCGCGCCACCGGCTACACGTCCGACCCGATCACGGTGACGAACACGGAAGAACCGGCGACCACCACCGACGCCTACGACCTCGGCGAGTTCGCCGACTTCATGGACAAGGAGATCAACGAACAACCGGACGCGGTCTGCCGGGTACTGCGCGGCAGGCTCGACGAGCGGATCGGCACCGCCCGCCTGGACGGCCTGAAACTGGATCCCAGGACGCTCTCCAGCATCCGCCGGGTCAAGTTCCTCGGCTGCGGCTCCGCCTACTACGCTGGCCAGCTCGGCGCCGACATCGTGGAAAGCCTCGCCCGCATCCCCGCCGACGCCGAACCGGCGGCCGAATTCCGCTACCGGCACGCCGTCGTCGACCCGGACTGCCTCTACGTCGCGGTCAGCCAGTCCGGCGAAACCTTCGACACCCTGGCCGCGGTGCGCGAACTGCGCCGCAAGGGCGCGCTCGTGATCGGCGCCGTCAACGTGGTCGGCTCGGCGCTGGCCAGGGAGTGCGGCAGCGGCATCTTCCTGCACGCGGGCCCGGAGATCTCGGTCGCGTCGACCAAGGCGTTCACCAACATGGCGGTCAGCTTCGCGATGCTCGCCCTGCTCATCGGCCGCACCCGCGACATGTCCGCCGAGCAGGGCCAAACACTCATCAAGGCGCTGCGCCAGCTTCCCCGCGTCGTGCAGCAGGTGCTCGACCAACGCGACCAGATCGCCGCGATCGCCGATCGGCACGCCGACGCCGAGCACATGTTCTTCATCGGGCGGGTACGCGCCTGGCCCACCGCGCGCGAAGGCGCGCAGAAACTCAAGGAAATCTCCTACGTGCACGCTGAGGCGTACCAGGCGTCCGAACTCAAGCACGGCCCGCTCGCGCTGATCAATCCGGCCATGCCCAGCGTGGTGCTGGTACCGGACGACGAACTGGTGGTCAAGAACCTCGCCACCATCGAGCAGATCAAAGCGCGCGGCGGGCCGGTTGTCGCGATCACCAACACGGATCTGGACATCGAGCAGGCCGATGACGTGATCAGGGTGCCCACCTGTCACGTCGAGCTCGACCCGATCCTGTTGACCATCCCGTTGCAGCTGTTCGCGTACCACCTGGCCCGCAAACTGGGCCGGGACATCGACAAACCCCGCAACCTCGCGAAGAGCGTCACTGTCGAGTGAGTGACCTGATCCCGGACCGGCCCCGCCAGAACAACAGATCGGCGGCGGCCAGGTCCGGGATCGGCTGCTCGTAGACGGGCGCCGTGAACTCCTGCGTCCACACCGGAATCCCCGCCCCGCGGAAACCGGACCAGTCGATCTCGTGCGTGCTCGTGGTGCTGGTCAAATGCTCGTCCCCGCCCACCGCCCTGACCAGATCCAGCAGCCGTTCCTCCCGCGATCCCGCATGCGGCAGCGAAGAAGCGCGCACAACCCGAACCGGCGAGCCGAGATAACCGCAGAACGCCTCGATCAATGCGATGTTGTGCTCGGCAAGCAGCTCGTGGTCGGCGGCATACACTCCCTCGATCACCGGAAACACCTCGCCGAAATACGGCGTGTGCCCATAGTTGGCGACGAGGAAATCCAGATGGCGAGCCCGCCACGGCTGCTCGGTCACGATCCGCATCTCATGGATCACTTCCCGTTTCCCGGTATGCCGCACCGGCACGGAAAGGAACGCGGGGCCGCCGCGTGCCGTGGCGAAGCGCTGCCGCGCGTGAAACTCGCGCTTGTTGAACTGGACACTGTCATAGGCGACGAACACGTCGCTCGCCACGATCTTCGCCAGCAACTTGGTCCACGGCATGAAGTTCGGCTGGTGCACAGAGACGACGACGCTCATCAGAACGCCATCCGCAACGCGACGAACCCCTCCGCGCTGCCGACCGAGATCTCCCGCCCGCGCACCTGCGCGGCAAGATCGGTCGCCTCCGGGCTCCCGTGGAACAGCGGCCCGCGCACCTGCGAGGCATGCGTGCGCAGTGCCTCCATCTTGACCGCGCGGAACTCGCTCACATCGATGAAAACGTTGGGGTGGAAGCGTTCCGTCGGCGGCGACCAGAACAAGCTCGTGTTGTCGTAGCACAACACATACGGCACCAGATGCCGAACCGCCGGATCGCCCGGCCGAGTCGCCGTGACGCAGGCGCGGAACACCGCCTCGTGATCCTGGTTGTAGCTCGTCCACGGCATCAGCAGCATCGTCGGCTGCACCTGCTCGATGGACAGCCGGGCGTCCCGCTCGATCAGCCGGACAATGTCCCTTCTGGCCACCGTGTCCAACGCCATGTGCTCGGCGCCGCCCGGATAGAGGACTTCCCAGTCGTCGATCTTGAGCAGCTCCGCCGTCGCCTCGAACTCACGCAACCGGGTGTGCGCGGTTACCATGTGCATGCCCGGTTGGCGATCACTGCCGTAATGATCAAGACTGCCAACGGAAACGAGCAGCGCGTACACCTCGCTACCCAGCGTCTTCATCCGCGCGATCGTGCCAGCGCAGCCATACGTCTCGTCGTCGGAATGCGGCGCGATGACGAGTACGCGTTGCCGCGAAAGAAAATCGTCACCCATGTCCATGCCAATGAAGTCGAAGGATTTCGCCCGTTGGTTACCGGCCCGAAAGCGATGATGCGCAACCGTGATCGGCAAAGTGGATGACCGGCTGAACCTGTGTCCCGGTGAGACACAACGCCGCCCACAGGATCCGCTGGCCTGAGGTCGTCTGGCACCTCAAGTCCCGCGATCATCCAACTCCGCCACTCCCCCGCTCGGGTGGAAACGAGCCGCGGTACCCGGCACCGGGACCGCGTCGTTCGAACTCACCGCAGACGTGCGTCTCCTGGACGAACTCTGTCTTGGTGCGCCAAACCTCGAAGAAGTCACGCTTGTTCTTGACCTGCCGATAGCCATCCTTGTTGCCACGGAAACAGGCCAACCCACCGAACAGGGGACTACCTGCCGGGTTGTAGTCGGACCAGGCACAGGCAACGCAGGATCGAACGTATTGGCCGGGCAGCAGTTGCTGGTGGAGGTCAGCCAGCGCGTCCTCGAACAAGCCGTGAGGCTTCGTCGTCGCGTAGCTGCGCTCACCAAACCGCAGGATCATGGTCAAATCCTCGGCGTCGATCCCGCCACGCGAGTCTGGGGCTCCTAGTTTCAACTGGCACTCCAGCAGGCCATCGACCGCGTTGCCGCCCAGATCCACCCGAACCGGAATCACCCACTCCAGCGTGCATGCGCACAGGTCCCCCATGGAAAGCGTGAACGGGGCGTCTGTTGGCAGATCACCCGTCAGCGGTTCCAGGCCGTCGAAGTCCGTACCGGTGAAGTCGACGCCACGGATTCGAACGCTGAGCATCTTGCCGTCATTCTCGATCGAGATCGGCTCAGCACCCCGGCTATCCCGATACCAACCAGTCCACGACATCCCCACGTCCTCGATGCTATCGAAGGTGCCTCCCCCGAGCCGCACCTGCGGGTCCTGTTCGGGACCGGCGGCTTGGAGGCCGTGCGCACCGAGTACGCCGGCCGACTCGCCGAGCGGACCGCGAGACCGCGACCATCAGCCGACGCCCCGACCCGTGAGGCACCGTAGGCGCAGGGGTGATCGCACCCCGTGCAACGTATTGCGGCGAGGCACCCGATCCGGATCGATGAAACCAGGCGGAATAAATTCCGGAACCCCATCCCGAATCCGCACTTCCCAATCCGAGTGATGAACCAACGTATGATGCCGCCGACACAACAAAGTCATATTCGCCACACTCGTCAGCCCGCCATCAACCCAATGCCGCACATGATGTGCATCCGTCCATTCGGCCGGACGCACACACGTCGGAAAGGCACAACCACCATCCCGCCACACCAACGCCTTCCGCACCCCGGGCGGCGCAGTCCGCCTGGCACGACCCACATCCAGCGGCTGAGACTCGCCATCCAGCACCATCGGCACAACCTTCGCATCACAGGCGATACGACGCACCTGCCGCGCACTCAAACCACCCAGATCCCCGAGCTGGCCGTGACCGACCTCCGCACGCAACTCGCCCAGCGACATCGTCACCGTCAGATGCGGGCGCTCACCGCCATCCACAGGCACGGTTGCCGCGTTGGCGGTCAGCTGCAACAACTCCGCGAACGCGTCACCTTGC
>DASXOJ010000198.1:0-37140 GCA_036494465.1 Pseudonocardiaceae bacterium
TGGTAGACCGACTGGACGGCGACCCGGCCCGGCCCGATCAGGCGCAGCCACACGCTCCGGTAGTTGAACCGGCCCCAGAAGCTGACCCCGCGCGAGTGCGGGTACTCCAGGTGCAGGTGCGTTTGCACCGTCGTGTCCCGGTAGAGCAGGGCGCTGGGCTGGATCAGCAGGGTCTCGCCCGGCGCGAGGTCGCGCACGAACGTGTTGCCCGGTGAGTGCAGCAGCAACAGGCCGGGGTCGGCGGGCGCGGTGAAGATGTCGCCGAACATGCCCAGCGGGTAGTGGGTTTCCCGGTCGTCGCCGGTGCCGGTGGTGAACCAGATACCGGAGCGCTGCCAGCTGTACTTGATCTGCCCGGTGGCCACCAGGAACCGGTGCTCGCGCACCCAGATCGACTGTCCGTTCTGCAACGGGAGCGTGACGATGTCGCCGGCGTGGTTGTCGGACAACGCGATGTGACCGGGTCCGCGACCCTCCACCATGATCAGTGGCAGGCCCGCCATGACCCGGCTCCAACCGCCTGCCAGGCTCATGTTGGACAGTTGCGCGTTCACGTCGCACCACAACAGGTTGTGGTGGGAGAAGTAGATCGAATCGTTCTGCCCGAGGGTGAATTCGGCAGCCGGGACCTGGAAACCCTCGATCTGGCAGTAGGACTGGCCGAACTGGATGCGCGCCATGTCCTTGATCGCGGGCTGCTTCTGCCAACCGGAGTCGCTGACCGAGGCACGCACGTCGATCGGGGCGCCGCAGCGCACGCACGCGGTCTGCGTCGGGTCGCTGTTCTGCCTGCAGTAGCGGCAGATGTAGTTGCCGGGTGAGGTCATTGGTCTTCCCGCCTCACTCGGACTTGTGGTGCACGTACATGGACTGGATGCCGACCCGGCCGGGCCCGGTCATCTCGGCGAGGAACATGCCCCGGCTGAGCAGACCGGTCTTCAGCGGAGTCTTGACCGCCTGCATGCCGACGGTCGAGTCCTTGTACAGGTACGCGCCCGGCTCGACGAGGATCTTCTCCCCCGGCCGCAGCAGCCGTTCGAAGACGTTGCCGTAACCGTGCAGCAGCAACAGTCCCGGCGCACCCTGGGTGATGAACCGGTCCATGTACATGCCGCTGCCGCCGTGCAGGATGTTGGCCAGACCCTTGATCCGCACGAACGAGTAGCTGATGGTGCCGGACGCCACCAGGAACGCGTGCTCGCGCACATCGAGCTCCATGCCCGGGTGCAGCGGCAGCACGACGAGTTCGCCGGGCGCGTCGCGGGAGAACGCGATCCGTCCCGGTCCCTGACCGACGGTGACCACGTGTGGCATACCGCCGAAGGAGCGGCGCATGCCGCCGCCGGTGTTGAGCGCGGAGATCGGCGCGGCCTCGTCCTTCCACAGCATCACGTGGTGCTCGAAGAACACGGCGTCACCGGGGCCGAGGTTGATCTCGGCGACCGGCACCAGCTCGCCCTCGACCTGGCAGGTGCTGTTGGCGAAGCGGAACTCGGTCATGTCGCGCAGTCGCGGCGCCTCGCGCCAGCCGGAGTCCGAAACCTTGTTGCGTTCGTCCTGCGGCGCGCCACAGGTCAGACAGCTGACCGTGCCCGGCGGATTCTGCGACCTGCACCACTGACACTCGATCCGATCCACCGTTAGTTCTCCGTTTCGCCGTCGAGCCCCCACAGCTCGCTTGGATCGGGTAAAAGTTAGCAGTACCTACGGCTGTAGAGTCGCAGATCAATTGATCCGGTTGTCGTGGAGGCGTGGCGTGGCACTGTTCGGGCGGGAATTCATCGCGGTTCCTGACGACCGCAAGGGTCAGCTGGTGTTCAAGTGGCCGGATGTGAGCATCCGGCGCTTCACCCACGCGATCGTCAATGCCGACGAGGTCGCGCTGTTCGTGAACACCGGCCAGGTCGTGCAGACCATGGGCCCCGGTCGGCACGCGATCGACGCGAACGAGCTGCCCGGTCTCGGCGCGCTCATCGACCACCTCTCCGGTGGCAACGCCTACCGCGCCGAGCTGTACTTCGTCGGTAGCCGTGAGTACACCGGTTTCACCTTCGGCGGCCGCATCGACGACGTGCAGGACCGGGCCACCGGCCTGATCGTCACGCTGCGGGTGTTCGGCGACTACGCGCTGCGCGTCTCGGACCCGATCCGGTTGATCACCAACCTGTTGTCCACGGTCGACGTGACCGACAACGACCGAGTGTCCAACTGGGTGAGCGACCAGTTGCTCAAGGTGATGCGCAGCGACGTGACCAACCAGATCGTCCGCAACGGCTGGCCGATCCTGGGTCTGTCCGCGTACTCGCCGGAGATCGAGCAGACCGTCATCAACAAGGCCAACGAGCAGCTGGCCGCGTACGGCGTCGCCATGACCAGGATGGGCAACTTCGACATCAACCTGGCGCCCGAGGACGCGACGCAGCTCAAGACGTTGGCCAAGGACACCAGTTACTCGCGCCTCGCCGGTGGCTTCAACCAGTATGCGGCGGGCGAGATGGCGCTGGGTGCGGGTCAGGGCATGGCGCAGGGCGGCAACGCGGTCAGCGGCGCCTTCCTCGCGGCCGGTCTCGGCATGGGCGGCCAGGCGGTGCAGCAGGGCGCGTTGCCGCCCGCTCCCCCGCCCGCGCAGGGTTTCGCGGGTGGCGCGCCCGGCGGTTACACGGGTCCGCCGCCGGCCGGACAGCCGCAGACCGGACCGCAGCAGCTCCCGCCCGGCCAGGGTCAGCCGCCGCAGACCGGCCCCCAGCCGCAGCAGCAGGCCCCGCAACAGCAAGCCCCGCAACAGCAGCAGGGTGCGCCGTGCGCGTCCTGTCAGAACCCGGTGCCGCCCGGCGCGAAGTTCTGCATGAACTGCGGTACCGCCGTGGCCGCAACGCCGCACTGCACCAACTGCGGCAACGAACTCGCGCCCGGCGCGCGGTTCTGCGGCAACTGCGGCACGCAGACCGGCTAGAGCTGCCAACACGATGGCGCCCGAGCAGTTACCGTGCTGGTAGCTCTTAGGTCCTAACGCGACGCAGGCAGGTCACCTGCCTGCGCGGGCCTCGATCGCCTTGATCACCGCGGACATGTCCAGGCCGCCGAATCCCAGGTCGGCGGTTTCCGCGTAGAGCTGCTCGCACACGTCGACCAGCGGCACCGGAATACCGGCTTCGCGGGCGGCGGCGGTGATCAGGCGGTTGTTCATCAGCACGTCCGCGATGGCGGCCTGCGCGGAGAACTCCCCGGCCAGCAGCTTCGGTCCCTTGACCCGCATGATCGGGCTGGACATCTGGCCGTTCGCGATCACGTCCACGAACCGGTTCAGGTCAAGGCCCTGCGCCTTGGCGAACTGGAACGCCTCGGCCAAGCCGGTGACCACGGTGATCAGGTAGATGTTCACCGACAGCTTCATCACCAGTCCACCTGGGACCGCGCCGCACCTCGTGGTGTCCCGGCACATCGGCGCGAGCAGCGGCGCGACCCGCTCGACCGCGCCGGGTTCACCGGCGAGCATCGCGACCAGTTCGCCGTTCTCGGCCGGTACTCGCGACCCGGACACCGGCGCCTCGACGTAGTGCCCGCCCGCCGCGCGCACATCCGCTTCCAGGGCAACGGAGAACGCCGGCTCGGTGGTACCCATGTGGACGATGGTCCGGCCTGCGACGAGCGCGGCGAACTCGGGCGTGCCCCTGCGCAGCACCTCGTCGATGGCCTGCGCGCCGGCCAGCATCAGGATGACGACCTCGGCGCGCGCGAACAGGTCCGCGACATCGGCGACGACTTCAGCGCCCTCCCCGGCGAGCGCCTCGGCCTTGGCGGGAGTACGGTTCCACACCAGCAACGGCGTGCCCGCCCGAACCAGGTTGCGGGCCATCGCTTCGCCCATGAATCCCAAGCCGACGAAACCGAGCACCGGTGCACCCATGCGGTCAGTCTGACATATCGCCGGATCGAGAAATTTCTCTGCTCGCACGCAACTTCCCGGGGTCGTACATCGTCTTAACAACGACTCTCAAGCACGACGACTGCGAGGTTGACCGATGATCGTTCAGGCGCGTATCGCCGCAGGCATTGCCGCTGCCGCCGCCATTGGCGGGCTGCTCGCCGCGTGTGGCGGCGAGGCCGGGCAGCCGGTCCCGGCGACCGGCGCCGCGCCGACCGGCGCGAACGCCTCGGCCCCGACCAGCACCGCACAGCAGGTCGCGCTGCGCTTCCCGAACCAGAACATGACCATCTCGATGGTCGGCTACGACGGCACCGTCAAGATGGTCCAGTTCCAGCTGGCGAAGTGGGTCTCGGGCGGCCCGGACGACGGCCACTACGGCGACGACCCGAGCGACACCGCCACGCACCGCCTCGGCATCGCGCCCGGCGCCAAGCTGTCCGCGCTGTCCCCGGACTGCACCGGTCCGGCCGCGGGCAGCGACCCGAACACCGACGGCACCACCTGCACCGTCGCGCAGTTCGCCGCGGCGCTGGCCGACGGCAGCGCGATCGGCCCGGCCAAGGTGCACGTGAACGCGAACGACCAGATCGACTCCGCGCAGGAGCTCTACCACCCCTGACCGGTCAGCTCACCTTGGCCAGCGGGTTCCCGGTGACGCCGAGCAGACCGGCCAGCAGATCGGCGATCTCGCGCGCGGCACCGGGTTGCCCGAGCCGGGCCGACGCCAGCGCCATCGAATCCACTGTGGACTGATCCCCGCGCAGTTCGCCGAGTGTGCGCAACAGACTGCGCACGCTCGGCGTGTGCCGCCCGGCGCCCGCGTCCACCACGAACTCGGTGTTGCCGCGCTCCTGACCGGGCACGTGCGAGGTGAGCAGCAGTGGCACGCCACAACACGTCGCCTCGGCGATCGTGCCCGGACCTGCCTTGCTCACCAGCACGTCCGCGCTGCGCAGCCAGTCCGCCATGTTGTCCACGAACCCGTTGACCGTCAACCGGTCCGGGTACTCGGCGCGCAACTCCTCCAGCGATTCCTTCAACCGCCGGTTGCGCCCGCAGATGGTGACCACCCCGACGTCGTCGAAACGCCGCAGAATGGCCTTGGCCCGTCGCGCGATCCCGCCCGCGCCCTCGCCGCCACCGGTGAGCAGCACGGTGAACCGCTGCTCGTCGATGCCGAGCCTGCGCCGCAGCGCCGCCCGTTCCGCGCCGCGCAGCACGCCGGTCGAGAACGGCGGCGAGACCGGCAGCCCGATCTCCACCCGGCGCTCCGGTCCTAGCCGCTTGGGACGCCGCGCCCAGCCGACCGCGGTCGGCGGCACCACGATCCGGTCCGCCTTGCGGTCGTGCCACGACGAGTGCGGGTTGACCAGGTCGGTGACCACGGTCAGTACCGGCGTCTCGCGGCAGCCGCGCTCCCGCGCCCGCACCGCGGCCGAACCGGTCAGCGGGTGCAGGTTGACGATGGCGGCCGGGCGTTGCGCGGCAACCGCGTCGGCGACCGGGCGGTGCGCGAGGGTGAGCAGCGTCGAGCGGAGGAACCGCACGCCCAGGCGCCAGTCCGAGGTGTAGTAGATGCTCCCCCACACCCACGGCGCAAACCGGATCGACAGCCCGTAGAGCCCGCTGATCCCGCGCAGCAGCCAGGCCGAGCCCGGCCCGCCGAGGGGGTCGCACAGCACCGGCTCGAACTCGCCGGGATACCACTGGTCCAGGGTCTGCGCGAGCGCTCTTGCCGCCGCTCGGTGCCCACCTCCGGTATCCGCGAACAGGAACAACAGCCGCTTCGGGTCGGAACCCGTTATCGGCGCGACATCGTCCACAGTGCCGTCCTCGTTTGCGGAGGTGTCAGTTCTTGCTGCCTCGTCAGGGAAAAGGTAGCCACGCCACGGTGCGTTGTCGTCGGTCCGGGCCGGTAGTTCGTTGCCACGTAAGCCGTTGGCAAGCGTCCGGCCATCTACGGCCACGGCTGGCAACCCTGCGCTAAGGTCGCGGACGGCCGGTCGAACCGCGCCTGCCCGCCGCCGAGGTCGCGTTCGCGGACCGCTGGGGCAAGCCGCCGGTCTGAATCGCGCCGACCGGCGCTCCCGTACGCGGAGCATGCTTGTCAGCCGCTCTGCGCGATCGCCCGGACCGTCGCCTCGGCCTTGAGCACCATCTCCGCGTACTCGTCGGCCGGATCGGAGTCGAGCACGATCGCGCCGCCTGCGCCGACGTGCCACTCGTCGCCGACCCGCACCGCCGTCCTGATCACGATGTTCAGGTCGGCGGTGCCGGTCACGCCGAGCACGCCGAGCGAACCGGAATACACGCCGCGCGCGGCGGTTTCCAGCGTGTCCAGGATCTCCATGCTGCGCAGCTTCGGCGCGCCGGTCATGGAACCGCCGGGGAAGCAGGCGCGCACGCAGTCCAGCATGCTCACCTCCGGTCGCAGCCTGCCGCGCACGGTCGACACCAACTGGTGCACGGTCGCGTAGGTCTCGGCAGCCATCATCCTGGGCACGGTCACCGAGCCGATCTCGCACACCCGGCCGAGGTCGTTGCGCAGCAGGTCCAGGATCATCAGGTTTTCCGCGACGTTCTTCCTGCTGCCGACCAGTTCGGCCTTGAGCCGCTCGTCCTCGGCGGGAGTCGCGCCACGTCGGATGGTGCCCTTGATCGGTTTGCTCTCCACCGCGCCGTCCCGGTCGATCCGCAGGAACCGTTCCGGCGACGAGCACGCCACCCGCACGTCCGGGAAGCGCAGGTAGGCGCCGTACGGGGCGGGGTTGGCGCGGCGCAGCCGCCGGTAGACCGCGAACGCGTCCTCGCGGGCGGGCAGCCGCGCGGCGTTGGTCAGGCAGAGCTCGTAGCTCTCGCCGGCGCGCAGTTTCTCCTGGCACTCGCCGACGTCGTCGAGGTAGCGCGCCCGATCGCGCAGCAGCCATGGTTCGACAGGTGCTTCGTTTGTTGTCGCGACGACAACCTCGGGATCCGGCAGGTTCGACAACACGGCGACCGCCCCGTCGAGCCACGCGTCGTCATCGTCGAACGCGACGATGTGCGTGCGGCCCGTCTCGTGGTCGACGGTGACCGTGCGGTCGGCGAAGATCCACTGCGCGTCCGGGGTGGGCGCGGTGTGCTTGTTGCGGCTGCCGCAATCGGCCTTCAGCTCGTAGCCGAAGTACCCGACGTAACCGCACGCCGGGTCGAACGGCAGCCCGGGTAACGGTTCGAGGCGCCGGGCGGCAAGTCGCTCGTCCAGGTAGTCGAACACCGTGCCCGCCACTCGCCGCCGTCCGCCTGCCGATTCGACGCCGACCTCACCGTCGCCGACTCGATAGGTGACCAGTTCGCCACGTGGTCCGGTGTCCGCGCCGAAGTGCGAGAACCGGGCCAGCCCGGCACTGTCCAGCCAGAACGCGTGCGGCGCGGTACCGAACAACGCGGTGAACGCGGTTTCGGCATCGACTTCGACGTCGAGCGTGCGCACCGCCAACCGAACCGGGCTCGGCGCCGGGCGCGAGATGGTCACCCGCGGGTCGGCGGGCGGGCGGTTGGTGGGGGTGCGGTCGCGGAACCGGGCAAGGAGTTCGGCGCCGAGTTCACCGGCGACCGACTCCGGATGGAACTGCAACCCCCACAACGGGCGGTCGCGGTGGCGCAGCGCCATCACCACGCCGTCCTCGGCCCACGCGGTCGCGACCAGGCTCGACGGCAGTGGTTGCGGCGTGCACAAGGAGTGGTAGCGGACCACGGTGAAGGTGCGCGGCAGACCGGCGAACAGGTCCGTGCCGTCGTGGTGCAACGTGCTCAGGTGACCGTGCCGGGCCGCCGGTGCCCTGGTGACCAGCCCGCCCTCGCCGGTGACGATGCCCTGGTGACCGAGGCACACGCCGAGCAGCGGGATCGTGGTGCTGGCGATGACGTCCGCGCAGATGCCGAAGTCCTCGGACCGCGCCGGATGACCGGGGCCCGGTGAAATGACGATGTTGTCGAACTCGGCGAGATCGACCCGCGCCCGGTCGACGTCGTTGCGGACCACGGTCGGCGCGGCGCCGTGCACGCGCCCGAGCAACTGGTACAGGTTGAACGTGTACGAGTCGTGGTTGTCGATGAGCAGCGTCCGCACCTAAGCATTGTGACCTGCGCCGATGCCGCCCGGAGAACCGGCGCCCCGGAACGGGACCGGGACGCCGGGCAGGCGATGCTCAGGTGTTTCTGACAGCCGCGAGGAACGCCGCCCAGGTGACGGAACTGAAGGTCAGCGTCCCCCCGTGTCGATTCTTGGTGTCGCGCACACCGGTCCACGTCGAAGCCACGGATAACTCGACGCAGAAGCTCTGCGTATTGCTACGGCGACTTTTTCGCCACTCTCGTTCGTGGTCCATGATTTCTCAGTGATTCCCTTGCTGCCTTGATGATCTCCACCGACCGTTTGGGCGACAGAGCCACAGCCGCGATGTCGTCCCACACTGCAATCAGCGCGGCCACGTCACTCGATTCTGCAACAATTTCGACGCCCACAATGCTCTCCACATACGCCGAATCAGAGTCATCTTCTTCTGGGAAGTGGAGCAGCACCATTGGTCCGGACAGCGGTCCGTACGTGCCGACATCAAAGGGAAGAACCTGGATCACAACATTTGGCCAGGTGGCGGCCTCCATCAGGTGGTCGAGCTGTGCGGCCATAACCTCGACGCCGCCGATCATTCTGCGCAGCGCGGCCTCGTCGACGAGCGCGTGGAATTGCAGTGGATTTCGTTGGCGCGTCAACAATCGTTGCCGATTTCGGCGTTCGCTGGCCGCCAGCCGTTCCCAGCGCTCGGTCGTCAACATTCGCTTGGCGCCGTTCGACACCGCGATCGCATATTCCGGAGTTTGCAGCAAACCGGGGATGATCACCGTGTCGAGAGTGCGTTCCAGCACGGCTTCGGCCTCGTCCAGCCGGAACCGGTAGTAGTTGGCGGACAGATGCGCCCCGTGTTCCACCGAGGACGCGTCCGCCACCTCCCACAGTTGCAGCGCCTGGGCACGTTCTTCCTTTGTCGCGCCGATCGCCGTCAACAACTTCCGGAACAACGGCTGCCGGGGCAGGTGGTCGCCCGCTTCCAGCCTCGATACGGTCTGCCGGGAACACTGTGCCTTCGCCGCCACCTGTTCCGCGCTCAGACCGCTGCGCTCTCGGATCGGCCGGATGAATCGGCCCAACCTGCGCTTGCCCCGCGTCGTTCCCACTGCCATGCGGGACACGATAGTCAGCCGATTTCCCGGCCTTCATCCGGTAATTCACTCTAATGGGACGCGCTGGCGAAACCTGCAATGCCTACGTTCGTCGCCATGACCGACTGGACCGTGCCTGCGACCGCTCTGATGAGCGTCACTTTGGCATTCCTCGTCGTGCTCATCTACCGCGAACAACGGCGCAAGGCGCGCGCGGTGCGGTTGGGCTGCCGACGTCTGTTGGCCAGGGCCGACCTGCACTGTTCCGATCCTGAACCCGGCCGCGGCGAGCACGTGGAAAGCGCCGAACAAAGCTCCTGATCCTCCTGAACCCCGCGGTGGGGTGGGTCGGGCACCGGCGAAAAAACAATCCCCGTTCACCGAGCCGGTGCTCTTCCCCCTTGACCTGCCCCACCGCGGCCCATCCTGCCCACACCTCACGCGAAACCGGCTGACACATGTCCGACGACGAACTGAACCACTGGTTGTCCCAGCTCAACGCCGTGTCCGGCTGGAGCGTCTACCAGGTCGGCGAGGATCCACCGCCGCCGCTGGTCGCGGTCTGCCGCAGGCACTTCTTCACCGACGTGGTGATCATCCGCTCCGCGCGGGCGGCGGTCGCCTATCGAACCTTCGCCGCCGACGCCGACGCGACACCTGACGCGGCCGACGCACTGTGGACGTACTCGGGCGACGCGGACAGCGCGCTCGCCGCGATCTTCGCGCTCAGCAGGCCGGGCAAGGTGCCGCGCAAGCGGTGGACACCGCCGAACTACGCGCTGCCCGATGGCGAACTGCGCGACATCACCGATTCGAACGGAGACCCGGCACGGTGACCACCATCTGGCTGGCCTACGTGGAACAGCACGCGCTCACCGACCCGGATCGGCGCGCGGCGGGGCGGGAACGGCGGCTGGCCGGTGTGCCGGACGCGGTCCTGCCCGAACCGACCGACGTGCTCGGCTGGCTGACCAACCGGCGCGCCACCTTCGTCAAACTCGCCGACGAGCGCGGCGCCGTGTTCAACGCGCTGGTGGACGAGCGCGAAGGTGTGAACAGCAGGATTACATCGGCGGGTGCCAGTGTGTACGCGACGGTGCGGCAGACCGCGACGACCACGGTGGACCTCTGCGTCGAGGCGTTCGTCGCACAGGACTGCACCAGCTGGCAGGGGCACCGGTTCGTCAGGAAACACGACGACTGGCGCTGCAAC
Source organism: Pseudonocardiaceae bacterium (assembly GCA_036494465.1). Classification (GTDB taxonomy): domain Bacteria; phylum Actinomycetota; class Actinomycetes; order Mycobacteriales; family Pseudonocardiaceae; genus CAJCJE01. Next base: position 10,344 of record DASXOJ010000198.1, read on the forward strand.
CGGTGCGGCCGGATGTTGTGAACCTCAGGTCCACGGCAGGGCCGCGCGCGCACTCCAATAGTCCGTTGGCGCTTCGGCGAACCCGAGCAACTCGTCCAGTTCGGCCGGTTCGAGGTGGACGTCCGAAGCGGCCAGATTGCTGCGCAACTGTTCCACGCTCGCCGAACCGAGCAGCACGGTGTCCGCCCACGGCTGCGCGAGCACGGCGGCGAGCGCGATCGCGTCCGGACCGACCTGGTGGCGGGCGGCGATCTTGGTCACGATTTCCGGTGCCGCAACCGCAAGCCTGCCGTTGGCCATGGCTTCCTTGATCATGACCAGCGTGCCGCCCGCATGCGCCTGGGCGAGCGCGGGGCCGACCGAGGTTTCCAGCAGGTTCCAGGTCGACTGGACCGACGTGAACACCGGCTGGCCCTGCGCGGTGAGGTCCAGCGCCCGCCGCACGGTGTCCGACTGCGCCGGTCCCGAGGTGGAGAACCCGACCCGGACGCCGTGTTCGGCCAGTCGCACCAGCGCCTCCTGGAGCGCGCGGTCCCCGAACAGCGGACTGTCCGAGGTGAGCGAGTGCACCTGGTAGAGCCCGAGGCGGTTGCCGAGCAGCGCGCGGGTCTCGGCGAGCTGGCTGGTGAACCGGTCCAGCGAGTGCTCTTTCACCTCGTGCACCGGCGCGTCCATGCGCCAGTCGCCGACGTAGGCGTAACCCCATTTGCTGGACACCACCACGTCACCGGGGCACCGCTCGGCGAGCCAACCGGCGAGGAACTCCTCGGCGCGACCGTAGGAGCGGGCCGCATCGACCCAGCGGATCCCGGCCGCGTACGCCTCGTCCAGCACGGCCCAGCTGAGCGCGCGCAGCTCGGCCACGCCGCGGTCGGCGCCGAGTTCCTCGCTGCGGCCGAGGTTGATGTAGGCGGGTCTTCCGATGGCGGCCAGTCCGACGCCGAGTCGGTCGATGTTCGTTTTCCGTTCCGCCAGGCTCATCCGCACCCCGTTCCACCCTGATCCTCGGCGCCCATCGCAGCATGCCAGATCACTCGGCGCGATAACGCCGCTCGAGCTCCTGGTAGTGATCGCGGCGGACCAACTGCTGGCGGCGCGCCCAGGGCGCGAGCCGGTCCAGCACGGGTTCGAGGGTGCCGTGTTCGCGCAGCCCGGCGAGCACCTCGGTACTGCCGTGCACGGCGCCCTGGAGGGCGGCGTTGGCGTAGAGGACCACCGCGAAACCGAGTTCGCGCAGGCGGGCGCGGGGCAGCATCGGGGTCTTGCCGCCCTCGACGATGTTGGCCAGTTTGGGCGTACCCGGCACGGCGGCGCCCACGGCGCGCAGTTCGTCCTCGTCTCGCAGGCCCTCGACGAACAGCAGGTCGGCGCCTGCCTCGGCGTAGGCGGCGGCGCGGTCGAGCGCCTCGGTGAGGCCGTGCGCGGCGCGGGCGTCGGTGCGCGCGACGATCATCGTGTCCGCGTCGCGGCGGGCATCGACGGCCGCGTGCACCTTCTGCACCATTTCGTGGCTGCTGATCACCTCTTGACCGTCGAAGTGTCCGCATTTCTTGGGTGCCACCTGGTCCTCGACCTGGATCGCCGCCGCACCGGCCCGTTCCAGCACGCGCACGGCGCGCCCGACGTTGACCGCATTGCCGTAGCCGGTGTCCGCGTCGACCACCAGCGGCAAGTCGAGGACCTCGCAGATCGCGGCGACGTGCGCGGCCATCTCGGTCACCGAAACGAAGCCGAGGTCTGGCAGGCCGAGGTAGGTGTTGGTGACCCCGGCTCCGGTCAGGTAGACCGCGTCGAAGCCGAGGTCCTCGACGATGCGCGCGGTCAGCGCGTTGGCGGCGCCGGGCAGCAGCAGGCCGTCGGGCCGGGCGATCAGGTCACGGAGCCGGGCAGCGGGGGTTGGCACCTGATCAGTGTCGGATCACCCTTGCTGGCGGGCAAACCCGGGCCTGCGGACCAGCCAGCGCTGCCGGATCCGGTAGTGCACGAACAGGCTCAGGCCGAGCCAGAACATCGGGAAGGCAGGCCAGAAGAACGGCACCCGCGAGTGGATCCAGGCGACGATCGCGCCGACCGCGATGGTCGCCACGACCGCCGCGTGCGTTGTCAACGCGAAGCTCCACTCGTTGCCGCGCCGCGCGGGTGGCGTCACCGGCCGGGGCCGGCCGTAGTCGACCGGCCAGGTGTCCTTGGGCAGGTCGGCGACGATCGCGGGCAGTTCCTCCCGGAAGGTCGCCGCGTAGACGCGGGAGAGCCGTTCGTCGGCCTCGGTAACCGTGATCCGGCCTTCCTGGCTGGCGGTGCTGATGGTTTCGGCGAACGCTTCGCGTTCCGCGTTGGACGCGCGCACGCCTTCGTTGGCGGTTTCGGGTTCTGCTGTCATGCCACCATCGTCGGCGCTGGCCGGGGTCGCGCGCATCGGCTCAGAACCGGGTTTCGCGCCTACGCGCAACGCTGATCCAGCGGGCTCACGTACGTTCCCCGACGTAGCGCTGGTAGCGGCTGTGGGTCGAGGCGCCGCCCCTCTTGCGGCTGGTCGCGACCTCGCTCATGGGGGTGAACCCGGTCGCGCGGTAGTAGTCGTTGAGCCGGGTGTTCCAGGTGACGCAGTCCAACCGCAGCAGCTCCCGACCGTGTGCCCGGACCTCGTCGGCCGCCCAGTCGAGCAGCGCCTTGCCGAGGCCGCGCGTGTCGCGTCGGACGGTGAGCCGGTGCACGTAACCGGCGACGTCGGTCGGACCGAGATCGGTCCAGAGGGGATCCGACCAGTTCAGCGTGATCGTGCCGACCACAGCACCGTCCAGGCGCGCCAACCAGGTCTCCTTGCTGCTGATCCCAGCCGCCAGCCAGTCCGGATCGACCGTGCGCGACCACTGATCCGTGACGCCCTGCTCATGCAGCCAGACAGCGGCCTGTTCCAGCAGTTCGATCACGATGCCGAGCTCGTCCGGCCCGGCAGGAGTGAGATCAAGCATCGTAGTCCACGGTGATCGTGTCGGACACCGGCACGGACTGGCAGGTCAGCACGAACCCCGCCGCGATTTCCGCCGGTTCGAGGGCGAAGTTGCGCAGCATGTTCACCTCGCCGTCGACCACCTTCGCGCGACACGTGCCGCACACCCCGCCCTTGCACGCGAACGGCAGGTCCGGGCGGGCGCGCTGCGCCCCGTCCAGAATGCGGGTGTCGCGCGGGATGGCGGTGGTGGTGCTGCGCCCGTCGAGCAGGACGGTGACCTCGCTGCTCGCGCCGGTGACGCCGGGTTCCTCGTGCCGGACCGGTTCCGGCGGCAGGTCGTCGACGTAGAACAGCTCCTGGTGCACGCGTTCTCCCGGCACACCAAGCGATTCCAGCAGCGCTTTGGCCTCGGTGACCATGCCGAACGGCCCGCACAGCCACCAGTGGTCCACCGACTCCGGGTCGACGAGCACGTCGAGCAGACGGGTCAGCTTCCCGGTGTCCAGCCGCCCGGTGAACAGGTCGGCTTCGCGCGGTTCGCGGGAGAGCACGTGCACCAGGTCGAGCCGGGCGGGCCAGCGATCCTTGAGGTCGGCGAGCTCGTCGGCGAACATCACCGTGCTGGTGCGCCGGTTCCCGTAGAGCACGGTGGCCGAGCTGGCCGGATCCGCGAGCACGGACGACACGATCGACAGCACCGGCGTGATGCCCGACCCCGCCGCGATCAGCACATGATTGCCTGCGACCGTCAGGTCCGGGGTGAAGCCGCCGGTCGGCGTGGCCACCTCGATCTCGTCCCCGGGCCGGACCTCGTGCACCAGCCAGCTGGAGAACACCCCGTCCGGCACCTCGCGCACGCCGATGCGCGGCTTGGCGCCTGCGGGCGCGCAGATCGAGTAGGAGCGGCGTTCGTCGCGACCATCGACCATCCGGCGCAAGGTCAGCGACTGGCCGGGGCGGAAGTCGTAGTCGGCGGCGAGGTCGGCGGGCACGTCGAAGGTGACCGCGACCGCGTCGTCGCACAACGGCGTCACGTCCGCGACGGTGAGGGTGTGGAAATCCGTGCGGCGGCGGGTCGACAAGCTCGCGGACACTCAGATCTCCTTGATGTGTTCGAACGGTTCACAGCAGTCCCGGCAGCGGAACAGGGCGCGACACGCGGTCGCGCTGAACCGCGACACCTCCTCGGTGTTGGCCGAGCGGCACAGCGGGCAGCGCACCCGGCGCAGCGACGGACCGAGGCTCAACGGAACCGGGCCTGCGCTGGGCCGCGGCGCCCGAGCAGGCGGGGCGATGCCCGCCTCGGCGAGCTTGTGCAGCCCGTCCGCGCTGATCCAGTCGCTGCTCCATGCCGGGCTCAACGTGACGCTGATGGCGATCTCGGTATAACCGGCGTCGCGCAGCGCGTGCTCCAGGTCGTCGCGCATGGTGTCCATGGCGGGGCACCCGGTGTAGGTCGGCGTGATCGTCACCGACACCCGGCCGTCCGATTCGGACACATCGCGGAGCACGCCGAGATCGGCGAGGGTCAGCATCGGCAGTTCCGGGTCGGTCACGGTTTCCGCGACGGCCCGCGCGGTCACCACGTCGCCTCCGGGTTCGCCCGCGCCACGCTCTGCAACTCGGCCACCACGAACCCGAACCACTCGGTGTGCACGCCATCCCGCCCGGTCCGCCCCGCGACGCCACCCAGCGCCGCGGCGTCCGGCCGGGTCAGCGTCGCCGTATCGATGACCTGCGTCAGAATCTCGTCGAACTCCGCCCGCAGACTCGCCGGATCAACCGCGACTCCGGCAAGTTCCGCCTCGATCGCATGCGTGGCGAACAGCTCGCCCACCAACGGCCACACACCGTCCAATCCGGACTGCATGCGCTCGTGCGACAACTCGGTGCCATCACCGAGCCGAACCACCCAGTTGGCGGCGTAGTCCCGGTGGTAGGTGACTTCCTTGACGCCCTTGGCCGCGATCGCCGCCAGCACCGCGTCCGTCGACGCGGTCAACCGGTGCAGCAGGGCAAGGCGCCAGGTGGCGAAAACCAGCAACCGCGCCATCGAATACGCGAAGTCGCCGTTCGGCGTCTCGACCAGGCGGACGTTCCGGAACTCGCCCTCATCGCGGAAGAACGCGAACAGGTCCTCGTTGCGGTCGGTGCCGTCGGCCTTGCCTGCGCGGGTGTAGAGCAGCCGGGCCTGACCGATCAGATCGAGGCCGATGTTGGCCAGCGCGACCTCGTCCTCCAGCTCCGGCGCGTTGGTCACCCACTCCTGCAACCGGTGCGACATGATCAGCGCGTCGTCGCCGAGCATCAGGCAGTACTGCGCGAGCACTTCACCGTCCACACCGGACGGCAGACTGGCGTCCACTCCGGCGAGCGGTTCGGCGAAACCGGTGCCGAACGCCCAGCGGGTGTCGTCGCTGTACTCGCCGAGCGCCTCGTAAGCGTTGTCGAAGGACATCAGGCCCGCCCTCACATGTGCGGAACGTTGTCGGGAATGGTGTAGAAGGTCGGGTGCCGGTAGACCTTGTCGTTGCTGGGCGCGAAGAACGGATCCTTCTCGTCCGGGCTGGACGCGGCGATGTTCGTGGCCTGCACGACCCAGATGCTCACGCCCTCGTTGCGACGCGTGTACAGGTCGCGGGCGTTGCGCAGCGCCATCTCGTCGTCGGCCGCGTGCAGCGAGCCCACGTGCACGTGGTTGAGCCCGCGCTTGCCGCGCACGAACACCTCGTACAACGGCCAGTCGTGCTTGACCTCGCTCATGCTCCCGCCTTCTTCCTGGCATGTGCCGCCGCGGCTTCGCGAACCCACGCGCCATCGTCCGACGCTTTGCGCCGTTGCGCGATCCGCTGCGCGTTGCACGGGCCGTTGCCCCGCAACACGTTCTTGAACTCGTCCCAGTCGATCGCGCCGAAGTCGTAGTGCCCGCGCTCCGCGTTCCACTTCAGGTCCGGGTCCGGCAGGGTGACACCCAGCGCTTCCGCCTGCGGCACCGACATGTCAACGAAGCGTTGCCGCAGTTCGTCGTTGGTGTGACGCTTGATCTTCCAGGTCATCGACTGCTCGGTGTTCGGCGATTCCGCGTCCGGCGGGCCGAACATCATCAGCGACGGCCACCACCAGCGGTTGGTCGCGTCCTGCACCATCTGCCGCTGCGCGTAGGTGCCCTGCATCATCGTCATCAGCAACTCGAAGCCCTGCCGCTGGTGGAAGGACTCCTCCTTGCAGATCCGGATCATCGCGCGCGCGTACGGGCCGTACGAGCTGCGGCACAACGGCACCTGGTTGCAGATTGCCGCCCCGTCAACCAGCCACCCGACCACGCCGACATCCGCGAAGGTCAGCGTCGGATAGTTGAAGATCGAGGAGTACTTCTGCCGCCCGTTGATCAGCTTGTCGGTCAGGTCCGCCCGGTCCGCGCCGAGCGTCTCCGCCGCCGAGTACAGGTAGAGCCCGTGCCCTGCCTCGTCCTGCACCTTGGCCAGCAGGATCGCCTTGCGCCGCAACGACGGCGCGCGGGTGATCCAGTTGCCTTCCGGCTGCATGCCGATGATCTCGGAGTGCGCGTGCTGCGCGATCTGCCGGATCATCGTCTTGCGGTAACCGTCGGGCAGCCAGTCGCGCGGTTCGATGCGCTGGTCGCGCTCGATCGTATGGTCGAAATATTCTTCCAGCGTTGTTGTCATGCCTTCGCCACCAGAGTGAGCACGTCGTACTTGGCCACCGACGAACCGTCCTGTTTGGTCACATCGGCGTCCCAGCGCACCTCGCCGTAGTCGGCGTTCTCGCGCGGGGTGATCTGCTTGGCGGTCAACGTCACGGTGAGCTCGTCACCGGGATAGACCGGGGTGAGGAACCGGAGGTTCTCCAGGCCGTAGTTGGCCAGCACCGGACCGGGCTCGGGCGAGACGAACAGCCCCGCCGCGAACGACACCACCAGGTAGCCGTGCGCGACGATGCCACCGAACAGCGGATTCGCCTTCGCGGCCGCCTCGTCGGTGTGCGCGTAGAAGGTGTCGCCGGTGAACTCGGCGAAGTGATCGATGTCCGCCTGGTGCACAGTGCGCGGCCCGGCGACCACCGAGTCACCAACGCGCAGCTCGGCGAGCGACTTGCGGAACGGGTGCACGCCCTCGCTCCGCTCGGCACCCGCGACCCACTGCCCGGTGACCTTGCTCAGCACCGCAGGACTGGCCTGAACGGCGGTCCGCTGCATGTGGTGCAGCACGCCCCGGATGCCGCCCATCTCCTCGCCGCCACCGGCTCTCCCCGGCCCGCCGTGCACCAGCGCGGGCAACGGTGAACCGTGTCCGGTCGACTCCTTGGCGTCGGTCGAGTCGAGCACGAGCAGCCGACCGTGCCACGGCGCGACCCCCAGCACGACCTCGCGCGCGAAGTCGGCGTCAGCGGTCACGATCGAACCCACCAGACTGCCGTTCCCCCGCGCCGCCAGCTCGATCACCTGCGTCGTGCCGCTGTACGGCATCAACGTGCTAACCGGCCCGAACGCCTCCACCTCATGCGGCTCAGCGCGTTCGACATCGTCACACCGCAGCAGCACCGGCGAGATGAACGCGCCACGTTCGGCATCCGCGTCCACCACCTCGACCTGCGCGGGGTCCCCGTAGACGACCGAGGCGACCGACATCAGCGACTTGAGCGACCGCCGCACCTCTTCGCGCTGCTCAAGGCTGGCCAGCGCCCCCATCCGCACCGTGCCGGTCGGGTTGCCGACAGTCACCTTCGCCAGCCGCTCACGCACGGCTTCCGCGACCGCGTCGATGTGCTCGGCGGGGACGAACGCGCGCCGGATCGCCGTGCACTTCTGCCCCGCCTTCACCGTCATCTCGTTGACCAGTTGCTTCACGTACAGGTCGAACTCGGGCGTGCCCGGTCCCGCGTCCGGACCGAGGATCGAGCAGTTCAGCGAGTCGGCCTCGGCATTGAACCGGACCGAGTTGCGCACCACGGCCGGATGCGCCCGCAGCTTGTCGGCCGTCGAGGCAGAGCCGGTGAACGACACCAGATCCTGCCCGGTCACATGATCGAGCAGATCCCCGACACTCCCCGCCACGAACTGGAGTGAACCCTCAGGCAACAGCTGCGACTCGACGATCAACTCGACCAGTCGCGCGGTCAGATATGCGGTCTGACTGGCCGGCTTGGCCAAACTCGGCACACCGGCGATGAACGCGGGCGCGAACTTCTCCAGCGGCCCCCAGACCGGGAAGTTGAACGCGTTGATCTGGATGGCGACGCCGCGCAGCGGAGTGGCGATGTGCCGGCCGACGAAGGTACCGCCCTTGCTCAGCGGCTCGACCGCGCCGTCCACGTAGACGGTGTCATTCGGCAGTTCACGGCGCCCCTTGCTGCTGTAACCGAACAGGACACCAATGCCGCCGTCGATGTCGAACTTGGAGTCACCGAGCGTGGCACCGGTGCGCGCGGACAGCGCGTAGAGCTCCTCGCGGTGCTCGTTGAGGTACGAGGCGAGCGCCTTGAGCAGCGCGGCCCGCTGGTGGAAGGTCAGCGCGCGCAGCGCGGGCCCGCCGACATGGCGGCCGTAGGCCAGTGCACCCGCCATGTCGATGCCGGTCGAGGAGATGCGGGCGACCTCTTCGCCGGTGGTCGCGTCGTGCAGTGGTGTGCCCTCGTCCGGCGCGGTGTGCCAGCCGCCTGCCACGTAACTGCGCAACAAAGCCATCCGGTTCGCCTCCAGCGATTAACCAACCGTCCGTTCAGTAAGTAATCATAGCCGCGAGCAGCTGATCAGGGAAGGAATCAGCTCCAGTCGTAGCTCAGTCCCATGCAAAGAAGCCGCGACCGGTCTTACGACCCAGCTCACCCCGCGCGACCTTGTCGCGCAACAGCTGGGGTGGCGTGAACCGCTTCCCCAACGTCGAGGTCAGGTACTCGGCCACGGCCAGCCGCACGTCGAGACCGACCAGATCGGTCGACCGCAGCGGGCCCATCGGGTGCCGGTACCCCAGCTCCATCGCGGTGTCGATGCCCACCGCGTCGGTGACACCCTCCTCAAGCATCCGGATCGCTTCCAGCCCCAGCAGCACACCCAGCCGGCTGGTAGCGAACCCAGGCGAGTCGTTCACGACCACATCGGTCTTCCCGATCGCCCGCACCCACCCCACCACCCGATCCCGCACGGAGTCGGCGGTAGCGCTGGTCAACACCACCTCAACCAGCTTCGAGGCAGGCACCGGATTGAAGAAGTGCATCCCGAGAAACCGCTCCGGCCGACTCAGCACGGACGAAAGCTCGGTGATCGACAACGACGACGTGTTGCTGGCCAGCACCGTGTCCGGATTGAGCACCTTCTCCACCGCGCTCAGCACCTCGGTCTTGAGCCCGGGGATCTCCGGCACCGCCTCGATGACCACCTCGGCATCGGCAGGCAGGTCAGTCGGGGCGGTAACCAGCGAAACCCGCCCGTACGCCTGGTCCGCGTCATCGAGTTTGCCGAGTTCGACCGCTTTGCGCAGACCGGCGAGAATCCGCTCCCCCGCCGCGTTCGCCGCACCCCGATCGCTCTCCGCGACCACGACCTCCGCGCCTGCCGCTGCGAAGACCTGCGCGATGCCCGCGCCCATCCGGCCGCCGCCGATCACGCCGAGCTTGCTGGGGATGTTCTCGGTCATGCCGTGCACTCTCCCTTGACACCACAAGCAGCACTGCTTTTACTTGGCGCAGACATTATTAACCGTCCATTCGGTCAGTTAGCAAGACAGGAGAGCCGGGTGTCACACGACGCGGTCGAAGCGATGTTCGCAGCCGACCTGGCTTCGCGCTCCCTCGGCATCGAGGTGCTCGAAGCGTCCGAGGGCCGCGCCGTGGTCAGCATGCGCGTGCGCGACACCATGGTCAACGGGCACGACATCGCGCACGGCGGCTACATCTTCCTGCTCGCCGACACCGCGTTCGCCTGCGCCTGTAACAGCTACGGCCCGGTGACCGTCGCCGCGGGCGCGGAGATCTCCTTCGTGACCAGTGGCCGACTGGACGACCTGCTGATCGCCACGGCCGAGGTGCGGACCCGCTACGGCCGCAGTGGCATCTATGACGTCACCGTGCACCGCGACGAACCCGACGGGCGCACCGTGATCGCGGAATTCCGTGGTCGTTCCCGAGAGGTGAAGCAGTGACCCCCGAACTGGACCCCAGCGAGCGCCTGAGCATCGACGAACTGCGCGCGCGGCAACTGGAACGTCTGCAATGGACGCTCAGACACGCCTACACCAACGTTCCGTTCTACAAAGCCAAGTTCGACACGGCAGGCCTCCACCCAGACGACTGCCGCACCCTCGACGACCTGGCGAAGTTCCCGTTCACCACCAAACACGACCTGCGTGACAACTACCCCTTCGGCATGTTCGCGGTGCCACAGTCGGAACTGCGCCGCATCCACGCGTCCAGCGGCACGACGGGTAAACCCACGGTTGTCGGCTACACCGAGACCGACATCGACACGTGGGCAACGGTCGTGGCTCGCTCGATCCGCGCGGCAGGCGGCCGTCCCGGCGACAAGGTGCACGTCGCGTACGGATACGGCCTGTTCACCGGCGGGCTCGGCGCGCACTACGGCGCCGAGAAACTGGGCTGCACGGTGATCCCGGCGTCGGGCGGTATGACCGCGCGGCAGGTGCAGCTGATCAACGACTTCCGGCCCGAGGTCATCATGGTGACCCCGTCCTACCTGCTCACCCTGATCGACGAGTTCGAACGCGCCGGCCTCGACCCGCGCGCGAGCTCGCTGCGGGTGGCGATCCTGGGCGCGGAGCCGTGGACCGAGCAGATGCGCCAGGAGATCGAACAGCGACTCGACCTGGACGCGGTCGACATCTACGGGTTGTCGGAGGTGATGGGCCCTGGCGTCGCGCAGGAGTGCGTGGACACCAAGGACGGCCTGCACATCTGGGAGGACCACTTCTACCCCGAGGTGATCGACCCGATCGAGGAGACCGTGCTCGGCGACGGCGAGACCGGCGAACTGCTGTTCACGTCGCTGACCAAACAGGCGATGCCGATCATCCGCTACCGGACTCGCGACCTGACCAACCTGATGCCCGGCACCGCGCGGCCGTCGATGCGCCGGATGGCGAAGGTGACCGGCCGCAGCGACGACATGATCATCCTGCGCGGCGTGAACCTTTTCCCCACCCAGATCGAGGAAATCGTGCTGCGCACCGATGGCCTCGCCGCACACTTCCAACTCGTCCTGTCCAAAAAGGACCGAATGGACCAGTTGACCGTCCAGGTGGAGGCCCGCGCGGAAACCTCCGCCCAACGCCGCGCCGACGCGGCCCGCGAACTGGCCGGCGCGGTGAAGGACGGCGTCGGCGTGAACGTGGCCGTGGACGTCGTCGACCCGGACACGTTGCAGCGCTCCGTGGGCAAGCTGCAACGCGTGGTGGACAGGCGTGACGCACGATGACAACAACCCGGATACTGAGCGAATGACCGCCACTCCCCCGCCGCGCCAAGCCAAACGCGGCAGACCCGGGTACGACCTGGAAACCCTGCTGAACGTGGCGGTCCGGCTGTTCAACGAGCGCGGCTACGACGGCACCAGCATGGAAGATCTGTCGCGCAAACTGGGCATCACCAAATCCGCGATCTACTATCACGTGCCCAGCAAGGAAGAACTCCTGCGACTGGCCGTCGACCGTGCCCTCGACGGCCTGTTCGCGGTCGCCGACCAAGTCCGCGTACGCGACGGCCGCGCCATCGGCCAACTCGAAGATCTCGTGCGCGGCAGCGTCAAACTGCTGGTGCGTGAACTTCCGTTTGTCACCTTGCTGCTCCGCGTACGCGGCAACACCAAAGTCGAACGCGCGGCCCTCGCCCGCCGCCGCGACTTCGACCGCCTCGTCACCGACCTCGTCACCCGGGCCCGCGACGAAGGCGACCTCCGCGCCGACATCGACCCCGCGACGACCAGCCGACTCCTGTTCGGCATGGTGAACTCGCTCATCGAGTGGTACCGCCCGCGCGGCTCCGCCGACGTCGACATAGCCGAAACCATTGCCGCCGTGGCCTTCGACGGCCTCCGCGTGCGTCGATCCGATTCACCGCAAGCGGAGAACGCGTAGCGGTCAAGCTGCCGCCGTTTCCTGGAAGAACGCGACGAGTGACTGGTAGTAGCCCGAGGCACGTTCACGCTACCGGCAGCGTGACGTCGACGCGCAGGCCGCGTTGGTCGCCTGCGTGGACGCGCAGGATGCCGTCGTGGGCGGCGACGATCGAGCGGACGATCGACAGGCCGAGGGGTGGTGCTGATGGTGTTTGATCTGCTCGACAAGCAGACCTTTCTCAACCAGTGGTGGTTGGCGTGCGTGCTGGTGCTCGCCGGGATCGCGCTACGTTGTCGGCATGCTGTTGAACGTGGTCGACGTCGAGGCGACCTGCTGGCCGGGCCGACCGCCGGAGGGCCAGGTCAACGAGATCATCGAGATCGGATTGACCGTGGTCGACCTGCCTGCGCGCGAACGGGTTGCCAAGCACCGCATCCTGGTCCGGCCGGAGCGGTCGACGTGAGCGAGTTCTGCACCGAGCTGACCGGGCTGACTCAGACCGAAGTGGACACTGGGCTGCCGTTCGCGGACGCGTGCGCGCGGTTGACCGCCGAGCACGCCGCGGCGAAACGCGGCTGGGCGAGTTGGGGTGACTACGACCGCAAGCAGTTCCTGCGCCAGTGCGACGCCGTACCCGTTCGGCGCACGGCACGTCAACGCGAAGTCGGCGTTCGCGGGCGCGTTCGGATTGCCGAGGCCGGTGGGGATGGCGCAGGCGTTGCAGATCGTGGAACTTCCGTTGGAGGGCCGCCATCACCGCGGCGACGACGATTCGTGGAACATCGCCGCGCTGATCCTGTTGCTGGCCGGGCGCGGTGACTGGCCAGGTCGGCAAGCGAGCCGTTAGCCGCCCATGCCGGGCATGTTCATGCCGGTCATCCCGGGCATGTCGCCCATGGTGGTCGTGGCGCCACCGGACATGTCCATGCCGTCGCCGGGCGTCGCGTGACCCATGAAGCCGTAGGTCATCACGTCCGTCATGCTCAGATCGGCCGCGGTGCCGACCGGGGCGAGTACGTGCAGGGTGCCGGACCGCTCGAAGTTCAGGGTCAGCTGCAACGGCTGGTGTCCCTTGGCCAACGGGCCGAGCCCGGTGACCTCGATGTGCGGGCCGCCCTTGGCGAACAGCGTGCTGGTGGTCTGGTTGATGGCCATGGTGGCCGCGCCGCTGCACGGGTCGTCCGAGCACAGTGTGATGCTCTTGACGGCCTTGGCGGTCTGGTATTCCGCGCCGACGCTTTCCAGCGTGTCCGGGCCCGCGCCGGTGTTGCTCAGGGTGAAGTAGACGTCGGCGGTGTTGCCGTTGGTCGGCGGCACGTAGACCTTGGTGACGGTGATCGCTGCGGGCGGCAGGTCGGGGCTGGTGGCGACCCAGGTGACGGCGGCGGCCGCGATGATCACCACCGCGCCGACGGCGAACAGCGCCGGGCGGCGCCAGCGCGGGCCGTCCTCGCCCTGCTGGACGAACCAGCCGCGACGACGCTGGGGCTGCTCGTCGGGAGTTTCTTCGGGAGTCTCCGGTGTCTCGCTCATGCGCTCATTCCCCACTCGGGAAGGTGAACGGCTGCGGTGCGACATCCTTGCCGAGGTTGAGCTGGATGACGCTGTGCGCGTCGAGCGGAATGTCCCTCGGGTTGCCGGTGAACGCCTTGCCGTTGACGTACGCGGTGACCTTGCCACTGCTGGGCCCGACCTGGTTCGGGCCGAGTTGCTGGCCCCACTCGTCGAAGAACTGGCCGAGCGTGTAGGTCTTCTGCGCGGGCGACTCGATGTGGATCACGCCGGTCTCGTCGTGCGTGTGCAGCCAGTAGAACTTGCTGCCGCCGCCGACGAACGCGGTGCCCGCGGCGGGCTCGCCCGCCGGGATGGTCTGCAACTGGTACGGCGCCACGATGCCGATGCCGTAGGGCACCAGCTTCTGCGCACCGTTGACGAAGATGGCCAGGTGCGCGTGGATGTGGAAGGCGACCTGCTCCATGTCGTTGCTGGACACGCCGTCGACGGTCTGGCCGGTGAGGCCGGTGTTGGTCCTGGCCAGCAGCGCCGTGCTGGTGTCCTGCTGGGCCGCGCTGGCGTTGGAGGCAGGGCTGTTGCCGTGGCGGGAGAGCACGATGCCGACGACGACCGCCGCCGCGACGATGATCACGATGGCCGCCGGCAGTACGACGCCCTTGAGCACCGGGGTCTGGCGGACGCCCTTGATCGCTCGTTGCGCCGATGCCGCCGTGGACTTGCTGGTGTTCTTGCGATTGCCGCCCTGACCGGGCCGGTTGCCCGCGCCGCCGGTCTTGCGACCGTCGTTCCGGCCGCGGTTGCCCGACTGCCCCGACCCACTCTTCGCCATTGCCGCTTCGTCCCTACTCTCACACCAACCGGTCCAACCCGGCCCCATGTTCTTGCATAGCGTACGGGGCGTCTAATACGTGTTTGACCGGGCGCTCTGTGCGTGCCCAAGCCGTTACCTACCGCTGATATCTTCCCAATTTTGCCTGCTCAGGGCCTTGTAGGCCGGACGGAGCAGGTCGGCCAGCTCGCGCCCGTCGATCGTCACACCGGTCGGGTCGAGTTGGTCGAGCAGGGCGTCGGGGCGGAGGATCGGCGGCTCGCCGAGCGGTTGATCGGATTGCGGGCCGGGCAGCCAGAACCCGGCGATCGCGTCGTCCAGCCGGGCGGTGTCCGGTTCGGCGTCGACCGGATCGGTGGGGCGGTGACCGCCGTCGCGGAGCCTGCGCAGCCGGTCGAGCAGTTCGGTTCGGCCGCGTCCGCGCCAGGCGAGGATCTCGAACGGGTCGGCGTCGAAGGATTCGGCGAGCAGGTAGCAGGCGGCGGCGAGGTGCTTGCACGGCACTTCCCAGTCCGGGCACGAGCAGTCCATGGACAGTTCGCGCAACGTGCCGGGGAACAGCCGCAGGCCCAACTCGGCGAAGAGGTCCTCGATGTCGGCGGGCATCTCGCCGGCGAGCAGCTTCGCCGCGAACAGCGCCTGACCGGCGAGCGCTTCCTCGATACGCAGCCATTCGCGGTCGGTGAACGCCTTCACCGCGATCCGCACCCGGTAGGGCTCCGGCCGCGATCCCTGCACCTGCGCGACGACCAGGCTGGTGGAGAGGTTCATGGTGAGCACCTGACCGGCGCGCGCGTAGTTCTTGCCGCGCAGCAGGCGTCCGCCCATGCCGAAGGACTCCAGCACGTCCAGGAACCGGCGCGACCACCAGCTCTGGCCGATCTCGCCACGTCTGCTGCGCGCCTTGATGCCACCGTCGACCTTGCGCGGTCCGCTGGACCACGCCTCGCGGGGAATGCGCCGGGGTTCAGTCACCGACGGCGTCCTCGGACAGGCGCACGAGTTCGCGCAGCTCGGTGTCGGACAGTTCGGTCAGCCAGCTCTCCCCCGCGCCGACCACCATGTTCGCCAGCGCCTTCTTCTCCTCGATCATCGCGTCGATCTTCTCTTCCAGGGTGCCGATGCAGACGAACTTGCGCACCTGTACGTTGCGCTGTTGCCCGATCCGGAACGCGCGGTCGGTCGCCTGATCCTCGACCGCCGGGTTCCACCAGCGGTCCAGGTGCACGACGTGGTTGGCGGCGGTGAGGGTCAGGCCGGTGCCGCCTGCCTTCAACGAGAGCAGGAAGATCGACGGCCCGTCGCCCGACTGGAACCGGGTGACCATCTCGTCGCGCGCCCGCTTTGTCGTGCCGCCGTGCAGGAACAGCACCTCGGTGTCGAACCGGGCGGACAGGTGCGGCACGAGCATGGCGCCGTATTCGGCGAACTGGGTGAAGGCGAGGATCTTGTCGCCGTCGGCCAGCGCGGCTTCGATGATCTCCTCGAACCGCGCGAGTTTGCCGGAGCGACCGGCGATCCGGCTGCCGTCGCGCAGGAACTGGGCCGGGTGGTTGCACACCTGTTTGAGCTTGGACATGGTCGCCAGGACCAGGCCCTTGCGTTCGATGCCGTCGCTGTTGTCGATCTTGTACAGCATGTCGTCCACCACCGCCTGGTACAGCGATGCCTGCTCGGCGGTGAGGTTGCACAACTGTTTCATCTCGATCTTGTCGGGCAGGTCGTCGATGATCTTCGGGTCGGTTTTGAGCCTGCGCAGCACGAACGGCGCGGTGATCCGGCGCAGTCGGCTCGCTGCCTCGACGTCGCCGTAGCGTTCCACCGGGACCGCGAACCGGGCGCGGAACGTGCCGACGCTGCCCAGGATGCCCGGATTCGCGAAGTCCATAATGGACCACAGCTCGGCGAGCCGGTTCTCCACCGGCGTGCCGGTCAACGCGATCCGGTGCCGGGCGGGCAATCCGCGTGTCGCTTTCGCCTGTCGGGACGCCGCGTTCTTCACGTTCTGCGCCTCGTCCAGTACGACCCGGTCCCAGGTGATCGCGCCCAGATCGGCGCGGTCGCGGGCCAGCACCGCGTAGGTGGTGAGCACCAGATCGTGGTCGGCGGCGCGGTCGATCAGCTCGTCGCCGGAAAGCCGGTTGGCGCCGTGGTGCACGTGGATCGACAGGTCCGGGGCGAACTTCGCGGCTTCCCGCTGCCAGTTGCCGACCAGCGACATCGGGCAGACCAGCAAGGTCGGCGGGCGAGTGCCGTCCGCGCGGCGCAACGCCTCCAGCGCCAGCAGTTGCACGGTTTTGCCGAGACCCATGTCGTCGGCGAGGCAGCCACCGAGACCGAGCCGATCGAGGAACGCGAGCCAGGCCAGGCCGCGCCGCTGGTATGGGCGCAGCTCGGCTCGGAAACTGGGCGGTGGCGACACCGGTTCCAGGTCCGCCTCGACGCCGCCAGTGAGCAGGTCGGCCAGCCACCCGGTGCCGCCGACCCCACTGACCGGCATCGGCAGCGCTTCGGCGTCCGAATAGGACGCTGCATGGCGCAGCGCCTCGTCGGCGGACATCTGCCCGCTGCCTTCGCGGTTCAGGAACGCCAGACCGGCGGCAAGCCGCTTCTGGTCGACGTGCACCCACTGGCCGCGGATGTTCACCAGCGGCACCTTGGCGGCGGCGAGCGAGTCCAGTTCGGTCTTGGTCAGCTGGGCGTCGCCGAGTGCGAGGTCCCAGCGATAGTCGACCAGCATCTTCAGGCCGGCGCCGTCGTTGCGGCTGACCACACCCGAGGTGCCCGCGCTGGTCACGTTGAGTTTGAGGCTCAGCTCTCCCGGTTTGCGCCACGCGGCGGGCAGGAAAACGCCGAATCCGGCGGCGTCGAGGTCGGCGGCGCTGGTCAGGAAGTCGTAGGCGCCCTCGACGTCGAGTTGCAGTTCGGCCGGGCGGGCGCCGCGCAGCGCGTTCTCGAGTTTCGGGAACAGCCTGCTTGCTTTGCCGAGACCGGTGAGCAGCACTTCCTGCGGCTCGTCGACCCACCGGCGCAGCACGTGATCGGCGGAGCGCCAGACCTGTTTCGCGGTGACCAGCATGCTCGGCTCGTCGACGGCCTGGAGCAGGAACTGCAGCCGCCAGTCCTGCTCCGGGTCGTGCGGGGCGTCGGCGGCCTGGTCCGGGGCGAGCAGCCGGAATCCGGCGCGCACGGGCCCGTGCTGGGTGGCGCTGTCCTGCCAGTGCACGAGCTTGTCCGCCAACTCGCGGACGGCGTCGGGCTCGGCGTCGAACTCGGGGTCACCGGTCAGTGCGGCCAGCCACGCGGTGGTCGCGTCGGCCGGTTCGGTGACGAGCGGGTTGTCGAGCCGGGCCCGGACTTCCGCGTCGACCAGCGCGTTGAGCGCGGTGCGCAGCAACAACGCCGGCGCGGTGCCGACCAGGGCGCCCGGTTGACTGGCCAGGGCGCGGAACGCGGGCGGCATGGCCTGGCGGGCCGCGTCCAGCCGCAGTGCGTCCATTCCGGACAGTGCGGGACGCCACCGCGCCCGCGGTGGGCCCTCGGTGATCACCCCGGGCAGTACCCGGCCCGCGTCGACCAGATCCCTGGTCAACCCGATCAGGCTGGACAGGTATCGAGTGGCCGCGCCGAGCCGGATATCCGGTATTTCGAGGGCGGTCGCGAGCAGTGCGCTCGCGCTCAGCCGCACGGCGGGCACCGACCACGACCGGATGCCGATCGTGCCGCGTTGTCGCGGGCCCTGTGCCAACGGGTCGCGGACCAGCTCGGGTGAGGCGAGCGGGCCGGAACCGTAGGAGGGCAACAGGATCTCAGTCGGGGCAGCGTCAGCGCCGAGTAGCCGGCTGATCGTGGCTTCGGCGGCCGCGAACGGATGCGGCCTGGCCGCGCTGCCGCGCACCGGGCGCGGCCACCGGGCGGGCAGGTCCGCGTCCTCGGCCCAGAACACGAACTCGCCGGACAGGGCGGCAAGCCCGTGCAACACCAGCAAGGTCAGCTCATTTCGATCCGCTCTGCCCATTCGACGGCAGTGTGCTGACCAGCTTAGTTGGTGACCCTGACAGTGCCGATCGCCGCTGGCTACTCGCGGGAATCCGGGTTGCCCTGTTCGGCCAGGAAGCGCTCGAACTCGCTGCCCAGTTCGTCGGCGGTCGGGATGCTCTGGTCGCCGATGAGCAGGCTCTGCCGACCGGACGCTTCCGCGAACGTGTCGTACTGGCGCTCCAGCCCACGCACCACCTCTGCCACCTCGGGCGACTCCTCGACCTGCTTGTTCACCTCGGCGTCGGTGCGGCGAGCCGCTTCGCGCAGCGCGTCTTCCGGCAGCGAGAGCTGGGTGGCCTGGGCGACCGAGTTGAGCAGCGTCAGCGCCGCCGTCGGGTAGGTGGCGTTGGCCAGGTAGTGCGGCACGTGCGCGGCGAAACCGAGTGCGTCGTGCCCGGCCTTGCCCAGCCGGTACTCCAGCAGCGCGCTCGCGCTGGCCGGCACCTGGATGCGGTTGAACATCGGGTTGTGGCCGCTGAGCAGCTCGGAACGGCTGCCGTGCGCGGTGACGCCGAGCGGGCGGGTGTGCGGGGCGCCCATCGGGATGCCGTGGTAGGTCACGGTCATCCGCAGCTCCCACTTCTCCACCAGATCCTGCACCGCGTCGGCGAAACGCTGCCACTCGTGGTCCGGCTCCAGGCCGGTGAGCAGCAGGAACGGCGTGCCGACCGAGTCGTGCAGCAGGTGCACCTCGATCGCGGGCGCTTCGTAGTCGGCCCAATGGTCTGTGACGAAGGTCATGATCGGCCGACGCGACCGGTAGTCGATCAACCGGTCCACATCGAAGCGGGCGACGACCCGGTGCTCCAGCGTGTCGAGCAGGTGCGCGGTCAGGGTCCGACCGGCAGAGCCCGCGTCCATGAAGCCGTCCAACTGCTGCAACAGCACAGCTCCGCGCAGGTCCGGGACGTCGGAATCCACCTCATAGAGTTCATCCGGTTCCCTTTCCACAACGGCCTCCCACTGATCTGCCTGCACTGCTTCTCATGTCCAACGCGCGAACGCCCGGAATCCATTCCGGGCACAAGATCGCCCTGCCCGGCGCGAGGCGGCAGCATAGGCCATAGTCGCCCCCAGGACCGACAAGAATGGACAAGCACCCGATGACCGAACAACCCGGTGTCACCAAGGACGGCATGACCGCCGAGCAGGCCATCGACCGGATCGAGGCGGCGGGCCACCCGCGCCCCCAGGATCGCAGGCTGCACGCGCACGGGTCCACCTTCGAGGCGCGGTTCGTCCCGTCGGCCCAGATCAAGCCGCTGACCACCGCCACCCACCTGACCACCGAGGGCGACGTGGTCATCCGGTTCTCCAACGGCCTGCCGCAGATCGACGCGGACGACCGCGAGCGCGGCGTGCGCGGCATGGCGGTGAAGTTCCTGCACGAGGGCACGCCGGTCGCGGACCTGGTCGCGGCGAACTTCCGGGTGTTCCCGAGCCGCACACCGGAGGGGTTCATCGACTTGGTCGAGGCGTTGTCGCACGCCCAGGCCGAGGGCAGCTTCGCAGAACGCGCCAAGGGCAAGCTGGCCGCGGCGGGCGGGTTCGCGGGCATCCTCACCAAGCATCCGGAGAGCCACGCCGGTCTGAAGGCGTTCATCACGCGCCAGGGTCCGGCCAGCTTCGCCACCACCCGCTACGACGGTCTGCACGCGTTCTTCCTCATCGACGCGGACGGCAACCGGCAGGCGTTCCGCTACCGGCTGGTGCCCGCCCTCGGCGAGGTCGACCTGACCCCGGACCACGCGAAAACGCTCGCGTCCGACTACCTGCTTGGCGAACTCGACGAGCGCCTGGCGGCTGGTCCGGTGACGTTCACCCTGGTCTTCCAGTTGGCCGAACCGGGCGACCCGACCAATGACCCGTCGGCAGCCTGGCCCGAGCACCGCCCGCTCATCCCCGCGGGCACTTTCGAGGTGCTGCGCCGCTCGCCCAGGGCCGACGAGTGGGAGCGGTCCGTGTTCGACCCGACGAACATCGCGCCGGGCGTGGCGCTGTCCGACGATCCGGTGCTGGCGTTCCGCCCGCACGCCTACTCGGTGTCCGCTGCGCGTCGCTTGAGCTAAATCGATATCGTGGCGTCGTGAGCGCGGACGATGACCCGAGCAGGAAGCTGCGGATCTCCAACGCCGACCGCGAGCAGGTGCTGCAACATCTGCAGGAGGCAATGGCGCAGGGCATGATCACCGCCGACGAACTGGCCGAGCGGTCCGATCGCGCGCTCAACGCCAGGACCCGCGAGGACATCGACCCGCTCGTCGCCGACCTGCCGCACGCGGTGGCCACGTACCCGGGTGCCGCGCTGCCCACTCCGATCGCCGCCAACGATGTCATGGATCTCGGCGCCACCCTCGGTTCGACGAGCCGCAAGGGTTACTGGGTGGTACCGAGGAAGCTGCGGGTGCGCAGCAGGCTGGGCTCGACCGAACTGGACTTCACCGAGGCGCAGATCGATCATCCAGTCGTCGACGTGGAAATCGATGTCAAGGGCGGATCGGTGGAAATGCGGCTGCCCGAGGGCGCGAGCGCGTCCATGGACGACGTGCATGTCACCGCGGGCAGCATCGAGGACCACCGCAAATACCGCGAACCGATGGGTCGGCCGCACTTCAACGTGACCGGCACGTTGAGTTGGGGTTCGCTGGAAATCCGTGGCCCCCGGCGGAGTTTCTTCAGCTGGCGCTGACCAACAGTCCACAACAGACACTCACCCGGCCGGGGCCGTCACCGCGACGCCCCGGCCGGTTGCCGTCGATCATGACCGGCCGCCGCCGATGATCGACGCGTCCCTCGGATGCACTTGAATCGTTTTGACACCACCTACTTTCGGTGGGATTTCCTGTCAACATTTGGCACCGTACGGCGTCTTGACTCAGCGCGTTGCCTGTATTTGGCTATAGGAGTACCAGCCGTGACAACGTTGTCATCTTGGTCGACCAGGAACATCACCACCGGGTGTGGCCTGGCACTGCGGTGTGCTCAGCACCGTTGACAACGCTGTCGTGTGGTGCGCCGGTCCCCCCGGAAGGAAAGGTCGACAGCAGTGAAGGCTGTGCCGCCGTCGGTCGGCGACTTACCCCACCGCCCCACGACGTGCGTTCCCGCTGTCAAGACCCCGGCGTCCCACCTCTGGCACACCGGCCACGTCGAACGGGTCGGGGCTCACCGTCCTCTCCGGACAGTGCAGCCCGTGCTGACCCTCCCGTTCGGTCCGACCGTGGCCAGGTTCCTCTCGCCGCAGGGCGAGGACTCCATCCCCCGGAGGTATTGATGGCACGTTTCAGACCGCTCATCTGCTCACTGGTGGCGGCAACCGGCACGATCGGGGCCTTACTGGTCCCGGGGGTGGCATCCGCCGCTCCCGCGTCGTACGTCTCCGATCCCGCATCGCTGGTGAACCCGTTCATCGGCACCTCGAACTTCGTCGACGACTTCCCGGCCGCCGACACCCCGTTCGGCATGGTCCAGTGGGGGCCGGACACGCCGAACCGGCCGGACGGCGGCGGGTACGAGTACAACGACAAGTCCGTCACCGGTTTCAGCCTCACGCACATCTCCGGCCCGGGTTGCCCGGCAGCGGGTGACATCCCGATCCTGCCGACCACCGGCGCGGTGGGCACCAACCCCGGCGCCGCGACGCTTCCCTTGGACCACATCAAGGAATCCGCCTCCGCCGGCTACTACAGCCTCGCCGCGAACGGCATCACCACCCAGCTCTCCGCGACCACCCGCTCCGGCATGGGCCAGTTCACCTTCCCCTCGGGCACCAGCTCGAACCTGCTGTTCAAGCTCTCCGACGGCGCCACCGGCGACAGCGCCACGCACTTCCAGATCATCAACAACAAGGAAGTGCAGGGCTGGGTCACCAGCGGCAACTTCTGCGGCGCCAGCGACCAGTACACGATCTACTTCGACATGCAGTTCAACCAGCCGTTCACCGCGAACGGAACCTGGAAGAACTCGCAGGTCGCCGCCGGTTCGCAGACGATGACCGACACGGCGCCCGCCGCGAAGGCGACGCCGAGCACGACGTCGAAGGACACACACGCCAAGACCAGCACGCAGACCCCGACCGTGCACGGCGCGACCCCGCAGACCAAGGGCAAGACAGCGCCGCAGATCACGCCGCCGGTGGCCGGCGCGGACGGTGCCTACGTCACCTTCGACACCACCGCGAACCAGACCGTCCAGGCCAAGGTCGGCGTCTCCTACGTGAGCACCACCAACGCCGCGGCCAACATCAAGGCCGAGAACGGTTCCGGCTGGAACTTCGACACCGTCAAGACCAACGCGCACAACGCGTGGAACTCGATGCTGAACAAGATCCAGGTCGGCGGTGGCAGCGCCACCCAGCAGTCGATCTTCTACACCGCGATGTACCACTCGCTGCTGCACCCGAACGTCTTCAGCGACTCCAACGGCGAGTACATGGGCTTCGACGACCAGGTGCACAAGGTCGCCAAGGGCCATGTGCAGTACGCGAACTACTCCGGTTGGGACATCTACCGGTCCCAGGTGCAGCTCGCCGCGCTCGTCGCGCCGCAACAGACGTCCGACTCGATCACCTCGATGATCAACGACTACGAGCAGAGCGGTCAGCTGCCGAAGTGGGCGTTGAACAACGGCGAGAGCTACGTCATGGTCGGTGACCCGGCCGACGCGATCATCGCGGACGCGTACGCGTTCGGTGCCACGAACTTCGACACCAAGACCGCGTTGCAGGCGATGCTCGCCGAAGCCAACCCGTCCAGCGGCATCCGCCCCGGCTACAACTACGACGAATCCATGGGCTACCTGCCGATGGACGGCACGTACGGATGCTGCAACTTCTACGGTCCGGTCTCCACCCAGCAGGAGTACGACGTCGCCGACCACGCGATCTCCACCTTCGCGTCGGCACTCGGTGACAAGACCGACGCGGCCACCTTCGCCGCGCGGGCGCAGAACTGGGTGAACGTGTTCAACCCGGGCAGTGGCTACCTGGAGCCGAAGTACCTCAACGGCCAGTTCGAGCCGGGCTTCACCCCGTCCAGCGGCAACGGTTTCGTCGAGGCCGACTCCGCCCAGTACACCCCGATGGTCCCGTTCGACATCCAGGGCCTCGCCTCGGCCGCGGGCGGTAACACCGCCTGGCAGTCCAGGCTGGACACCCTGATGCAGAACATCTCCTCCCCCGGTTCGGCCAACGCTGACCTGTCCAACGAGCCGAGCATCGAAATCCCGTGGGAGTACGACTACGTCGGCGCCCCCTACAAGACCCAGGCCGCGGTCCGCCAGGTGCAGCAGCAGCTGTGGACCGACGCGCCGAACGGGTTCTTCGGCAACGACGACCTCGGCGCGATGAGCGCCTGGTACGTGTTCTCCTCGGTCGGCATGTTCCCGGAGACCCCGGGCACCTCCACCCTGGCGCTGGGCAGCCCGGTGTTCACCAACACCCTGATCCACCTGCCCAACGGCAAGTCGCTGACCATCAACGCTCCGGCGGCGGCGCCGAACGCGCCGTACGTGCAGAGCCTGA
This sequence comes from Pseudonocardiaceae bacterium, assembly GCA_036494465.1. Taxonomy (GTDB): domain Bacteria; phylum Actinomycetota; class Actinomycetes; order Mycobacteriales; family Pseudonocardiaceae; genus CAJCJE01. The sequence goes on from DASXOJ010000198.1 coordinate 34,289, forward strand.
ACAACAACGGCAAGGCGTGGAACAACGCCTACCTGCCGCCGGCCGACCTGACCAGCGGTGGCACCCTCGACTACACCCTGGGCACCACCCCGAACACCAGCTGGGCCAGCGCGGCATCGGCCGCCCCGCCCTCGGACACCACCAACCTGCTGCCCGCGCTCGGCTACGCCTCATCCGGTGGTAGCGCGGCCGGTCAGGTGATCGTGGCGCCGGGTGCGAACGCGACCGTCAACCTGGGTGTGCGCAGCCTGTCCGCCAAGGCGCAGACCGTCACCTGGAAGGCGACCGCGACCAGCGGCCTGACCGTCGGCCCGAACAACGGCACCGTCTCGGTGCCTGCGGGCAAGGACGCGACCCAGGCCGTCGCGGTGACCGCGCCCAGCACCGAAGGCCGCTACCTGGTGACCTTCGCGCTGACCTCCTCGACCGGGGCGACCCTGCCCAGCACCATGATCGAGGTGGACGTGGCGAAGCCGGGTTCGCTGTGGCCGTACTACAACGACGCGGGCGTCGTCAGCGACGGCTCGTCGAGTTCGGCCAACTACGACGGTGACGGCTGGGCGTACTCCGCTCAGCAGCTGGCGGCGTCGGGCCTCACCCCCGGTGCCACCGTGACCGCGGACGGCCTGAACTACACCTGGCCGGACCAGCAGCCGGGCGACCTCGACAACATCGAGGCCGGTGGCCAGACCATCGCGCTGACCGGCGCGGCGGGCGCTGGCAAGATCGGCATCGTGGGTAGCGCCACCAACGCCGACCCCGGTTCGCAGGGCGCGTTCGTCGTGCACTTCACCGACGGCACGTCGCAGACCGTCAACTTCGGTCTGAGCGACTGGACGCTAGGCGCGAGCGCGTTCCCGCCCGCGTTCGGCAACATCACCGTGGCGACCACGGCGTACCGGGACAGCACGTCCGGTGGGTCCGCCCAGCAGATCAAGACCTACATGTTCGCCGCCGACGCAGCGCTGACCGCGGGCAAGACGGTCAGCGGCATCACCCTGCCGAGCTCGATCGACCAGGGCCAGCTGCACGTGTTCGCCTTCGCCATCGGCTGAGGCGCACCTGTCGCCAACGGCTGATCCCGGGGCGCGGATGAGGTAAAGATGGGCCCGTGAGCCACCGCTCACGGGCCCATCGCCACGTCTGTGCCATCCCTGGTTGCATGCGTGCCACTCGCGTGCCATAGTTGTGCCATGGACCTGACGCCGTACGTGACCAATCTCCGTGCCGAACTCGCGGTGGCCGCCGAAGCGGGCGGCGAGGACGCCCGCGCGCTCGCCGAACGCCTCACCGCGCCCCTCGACTCGGCCGTGCGGCTCACCCTGCTCGAAGCGCTCTCCACCGCAGCCGACGAGATCACCCGCGACCTCGCGCCCGGCTCGGTCGAACTGCGCCTGCGCGGCCGTGAACCCGACTTCATCGTCACCCCGCCACCTGTGGACGAACCGTTCACAGACACCGCGCGCGTCGCGCCCCCTGTGCTGGAGGTCGACGACGGCGCCATGGCCCGGATCAACGTGCGCCTGCCCGAGCAACTGAAGGCACGCATCGAGGAAGCCGCCACCAAGGAGAAGATCTCCGCCAACGTCTGGCTGGTCCGCGCCGCGGCCGCCGCCCTGGACGGCCACCCGGCGCCCGGCCCGGACATCCGTCCCAGCGTCGGCAAACAACACTTCACCGGCTGGGTCCGGTAAACCCACCGTTCACACCTTCAAGGGGACAACCATGCCTACGTTCGACACTCCGGAACCGATCACGATCACCGTCGACGTGATCGTCGGCGACGTCAAGATCGTCGCGTCCGACCGCACCGACACCGTCGTCGAGATCCGCCCGACCGATGAGTCCGAAAAGGACGACGTGCAGGCCGCCGAGCAGACCACCGTCGACTACGCCGCGGGCAACCTCACGATCAAGGCGCCGCGCGGCTGGCGCATCTACACCCCGTTCGGCGGCAACGCATCCATCGACGTGGCCATCGAGGTGCCCACCGGTTCCCAACTGCGCGGCAGCGGCAGCGTCGCCCGGTTCCTGACCACCGGCGAACTCGGCCAGTGCGACATCAAGGCGTCCGTCGGCGACATCCAACTGGATGTCGCGGGCCCGCTGGACTTGCGCACGTCCGGCGGCAACATCACCGTCGACCAGGCCGTCGACCGGGCGAACATCAGCACCGCCACCGGGATCGTGCGCATCCGCGAGATCGACGGGCCCGCGATCATCAAGAACTCCAACGGCGACAGCGTCATCCGCGAAGCAGCCGGCGACCTCCAGATCAACGCCGCCAACGGCAACATCACCGTCGAACGCCCGCAGAGCTCGGTCAACGCCAAGACCGCCAACGGCAACATCCGCATCGGCGACGCGTCGCGCGGCACCGTGCAGTTGCAGACATCGGTCGGCGAGCTCGAGGTCGGCATCCACCCGGGAACGGCCGCATGGCTGGACGTCAGTGCCAGGCACGGCAGTGTGCAGAACCTGATGGCCACCGCCGAGGCGCCCGAGGACTCCCAGGAAACCGTGCAGGTCTACGCCCGCAACGCGTTCGGCAACATCATCATCCGGCACGCCACCGCCGTATAACACGCCCAGCACGGTCGCCTCAAACGACACAAACCACCCATCGGCGCCCCCATCCACAGGCGCTCCCGATCAACCGCCCCGGCAGCCCCCCGCCACTAAACTAAGCAAGCCGGGCCTTTGGGCCCGCCCCCCTTAGGGTGGGTGGGGGCTGCCCGTAGACGGAATTCGCCTTTTTCGGGGCACTGATAATCAATTCTTTATTCCATGGAAAGGAACTTCGGGGATGAGTATGCCCTCAGCCGCGATCACCGTGCGCGGCGTGCGGAAAT
>DASXOJ010000199.1:0-16282 GCA_036494465.1 Pseudonocardiaceae bacterium
GCGGTCGCTCCCGGTCCCTTCGAGTCCAAGATGATGGCCGCGACCCTCGACACCTTCGGTGACGCCATCGCCGCCATGTCCCCGCTACGCCGGATCGGCCGCCCCGACGACATGGCAGGCGTCGCCATCTACCTCTCCTCCCGGGCCGGCGCCTACCTCACCGGAGCCGTCATCCCCGTCGATGGCGGCATCGCCACGACCATCTGACCCAGACGTCAGGACACCGACAGCAGGGCCTGGACAGCGGCGTGTACGTGCTCGGCGACGACATCGGGCGTTGACGAGTCGAGCTTGCCGTCCAGATGCAGGAAGGCAAGGCCGTGCACCAAGGCCCACACCGCGGTGGACAGTGCGGCCGGGTCGTCGACCGCGGGGAAAGCGTGCCGGACCAGGGTTGTGACGTACCCGGTGATCGCGGCCGTCGCGGCGACCCGCTCGTCGCTTCGCGGGTCGCAGGGCTCCGCGAACATCGCCCGGAACATGGCCGGGTGATCCAGCGCGAACCGCACGTAGGCGGCCGCGACGGCGGCGAGATCATCAGGGGTTGACGGCGAGGGATGTGCGGCAGCCAACGTGATGGCCAGTTCCCGGTAGCCTTCCGCGGCGACCGAGGAGACGAGGGCGTCACGGTCGGCGTAGTGGCGGTACGGCGCGGTGGGCGACACGCCAGCGCGTCGCGCGACCGCCCGCAGCGACAGCCCGGCGCTCCCGTTCTCCTCCAGCAGTTCGATCGCTGCCCGCAGGCATGCTGCCCGCAGATCGCCGTGATGGTAGGAGTCACCCGACTTCGGCATTGACCACCCTCACCTATGTTGACACCGCTTACACCCACGGCCTAATGTGAGCATTGTCTACATCTTACCCCGTTCGGACATGGATCTTGATCCCGAGCACGCGGTCGGGTGCACGCGTGCGCCTCCACGATCCTTCAGGAGTACCAACGATGGTGAATGCCCCCGCTCCGCACACGCTCGGTGAGCGACCACTGGTCCTCGTGCCGGAGGATCTGGCGGCGGTCGAGGAGACTCCGCTGGCCGCGCGTGACCTGCCGTCCAGTACGTACAGCCTGCTCGCCCGCACCGCCGGCGTCCGTCCCGACACGCCCGCGCTCTACCTGCTCGGCGAGAACAGCCAGCCATGGCAGGAGGCGCCAATGTGGACCTTCGGCACCCTGCTGGAGCGGGTGCACCAGGCGGCGGGCGCCTACCTGTCCCTCGGCCTGTCCGAGGGTGGGGTGGTCGCGCTGATGCTGCCCAACCTCGGCTCCACCTATGCCGCCCTGCTGGCAGCACAGGCTGTCGGCATCGCTCAACCGGTCAACCCGTTGCTCGCCGAGGACCAACTCGTCGACATTCTCACCGTGACCGGCGCCCAGATCCTGCTCGCACCAAGCCCGGCACTGTCGACCGAACTCTGGGAGAAAGCCCAACGCGTCGCTGCCCGGCTGCCAGAGTTGATCGCTCTCGCCGCGGTCAGTTCCGAGTGCGACGCCGACGCCGACCTCGGTGAGGCAGTCGACTTCGCCGCGCTTGCCGTCGGCCAGGACTCCGCGGCGCTCCCCGCTCCCGCCCGTGGCGGCGCCGACATCTCCACCTACTTCCACACCGGCGGCACCACCGGGATTCCGAAGATCGCACCGCACACCCACGCCAGCCAAAGCTACGAGGCCTGGGCACTCGGCTGCTCAGGCGCCTACTTCGACGGGTCCGTGGTGCTGTCCGGGCTGCCGCTGTTCCACGTCAACGCCGTCCACGTCACCGGACTCGGCCCCTTCATGCACGGCACTCCCGTCGTGAGCCTCGGCCCGCTCGGCTACCGGAACAAATCGCTGATGGCGGAGTTCTGGCAGATCCTCGCGCACTACCGGGTAACCACGTTTTCCGGCGTCCCCACCGTCTACTCCGCACTCCCGCCGATCCCCGACGGAGTGGACCTGTCCAGCCTGGTGGCCGGCGCGGTGGGCGCCGCCCCGCTCCCGTCCCGGGTTCGCGAACAGTTCGAGGCGAGCGCGAAGGTGCCGATGGTGGAGGGGTACGGCCTGACCGAAGCCACCTGCTCGACCACCGTGAACCCGCCATTGGCTCCCCGCCCTGGATCGGTGGGGATGCGCCTGCCCTACCAACTCGTCAAAGCGGTCACCATCGACGACGACGGAGCACCGGCCACCGACTGCCCGCCCGGCGTCACCGGTGTCATCGCCATCAAAGGTCCAGCCGTCTTCCCCGGCTACCTGCGTCCTGGCCCCGACGGATCCCACCCCGACCCCACCGGGACGATCTTCGACGGCTGGCTGCTCACCGGCGACCTCGGCAACGTCGACGCTGACGGCTATCTCTACCTCACCGGTCGCGCCAAGGACCTCATCATCCGCGGCGGACACAACATCGACCCCGCCATCGTCGAGGACGCCCTCCTCACCCATCCACACGTCACGGGCGTCGGCGTGGTCGGCCGCCCCGACGCTCATGCTGGCGAAGTACCGGTCGCCTACGTGACCCTCGCCCCAGGCAGTGACATCACCGAGGCAGATCTGGTCGCCTGGGCCACCGAGCACGTGTCCGAACGCGCAGCCACACCCAAGTCGGTCACCGTCCTGAACCGGCTTCCGGTCACCGACGTAGGCAAGCCCTACAAGATCGCCCTTCGGGCGGACGCCACCCAACGCGCCGTCGTCGACGCACTCGGCGGCCCCGGCGAGAGCGTGACGGTCGACACCCGGATCACTCCCGACGGCGTTACGGCCATGATCACCATCGACCCGGAAGCCGACCAGGATGCGGTGCGCAAGACGCTCGGCCAGTACGCCATCCGCTGGGACCTGAAAGTCCGCCGGTGACCTCGTCGCAGGTCCGGTTCTGCACCCAGCAGGGCGCTCGCAGGTCCGGTAGACATCGGAGGGCGATCGAAGGAAAAGACCTGACCCGTATCGACGGAAGGAAAGGCTGTGCGGGCATACATGCTGGAGCGGTACGGGGATCGATCGGCGATGGCCCTGCGCGACGTCCCCAAGCCGGAGGCAGGCCCTGGGAACGTTCTCGTGCGGGTGCGCGCCGCGGGCTTGAATCCGGTCGACTACAAGATCCGAGAAGGGAAGATGCGCCTGATCAACCGCCTGCACCTGCCGTTGGTCGCCGGCAGCGAACTGGCCGGGGAAGTCAGTCAGGTCGGCCCAGGAGTCACCAAGTTCGTTCCCGGTGACCGAGTGTTTGCACGGGTGGACAAGTTCACGCTGGGTGCTTTCGCCGAATTCGCCACCGTCGACCAACATCTGCTCGCGGGGATACCGGAGGAACTGGACTTCGGACAGGCCGCCGGCCTGCCGCTGGCCGGCCTGACCGCGCTCCAGGCGCTGCGTGACCTGCTGAACGTGACCCAGGGCGGACGGGTCTACATCTCCGGCGGCGCAGGTGGGGTCGGCACCATGGCGATACAAATCGCCAAATGGTTCGGGGCCGAGGTCGCGACCACCGCCTCCGGACCCGGCACGGAACTCGTCCGCAGCCTGGGCGCCGACCACGTCATCGACTACAAGACAGAAAACGCCTGGGACGTCCTACGTGACTACGACTATGCCTTCGACCTGATCGGAGGCCAGGACCTGGGCGGAGCATTCCGGATCGTGCAGCCAGGCGGACGCGTGGTCTCCATCGCCGGTGTCCCGGAACCCGCCACCGCACGCGAGGACCTGGACCGAGGCCCGCTGCTGGCGGGGTTGTTCTGGCTGGCCAGCTGGAAGATTCGCCGCCAGGCGCGTGCGCAGCGGGTCGACTACCGTTTCCTGCTGATGCACCCATCCGGGCCCGACCTGGAATTCCTCAGTCACCTGGTACGGGAAAAATCGCTGAGCGTCACCGTGGATCGGGTCTTTCCTTTCGAGCAGATCGCCGACGCCTTCGCCTATCTGGAAGTGGGGCACGCCAAAGGCAAAGTCATCGTCGAGATGCCGTGAGAGAACGGCCATCTGGCCAGCGCAAACGTCGACCGACATGATCGAAGTTTGCGGCCGCGTTCGGTCCAGCGTTGTTTGCGGAGTTAGCGTTTGAGGATCGTGCCCGCGCCGGAGAGCGGTAGCGCGTCGAGGAATTCGAGCGCGCTGATTCTGGACGTGGCAGCCGAGCTGTTCGCCCGCAACGGCTACGACCGGACCGCGATGAACGACATCGCCACGGCGGTCGGCATCGGGCCTGGCCGACTTGATGGCCACCGTGCTGGAGATCGATTTCCCGGTCACCTACGGCCATCCGTCCTGGCCGCTGACCGGCATCCCGCGTCCAGGACCTCAGCGGCGGCGTTTGCGCGCCGAACGGCCTGGGGGACCGGATTTGCGACCGGCAAGGGGATGCACGGTGGCGTGGCCGGGCCGGCGTGCGGCGAAGTGGGCCTGGCTGAGGGTGCGTAGCTCGTCAAGGCCGGCCTGGTCGGGATGACCGGATGCCAGCAATGCCCCCACCATGTCGCGCGCCTGGCCGGCCGGAACTTGGGCGAGCGCGTCGGTCACCGCGCCGGAGCCGCCGATTTCCAGCAGGTGGATGAACTGCTCGGTCATCCCGCGCAGCCCTTCCTCCTGGTCGAGGTCCTCCAGCTTGAGCTCGCCGCCATCGATCAGCAGTTGCGACGCGATTGGGCCCAGTTGGTGATCGGCGCGGAGCCTGTGCAGGAACGTGGATCGATCGGGTGCGGTCTGCGCCAGCACCTCGAGCATCACGGCCGCGCGAGCGCGGAACGGGCAGCCGCGCACTCCATCCAGCAGTTGGGCGAGCCCGCGTTCCGGGCCACCGTGGGCGGCCAGCCACCCCGTCAGTTCCGCCTCAGCCGCTTCCGGGCTGTAATGCTCGGCGATGACGCCCAGCAGTTGGGCCGGTTCCACATCGGACAGTTCGCCGACCAGCGGTGCGTAGCGTCCTTCGCGGAGCAGGCGGGCGCGCACTGCCCGGGTGGCCAGGGGAGTGAGCGACACCAGTTCGACCGGGTCGCCGTCGGGGGCGAGCGCGGCCCGTAGCCGGTCCTGGGCGTCCGAAGGCAACAGTCCGGGTTCGTCGGGCTCCACTTCCCAGTCGAAGTCCAGGTCGGCCCGATATATCGGATCGGGCCGACCCACCGTCAGCTCGACGGCGCCGGATTCGGCCAGGATGCCGAGCAGTCGTCGCAGGTCGGCGCCGATACCGTCCCGCCATCGGGTCGTGGTCGCGGGATCGAGCGCGTCGAGGTCGAACATCTCGGTGCAGGCCGACCAGACGCTTTCGGCCAGCTGGATCACCGGCATCGGTTCGGGTAGCCCGTAGACGGTGTTGAGCACGTCGGGCAACACGTCGTCGATGATGTCGGCGAGCATCCGGGTGTGCTCGGCCGCCCATGAAGCCCCGAGCAGGTCCAGGGTGAGCAGCGCGTCGAACGCGGCCGTCCACAGCAGCAGAGCGTCGCGCAGCAGCGGTGCGGCCTTCGCCACGCGTACCAACCTGTTCTTGACCACTCGGACCAGCCGAATCTTCTTGGCCAGTTCGATCAGGAGGTTCAGGCCGGGCAGTTCGGCGCTGCTCGTCGTGCGGAAGACGCGTTCGCCGATCATCGGGTCGACGGTGTCGCCGGTGTCCAGCAGCGTCACCAACTCACGAGCGTCGCCGAGCTTGACGTTGCCGTTGGTGGTCAGCGCCCGACCGTCGCCGACCCAGTCGGCCAGTGTCCGCAACCGGTCCACGATGCGGGTGTGCTCGGCAACCGCCGCGAGTTCGGCCGTGGCGGGCAGCGAAACCGGAAGCTGGGCGACCGCGCGTTCGGGCAGGCCATCCCCCTGGTCGACGTGCCGCGTCGCGATGTGGGCGAGAACGTCCTCGTCGTAGTCGACGCGCCCATGGCGGGCGTCATCGAGGAACCGGTCCATGGCCGGACCGTCGGTGGGATCGACGCCAAGGCGGATCGCGGTCATCATCCAGAACTTGGCCAGGCCGAAGTTGCGTTCGTCGGCCATCGCAACGGGAAACTCGGCGCTGGCGCTCACTACGGCGGCATCGAGGTCGGCAGGCGAGTCGCAGGCAGGAGCGGCCAGCCCGGTCGTGTGCAGGTAGCGGATCAGCAGACGCAGTGTTTCCGGGAAAGCAGCTGCGTCCTGTGCCGAGATCGTCAGCGTCCGTGGCGCGTACGACAACAGGAATTCCTCGACCAGGGTGGTGGTCCAGTAGCCCAGCCGCCCGTCGACGCTGTGGTGCCGGAAATCCAGCATCGCAGCCAGCGCGAACGGGTCGGCCGCCAAACCCTGGTCGTCCGCCCAGGCCGTGCATCGGCGGATGAACAGGTCCTTGGCCGCGTCGAACGCGTCGACGTCCTCGGGCTCGAAATAGGTGCGCATCGGTGTCTCGCGATCCTTGCCAGTCGGGGCAGCGTTGACGCTAGTGCAGAGGTGCCGGGCAGGTGGGGCCCACCCCGGTCGGTGCTGACCGCTACCGTGGCCGCCATGTCTACCGTCGTACCCGGTCCGGTCGATCTTGTCGCTGTCGAGGAAGTCGTCGGTGCCACGTTCTACGACCGGGGTGTCGACTACGCACGCCGCAACCAGGTGCTGCGGATGCGGTGGAATCATGCCGACGTTGCGCTGCACGGCAGTGTCATCGGCAAGGGCGGCCTGTACGAAACGTCGGCCTACTTCGTCGACGACGATGACGAGTTCGTGTTCGAACAGGGTGAATGTGGCTGTCCGGTGGGTTTCAACTGCAAACACGTCGCAGCCCTGGTGATCGCCGCCGTCGACAGGGGGCAGGCTGTGGCCCCCCGCGCGGCGAAACCGTTGACCTGGGCCGAATCCCTCGACGCGGTGCTGACGTCGAACCCGGCCGCCCGAACGGGCACCGCTGCCCTCGGCGTCGAACTCACGCTGACCGAGCACGACATCCGTGCGGACGCCTCGGTGGTGCGGCTGACGGCGCGGCTCATGACGCCGGGCCGCAACGGCTGGGTGTACGGCAACCTGAGCTGGAGCAAGCTCCGCGATGCCCACCACATGTCCGGCTACCTGCCCGGCCAGGTGCGGCTGCTGCGCGAGCTGTATGCGCTCTACCAGTCCGGCCGGTCCGGTCAGGACGCCGCCTATGGCTATTACGGTTCCTACACCGACGACAAACTGATCGACCTGTGCCGGTTCGAGTCGCGGCAACTGTGGCCGATGCTGGACGAGGCCGCGTCGATCGGCGTCGAGTGGGTGCACGGTCGCAGGCGCCTGGGACCGGTCGCGCCCTACGACCACGCCGAGTTCTGCCTCGACGTCACCCAGGACGGCCCGTCCGGTCCGCTGGCCGTCCGGCCCCGGGTCCGCGTCGGGGACAGCGCCATCGACGCGGTGCCGATCCGGTTCATCGGGTCCGAGAGCCACGGCCTGGTCTACTTCGACCGCGCCGAGGTCGAGACCGTTGCCGATCCCGCCAACCGGCACATCCGGCTGGCGCGGCTGGCCACGCCGGTGCCGGTCGAACTGCGTGATCTCGCGATGGATGACCGTCATCTGATCGTGCCCACGGGCGAGCGCGACCGGTTCCGCGACGACTACTGCCCCCGCCTGCGCCACGCGGCCACGGTCATCTCCTCGGACGGCTCGTTCACCCCGCCCGCGATCTCCGCCCCGACTCTGGTCGCGCACGCCGACTATCGGGACGGGCACGAGCTCGCGGTCAGCTGGGAGTGGGCCTACCAGGTCGGTGACACGCGGCGCAGGATTCCGCTGGACGCGGCGGGCGGCGAGGACGGCTACCGGGACTTCGACGCCGAGCGCGCGATCCTTGCCGATGCGCCACCGGTGGAAACGCGCGTGTATCGGGGCTTCGACACGATGCGGTTCACCACCGAAACCTTGCCATCGCTGGCCGGCCGGTCCGGCGTCGACGTCGAGATCAGCGGCGACCCGGCCGACTACCGCGAAGCGAGCGACACCCTGACCGTCGGCGTGTCCACCGCCGAGGTGCCCGGCGACAACGACTGGTTCGAACTGGGCGTCACGGTCACCGTCGAGGGCAATGACGTCCCGTTCACCGAGTTGTTCCTGGCCATCGCCGGTGGCGAGTCGCATCTGCTGCTGCCCGACGGCGCGTACTTCGCGCTGGACAAACCCGAACTGCGCAGGCTGGGCGAGCTGATCGACGAAGCCCGTGCGCTGCGCGATGTTCCGTCCGATTCGTTGCGGATCAGCCGCTTCCAGGCCGGTCTGTGGGACGAACTCACCGAACTCGGTGTGGTGGCCGCGCAGGCGCAGGTGTGGCAGCAGCAGGTCGACGGGTTGCTGTCGATCGACACGCTGCCCCCGACTCCGGTTCCGGAAACGCTCGACGCCCGGCTGCGTCCGTACCAGTTGGACGGATTCCGCTGGCTGGCGTTTCTGTGGCAGTGGCGGCTCGGCGGCATCCTCGCCGACGACATGGGGCTGGGCAAGACCGTGCAGACCCTCGCGCTGATCTGTCACGCCAAACTCGCCGATCCAGGCTGCGCGCCGTTCCTGGTGATCGCGCCGGCCAGCGTCGTGGCCAACTGGGCCGAGGAAGCAGGCCGGTTCGCGCCGGGACTGTCCGTGCGGGCACTGACCGACACGGTGCGCCGCAGGGGTGAGCCGCTGCGCGCGAGCGTCGCGGGCGCGGACATCGTGGTCACCTCCTACACGCTGTTCCGGCTCGATTTCGACGATCACGCCGAACTGCCCTGGTCCGGTCTGATCCTGGACGAGGCCCAGCAGGTGAAGAACCACCAGTCCAAGGCGTATCAGTGCGCGCGACGGCTGCCCGCGCCGGTCAAGCTGGCGATCACCGGCACGCCGATGGAGAACAACCTGATGGAGCTGTGGGCGCTGCTCTCGATCACCGCGCCCGGTCTGTTCCCGAATCCGCGCCGGTTCCAGGAGTTCTACGCCCAGCCGATCGAGAAGCAGGGCAACACCGAGTTGCTGTCCCGGTTGCGCAGGCGAATGAAACCGTTGGTGAAGCGGCGCACCAAGGAACAGGTGGCCGCGGATCTGCCTGCCAAACAGGAACAGGTGCTGGAGGTGGAGCTGCATCCGAAACATCGCAAGCTCTACCAGACCCAGCTGCAACGCGAACGGCAGAAGGTGCTCGGCCTGATCGACGATGTCGACAGGAACCGGTTCACCATTCTGCGCTCGCTGACCCTGTTGCGGCAGTTGAGCCTGCACGCGGCCCTGGTCGAGGATGCCAACGCCGACGTGCCGAGCAGCAAGATCGACATCTTGGTCGAGCAGCTGCACGACGTGGCCGATGGCGGGCACCGCGCGCTGGTGTTCAGCCAGTTCACCGGTTTTCTCGGCCACGTCCGCAGCCGCCTGGACGCCGAGGGCATCGAGTACTGCTACCTCGACGGCCGCACCCGCGACCGTGCCGCCGTACTGGCGCGGTTCAAGGGCGGTGTGGCGCCGGTGTTCCTGATCAGTCTCAAGGCGGGCGGCTTCGGGCTGAACCTGACCGAGGCCGACTACTGCTTCCTGCTCGATCCGTGGTGGAATCCGGCGACCGAGGCGCAGGCGGTCGACCGGACGCACCGCATCGGGCAGACCCGCAACGTCATGGTGTACCGGCTGATCGCCAAGAACACCATCGAGGAGCGGGTGATGGCGTTGCAGGCGCGCAAGGCCGAGCTGTTCGCGGGCGTCATGGACGAGGGCAACGTGTTCGGTACCGGCATGGACGCCGACGACATCCGCGAACTGTTCGCCTGAGCAGACTTTTCTGGCTGAGACAGAACCGTGCCTTCGTGAGTTGTTCTCACGAGGTGGATCCGAGCGGCACGTCTTTCGCGTGCCGGGTCAGCCTGCGAGCCAGTGCGCGGACCAGATCGCGGAGGGCATCGGGCCGCTCGATGACGAACGGACGATCGAGCGCGGCGAGCAGCGGCGGTATCCAGTCGAGTTCTCGTGCCCTTATCCTGGCTCGTACCCAGGACGAGTCCGCTTCGGTCGCGCTGATCTTCTCCAGGATGGCGATCGATACCGGGAACACGGCGCGGATCTGTTCGGGCGTCGACTGAATCCGGATGGCTACCTCGTGTTCGTGCGGTGCCTCGGCGATCGCGGTCAGCACGTGCCGGGCGGGTTCGAAATCGATTGGGGTGTCGAATGTTCCGGCGCCCGGTTCGACGGCGGTGATCCGGTCGACGCGGAATGTGCGCACCTCCCCGCTGGCGGAGTCCAGACCGGTCAGGTACCACCGCCCGGCGTGCGCAACGATTCCGTAGGGATGAACGATCCGCTCGCTGGCGCGGCCGTGGCCTGCCGTGTAGGCGAGGGCGACCGGGCGGCGCTCTCGCGCGGCCTGCGCGACGGTCAGCAGCGTCTCGGCCTCCGCGGTGAGCGGCGGTCGGGCGGGAGCGGTGAAGTCGGTGATGTTCAGCAGCGCGTCGAGGCGCTGCCCCAGGGCTTCGGGTAGTACCCGCCGGACTTTCGCGACCGCGCTCTCGGTGGCCGCGATCGAGGTGGTGATCAGCCCGGTGTGCCTGCCGGTGACCAAGCCGAGCAGGACCGCGAGTGCCTCTTCGTCGGTGAGCATCAGTGGCGGCATCCGATAGCCGGGGGCCAGCCGGTAGCCACCGTGCCGTCCGCGCACCGAGCGCACCGGGATGTCCAGGTCGAGCAGGTGTTCGACGTAGCGGCGGACGGTGCGCTCGTCCACGTCGAGCCGTCCGGCGAGCTCGCCGACGGTCCGGGTGCCGCCACTCTGCAGGATCTCCAGCAAGGCCAGTACGCGGGCGATGGGCCGGGTCACGAACGCAGTTTTTCAATACCGGGCGGATCCTGTCCACTATTCGCCCTAACGTGCGTGGTGTCCCGGGGGCGGCCGGATCCGCCCGTCATCGCAGAGAGGATTCCCAGTGCAACTCGTTTCCGTGCGTGTCATCACCAGCGATGTGGCTCGCCTTGCCGGTTTCTACGAGCAGGTGACCGGCCTCGCGGCGCGCAGGCCCGCTGAGCAGTTCGCCGAACTCGTGGGGCCGTCGTGCACGCTGGCCATCGGTAGCGTCGCGACCATGGCCCTGTTCAGTGCTGGGGCGGCGGTGCCCGAGTCCAACCGGACCGCGATCATCGAATTCCTCGTCGAGGACGTCGACCGGGAGTACGAACGGCTGACCGGGCTGGCGCTCGGATTCGAGATCGTGCAGCGGCCGACCACGATGCCGTGGGGCAACCGGTCGTTCCTGTTCCGCGATCCGGACGGCAACCTGGTCAACTTCTTCGCCCCGCTGACCGAGGAAGCCCGTGCGAGACTGGCCCACTGACGAGGGCGCCGGGCTATTCCGGGTTCGCGGCGCCGACCTCGGAGAGTCCACCACCCCGGAGCGGGGGCAACGCGCACATGCGCATCCGCCGCAGCAGCCGAGCGCTGACCGGGCGGACCAGCGGGTGCTCGCCGCCGTTGCGGTCGGCGTCGGACTGCCACCGGGTCTGCCGGGCCGCGAGCGTCGCCGCGTCGTCCAGTTCGGTGCAGTTGAGGGTGTTGTCGTTGACGTCCACGACGATCGTGTCGCCGTCCTCGATGAGCGCGATCGGACCGCCCAGCGCCGCCTCGGGTGACACGTGCCCGATGACCAGGCCGACCGACCCGCCGGAGAAGCGGGCGTCGGTCATCAGCGCGATGGTGATCCCGCGTTGCCTGCACAGCGCCGTGATCCGCGAGGTGGGGTCGAGCAGTTCCGGCATGCCCGGCGCGCCGCGCGGGCCTTCGTAGCGGATCACCACCATGTCGCGGTCCGCGAACTGGTCCGGTGCCGAGGAGAGCGCCTCGATCAAGGCCGCTTCGCTGGCGAAGACCCGGGCGCGGCCGACGAACCGGCCGCCCTCCATACCGCCCTCGACCCCGGCGAGCTTGATCACCGCGCCGCCGTCGGGGGCGAGATTGCCGTGCAGCAGCCGCAGGCCGCCGGTCGGCTTGAACGGCGCCGACAGCGAGTGGATCACCTCGCCGTCCGGTGCGGGCGGGTCGAGCCGGGCGACCTGCTCGGCCAGCGTCTCCCCGGTGCAGGTCAGGCAGTTGCCGTCGAGCAGGCCCGCGTTGAGCAGTTCGCGGACGATCACCGGGAGGCCGCCCTTGGCGTCGATGTCGACCATCGAGTAGCGACCGAAGGGCCGGGCGTTGACCAGCACGGCGAGCGTGCGCGACACCCGGTTGAACTCCTCCTGGCTGATCACCTCGCGCCAGAAGTCGATGCCCGCGGCGCGGGCCAGTTCCGGCGCGTGCAGCACGATGTTGGTGGAACCGCCCATCGCGATCGCCACCAGCGTCGCGTTGCGCAGCGCGGCCGGGGTGACGATGTCGCGGGGGCGGATGCCGCGCTCGGCGAGCACCTGGAGCGCGTCCAGCAGCTGTGCGGGGAATTCCTCGATCCGGCGGCGGTCCTCCGACGCGGGGCTGACCATGTGCAGCGGCTCCATGCCGCAGGCCGCGATGAAGGACTGCATGGTGTTGTAGGTGAACATCCCGCCGCAGCTGCCGTGGCCGGGCGATGCCTCCAGCGCGATGCGGTGCCGTTCCTCCGGTGCGTCGGCCGCCGCCTGGAAGCAGGACACGATGTCGATCGGCTCGCCGGTGCGGGAGTCGATGCCGGGGCGGATCGAACCGTCGGACATGATCACGGCGGGGACGTTGCGCTCCAGGATCGCCGCGAGCGTGCCGACCGGCGGCTTGTCGCAGGCGACGACGGCGACCACCGCACGGACGTCGCTGCCCTCCAGGTGCAGGGAAACGCCGTCGTTGGTGGTCTCCCTGCCGATCAGCGAATAGCGCATCTGCGGCGTGCCGTTGCGCTGCCCGTCGGAGATCCCGCCAGCGAAGTTGGGTGCGATGACTCGCGCCGGGAGATCGGTACCGGTGATCCGGCCGCGCAGCTCCGCTTGGATCGCCTCGACCTTGGCGGGGACCCCGGCGTAGCAGATGCTGTCGCCGAGGTTGCCGATGACGCCCCAGACCGGGTCGTGGATCTTGTCGGGGTCCTGACCCTGCAAGCGTGCGGTCGCGACCGCCTGCGTGTCCTGACCCGGCTTCCACTCTGCTGCGTCGCCCACTGCCGATCTCCCGTGTTCCGCGCCGGACAATGTCCCCGATCGTAGTGGGGACTGGCGTCCGGCCCGCCGAGCGCCTTGCCCGGCGCTACTTCGCCAAGGTGAAAGCCGGATCTGTGGCCAGGTCGGTGACCTGCGCCTCGGTCAGCGGCAACGCGATCGCGGCGACGGCGACCGCGACCAGCGTCCGCCTGGCTGGGCTGACCGGCGCGCGGGGCCTCGGTCAGATGGCGGCGCGAATGGCGCGCTCGAAGCCTTCGACGTGATCGCGCGCGAGCCGGGCCGCAGTGTCGGCGTCACCGGTGACGATCGCCTCGATCAACGGTCCGTGTTCGCCGACGTGCCCGGCCATATCGGACAGTCGGTCGATGAACAGGCACCAGATGCGGGTGGCGAGATTGTCGTAGCGGACCAGGGTGTCGGCCAGGAACGGGTTGTGGGTGGTCGCGTAGACGGCGCGGTGCAGCCGCAGGTCGAGGCGCATGAACTCGGTCGCGTCGGATCCGCTCGCCAGCTCCTGCCGTAGGGCGGTCAGGGTCGCCCGGTCGGTTGCCGTGGCTCGGTGCGCGGCCTGGGCGGCGGCCAGTGGCTCCAGTTCCTGGCGGACTTCGGAGATGTGGCCGAGGTCGGTGATGTTGACGTCGGTGGCGAAGGTGCCGCGCCTGGGGTAGGTCGTGATCAGGCGCTCGTACTGGAGGCGTTTGAGCGCCTCGCGGACCGGCGTGCGGCCGACGCCGATGGACTGCGCCAGCTGGTCCTCGTTGATCGGTGCGCCGGGGCGGATGTCGAGCATGACGAGCTGGTCGCGGATGGCGCGGTAGGCGCGTTCGGCGAAGGAGGGTTCGTCTCCGTCGAGTTCGATCGCCACGTTTGCCATGCGGTCCCCTTGACCTGTCCGACCAGCTCCCATACCGTACTGGAGACACTAATATATCAGTTGTCCTTCAGTTGGCTGCCAGGATTGGGGGCGCAGGTGGGCGCGACGCCACTGCCCGAGCATCCGGACTTCTTGTGGCGCAATCCGGAGCCGAGGGCCTCCTATGACGTGGTTGTCGTCGGCGCGGGCGGGCACGGCCTGGCCACCGCCTACTACCTCGCCAGCAATCACGGCATCACCAACGTCGCCGTGCTCGACAAGGGCTGGCTGGCGGGCGGCAACATGGCCCGCAACACCACGATCATCCGCTCGAACTACCTCTGGGACGAGAGCGCGGCGATCTACGAACACGCGCTCAAACTCTGGGAGCGGCTCCCGGACGAACTCGACTACGACTTCCTGTTCAGCCAGCGTGGCGTGCTCAACCTCGCGCACACCACGCAGGACGTCCGCGAAGGCGTGCGCAGGGCCAACGCCAACCGGCTCAACGGAGTCGACGCGCAGTGGCTCGAACCGGACGAGGTCGCCAAGGTCTGCCCGATCCTCAACGTGTCGCCGCGCACCCGGTATCCGGTCCTCGGCGGCACTTTCCAGCCGCGCGCCGGTATCGCCAAGCACGATCACGTCGCCTGGGCGCTGGCTCGCCGCGCCGACGAGCTGGGCGTGGATCTGATCCAGGGCTGCGAGGTCACCGGTTTTCTCAAGGACGGCGACCGGGTCGTTGGCGTTGAGACCAACCGCGGCCGGATCCTCGCCGGCCGGGTCGGCCTCGCCGCTGCCGGGCACAGCAGCGTGCTGGCCCAGCACGCCGGTATTCGGCTGCCGGTGCAGTCGCATCCGTTGCAGGCACTGGTTTCCGAGCTGTACGAGCCGGTGCATCCTACCGTGGTGATGTCCAATCACGTGCACGTCTACGTTTCCCAGGCGCACAAGGGCGAACTGGTCATGGGCGCGGGCGTGGACGCCTACAACGGTTACGGGCAGCGCGGTTCCTTCCACGTGATCGAGCAGCAGATGGCCGCCGCCGTCGAACTGTTCCCGATCTTCGCCAGGGCACACGTGCTGCGCACCTGGGGCGGCATCGTCGACGTGACCCCGGACGCCTCGCCGATCATCGGCACCACCCCGCTGGAGAACCTCTACGTCAACTGTGGTTGGGGCACCGGCGGATTCAAGGCCACCCCGGCCGCCGGCTGGACGTTCGCGCACACCATCGCCACCGGCGAACCGCATCCGTTGAACGCCCCGTTCGCTCTGGACCGGTTCACCACGGGCGCGTTGATCGACGAACACGGCGCGGCCGCCGTCGCGCACTGAGGAGGATCCCGTGCTGTTGATCAGTTGCCCGTGGTGCGGTCCCCGGGACGAGACCGAATACCACTACGGCGGACAGGCCCACGTCCCGTACCCGGAGAACCCGGCGGAGCTCACCGACACGCAGTGGGCCGAGTACGTGTTCTACCGGGACAACCCGCAGGGGCCCTTCGCTGAGCGGTGGGTGCACAGCACCGGTTGCCGCCGCTGGTTCAACGTCCTGCGCGACACCGGCACCTACCAGGTACACGCCTCCTATCGGCCCGGCGAGCCGCGCCCCCAGATTGGCGGAGATCGATGAGCCGGTTGCCCAGCGGAGGCCGCATCGACCGTGACACCGTGCTGCGCTGCACCGTCGACGGACGGGAACTGACCGGACATCCCGGAGACACGCTCGCGTCGGCCATGCTGGCGAACGGGCTCGTCGGAGTCGCTCCGTCGATCTACCGTGGCCGCCCGCGCGGCATCGTCGCCGCGGGCGTCGACGAGCCCAACGCGCTCGTCCAGGTCGACGGCCCGTGCCAGGAAGGCATGCTGCCCGCGACAACGGTCGAGCTCTACGACGGCCTCTCCGCGTGGACGCTGTCCGGGATGGGCAGGCTCGACCCGGAACCCGATCCCGCTGGCTACGACAAGAAGTACGCGCACACCGACGTCCTGGTGGTCGGCGCCGGACCGGCCGGGCTCGCGGCGGCCGTCGCCGCTGCCGACTCCGGTGCCCGGGTGATCCTGCTTGACGAGCAGCCCGAGCTGGGCGGTTCGCTACTGTCCGAATCGGACTGGGTCGAGGCGGCCAGCGCGGCTCTCGAGGCCGCCCCCGAGGTCGTCGTCCTGCGCCGCACCACCGCGTTCGGTTCCTACGACGACAACTACGTGCTCGGCCTGCAACGGCGCACCGACCACATCGGACCCACCGCGCCAGAAGGCTTGTCACGCCAACGGTTGTGGCACATCAGGGCCCGTCAGGTGGTGCTCGCGACCGGCGCGCACGAGCGTCCGCTGGTCTTCGCGGGCAACGATCGGCCGGGTGTGCTGCTTTCCGGCGCCGTGCGTACCTA
>DASXOJ010000200.1:0-32198 GCA_036494465.1 Pseudonocardiaceae bacterium
TCGCCATCGACCCGACCTTCTCCATCGACCTGCAACTGATCGGCGGCGCGCTGATCCTGCAGACGCTGCCCTCGGTCGCCATCGCGCTCTACACGCGCTGGCTGCACTCGAAGGCGCTGGTCATCGGCTGGATCGTCGGCATCGGCTGGAGCGTCTACCTGCTCTACACGATCCCGGCCGCGACCGGGAAGGGCCACTTCGGCGGGTCCGCGCTGGCGCTGGGCAAGCTGTCCATCGTCGGCTGGCACCCGTTCCCGGGCTCGACAACGCAGATCTACGTCGGCATCGTCGCGCTGATCGCGAACCTCGTGGTCACCGTCGTGCTCACGGTGATCTTCCGGGCGATCAAGGCCAGGGAAGGCGTTGACGAGACCATCGGTTCGGACTACCACGCGGAAGAGGGCGACCCGATCCGTACCCCGGGCGAAGCTCTCGTCGGCTAGTAGTTCTCAGAACGTGTCCGGATGGGCCGCGGACCAGTCCGCGGCCCATCCTTGTGGGCAGTCCGCGACCAGTTCGCCGTCGTCGAGCCACTGGTAGAGCTCGCCGTAGGAACGCACCATCGTCGGGTCGATCCTGCGGTGCAGCATGTGCGGGCGCAGCCGCGCCGGGTCGCTGACCCCCATCGACGCCATCATCCGGACCGCACTGGCCACAGTGGACGACTGGAACCGGTGCACCCGAACGGACTTGTCCGCGACGTCCAGCGCTCGCGCGCGCAGCGGGTCCTGGGTGGTGACGCCGACCGGGCACCGGTTGGTGTGGCAGCGCTGCGCCTGGATGCAGCCGATCGCGAACATCATCGCGCGGGCCGCGTTGGTGTAGTCCGCGCCCTGGATCAACCGTTTCACGATATCCGCGCCGGTGGCGACCTTGCCGCTCGCGCCAATCCTGATCCTGTCCCGCAATCCGGTGCCGACCAGCGCGTTGTGCACGGTGATCAGCCCGTCGGTCAACGGCATGCCGACCTGGTCGGCGAATTCCAGCGGCGCGGCACCGGTGCCGCCCTCGGCGCCGTCGACCACGATGAAGTCCGGGGTGACGCCCTCCGCCAGCATCGCCTTGCACACCGCGAGGAACTGCGCGCGCGAGCCAACGCACAGCTTGAACCCGACCGGTTTGCCCTTGCTCAGCTCGCGCAACCGCGCCACGAACGCGATCAGCTCGCGCGGTGAGGAGAACGCGCGGTGGTAGGGCGGCGAGATCACCGTCTGCCCGACCGGCACCTCGCGCGCCCTGGCGATCTCCGCGCTCACCTTCGGACCGGGCAGCACACCGCCGATGCCGGGCTTGGCGCCCTGGGAGAGTTTGATGGACACGCACTTCACCGCGTCCTGCGCGGCCTTGTCCGCGAACACGTCCGCGTCGAACCCGCCACCCGCGGTGCGGCAACCGAAGTAGCCGGTGCCGAGCTCCCAGATCAGGTCACCGCCACCGCGCAGGTGGTACTCCGACAGCCCGCCCTCACCGGTGTCGTGCGCGAACCCGCCCAGCGCCGCGCCCTTGTTCAACGCGACGATCGCGTTGGCGGACAACGCGCCGAAGCTCATCGCCGACACGTTGAGCAGCGCCATGTCGTAGGGCTTTGCGCAGTCCGGTCCGCCGATGCGCACCTTCGGCACGGCGTCCGGTTCCGGCACCGGCGCCATCGAATGCACCAGGTACTCGGCGCCGACCGCGTTCACGTCCCGCTCGGTGCCGAAGGGCTGCTCCGCGTCGGTGCCCTTGGCGCGTTGGTAGACGATGCTGCGCACGTCGCGGTCGTAGGGGCGGCCGTCGAAGTTGCGTTCGATGAAGTACTGCTGCAACTCCGGCCGCAGCGCCTCGAACAGGAACCGGGCGTGCCCGAGCACCGGGTAGTTGCGCAGCACCGAATGTCGGTGCTGGAGCACGTCGTGCACGCCGGTGGCCGCGGCGATCAGCAGCGGCGCGGCCAGGAACCACCACCAGGGCGAGGTGAGCACGGCGAGCAGCACGGTCGCCGCGAGCGCGGCGACCGTGAGCAGACCGACGACGGCGTATCGGATCACGCCAGGAAAGCTACCCGCGCGCAGGCCGGAAAATACTGACGACCCGCTTACAGGACTTTGGCCAGGAACGACTTGGTGCGTTCGTGCTGCGGGTCGCTGATCACGTCGCGGGGCTTGCCCTGCTCGACGATGACGCCGTCGTCCATGAACACCAGTGAGTCGCCGACCTCACGCGCGAAACCCATCTCGTGCGTGACCACGACCATGGTCATGCCGTCCTCGGCCAACTGGCGCATCACGGTCAGCACGTCGCCGACCAGCTCAGGGTCCAAAGCGGACGTCGGCTCGTCGAAGAGCATCAGCTTGGGCCGCATCGCCAGTGCCCGCGCGATCGCCACCCGCTGCTGCTGCCCGCCGGAGAGCTCCCTCGGATAGGCGAACGCCTTGTCCGCAAGACCGACCTGCTCCAGCAACTCCAGCGCCCGCGCCCGCGCGGTCGCCCTGTTCTCGCCGCGCACGTTCACCGGCGCCTCGACAATGTTGTCCACCGCCGTCATGTGCGGGAACAGGTTGAACCGCTGGAAGACCATGCCGATCTCGCGGCGCTTCCCGGCCACCTCGCGGTCGCGCAGCTCGAAGAGCTTGTCGCCCTTCTGCCGGTAGCCGACGAGTTCGCCGTCCACCCACAGCTTGCCTGCGTCGATCTTCTCCAGGTGGTTGATGCAGCGCAGGAACGTGGACTTGCCCGAACCGGACGGTCCGATCACGCACATCACCTCGCGCGGTTGCACCGCGAGGCTGATCCCCTTGAGCACCTCGAGCTTGCCGAACCGTTTGTGCACGGCTTCGGCGAGCACCATCGGCTGATCGGTCGTCGTCATCGTGCCTCCGCCGCTGTCCCGCTTCTGGCCAGCATCCTCGACAGCCACGAAGCCTGGCGCACCTGGACGGTGCCGCGCGAGTAGCGGCGTTCGATGTAGAACTGGCCGATGGACAGGATCGAGGTGAACAGCAGGTACCAGAGGCTGGCCACGACGAGCAGCGGGATCTGCTGGAAGTTGTTGCCATAGATGAACTGCACCACGCCGAACAGCTCGTGCACGGCCACGATCGTGGCCAGCGACGTGGTCTTCAGCATCGAGATGACCTCGTTGCCGGTCGGCGGGATGATGATCCGCATTGCCTGCGGCAACACGATCCGCCGCAGCACCTTCATCCGGGTCATGCCCAGCGCCTCGGCCGCCTCGGTCTGGCCCGCGTCCACCGACAGAATCCCGGCGCGCACGATCTCCGACATGTACGCGGCCTCGTTCAGGCCGAGGCCCAGCATCACGCCGACCAGCACCGGGATCAGCGCGTTCGCATCGAAGTAGACGAACACCGGACCGAACGGGATACCCAGACCGGGATACCGGTAGAGCAGCCCGATGAACGACCAGAACACGATCTGCACCAGCACCGGTGTGCCCCGGAAGAACCAGGCGTAGAGCCAGGCGATGCCGGCGACGATCGGGTTGGTGGACAGCCGCATGATCGCCACCACGATGCCCAGCACGATGCCGATCACCATGGCCACCACGGTGAGCAGCATGGTGAGCAACAGGCCGTCGAGCACCTGGGCGCTGAACAGGTACTGGCCGACCGTGCCCCACTTCCAGGCCGGATTGGCGATCAGGCCGTGCACGAACATGGCGGCCAGCACCAACAGGATCACCGCGGCCACCCAGCGGCCGGGATGCCGGACCGGAACCGCGACGATCGCTTCGGGCGCGGCCGGTCGCTCCTCCGGCCGCGCCGTCTCGGTCGTGGTCATAGTCAGCTGGCGGACGGGTCGACCTGGGCGGTCTTGATCGCGCCGGAGCCGACCCCCCAGTGGGTGAGGATCTGCTGGTAGGTGCCGCCATCCATCAGGTGCTGCACGGCGGCCTGGATCGCGGTCTTCAAGCTGCCTGCGCTTTTCGGGATCGCGATGCCGTAGGGGGCGGTGTCCGTGTTGCCGCCGACCTTCTTGAACGCGTCACCGGTCTGCTGGAGTTCGTAGTCGACCACCGGGCTGTCGGCGGTGTAGGCGTCGATCCGGCCTGCCTGCAGTGCCGAGTTCACGTCCGACTGGTTGGGGTAGCCCTGGGCCTTCGGCGCGGGCTTGCCCGCCTGCTGGCACAGCTTCAGGATCGAGCCGTCCACGTCGGCCTTGGAGAGCTGGTCGAGCTCGGTGGTGCCCTGCTCGGCGCCGACCGCCTTACCGCACAGGTCGGTGAGCGTGTTGATGTTCGCCGGGTTGCACTTGGTCACCATGGTCGAGGTGCCCGCGGTGAAGTAGCTGACGAAATCGACCTGCTGCTCGCGCGCGGCGGTCACCGTGAACGAGGACATGCCCAGGTCGTAGCGACCGGCCTGGATACCGGCGAGGATGCCGTCGAAGCTGGCGCTGACGAAGTTCGCCTTCAATCCCAGGGTCTGCGCGATCGCGTTGCCGAGGTCGACGTCCATGCCGATGATCGAGCCGTTGCCCGCGGTGAACTCGTTGGGCGGGTAGCTGGCGTCGGCCGCGATGGTCAGCGTGCCCTTGGTCTTGAAGTCGGCGGGCACCTGCGCCGCGGAGGCGCTGTCCGGCTGCACGGTCAGGTTCATCGGCGCCGGGTTGGGCGCTTCGGTGGCCGCGCTCGGGGTGCAGGTGGCGCCACCGGCCGAACCGCCGGGAGCCGAGGTGGTCGCGCCACAACCGGCGAGCGCGAGGGCCGCGGTCACGGTGGCGACGCACATACCGGCGGCGGTGATTTTGGCCTTGCCGATGCCAAGGTGCCGCAATGAGTTGGACAGCCGGGTTCGGACAGCCACGGTGACACTCCTCGCACTACGAACGTTCGGTTGGTAAACCGAGTTGATTGGGGCATCCTGCCATCCGGACGCGTCGACGTGCGGCGTTGCCGCGTTAAGTTGCCGAGCCGAAATCAAACCCCGAGCTGGGCCGCGATGCGTTCCTGCGCGTCGGTGGTGACCGGCACGTTCGCCGGGGTGGTGACGCCAGGGCCGATGTCCGACGTCCACAGCCCGAACTCGAAAAGGCCGGTCACCCGCGGATCGGACTGGGCCAGGTGCAGGTAGTTCTGCTGGGCGGCCGCGATCGCGGTATCGGTGTTCGCGTTCGCCGGGCATGCGGACAGTGGCGCACTCTGCACGAACAGCAACACGTCCTTGCCTGGCGCGCCTTTTTCCAGCGCGTGCAGGTTGTTGGTGACCGTGGTCATTCCGGCGCAGTACTGATCGAACGCCACCCAGTCCACATCGGCCGGAACCGCAAAGCTGCCCGCCAGCGTCGGCGCCGCGAAGTTCAGGATGATCGGCACGTCCGGGTAGTCGGCCTTGATCAGCTGGGCGGAGGTGGACACGTCGGCGTAGCTGGCACGGCGGAAGTACGCCTCGTCGAGCAGGTAGAACGCGGCGATGTCGGCCAGGTACGGCCTGATCGCGGCGGACAGCACCGCCCAGCGGTCCTTCGCGTTCGGGTAGAGGGTGCACGCGTCGTTGCCGTCACAGCCGGAGAAGAACTCGTTGGCCGCGTAGACGACGCACGAATGCGGCCGGCAGTTGCTGAGCGTGGCGGTGTCGACACCACTCGGATCGCTGATCTGGATCCAGCTGAGATTGCTGTGACCGGCCAGATCCTGGACGTGGTCCCCGTCGGCAGCGGTGATCCGCGCCGGGTAGTAACCGAAGTACTTCAGGTTGGCGCCCGCGGGTTGGCGCAGCGCGGAGTTGTCGATCGCGCTGACCGTCAGGCCGCTGACCGTGCTGTGCGTGCCGGTGTTGTCCGAGTAACGACCCAGGTACAGCCAGTTCCCGGTGGGCGCGGGATTCGGCAGCGTCGCGGTGATCGGCGTGCCGTCCACCGTCGCCGTCACGTTCGACGCGCCGAGCACCAGGCTGACGCTGTCACTCGCGGCGGGCGTGACCTGACCCGAACCGATCTCCTTGCCCGCCGACCACAGCTGCACACCACCGTTGGCGGTGACCAGCACGGCGGCGCTCACGTCCGCATTGGACACATAACCCGCGCTGGCACTGGAGTTGGTGAGCACCACCGACGACCAGTCGCCGTCGGTGGTGCTGCCGACGGTCGGCGTGATCGTCGCGGTCACCGTGACCGGGCCGGTCGCTGGCGCGTCCAACCGCACCGCGGACGTGCCCGTGTTGAAGGTCAGCGCGTCGTTCACGACCTCCGAGTAGGTGGCGGGCGGGGGTGGCGCCGGGTACCAGAGCCCGGACGTGCGCGTGTAGGTGACCAGGCCGGTCGGGCCCGCGCCGTCACCGGCCTCGCGCTGCGCCAGGTTGTCGTTGAGCCCGGTGCCGATGAAGTTGTCGCTGAACCCGGGCACGGTGGCGGCCGCGACCGGTTGGCTCAGGGCGAGGGCGGAAACGCTGATGACGCCGATGGCGAGTGAGCGCAGCACCGGCCAAGTCTGGCAGTCAGTTCCGCCGCTCACCCGCTGAAACAGAGGTCCGATCCAACCCGAGGTCGGCCCGATCGGCGGCCGACGTGCCCGCGCCCCAGCCCGCCTCGCTACGCACCGCGTAGGACTTGTTGACCGTGCGCGGGAACATCTCCTGGAACAGCGCCTCGACCGCCTTGCTCCGGTCCGCCAGCACCGGCAGCAGCCGGTCGTCGGCCACGGCGGGCTCGTTCGTTTCGGCCAGCCGCTGCCCGATCCTGGTCGCGTAGGCCAGCAGGAACGACTGCCGGTAGTTGCGTACCTGCCCCGTTCTGCCGCTGTCCCGGTCGGTCGCGACCAGCGCCCTGGTCGCCTGTACCAGCAGCGACGTGCTGAGCAGCTCGGTGATGTCCAGGTCCAGTTCGTCGCCGAGGACCGCGACGAAACCCAGCTTCTCGTAGACGACGACCTTGCACCGGTTGGCGTCGGCGACCGAGTTCACCAGCTGCGCCTTGGCCCCGATGTACGGCGCGTCCAACCAGATCCGCCGCGAGGCCGCCGCCTGCGACACGTGGGTTTCCGCGTCGAGCAGCGCCCGCTCGAAGGCGTGCCGGGTCATCAGCTCCTGCGCCTTGGCCGAGAGCGCCTCGGCCTCCTCGGGGAACTGGGTCGACTCGGCCTTGGCGAGCAGTCCGCGCACCCGGCCGAGGATCTTCGGATCCACCGCGGAATGGTGCGCGCCGGAGGCCGCGCGCGCGGTGCCCGGCAACGGCAGGATCACCGGCAACGGCGGCAGCTCAAGCGTCATGGCAAGGAACTCGACGACCAGTGCGAGCGCCTTGATCCGGTCGCAGCGGTGCCGCACCTGCCACTGCCCCAGCAGCGCAGCGTCGGCCCGCCACCAGACTCCGGCGTCGATCTGCGCCAACTGCTCCTGCCACCGCTCGTGCACGGTTGCCGCCGCGTACTCCGCGACCTGGGCCGCGATCAGGTCCGTGACCAGCGTGAGCGCCTGCGCGCCGAGCCGCCGTTCCACCAGTCGCGCCACGTCGTAGGGCAGCCAGCCGCCCCGCCACACCGAGGCCAGCGCCGTGCGCGTGACCAGGTCGACGGCCGCGTCCACCAGCTGTGGCCGGACACCGAGTTCGCCGCCGGTCAGCTCCAGCGTGTGCTCGGCGGGGTCGCCACCCTCGGCGGCGAACGCCCGCGCGGCCCTGGCGAGCGCGTCGACCGCCGTGTCCAGCGTCGGCGGTGCCGACGGCGTCGATGGCGCTGCCGAGGACTCTTCCCGCTCCCGGTACATCCGGTCGCGGGCCTTCTTCTTCGCGGCTCGACGCTCGCGGTTGTTCTTGCCCATCGCGTCAGCGTGCGGTGGCGTGCGCGTTGAGCACCACGGCCAGCGCCTGGGTGAACTTGGCCGCGTAGCCCAGGTTGATCGACTCGTCCGGCACGTGCGCGTTGCTGTCCAGACCGAGCACGCCGGTCGCCAGGAACTGCGCGGTCGGGTACATCTCCTGCAACAGCCCCATGAACGGGATCGACCCGCCAAGACCCAGCGTGCGCCACGGCGCCCCGTCGAACGCGGTCTCGCTCGCCTCGTCCAGTGCGGCGGACAGCCACGGCGCCAGCGGCGGCGCCTGCCAGCCGTCGGCCGCCTCGGTGTGGCCGAGCTCGATCTGTGCGCCGTAGGGCACGTCGGTGGTGACCGCGCGCCGGATCGCGGCCAGCGCCTTCGCGGAGTCCGCGGTCGGCGGCAGCCGGAAGCTCAGGCACAACGTGGTGAACGGGCGCAGCACGTTGCCCGCCGAGTCCGGGTCGGGCAGACCGGCCGCGCCGGTGATGGACAGTGTCGGCCGCCAGGTGTTGTTCAGGGTCAGTTCCAGGTCGTCCTCGGAGACCATCCGCACGCCCGGGGTGAGCGGGAAGTGCTTCAACGCGCCCGGCGCCGCCGCCACGCCGGAGCGCACCTCGGTCAGCACCTCGTCGGAGAGCTCGACGTGCAGTTCGGGCAGCAGGATCTCACCGGTTTTCGCGTTCTCCAGCCGGTCCAGCAGTTCGCGCAGCACCCGGAACGAGCTGGGCACCACGCCGCTGGCGATACCGGAGTGCTGCCCGCCCTCCAGCACCTTCGCGGTCACGTGCACCTGGGCCAGGCCGCGCAGCGAGGTGGTCAGCCACATCCGGTCGTAGTCGTTGGCACCCGAGTCCAGGCACACCACCAGCGACACCGCGCCGAGCTTGGCGCGCAGCTGCTCAAGGTAGCCGGGCAGATCGGGGCTGCCGGACTCCTCGGCGGTCTCCAGCAGCACCACGCACCGGGCGTGCGCGCCACCGGCCGCGCGGACCGCCTCGATCGCGGTCAGCGCCGCGTACGGGGCGTACCCGTCGTCGGCCGAGCCGCGCCCGTAGAGCCGGCCGTCCCGGACCACCGGCGTCCACGGCCCAAGGCCCTCCGCCCACCCGCCGACCGGCGGCTGCTTGTCCAGGTGCCCGTAGAGCAGCACGGTGCCGGTCGAGTCGTCGCTCGCCGGGATGTCGATCAACAGGCACGGCGTCGCGCCGTCGGACACCACGATCTCCGCGGTCACGCCAGGGATGTCGCGCGCCAGCGCCCAGTTCCGCACGTGGTCGATGGCGCGGTCGAGCTCGCCGTGCGCCGCCCAGTCCGGATCGAACGCCTGGGACACCGCCGGTATCGCGACGAGTTCGGACAAGCTGGACAGGACGGTGCCCTCCCACGCCTGCGTGACGGTCTTGTGCGCTGTTGCGGAGTCCAAAAGAGCCATGTCCCGATCCTGCCATCGTCCCGATCAACCGTTGGAGGTGTGGCGAAGGCCACCCGCGCTGGGCCGATCGGGTGTCGACCGTTCGAGTAGCGGTCCGACCAGCCAGGACGAGCAGCCCCTAGGGCGACCAACCATCGGCCTTCCAACTATTTTCGCAGATCAGCGCCGGTTTTTTAGCGGTCGATCAGTTGCCGGGACTCACCGGATCGGCTTCGCTCATGCCAGGATGGGAAACGAACCGTCAGTGTTGACGGTCACCGTGCGCTCCCAAACCGGGCAACGACGGTGGCCTTTCAGCATGGCCGGCGCCGGACGCCACAAGCGCCCGGCTCGGCCACGTCCGACTAGGAGAGACGCGCCATGTCGTCCCCAGAGCGCTGGACCGCGGCCCGGCCCGATACGCCGGCCGCCACCGCCGCCACACCGACAGCAGAACAGGTGATAGCCGGTTTGCGAGCGACGAGTGAAGGCGGTGCCGATCTGGTGCAGCTGCTCACCCCCGAAGGTGAGCGGGTAACGCACCCGGACTTCAGCATCGACATCGAGCCCGCGCAGGTACGTGCGCTGTACCGGGACATGGTCCTGGTGCGCAGGGTGGACCGCGAGTCCAACGCCCTGCAACGAAAGGGAGAACTCGGCCTGTGGGTGCCGCTGCTCGGCCAGGAGGCCGCCCAGGTCGGCGCCGGCCGGGCGATGCAACCCCAGGACATGGCCTTCCCGAGCTACCGCGAACACGGCGTCGCGTTCTGCCGGGGCGTCGACCCCACCGACCTGTTCGGCACCTTCCGGGGCACCGACCACGGCAGCTGGGATCCGCTGGAGAAGCGCTTCGGCCTCTACACCATCGTGATCGGCAACCAGGTGCTCAACGCCTGTGGCTACGCGATGGGCCAGCGTTTCGACGGCAAGGTCGGCAACACCGACGCGGAGGGCAACCACGCGCAGGACGACGAGGCCACCATGGTCTTCTTCGGCGACGGCGCCACCAGCCAGGGCGACGTGCACGAGGGCTTCGTCTGGGCCGCGGTCTACGACGCGCCGCTGGTGTTCTTCTGCCAGAACAACCAGTGGGCCATCTCCGAGCCCACCGAGCGGCAGAGCCGCCTCCCGCTCTACCACCGCGCGCGCGGCTACGGCTTCCCCGGTGTCCGGGTGGACGGCAACGACGTGCTCGCCTGCCTCGCGGTCTCCCAGTGGGCGCTGGAGGAGTGCAGGCGCGGCAACGGCCCGGTGCTGATCGAGGCGTTCACCTACCGGATGGACGCGCACACCACCACCGACGACCCGAGCCGCTACCGCCTCTCCGACGAGGTCGAGGAGTGGAAGCTCAAGGACCCGATCGAGCGAGTCCGCGCCTACCTGGCCCGCAACGGTCTCGCCGACCACTCTTTCTTCGACGAGGTGGAGGCCGAGTCCGATCAGTTGGCGGTGCGCCTGCGCGAGTTCTGCGCGAACATGACCGACCCGCCACCGTCGCGGATCTTCAGCAACGTCTACGCCGAGGAAAACCCGGTGCTCGACGCCGAGCGCGACGAACTGCTGAGCTACCTCGCAAGCCTGGAAGATGTACACAGTGGAGGCGAGCACTGATGGCTGCTCCCACCATTGAACCGAGCACGACCCCGGCGAAGCCGCAGACGGTCACGCTGGCCAAGGCGCTCAACGCCGGTCTGCGCGCGGCCATGGACGCCGATCCCAAGGTGCTCATCATGGGCGAGGACGTCGGCAAGCTCGGCGGCGTCTTCCGCATCACCGACGGTCTGCAGAAGGACTTCGGCGAGCACCGCGTGCTGGACACGCCACTGGCCGAGTCCGGCATCATCGGCACCGCGATCGGCCTGGCCATGCGCGGCTTCCGCCCGGTGTGCGAGATCCAGTTCGACGGCTTCATCTTTCCCGCGTTCGACCAGATCGTCAGCCAGCTGGCCAAGCTGCACTACCGCAGCCAGGGCAAGCTGAAGATGCCGATCGTGATCCGGGTGCCGTTCGGTGGTGGCATCGGCTCGGTCGAGCACCACTCCGAATCGCCAGAGTCCTACTTCGTGCACACCGCGGGCCTGCGGGTGGTGTCCTGCTCCAACCCGGTCGACGCGTACTGGATGATCCAGCAGGCGATCACCTCAGACGACCCGATCCTGTTCTTCGAGCCGAAACGCCAGTACTACTCCAGCAAGGCCGAACTGGACCTGTCCGTCACCCCGCAACCGCTGCACAGCTCCCGCGTGCTGCGCACCGGTTCGCACGCCACGCTGGTCGCGTATGGCCCGTCGGTGAAGGTCTGCCTGGACTCCGCGGCAGCCGCCGCCGAGGACGGCACCGAGCTGGAAGTGATCGACCTGCGCACGCTGTCCCCGCTGGACCTCGGCCCGGTGTACGACTCGGTGCGCAGGACCGGCCACCTGGTGACGGTCAGCGAGTCGCCGATGGAGGCGTCGCTGAACTCCGAGATCGCCACCAGGGTCAGCCAGGAGTGCTTCTACTCCTTGCAGGCGCCAGTACTTCGTGTCAACGGGTTCGACACCCCGTATCCGCCGTCGAAGCTGGAAGAGGACTTCCTGCCCGACCTGGACCGGGTGCTGCACACCGTCGACCGTTCGCTGGCCTGGTAAGGGGAATCGGGATGCCTGATTTCAAGAAGTTCCTGCTGCCCGATACCGCCGAAGGGCTCACCGAGGCGGAAATCCTGTCCTGGCACGTGAAACCCGGCGACGACATCAAGGTCAACACGATCCTGGTGGAGATCGAGACGGCCAAGGCCGCCGTCGAACTGCCGTCCCCGTGGGAGGGCAAGGTCACCGAGCTGCTGGTGGAAACCGGTCAGACGGTGGATGTCGGCGCGGCGATCATCGTCATCGACGTCGACCCGACCGGTGCGGCCCCCGCCGCGTCCACTTCGGACAGTGAAGCGGTACCGAATCTGGTCGGCTACGGCCCGCGCGGTGGCGCGGGCAAACGTCGTCGCGCGCGCACGGACGCGACTCCCGCGCCCGCGCAGACCCCGGCACCGGCTCCGGTCGCGGTGGCCCCTGAACCGGAGCCGATGCCGGAACCCGTCGTCTCCTCGGGCGACCTGGTCCCGTTGACCAAGCCGCCGGTGCGCAAGCTGGCCAAAGAGCTCGGCATCGACCTGCGCGCGCTCAACGGTTCCGGCCGCAACGGCGTCATCACCCGGGAGGACGTGCAACGCGCCGCCGACGCACCCGCATCGGCCACGCCCGCGTATGACACGTCGGCAAGGGAACGGCGGGTGCCGATCCGCGGCGTGCGCAAGGCGACCGCGACGGCCATGGTGTCCAGCGCGTTCACCGCGCCGCACGTCACCGAGTTCCTCACGGTCGACGTCACGCCGATGATGGAGTTCCGGGCCAAGCTCAAGTCCAGCCCGGCCTTCCGCGACGTCAAGCTGACCCCGTTGGTGTTCGCGGCCAAGGCGGTCTGCCTTGCCGTGCAACGAACTCCGGACGTCAACGCGACCTGGGACGAGGCTGCTGGCGAGATCGTCTACAAGTCCTATGTGCACCTTGGCATCGCCGCCGCCACCCCGCGTGGCCTGGTGGTGCCGAAGGTGCGCGACGCGGAATCGTTGTCCCTGCGCGATCTGGCCACCGCCATCGACGGCCTGACCAGCACCGCGCGGGAGGGCAGGACGGCGCCGGCGGAAATGGTGAACGGCACCATCACCATCACCAACATCGGCGTGTTCGGCATCGACACCGGCACTCCGATCATCAACCCCGGCGAGTCCGCGATCCTCGCGTTCGGCGCGATCCGCGACATGCCCTGGGTGATCGACGGCCAGATCGTGCCGCGCAAGATCTGCCAGCTCTCGCTGAGCTTCGACCACCGGGTCGTCGACGGTCAGCAGGGTTCGCAGTTCCTCGCCGACGTCGGCGCCCTGCTGGGCGACCCGGCAACCGCGATCACGTACTGAGTGCCCGGCCTCCCGCCGGTTCGCCGGCGGGAGGTCAGCGCCTGCGGGGCTTCGGGATGTCGAACATGCCGGACAGTTTGATCGCGTACCGGATGTCGCCCTTGAACGTCAACCGCCGCGTCGCGACCAGCCGGGGAAAACCGATGCCGCCCGCCGCCATTCGCAGGAAATCCGCGAGCGCCAGCGTGACCGTCACCTTCGGGTCCTGGTCCAATGACGTTCCGGTCAGGCAGGCGCCGGACGCAAACACGGTCTGGAACCGTTGGTAGTCAACGCCTTCGCCACAGTCGATCCGCCAGCGCACCACCCCGTCGCTGCCCACCGCCTTCTCGGCGCGTACGTGATCGGACATCCGCCGGAACACCTCGGTCAGCACCATCTCCCGCGCGCGCGGCGACCGGGCCACCTCGGCGATCTGCTGATCGGAGGCGCGCGCGATCAACGTCACCAGGGTGACCGTGTCCAGCCCGTCCAGCGCGATACCGGCATCCGCCCTGGCCAGCAGGTCCAGGGTCTCGACGAGCTGGGCAAGACCGCGCGGTCCCATTTTTCGTGGATCCAGGGCGCGCGCGATCATCTCGATGTCAATGGTGTCCTCCTCGTAGCAGAGACTACGAGGCGCGCGGCAGATCGAAAAGGCTGGTGAGACCGGCTGCGAACGCCAGATCTCCCTTGATGCGCATCTTCCCGGTCATGAACAGCACCGGGCCGGAGGCGTTGCGGGTGATGAGCTTGAGGAAATCGGCAGGGTGCACGGTGATGGTGACCCTCGGGTCGCGCTGCGGGTCGGCGTTGACCACGCAGGTCCCGCCCTCGATCACCGTCTCGTACCGGTCGAATCCGCCGGTTCCGTTGCCGCCGGTGATCCGCCAGTGCACGACCGCCCGGGTCGAGGCGGCCTTCTCGGTGCGGAAGTGCTCGCTCATCCGCCGGAAGATCTCGCCGAGGATCCGCGCCCGCAGGTCCGGTCGCCCCATCATGCCCTCGACCTGCGCGCCGGACGCCTTGGCGATGATCCGCGCGAACGTGCCAGGACGCATCCGGCTCAGGTCGATGTCCGCGCCCGCGCTCGCCAGTCGATCCAGCGCGGCGAGCAGCCGGACGAACTGGTCGCGGGAGAGCGTGCGCGGATCGATCGCGCTGCCGAGCACGTCGATGTCGAGGTCGAGTTCGTCGACCTCGCCGGGCTTGAGCGCTTCGAGCGCGTCGACGAGCTGACTCGGCGACAACTGACCGATGGTCTTGCCGGTCAGTGCCGGACGTTGGTTGGACATGGCCGCCCCTCCGCTTACCTACTCTGGAGTAAGGCTACGTATCAGTAGGTAACGCGGCAAGCCGAACCGCTACGCTGATTGGCAGTCTTGCTGCCAAAGGGGTGTTCATGTCGCTGCCCGATTCGCCGCTCGCCGAGCCCGACAAGCCCGGCCGGGCCAAGCGCCTGCCCCGGGAAGTGCGTGAACGGCAGATCCTGGACGCCGCCGTCACCGTGTTCTCCCAGCACGGCTACCACGGGGCGTCCATGGACGAAGTCTCCGACGTCGCGGGCATCTCGAAGCCGATGATCTACGCCTACCTCGGCTCCAAGGAGGACCTGTTCGCGGCCTGCATCCACCGCGAAGCCACCCGCCTGCTGGAGGCGATCGTCGCGGCCATCCACGCCGAACACCCCGCCGACGTGCAGCTCTGGCACGGACTGCGGGGATTCTTCGGCTTCGTCGAGGAACACCGGGAGAGCTGGCGGGTGCTGCACCGCCAGTCGCTGGCCCAGGGCGGACCGTTCACCCAGGAACTCATGGCCATGCGTGAGCGGGCGATCTCGCTGGTCGCGGCCGTGCTGGTGCGCGCGGGCAGCGACGAAGGCGTCGGGCACGCCGCATCCCGCTCCGGTGAGGCACTCGCCGCCGCCCTGGTCGGCGCCGGTGAATCGCTCGCCGACTGGTGGCTGGACCATCCGGAAGAGACCGTGGACATCATCGCGTCGCGGCTGATGAACCTGGTCTGGATGGGCTTCGGCGACCTGCTCGAAGACCGCGTCTGGAAACCGCCGGCAGGCGCTTAGCGTCCGCCGATCGTGCCGTCCAGGTGCGGGGTGTCCTTGGTGCCGTGCCGCAACGCGAACCGGAACCCGTCCTTCGTCGGCTCCGCGAACAACGCCACCTTCGCTGGCAACAGGATCGGCCGCTTGAACCGCACGTCCACGGTGTACGCGTCGGGCAGGCGTTCGGCGAAGAACGCCAGGCAGCGCGCCTTGGACCACATGCCGTGCGCGATCGCGCGCCTGAATCCGAACAACCGCGCGGTCAACGGGTAGAGGTGGATCGGGTTGTGATCCCCGGACACCTCGGCATACCGCCGCCCGGTGTCCCCGCCCAACCGCCACCGCGCGGCAGGCTCCCCACCCAACGGCTCGCTGCCACTGGATGAACCCCGTTCCGATGGGCCAGGCGACCCGCCCCTGCGCAGGTAGGTGCTCACGTCGGTCCACACCACTTCACCGTCCGCGAGCGCCTCGCTGACCATGTCGAACTGGCTGCCGCGCTCGTGCGGCCGCAACCCCTCGGCGTGCACCCGCAGCACGAACGACTCGTCCGCGCGCAGCGGGCGGGTCTGCGTGATCCGGTTGGCCAGGTGCACCAGCCCGATCATCGGGAACGGGAACGCCGGATCGGTCATCAGCTTGGCCTGCAACGGAAAACTCAGGATGTGCGGAAACGTCGCGGGCAGCACGTCCGACACCCGGAATCCGCACACCCGGTCGTAGGCGGCCAGCCGCTCCCGGTCGATCCGCACCCCGTTCTGCACGAACGTGGTGGCAGGCAACGCGTTCCCGGACCGCCGCAACATCGGCAACGCGCCCAGCGCCGCCTTGCCGAAGATCGGCAACAGGTTCGGCGTCGACTCGATTTCCACGGTCATCTGTTTCCACTCCATCTGGGCATCCTCACGCGCCGAGCAGGCTCTGCCCGCACACCCGGACGATGTTGCCGTTCACCCCGGCCGAGGCCGGATTCGCGTACCAGGCAATGGTTTCCGCCACGTCCACCGGCAACCCGCCCTGCGACATGCTGTTCATCCGCCTGCCGGCCTCCCGGATGAACAGCGGCACCGCCGCCGTCATCTGGGTCTCGATGAACCCGGGCGCGACCGCGTTGATCGTGCTGCCCTGCCGCGCGAGTTTGGGCGCGTACCCGTTGACCATGCCGATCACGCCCGCCTTGGACGTGCCGTAGTTCGTCTGCCCCACGTTGCCAGCGATGCCCGCGATCGACGACACGCCGATGATGCGACCGTTGGCGCGCAACGTCTTCTTGGCCAGCAGCGCGTCGTTGATCCGCAACTGGCTGGCCAGGTTCACCGACAGCACCGCGTCCCAGCGCGCCGCGTCCATCTTGCCCAGCGTCTTGTCCCTGGTAATGCCCGCGTTGTGCACCACGATGTCCACGCCGTCATGCCGAGTACCGAAGTAGTCGACCAGCTTCGCGGGTGCCTCGGTGCTGGTGATGTCCAGTTGCAGCGAGGTCCCGCGCACCTCGTTCGCGACCCGGGACAGGTCCGCGCCCTGGCTCGGCACGTCAAGGCAGACCACGTGCGCGCCATCCCGCGCCAGCACCTTCGCGATCGCCGCGCCGATCCCGCGCGAGGCACCCGTCACCAGCGCGACCTTGTCGGCCAGCGGCTTTTCCCAGTCGTCCGGCTCGACGAGTTCGTTCTTCGGCACCCCGATCCGGATCACCTGCGCGTCCACGTAAGCCGACTTCGCCGAGGCGAGGAACCGCACCGTCGAACCGATCGCGCCCTCCGCCCCAGCCGCCACGTAGACCAGTTGAGCGGTGGCACCGCGCTTCAGTTCCTTCCCAACCGATCGGGTGAACCCCTCCAGCGCCCGCTGCGCCACCTTGGCCGGAATGTCGGTGACGCTCTCCGGCGGCGTCCCGAACACCAGCACCCGCCCGCCGGATTTCACCTTCCTGATCACCGGGTGGAAGAACTCGTACAGCTCGTGCAGCCCATCGGGAGAAGAGATCCCGGTCGCGTCGAAGATCAGCGCGCCATACCGCTGCCCCTCGTCACCGGCGGATTTCGCCACCTCGGCGTCGGCCGTGATCAGCGTGTCCTCGATCGAGTCGAGCACCCGGCCGGAGCCGCCGAGCAGCGCGGGCCCGGTGAGCAACGACTGGCCGGGTTCGTAGCGGCGTAGTGCAATGGGATCGGGGAGGCCCAGCCTGCCCACCACCAGCTTGCCAACGGCCGAGGTCGCGAACTGCTGGTATCGATCCGTCATGATGACCGCCCTGCTTCCCGTTGGCTACTCGCTGGTAAGTCTACTCACCGGTAGGTTATGCTGACCAGCATAGGGCACTTCCGTGTGGTTGGAGGACAGATGGCCGCCAGCAACTCACCGCGTCGGGTCGCCGTGATCGGTGGCAACCGCATCCCGTTCGCTCGTTCGAATGGCCCGTACGCCACCGCGTCAAACCAGGACATGTTCACCGCGGCACTGGACGGCCTGGTCAGCCGGTTCAACCTGCAGGGCGAACGCCTCGGCGAAGTCGCGGGCGGCGCGGTGCTCAAGCACTCCAGCGACTTCAACCTGATGCGCGAATGCGTACTGGGCAGCCAGCTCGCCCCGGAAACGCCCGGCCTGGACGTACAGCAGGCGTGCGGCACCGGCCTCGCGGCCATCGTCGGCACCGCCAACAAGATCGCGCTCGGCCAGATCGAGGCAGGCATCGCGGGCGGCGTCGACACCACCAGCGACGCGCCGATCGGCGTCAACGAGGACCTGCGCGCGGTGCTGTTGCAGTTCAACCGCACCAAGGACCTGATGGGCAGGCTGCGGCTGCTGACCAGGCTGCGCCCCGGCCAGATCGTGCCGAACATCCCGCGCAACGCCGAACCGCGCACCGGCCTCGCCATGGGCGACCACGCCGCGATCACCGCCAAGGAATGGGAGATCGGCCGCGAGGAACAGGACGAGTTCGCCGCAGCCAGTCACCAGAAGCTCGCCGCCGCCTACGAAAGCGGCTTCTTCGACGACCTGCTCACCCCGTTCCTCGGCCTAACCCGCGACCAGAACCTGCGCCCCGACTCCAACGCGGACAAACTCGCCAAGCTCAAGCCCGCCTACGGCGGCCCGGACGGCACCATGACCGCGGGCAACTCCACCCCGCTCACCGACGGCGCCTCCGCAGTCCTGCTCGCCAGCGAAGACTGGGCGGCCGAACGCAAACTCCCGGTCCTGGCTTATCTGACCTTCACCGAAACCGCCGCAGTCGACTACGTGCACGGTAAAGAGGGCCTGCTGATGGCGCCCGCCTACGCCGTGCCCAGGATGCTTGCCCGAGCGGGGCTCTCCCTCCAGGACTTCGACTTCTACGAGATCCACGAGGCATTCGCCTCCCAGGTGCTCGCCACGTTGAAAGCCTGGGAGGACCCGGAGTTTGCCAAGGACAAGCTCGGCGCCATCAACGGAGCCGAACCGCTCGGCTCGATCGACCGCGCCAAGCTCAACGTCAACGGCTCGTCGCTGGCCGCAGGCCACCCGTTCGCCGCCACCGGCGGCCGGATCGTCGCCACCATGGCGAAACTGCTGGCCCAGCACGGTTCCGGGCGCGGCCTGATCTCCATCTGCGCGGCAGGCGGCCAAGGCGTGACAGCCATTATGGAGCACTCTAACTAAATCTAGAGTCAAAGCTAGATTGTCGAATACAAGGCTCGAACCGACACGCCCATCGGAGAATCTGCCGGGGTATCGAACGAGCCCTAGAAAAGGCGATACGGTCCGATGATGGACCCGGTCCGTAACCCGTTCGCGCCCGGCGCAGGCCAGCGACCACCGGAACTGGCAGGCCGGGACCGCGAACTGGACGCGTTCGACGTCGTGCTGGAACGGGTCTCCCGATCCCGCCCCGAACGCAGCCTGGTGCTCACCGGACTGCGCGGCGTCGGCAAAACCGTGCTGCTCGGCGAGTTACGGTCGATGGCGGTGCGCCGGGGCTGGGGCGCGGGCAAGATCGAAGCCCGGCCGGAAGCCGACCTGCGCCGCCCGCTCTCCGCCGCCCTGCACCGCGCCATCCGCGACCTCGCCGTCCGCCACCGCGCCCCCGATCGCGTTGAAGGCGTGCTCGGCGTGCTCAAGGCGTTCGCGCTGCGCGCCAACCCGACCGACGCGAAACTGCGCGAACGCTGGCAGCCCGGCATCGACGCCCCCGCCGCCGTCGGCCGCGCCGACTCCGGCGACATCGAGATCGACCTGGTCGAACTGTTCACCGACGTCGCCGAACTCGCCCAGGACGTGGGTACCGGCGTCGCGCTGCTCATCGACGAGATGCAGGACCTGCGCCCCGACGACGTGTCCGCGCTGTGCGCCGCCTGCCACGAACTCTCCCAGTCCGGCGCGCCCCTGGTCGTCGTCGGCGCGGGCTTACCGCACCTGCCCGCTGTCCTGTCCGCCAGCAAGTCCTACTCCGAGCGGCTGTTCCGCTACCTGCGCATCGACCGCCTCGAACGCGCCGAAGCCGACCGCGCCGTGCTCGCCCCGATCGAACGCGAAAACGCGGGCATCGCCCCGGACGCGCTCGACGCGCTGTTCGAGGCGTCCAGCGGCTACCCGTACTTCATCCAGGCCTACGGCAAAGCCGCCTGGGATGCCGCCCCCGCCGACCCGATCACCGCGGAAGACGTCCTGGTCGCCGCCCCAGAAGCCGAAGCCGAACTCGCGGTCGGCTTCTTTGGCTCCCGCTACGAACGCGCCACCCCCGCCGAACGCGAATACCTGCGCGCCATGGCCGAACTGACCGAGGGGCGAGACGAAGGCGCGGGCAGCACCGACGTCGCGGTGTTCCTCGGCCGCAAACCGTCGTCGCTCTCGCCGTCGCGCGACAGCCTCATCAAGAAGGGCCTGATCTATTCGGCCGAGCGCGGCCAGATCGCGTTCACCGTGCCGCACTTCGGCCGGTTCCTGCTCAGCAAGGACGAGTAGCCGAGTATTCGTCTATCTAGCGATTCTCCTAGACAGCCTCCGACATTGCGATAAGCCACCGAAAGTGCCCGGTTGAGTGAATTACGCGATCTCGATAGTGTGTGAGCCGAGTCACATCTACTGTAAGTGTAACAAGGTGTCTCGGAACGACGATGTCAATTATGGCTCCGCAGTGCTGACGGACCCCCGACCTGGCAGCACTGCGGAGCATCCATATCTGCACACCCCGCCATTACAGCGGGGTGTTTTTTCATGATGGACGTCCTCATTCAGTGGGTCCCACCTTCTGGGCCACCGCATCCCGCGGCGCACCCGGCGCAATGCGGCCGCCCCCGATCGGGTTCCTCCTGCCCGAGACAACTCGGCCGCTGGTCCACGAAATCCGCCTGGACGAAAACGTGGTTGCGCTGGCAGATCAACTACCGGTTCAGCGGCACGGCCGACGACAGCTCACTACTGGCTGGGCACCTCAACCTCGCCTACCGGATCACCGGCACCGGCTGTTCCTCGGCACACCGCACCGGCACATCGACGAATGCGGGTCGCTCCGCTGAGCCCTCACTGGAACGACCTGAACGCGGCGTGGTGCGGCCAAGTGCCGTCCAACACCTGGCTTGAGCGCGGGCGTAGCGCTGTCGACGATGCGGGCCACCATGCCGGGCCCGGCGCCGGGCAGCCCTGACCACGGCGGGACTGTGTTGCGCAGCAGACCGGTGAACGTGCAACCCAACCCAGCCGGCGTCGGCGTCGGCGCCCCAAGGATGACGCGCTCAGCTTCCATCGGATCGGGCAGCCCCAGCCACCCCGAAAGTGATCGAATAACCCTCGTCGAGCTGGACCGGCAGCAGCACCTTGATCGCCGTGTCGTAGCCGTCGGCGACGACCAGCATCTCGGTCCATCGAGTCAGGTGGGGCGTCGTGAGTGGCCAACCCGGGCGAGCTCCGAGCGAGTCGCCGCGAGCTTGTCAAAACCGGGGGGTTCTGCATGGAAATCACTCAAAAGAGGGGGTCTCCGATAAGGATTGGTGCTCGCAAGTCCGCCGACCTCACGAAGCGGACCGGAAACACTCGAACATGACTGCGCAGCGTACGGATCGTCGATAGGCCGATTCCGCGGTGTCGATCACCGCCCACGCCGCAGCGATGGGATCGCGCATGGTTGGCTACGACGTCGTGATCACTCGACTGAGTGGGTTGTCTAGTGCTCACTTGACGCTAGCGTCTAGCGTGCACTAGACGTATGATGTGAAGCGAAGGGACCTGGTCGAGAAGATCGCAGCACAGGCAAAGCGCAGCGGTGCGAAGTGGGAGTTCATGCGAGAGGGTGCGAATCACACCGTCTACGTGCTCAATGGTGTGATGATTCCCGTTCCGCGACACAATGAACTGGGTGAGGAACTCGCGGTAGACACCTTCAAGGAGTGCCAGGATGCGCTTGGGAAGGGCTGGTGGCGGAAATGAGGACGTACCACGCCGAGGTAACCAGGGATGGCAAGTTCTGGCTCATCCGCATCGCCGAGATCAGCCGGTCAACCCAGGCGCTCCGCTACAAGGACGTGCCGATCATGGCCGGCGAGTTGATCGAGATTATGGAGGGACTCGGCAGCGAGGACTACGAACTGGACATTCGAGTGCACTTGCCAAGCGCGGTGCAGGATCATCTCGCTCGCGCCGAAGTGCTACGCGTAGAAGCTGGACGCAAGCAGGCCGAAGCTGCTGCCGAGTCGCGTGCCGCTGTCCGAGAACTACTCGCGGAGGGACTGTCCCAGCGTGAGGCCGGAGAAGTCCTTGGCTTGTCCTTTCAGCGCATCAACCAACTCGTGAAGTCCTGACGGCGTCCTTCCACATATCGGGATGGGAACAGAGCCGCAGCGGATCGACGTTGGAGGGCTCGTGACCTCTACGCAGCCGCGCAAGCGCGCCCGTGTTCGTGCCCCTGAGCTGGTCGGGACGCGTTGGCTCAATACGGGCGATAAGTCCTACTCGCTCAAGGACTTCCGAGGCAAAGTGTTGCTCTTGGATTTCTGGACGTTCTGCTGCGTGAACTGCATCCACGTGTTGGACGAGCTGCGTCCGCTGGAGGATGAGTTCGCGGATGTCCTGGTCACGGTCGGGGTGCATTCGCCGAAGTTCGCGCACGAGGCTGAGCCGGGCGCGGTCGTGGACGCGGTCGAGCGGGCCGCCGTGCACCACCCGGTGTTGGACGACCCGGAGCTGACGACGTGGCAGGCGTACGCGGTGCACGCCTGGCCGACGCTGGTCCTGGTCGACCCCCAG
Organism: Pseudonocardiaceae bacterium; assembly: GCA_036494465.1. Taxonomy (GTDB): domain Bacteria; phylum Actinomycetota; class Actinomycetes; order Mycobacteriales; family Pseudonocardiaceae; genus CAJCJE01. The sequence continues at coordinate 22,377 of DASXOJ010000200.1, forward strand.
GGCTACGTGGTGCATGTCGTGGCTGGTGAGGGGCATGTCGACGCGCTGCGCCAGGTGATCAGGGACCTGGTCGCCGAGCACGAGCAGCGCGGCACGCTGCACCGGGGCGAGGGCCCGTACGTGCCGCCGACGGCCGCCGAGACCGAGTTGCGGTTTCCGAGCAAGGCGTTGGCGACGCCGACCGGCACTCTCCTGGTCGCGGACACCGCGCACCACCGCATCGTTGAACTCGCGGACGACGCGCGGACCGTGGTGCGCGCGATCGGAACCGGCACGCGTGGCCGGGCGGACGGTGCGCCGGGGCGGGCGAGTTTCGCCGAGCCGGGCGGCCTCGCGCTGCTCCCGCCGGAGGTCGCCGCGCAGGTCGGCTACGACGTGCTGGTGGCGGACACGGTCAACCACCTGATCCGGTCCATCCGGCTTTCCGATGGCACGGTCGGGACCGTCGCGGGCACCGGGGAGCAGTGGCGCTTCGGCGCGACCGACGGCGCCGCGACCGACGTCGACCTGTCCAGTCCGCTCGACCTCGCCTGGTGGCACCCGGCGAACGGCGTGGTGCTCGCGTTGTCCGGCAACCACACGTTGAGCCTGTTCGACCCGATCGCGGGCACCGTGCGCCGCTTCGCGGGCAACACCACCGAAGGGCTCCAGGACGGTCCGCTGGCGGACGCGTTCTTCGCGCAACCGTCCGGTCTGGCCGCGACCGAGGACAGGCTCTGGTTTGTCGACGCGGAAACGTCCGCGTTGCGGTTCATCGAACTCGAATCCGATTTCGTCGTGCGCACCGCGGTCGGCACCGGCCTGTTCGACTTCGGGCATCGCGACGGGGCCGCGGCGAAAGCGTTGCTGCAACACCCGCTCGGGCTGGCCGTGCTGCCCGATGGCAGCGTCGCGGTCGCGGACACCTACAACGGCGCGATCCGGCGCTATGACCCGGACACCGCGCGGGTGTCCACGCTGGCAACGGATCTCGCCGAGCCGACTGACCTCGTGGTGCTCGGCGACGACCTGATCGTGGTCGTGTCGGCGGCACACGAACTGGACCGGCCGATTCCGCCCGGTCTCGCCGAGGAACTCGTGCACGGCCAGGCGCACCAGGTTCGGCGCCCGGCAACGGATCTGGCGCCCGGCGAGGTCACCCTGACGGTGATCTTCGATCCTCCTCCCGGTCAGCGCGTCGACGAGCGGTACGGCCCGTCGACCCGGCTGGAGATCACCTCGTCTCCACCCGAACTCCTCAAATCCGGTGCGGGCGTGGGTGTCGAGCTGAGCCGCACGCTCGTGCTGGCCGATGACATCCCGAACGGTGTGTTGCACGTGATCGCGCAGGCGGCCAGCTGCGACGAGGTCGGCGAACACCCGGCCTGCCGACTGTCCCGTCAGGACTGGGGCGTGCCGGTGCGGCTGCAGGACTGGGGTGCGACGCGACTTCCGCTGGTGCTCGGCGGACTGGACGGCTGAACCGGCCAGTACCATCAGCGGCGTGCCCGACCCGAAGCTTGAGATTCAGCTGCTGTACGACCGGATTCTGGTGAAGGTGTCCCAGGAGGAGGGCGAGCGCCGCAGTAGCGGCGGCATCGTCATCCCGGCCACTGCGCAGATGGCGAAGCGGCTGGCCTGGGGCGATGTACTCGGTATCGGCAACAACGTGCGCAACGTGAAGGTCGGCGACCGGGTGCTGTACAACCCGGACGATCAGCTCGAAGTGGAGATCCAGGCCGCCACGTACCTGGTGATGCGCGAGCGCGACGTGCACGCGGTGGCTGCCGAGCGCACCGAACACGGCGGCACCGGCCTCTACCTCTGAACACCTCTGACTGTCAGCGAAAAAGACCGGCCTCCCCGAAGGAAGCCGGTCTTTTTCGCGTCGGCAGGGATCAGAACGAGGCTTCGTCCACGTCCATCAGGCTGTTGTCGGTGGTCTCCACGACCTTGCGGCGCGCGGTGAGCTCCGGCAGCACGGTCTTGGCGAAGAACGACGCGACCGCGAGCTTGCCCTGGTAGAAGGCGGTGTCCTTGGCAGAGGGGTTCGCGTCCAGCTTGGCCAGCGCGACCTCGGCCTGGCGCTGCAACAGCCAGCCGACGAGCAGGTCGCCGACGCTGATCAGCAGGCGCACGCTGTTCTGGCCGACCTTGTAGATGTTGGCGGTGTCCTCCTGGGCGGAGGTGAGGAAGCCGACCAGGGCGCCGAGCATGCCCTGCACGTCTTCCAGCGCCTGCTTCAGGAGCGCGCGCTCCTCCTTGAGCCGGCCGTTGCCCGCCTCGGACTCCAGGAACTTGGTGATCTCGCCTGCCACGTGACCCAGCGCCTGGCCCTTGTCGCGGATGATCTTGCGGAAGAAGAAGTCCAGCGACTGGATGGCGGTGGTGCCCTCGTAGAGGGAGTCGATCTTGGAGTCCCGGATGTACTGCTCGATCGGGTAGTCCTGGAGGAACCCGGAACCGCCGAGCGTCTGCAGCGACTGGGCCAGCTGCTCGTAGGCCCGCTCCGAACCGACACCCTTGACGATCGGCAGCAGCAGGTCGTTGACCTTCACCGCCAGGCTCACGTCGCCATCGCCCGCGGCGATCTGGTCCTGGAAGGTCGCGGTGTAGATGTAGACGGCGCGCAGGCCCTCCGCGTATGCCTTCTGCAGCATCAGGCTGCGGCGCACGTCCGGGTGGTGCGTGATGGTCACGCGCGGCGCGGCCTTGTTGGTCATCTGCGGCAGGTCGGCCCCCTGCACGCGCTCCTTGGCGTAGTCGCGGGCGTTGAGGTAGCCAGTGGACAGCGTGCCGATCGCCTTGGTGCCGACCATCATCCGGGCGTACTCGATGACCTGGAACATCTGCGCGATGCCGTCGTGGACGTCGCCGAGCAGGTAGCCGGTGGCGGGGGTGCCGTGCTGGCCGAAGGTCAGCTCGCAGGTCGCGGAGGCGTTGAGGCCCATCTTGTGCTCGACGTTGGTGACGAAGGCGCCGTTGCGCTCGCCCGGCTCACCGGTCTTGGTGTCGAACAGGAACTTGGGCACCAGGAACAGGCTCAGGCCCTTGGTGCCGGGCCTGGTCTCGATGCCGGGGCCCTCGGGCCGCGCCAGCACCAGGTGCATGATGTTCTCGGTGATGTCCTGGTCACCGGAGGTGATGAAGCGCTTGACGCCGTCCAGGTGCCAGGTGCCGTCCTCCTGCTGGATCGCCTTGGTGCGGCCCGCGCCGACGTCCGAACCGGCGTCCGGTTCGGTGAGCACCATGGTGGCGCCCCAGGCGCGGTCGATCATCAGCTGAGCCCAGCCTTTTTGTTCCTCGGTGCCGTTCTTGTCCACGATGGTGGCGAAGTTCGGGCCCGCGAGGTACATGAACACGGCCGGGTTCGCGCCGAGGATCAGCTCGGCGGCGGTCCACTGCACGGTGGGCGGGATGCCGAGGCCGCCGAGGTGGTTGGGCAGGCCCAGACGCCACCACTCGCCGTCCCACAGTGCCTGGTAGGACTTTTTGAAGCCCTCGGGCAGCGTGACCGAGTGGGTCTTCGGGTCGAAGGTGGTGCCGATCCGGTCGCCTTCGGCGAAGGACTCGCCCAGCGGCCCGGTGGCCAGGTTGTTCAGCTCGGCCAGCACGCCACGAGCGGTGTCCTCGTCGGCCTCCTCGAAGGGGCCCGTGCCCAGCCGTTGCTGCACGTTGAAGACCTCGAACAGGTTGAATTCGAGGTCACGGACGTTGCTCTTGTAGTGGCCCATCGTCGTTGCTCCCCTGTCGTGCCGCGACATCATGGGACAGATGTCGCTACTCACCGGTAACTTCAGTCTATTACCGCCAAGTAACCTGGGCAAGGCTGGGACCGATCGGATGACAACCGCCACGCTGCCGGCGACCCGCGCTAACCCGACGGTGGACCGGTCGTCCTGCGCACAACCCCAGGTGGCGGCGGCAACGGCTGGCCGGGCGGCTGCCCGTCCGTGCCGGACACGGTCGGGAACGGACTGTCCCGGTGCACGACGAGAAGACCGAGCCGGAAGGCCACCGCGACAGCGTGAGCCCGGTCACGGGCGTGCAGTTTGCGCAGGATGTTCTTCACATGCGTGCGAATCGTCTCGATCGAGACGAACAGGGCCTTGGCGATCGCCGAGTTCTCCAGACCGTCCGCGATCAGCTGCAACACCTGGTACTCGCGACGCGACAACGGCTGCCGTGCGGTCACCGACGCGCGCGCCCCCAGGCCGTTGGCGAGCACGGCGAGGTCGGGGTCGAGGTAGCGGCGCTCTGCGAAGGTCCTGCGGATCGCCTCGACGAACGCGCCCGGGTCCGCGGTGCGCAGCACCAGGCCCTGCACCCCGGCGGTGATCGCGGTGCTCAGGTAGCGGCTCGTGCGCAGCGGCTCGCGCACCACGCTGAGCAGGGCCAAGGTGTCATCGCTGCCCTGGAGCAGAGAGCCGAGATGGCAGCGCGGGTCCAGCATCGCGTCCACCAGCACCACATCGGGTCGGGTGCGTTCGCACAGCACGATGGCGGCGTGCAGGTTGCCGGTCATGCCGAGCAACCGCACCCCGTTGGTGCGGGCGAGCAGTGCGCCGAGTCCGTCCCGGAACAGCGGGACAGGATCGATCACCACCACCCCGATGGGTCGGCCCTTGGTCGGGTCGACGCTGTTGGGCATCGATGCTCCATTCCTGTTGTCGACGGGTTGGGGACGTAGCCAACGCGGCGTCGTGACGGAATGGAGCAGGAACCGCGTGCAAAAGACCTGAAAACTCACCCGCAGGGGTGGTTTACCCATGAGTTAAGTAACGATCCGGGCACTCACTGTTCAGGGTCCTCCGGCCCCTGGAAACAGGCGTCCGCGACACCCGTGTTTGACTCGATCGACAGCACCACCCGACCACTATCTGGAGGCTCGTCCGCATGGCTGCACAGAAGCCCGACGTCGACCCGATCGAGGGCGATACGCCCGCCGACCTGGAGGCCACGGACCTCACCGTCGGCGATGGCCAGGAGGCCACCTCCGGCAACACCGTGACCGTGCACTACGTCGGGGTCGCGCACTCCACCGGCGAGCAGTTCGACGCCTCCTGGGACCGCGACGACACCTTCAGCTTCAAGCTCGGCGCCGGCCAGGTCATCTCCGGCTGGGACCAGGGCGTGTCCGGCATGAAGGTCGGCGGCAGGCGTCGGCTGGTCATCCCACCGCAGCTGGGCTACGGCAACCGTGGCGCGGGCGGCGTGATCAAGCCCGGCGAGACCCTGATCTTCGTGGTCGACCTGCTCGGCGTTCGCTGAGCCTGCGGCACGTCGCGGCGGCCCCGTCGAACGAGGCCGCCCGCGTGCCGGTAAATGATCAACGCTGTCGGTGGTGTCCTCCCCGGCAACGGCCCTCGCCTGTGGCAGGCTTGACCGAGCACCTTCTTGCCTGCCGAATCTCATCCGAGCGCCGAACTCGCCGAACCCAGAGCCGATGACAGCCAACGAACCCAACCGGTCGCTGCCGCCCCGGCCCGACTCGCACACCGGCCTTCCGCGCCCGCCGCACGCCCCCGGCTTCGCGGGCGACCCAGCCGCCAAGTCGGCCGACCGCGACTCAGCGGGTCTGCTCACCCGCAAACCCGCGGCTCCGCCCGAACACGGGCCCGCGCTGGTCTGGTACCGGCTCAACTGGCGCGCCGGACGTTGCGTGGTCGGTGCGGACTGGCTGTTATACCGGGGCGCCTGGGTCAAGACCTACGAGCTCACCGAGGTGCGCACCCAGTCCGTCGACGGCCAGATCCTGTTGTCCCTCACCGATTCCGGCGGCCGGACCGTCGAGGCGGGCTTCACAACGCTGCAACGCGACCGGCGGGTCTGGGACTACCTGTACAACGGCATCCGGCACTCCATCGCCACCGGCGCCGAACTGCACGGCACGGCCCGCCAGTACTTCGTGGTCGGCCTCCCGCCCCGCCGAGGGTGATCATTCCGGCCAGTCGTTGCCCTGGATGACCTCGACGAAGTCGATCGCCGCGAACCCGGGCGCGAAGTGCCGCAACACGTCCGCGTTGACCGTGCCGAACGTGCTGTCCGGACGGTGCAGGAACCCCTCGGTGAACGCGGCCAGGATCTGCCGTTTGAAGTCCGGACGCGGATGCGCCCCGGTCACCTCGGCGATCTCCGCCTTGCTCAGCGCGTCCAGGTTGATGCCCAGCACGTCGGTCTCCACCCCGGCAGTCACCAGCGCGACCTCCGGCTCCAGCCGGTAGGGCACCTCAGGGGTCGTGTGCAACGCGATGCCGGTCCACACCTTGCGCACCCCGTCCTCGTCGATCCCGCGCTCGGCCAGGAAACGCCGCGCCTCGTCCGCGCCGTCGAGCTCGAAGCGCTGCGTGCTGTGCCGGAAACGCTCGGTCAGGCCGAGATCGTGGAACATCGCGCCCACGTAGAGCAACTCCGGATCGGCGGTCAGGCCAAGTCGCCTGCCCTGCAACGAGCCGAACAGGAACACCCGGCGCGAATGGTCGAACAGCAGCTGCGGTGCCGTGTCCCGCACCAGTTCGGTCGCCTCCCTCGCCACCGTCGAATCCGGTACCCGCACCCCCGCGATCACCGTGGCCATCGCTCGCACTCCCTCGCCGCCGACTGTGTCTGACCACTTGAGACTCGCAGTCCGCGCCCGGCGCCCGCCCCTGCGAAACGGCCATACTGTCCACAGTTCCGGACCTGCCGGCAACGACGAGGAGGGCCGCGTGCCGCACGACATCGGCCTGCTCGTCTTCGACGGCGTCAAACTGCTCGACCTGGCCGGACCGAGCGAGGTGTTCAGCGAAGCCAACCGGATGGGCGCCGACTACCGGCTCACCGTCTGCTCGGTCGGCGGCGTGGACGTCGCGTCGTCGACCGGCATGCGAGTACCTGTCGACCTGGACGTCGCCCGGATCGAGCGGCTCGACACCGCGCTGATCACCGGCGGCGACATCTTCCCCGAACACGCCGTCAGCCAGGAACTCACCGAGGCCGCGCTGCTGCTCGCGCGGCGATCCCGGCGCATCGCGTCCATCTGCACCGGCGCGTTCATACTCGCGGCGGCCGGACTGCTCGACGGTCGACGCGCCACGACCCACTGGCAACACACCAAAACCCTCGCTCGCGGCTACCCCAAGATCGACGTCGAACCGGACGCGATCTTCGTCGAAGACCAGGGCGTGTTCTCCTCGGCGGGCGTCACCGCCGGCATCGACCTCGCCCTGGCCATGGTCGAACGCGACCACGGCGCCGAACTCGCCCGCGACGTCGCCCGCTCCCTGGTCGTCTTCCTGCAACGGCCCGGCGGCCAGTCCCAGTTCTCCCCGTCGCTACGTGGCCCGATCCCGCGCGCCGACCCGCTGCGCGCAGTCGTCGACCTGGTCGCCGCCGACCCGGCAGGCGAGCACACCCTCGGCAAACTTGCCGCGCACGCCAACCTGAGTCCCCGCCACCTGACCAGGCTTTTCCAGACCGAACTGGGCACGACACCGGCCAAATACGTCGAGCTGATCCGGTTCGACGCGGCCAAAGCCCTGCTCGACGCGGGCCACTCGGTCACCGAAACCGCTCAGCGCACCGGATACGGCAGTTCGGAGTCGTTGCGCCGCAGCTTCGTCGCCCACCTCGGCGTCTCGCCGAGCGCCTACCGGCAACGGTTCTCCTCGACTCGACGATAACCGCACCAAGGGGCCGATATCCCCTGGACAGCGTGACCCGGGCAAGGGAGCGTCGACCAGGGCGTCAACGTTCGTGGGGAGCGGTCCCGACCGCGGTGCGAATGATGTCGCGCGTGCGGCGAAATCAGGGGAGGTAGGGGGATGTCGGAGCCAACCGCCGAAGTTCAGGTGACCAGCTTCGAACTGGCCGCGGGCACCATCCGGTCGGTGACCATCACGGGCGAGGACGGCGCCACCCGCGTCGTGCAGGTCAGCGTCCCGCCCGGTACCGAGGACGGCGCCGTGCTGCACGTCTACGCCCCCGGCGGCGACGTCGACGTGCGCGTTCTCGCCGCCGACACCACCCCTGAAACACCAGTACCCCCGCCTGCGGAAACCTCCGAAGCCCCGGCATCGGCAGCAGCCCCGGCGCCCGTCGAAGCCTCCACGCCACCACCACCCTTTCCACCTGTGGCGACCTTCCCGGCCCTGCCCACGGCACCCCCGTCCGGCTGGACCGCGACACCCCCAGCGGGCCTGCCCCAACCCGGTTACGGCCCACCGGTCTACGGCCCGTCGGGCAAGTCCCGTCGCAAGATCGTGCTGTTCACCGGCATCGCCGCCGCCGTTGTCGTCCTGGTGGTCGCGTTGATCACCGCCAACACCGGTCGTGGCAGCACCGACACCACCAGCCCGACCGGCCAGCAGGCCCTCCCGCCCGCGCCCACCACGACCACAACGCCACCCGAGTCGGCCGCCGACTACCAAACGGCGCTCAACGGCCTGGCCACCGCCCTGAACAACGGCCTCACCGAACTCAACAACGCGCAGACCCCAACCGCGATCTCCACCGCCGTCACCGACCTGACCAACGGCGTCACGCAGGCGCAGGCCGCGTTCGGCGACAACCCACCGGCCAACACCGCCGCCGCGAACGCCGCGCTGGTCACCGCGTTGCAGTACATCGACTCCGACTTCAGCGCGGTCGGCACCGCCGCCACCGGCGACCAGGTCTGCCTCGGCTCGGCCGCGACCGCGTTACTGAGCAGGCAGACCAGCGTCAACGCGCTGCGCAACGCCGTCGCCACCCTGACCGACGGTTCGGGCGGACTCACCTACCAGTTCGGGGCGGCGATCCCCGCCTACACCGAGGACGCCTCCCGCGCGGGCAGCAACGGTGCCATCGTGGCGGGCGGCGTCAAGCACGGGTTGGGCGAACTGACCATCACCAACAGCGGTGACACCGACGCCACCGTCGCGCTCGTCAAGGGCCAGGGCGCCCCGCTCGTGACTGTCTACATGGGACACGGCGGCAGCTACACGCTGCACCACGTCCCGGACGGCACCTACACCGTCTACGTGACCAGCGGCGACGACTGGGACGCGGGCGCCCGGCTGTTCAGCCGCGACTGCGACTTCCAGCAGTTCGACCAGACCATGGACTTCAGGACGACCTCGACCCAGTACACGACCTACACGATCACGCTGACCCCGGTCGCGGGCGGCGACGCCACCCTCAGCGAGGTCGACCCGGGCGCCTTCCCGCACTAGCGTCCCTTTTGCGCCAACGCGAGCGGCAGACCCCACAGGGACAGCTGGCACCATGCGAAGGTGGCCGACGAACTCCCCGTGTACGAAGAACGCCGCGGTTGGACCGCGCGCACCATTCGTGCCGTGGCCTTCGTCAGCCTCCTCGACGTCGCGCTGGCCGCCCTGTTCGTGATCGCCCGGGGCTGGCTGGGCATCGTCTTTGTGATGCTCCTGCTGCTCGTCCTGGTCACTGCCCTCGACGGCGGCATCCGCAAACCGGTCGCGCTACGCATGGACGAACACGGCGTCACGCTGACCAAGAGCACCGCGCGCAAACCCACGATATTCGTGCCATGGGCGCAACTGCGCGGCGTGTGGCTCGTCCGGCAGAGCCGTCGCATGCACGGCTTCGGCGTCACCACCGACTCGGCGCCCGACGAACCGCGCCGCTACTTCCCGATGATCGACTGGCACGTCGACGTCGAGCAGCTCACCGAGACCGTCGCCCGCTACGCGCCCGGCGCGACCATCCGCAACGAACTCCCGCGCGTCAAGCCCCAAACCGCTTAGCCCGGATATTCGAACATATGTGCCCACTAGATGTAGTGGCACCTGCGATTCGGACTTGGTTATCTAGTGGTCTATCCACATGCAGGGGTGGCTATATCAGTGC
>DASXOJ010000201.1:0-84918 GCA_036494465.1 Pseudonocardiaceae bacterium
CGACCCAAAGACACCCTCCACACCTACCTCACCCGACTCCGCAAAACCCTCCCCAACACCACCATCACCCGACACGGCAACAGCTACCAACTCACCACCCCCACCACCACCATCGACCTCCACCACTTCCGCCAACTCGTCCGGCAGGCCAGAAACAGTGCGGACGCGGTGGCGGGCGCCCTGTTCGAGCAGGCGTTCGCGCTCTGGCGCGGCACCCCCTTCACCGGCCTGGACACCCCGTGGCTCGGGTCGATCCGCGCGGCGCTGCTGGCCGAACGCCTCGCGGCCGAGCTGGACTACAACGACGTCCGGCTCCGCCTTGGCCAGCACGCGGCCATGCTGGTCTCGCTCACCGAACAGACCACCGCGCACCCGCTCGACGAGCGCCTCGCGAGCCAGTACCTGCTCGCCGTCTACCGAGTTGGACGACAGGCCGACGCGCTGCGCCACTACCAGCGCACCCGCGAACTGCTCGCCACCGAACTCGGCGTCGACCCCTCGGACGGCCTGCAACGCCTGCACCAGCAGATCCTGATCAACGATCCGGCCATCCAAGCCCCCGGCACGGTCCCCGCCGCGGCCCGCTTCGTGCCCCGCCAACTGCCCGCGCGCCCCCGCTCGTTCGTCGGGCGGGCGACCGAACTCGCCGAGCTCTCCGCGGTCGTCGACGATCGCGCCCGCCCCGGCGACACCGTGCTGATCTCCGCGCTGAGCGGCAGCGGCGGCATCGGAAAGAGCTGGCTGGCACTGCACTGGGCCTACGAGCACCTGGACCGCTTCCCCGACGGCCAGCTGTTCGTCAATCTGCGCGGGTTCGACCCATCCGGCAAGCCGACGTCGCAGGACACCGCGGTTCGTGCGTTCCTGTCCGCGCTCGGCGCCGGCACCGGGTCCATCCCGGTGACCACCTCGGCTGCCCTCGCGCTCTACCGCGACCTGGTCCGCGACCGCCGCCTGCTGATCATCCTCGACAACGCCGCGGACACAGCCCAGGTCGAGCCGTTGCTCCCGGGGAGCCCGTCCTGCACCGTGCTGATCACCAGCCGGGGCAGGCTGGACGGCCTCGACACCAGGCAGGTCTACCTCGACGCGCTGCCCGCTGACGCGGCGCGCGCTCTGCTCGGCGCCCGCTTGGGCGAGGACCGGCTCGCCGCCGAGCCCGAGGCAACGGCGGACCTGCTCGCCTGCTGTGCGGGTCTGCCGCTCGCGTTGAGCATCGTCGCGGGCCGCGCCCTGGAAAACCCCGACTTCCCGCTGTCCCTGCTGGCCAGCGAGCTGCACGACGAGACCACCCGGCTCGCGCTGCTCGACGAAGACCCGGGCACCGGCGTCCGCGCCGTGCTGTCCTGGTCCAGGGCCGCCCTGCACGCCGAAGAGGCCACCGCGTTCGCCCTGCTTGGCCTCGCGCCCGGCCCCGACATCAGCCTCGACGCGGCCGCCGACCTGCTCGGCGCCGATACCGCGCGAACCGAGGAGATCCTGGCCGCGCTGGCCCGCGTCTCCCTGGTCCAGCAGCACGTGCCCGGCCGGTTCCGGATGCACGACCTGGTCCGGCTCTACGCGAGCGAACAGGCCGCCCGCGAGCTGCCCGCAGGCGTCGCGGACGCGGCGCTGCACCGGTTGCTGGACTTCTACCGGCATACCGCAGCCATCGGCAACGGGGTCCTCGACCCCTTCTGGGACTCCGTCGAGATGGACGAGTGTGAACCGCAGGTTCACCCGATCCCGCTGGCTGACAACCCAGCGGCTACAGCCTGGTTCACCGCGGAGGAACCCAACCTCCAAGCCGCCCACCGGTTGGCGGCGCGACGCGGCTGGCACCGCGAGGTCTGGCACCTGACCTGGTACACGATGGTGTTCCGGCGACACAAGTCGTTGGTCTGGGAGCGACTGCAGGCAGCCCAGGACGGGCTCGCCGCCGCACTGTCACTCGACGAACCGGCCACGCTGCACCTCGCGCTGCGCAGCCTCGGCGCCTGCGAGAGCCAACTGGGCCGCGACGAGGACGCCATCGACCATCTGAACCAGGCGCTGCGCATCGCTGTCGGCCTGCAGGACATCGAAGGCCAGGCACACATCCTGCACACCCTCGACCTGGCCGTCACCCGAACCGAGAACAACGTGCTCGGCCTCGACTACGCTGAGCAGTCACTGCGCCTGTTCCGGATGTTGGAACAACCGGGGTGGGTGGCCCGCAAACTCAATTCGGTGGGCTGGCTGGCCACCCTGCTCGGCAGGCACGAACAGGCGCTGGCCGCATGCACGGAAGCCCTGGCCATCACCAGGTCGCAGGGCGACCGGGAGAACGAAGCGGCCACACTGGACAGTCTCGGTGCGATAGCCGCTGCCACTGGCGATTTCCACACCGCGCTGGCGCGCTACTCGGAAGCGCTGGCGATCATTGAAGATCTCGGCGTCAGCGATCGAATCGAGGACATCCTCGACCACGTCGCGGCCACCTACGTCGGACTCGGCCAGCCGGAAAGCGCCCGCGAACACTGGCTGGAAGCGCGGCGGCTGTATCGATCACATTATCGATACTCAATGGCTGATCAGGTAGAAGTCCAATTGGCCACACTTGACAAACAATCGCCGCAGACCTTGGCGACACCCGACAACCCAACCGGGTAAAAATCCTCTTCCGAGAGAAGTTCACGCAGCTCAGCCCACAGATACCCACGCATCCCGGTGGGTAACACGTTGCGGAAATGAGCTGGCGAAAAAGCTCTTGACGCTTCATCATTGTCTGATCAGCGGACAACGTCGGCCGTCGAGGGTACTGGGGCACGAAACACCACTCCGGCACAAGTGAAACTCGACGTCCATGAGGTTCACTGGTTGATCGCACCAACCGCACTCCAGGAGGCCAGCATGGACACCCTGCCGGAACGAGACCAGCAACCCGTCGACGAATGGGCGACCTCGGCCATGAACGCCGACCTCGTCTCCGTCGAGATCCCGGTCCCGCACACCAGTTTCGAGATCTGGGGACGTTCGCCCCGACTGGAATCGGAAGCCGCCGACGGTCACATCCTGCGCGGCCTCGACTAGAAACCCTGCTTTCGGTTGTCACCACCGCTTGTCACCGCGCACCGATGTCCGCCAACACCGACGCGCGGCACTCCCTGAGCTTCTCCCACATGATGGGAACAAGTGCCTGCCCGTGATCACGCCACGAGCATGATCACGGTCACCAGGAGTGATCACTCACCCATTGCTCCGCGCCTTCTGGGTGGCCGCCCACTCCTGGGCCGCGAGTAGCTCGTCGCCGTGCGCGCTGATCCACTCCCCGAGTGCGATCATGGGCCCGTTGACCAGGCTCTCGCCCAACGGTGTCAACCCGTACTCCACTCGGGGCGGCGCTTGCGCGAACCTGCTGCGCTCGATCAGCCCGTTGCCGAGCAACCTGTCCAGCGCCTCGGTCAGCGCCTTGTCGCTCAGCCCGCCGATCACCGCGCGCAACTCGCGCCTGCGCAGTGCACCGGGCCGCAACGCGGAGAGCACCACCGGGTCCCAGGTGTGTGCGAAGAGATCCGTTGCCGCGCGTATCCGGCAGTCCGCGACCAGGTCGTGCTGCTCGTCCATGCCGCGATGATCTTCCATCCGTTGCACACCAATCGGTTCGTATCGGCTCTCCTACCGTAGCCGCGTCCACCTGGATCAACACGGCAACGAACGGGGACCATCCCATGCGCATCGCAATTCTCGGCACCGGCCAGATCGCCGCCGGTCTCGGCACCCGCTGGTCGCAGGCCGGCCACGACGTCACCATCGCGGGCCGGACCTCCGCCAAGGCGCAAGCCCTGGCCGCTCGGCTCTCCGTCCGCGCTGCCACCATCCGGGACGCGGTCGCCGACGCGGACGCGGTCCTGCTGGCCGTCGCCTGGGACGGCGTCGCCGACACGCTGACCGCAGCGGGTCCGCTGACGGGCACCGTGCTGATCGACCCCACCAACCCCGTCGAGCACGGCACCGGCGTGCTGCGCACCCCGCCCGGCGAATCCGCCGCCCAGCACATCGCCGCGCTCGTGCCCGGCGCGCACGTGGTCAAGGCGTTCAACCTGTTCGTCGCCGACCAGTGGCTCAACCCGGACAGCCCATCGGTGACCGTGGCCATCTCCGGCGACGACCAGCACGCCCTCGACGTCACCACGACCCTCGTCCGCGACGCGGGCGCCGAACCAGCCGTTGTCGGCGGCCTGGACCGAGCACGTCAACTGGAGGAAACCGCGGGCTTCGTGATCGCGCTCGCGTTCACCGGCGTCCAGCCACGCACCGCGCTGCCCCACATCCCGATGGACGCGGTGCCCGCGCAACACTGACCCGTGCACCGAATCGCGCCGGTGACGATCTGGTTCTGGCTGGCCAAAACCATGATCACCGGAGCCGACGTCGACTGGCCGGACTACCTCTACCGGCACCTGGGACAGGTCCCCGTCACGGCGGGGATCGTGCTGGCCCTGGTAGCGGCGCTGACCACGCAGTTCCGTGCGCGCCGCTACCGGCCATGGGTGTTCTGGCCGACGGTCGTCGTGGTCAGCGTGGCGGGCACCGAACTGGCCAACGGCGTCTACGACGAACTGCACCTGCCCTACCTGATGATCTCCATCGCCTGCCTCGTCGTCCTCGTCGCACTCCTGATCTGGTGGCGGATCCGCGAAAACACCCTGTCGCTGCGCCACATCGACACCGCCCGCCGGGAACGCCTCTACTGGGCGGCGTCCTTGGTCGCGTTCGCCCTCGGCACCGCGATCGGCCACACCTTCATCGGCGCGACACTCCCCCTGGCAACGTGGACCGTGCTGCTCGCGGGCATCGCCATCGGGTGGAGGTGCTTCGGTCTCAACGCCGCGCTCGCGTTCTGGGCCTGCTACGTCCTGACCCGCCCCTTCGGCACGTCCGTCGCGCTGCTGCTGTCCAAGAACCTCGGCCAGTGGCCGGTCAGCGCCGCCTTCGCCGTCGCCGTAATCGTGGTGCTGGCGTTGACAGCGCGCGCTAGGTTGACCACGTGACAACCCCCGAGGCCGACAGACGCTGACCGCCCGGCGAAGCTCCAGCGCCCCCTGCGCGGCGCCCGCGAGTCCTCGTCGGAGCACGGTCTCGTCCGCACCCGGCAGCGGAACCGCGCCAGGTCTCGTCACGTGCTCCGGAGTGGTTGTCTCGTCATGCCCATTGTGGTTTCCGTGCTCGCTGCCGCCGTTTTCGCGCAGGGCAGCTCCGAATTCATGTTGTCCGGTCTACTTCCGCAGATCGCCTCGGCCTGTCATGTTTCGCTCGCGGCAGCGCAGCAACGCGAACGATTCGGGTGCCAGCGTGACCGTGTCCGCTGTGAACTCGGTGGACCCATTCGCCAGCACCACGTCAACCGCGCCTACCCGCAGCTCACGCGGTTCGGCGGCGAGGTTGCAGGCCAACCGGAACGAACCCCGGTGCACGACCAGCCACCGCTGCTCCTCGTCGAAGTCGACCTTGAGCAGCGGCAGGCGCGGATCGCTCAGCTCCGGATAGGTCCTGCGCGCGTTGATCAGGCGCCGGTAGACGGTGAACAGCTGCTGGTGCGCCGGATCGTCCAATTCGGACCAACGCAGCCGGGATCGGTCGACAGTGGCCGGGTCCATCGGGTCGGGGACGTCCTCGGTGGCCCAGCCGTGGCCGGCGAACTCGGCTCGACGGCCGTTGCGCACGGCGTTCGCGAGATCGGGGTCGGGGAACGAGGCGAAGAACTGCCACGGCGCCTTCGACCCCCACTCCTCGCCCATGAAGATCATCGGCGTGTACGGCGAGCACAGCACCATCGCCGCAGCGACCCCGAGCAGACCGGGCGAGAGTGTCGCGGAGATGCGGTCGCCGGTGGCGCGGTTGCCGATCTGGTCGTGGTCCTGGATGTAACACAGGAACCGGTGCGCCGACAACCGCTGGGTGTCAACCGGGCGGCCGTGTGCACGGTGCCGGAACGACGAGTACGTGCCAGCGTGGAAGAACACCCGCTCCCAGGTTTTCGCCAGCGACGCCAGCGAACCGAAGTCGACGTAGTAACCCTGGCGTTCGCCGGTGAGCGCGGTGTGCAGCACGTGGTGCAGGTCGTCGTCCCACTGCGCGGTCAGGCCGTAGCCGCCAGCTTCCCGGGCGGTCACCAGCTTGGCGTCGTTGAGGTCGGACTCCGCGATCAGCGTCAACGGCCGTCCGAGATGCGTGGACAGCGCGTCGACCTCGATGGCCAGTTGTTCGAGCAGGTGTGTCGCCCGGGTGTCGTGCAACGCGTGCACCGCGTCCAGGCGCAGCCCGTCGAGGTGGAACTCACGCAGCCAGCCCAGCGCGTTGTCGATGACGTAGCGGCGGACCTCATCGGAGTCGGGGCCGTCCAGGTTGAGCGAGCGGCCCCACTGGTTGCTGCCCGCGAAGTACGGGCCGAACCGGTCCAGGTACGCGCCGGAGGGCCCGAGGTGGTTGTAGACCACGTCGAGGATGACGCCCAAACCCTTGTCGTGGCAGGCAGAGACGAAATGCCGCAACCCCACCGGGCCGCCGTACGGTTCGTGCACCGCGTACCAGGCGACCCCGTCGTAACCCCAGCCCTCGACACCGTCGAACGCGTTGACCGGCATGAGTTCCACGAAGTCGACGCCGAGCTCGACCAGGTGGTCGAGTTTGCCGATCGCCGCCGCCAGGGTGCCTTCTTCGGTGAACGTGCCGACGTGCAGCTCGTAGACCACTCCCCCGGCCAGTTGCCTGCCGGTCCAGTTCGACGCGGGCCAGTCGCCGGGGACGTAGCGGCGGGACGCCTCGTGCACGCCGTTGGGTTGCCAGCGGGAACGCGGGTCCGGCAACGGTTTCGGGTCATCGCCCAGCAGGAACGCGTAGTCGCACTGGGGTGACGCCGCGACCTCCGTGCTCCACCAGCCGTTGTCGTCCTGGGTCATGTCGTGGTCGGTGCCGTCCACCCGGACCCGGACCTGCTCGATCTGCGGTGCCCACACCGAGAAGCGTGGCATCGGAGGCTCTCCTATTCGCGGTTCTGGACGAGCAGGGCGACGGGATACCGCTCCAGCGCGGCACCGAGGTAGACCCGGTGTCCCTCGAACGACGTGCCGGTGAGCGCGTCGGTCCAGGTGGCGTCGGCGGGCAGTTGGACGGCGGTGTCGCGCCAGCCGCCGGAGGATTTCAATCGCATCGGCAGCCGGGTGGCGATCGCGACAACCCGGCGTTCACGGCCGCGCGCGAACGCGACCGCATTGGTTGACGCCGAGCCGTCCGATGTCAACGCGCGGTATCCGGTGAACAGTTCGGGTTCGTCGCGGCGCAGCCGGAGCACGTGGTGCACCAGCGCGATCTTGATGGCGCCGGTGTCGTCAACCGGTGGCCGCCAGCCCTCCCGGATCCGGGTGAGCAGTTCGCGCCGGGCGCCGTAGTCGACCAGCCTGCGGTTGTCCGGGTCGACCAGGGAGTCGTCCCACTTCTCGGTGCCCTGATAGACGTCCGGGATGCCGGGTCCGGCGAGTTGGAGCAGCTTCTGGCCGAGGCAGTTGGACCAGCCTGCTTCCGTGATCCGGTCGCTGAAGGTATTCAGCAGGTTCACAGCGGCGGGATCGGTGTAAACCGCAGGTACCCAGTCGTGCAGCGCGGTTTCGAACTTGTCGTCGTGCTCGGTCCACGAGGTCGCCAGTTTGGCTTCCCGCGCTGCCTTGAACAGGTAGTCGGTGATCCGCTGCTCGTCGGCGGGCCAGGCACCGACCAGGGTCTGCCAGGCGAGCAGTTCGATGGTCGGCTCGGGCAACGGGTGCAGCTCGTGCAGTTCGTCGACGAGCGCGCCGAACTCGGCTGGGATCTCCGCGAGCACGGCGAGCCGGGCGCGCACGTCCTCACCGCGTTTGGTGTCGTGCGTGGCCAGCGCGGTCATCGCGGTCGGCCACCCGGCTTCGCGTTGCGCGAACGCCGCGTGCAACTCCTCGACGCTGACGCCGAAGCGGTCCGGGTCGCCGCCGACCTCGTTCAACGCGACCAGGCGCGGGAATCGGTAGGACGCGGTGTCCTCGATCCCCTTCGCCATCACCATCGCCGAGGTCTGCTGCAACCGGATGGCGATCTCGCCGTGCGGTTCGTTGATCGCGTGGAAGGCGATGTTGGACAGCGGTTCGGCCAGGTGCGGCTGGTTGCGGATGGCCACCGCCACCGCCGCGCGCAGCCGGTTCTGCGCGTCGGGCAGGTAGCTGCGGTAGACGTCGAACGAGCAGAGCAGTTCGGCGACCGCGGCTTCGGCTCGCTCGATCGGGAATTTCGGGAAGAGCCGGGCGATGCGCAGCACTTCCGCGCGCAGCGTGGTGCCGGTGATCAGGCGCCGCGATTCGAGGGTGAGTTCGGCGTAGTCGGCCGGGGCGTCGAAGCGCGCGGCGAGTTCGCCGAGCGGGGTTTCGCCGGTGGGGTCGATGAACACGCCGCAGATCTCGCCGAGCGCGTCGTATCCGCTGGTTCCGGCTGTCGGCCAGTCCGAGGGCAGCGCTTCGCCGAGGCCGAGGATCTTCTCCACGACCAGCCAGGTGTCGCCGATCCGGGACCGCAGCCTGCGCAGGTAGCCGCCCGGGTCGACGAGGCCGTCGACGTGGTCGATGCGCAGGCCGTCGACTTCGCCCGCCGCGACCCAGCGCAGGATCTCGCCGTGCGTCGTGTCGAACACGTCCTCGTCCTCGACGCGCACGCCGGCGAGCGTGGTGACGTCGAAGAAGCGCCGGTAGTTCAGTTCGTCGTTGCCGCGCCGCCACGAGATCAGCCGGTAGTGCTGGCGCTCGTGCACTTCCTGCGGGGTGCCCTCGCCGGTGCCCTCGGCGAGCGGGAAGCGGTGTTCGAAGTAGTGCAGTTCGCCGTCTTCGACGCGCAGGTCGTTCAGGGCGGCGACGCCGCCGTCACCGTCGTCGGCGAGGGTCGGGAGCACGATGGGCGCGCGGGTCCAGTCGATGTCGAAGAAGTGCGCGTACTTCGACTCTGCACCGTGCGCGAGCACGTCCCACCAGTAGCGGTTGGCCGAGGCGTCGGACACGTCCATGTGGTTGGGCACGGTGTCCACGACCAGGCGCAGGCCGAGTTGGCGCAGCCGGTGCACCAGCGCGAGCCTGCCGTCCTCGCCACCGAGGTCTTCGGACGCCCTGGTCGGGTCGACCACGTCGTAGCCGTGCGTGGAGCCGTGCGCCGCCTGGAGGATCGGCGACGCGTAGACCGCGCCGACACCCAGTTCGGTGAGGTAGCGGGCGACCTCGGCGGCGTCGGCGAAACCGAATTCCGGACGGAGTTGCAGGCGGTAGGTGGAGCTGGGAGCCGCCATCAGGCGCACCGCTGCAGGACGAGCAGGGAGCGGGCGGTGACGGTGACCTTGTCGGTGGCGGCGACGTCGCCGATCGTGTCCGGATCGGTCTCGATGCCGAACCCGACCGAGGTGTGTTTGTCCACCTCACCGGTGTCGGTGTTCACCACGATCTGCCATTGGGCGCCGTATTCCTTACCCGGCACGGTGAATTCGATGTCCTCGTAATGCGCGTTGAAGAACAGCACGAAGGAATCATCCCGCACCCACTCGCCGCGTAGGTCCCGATCGTGAATTCCCTCGCCGTTGAGGTAGACGGTGATCGCCTTGCCGAAGGTCGCTTCCCAGTCCTCTTCGGACATGTGCGCGCCGTCCGGGGTGAACCAGGCGATGTCCTCGGGCCCGGCACCGCGATGCGTTGGCCTGCCGTCGAAGAAGCGCTTGCGGCGGAACACCGGGTGGGCGCGCCGGAACGCGATCAGCTCACTGGCGAAGGTGAACAGTTCGGTGTGTTTCTCGGTGTCTTTCCAGCTCATCCAGGTGAGTTCGTTGTCCTGGCAATAAGCGTTGTTGTTGCCTTGCTGCGTGCGGCTGATCTCGTCGCCGTGCAACATCATCGGCACGCCCTGGGACAGCATCAGGGTGGCCAGCAGATTTCTTGACTGGCGGGCGCGCAGGTCCAGCACGTTCGCGTCGTCGGTCGGTCCTTCGACGCCGTGGTTCCAGGAGCGGTTGTCGTCCGAGCCGTCCCGGTTGTCCTCGCCGTTGGCCTCGTTGTGCTTGTTGTCGTAGCTGACCAGGTCGTGCAGCGTGAACCCGTCGTGCGCGGTGACGAAGTTGATGGACGCGAACGGGCGACGGCCGTCGTCCTGGTAGAGATCGCTCGATCCGGTGAACCGGGAGGCGAACTCGCCGAGTGTGTTGGGCTGGCCGCGCCAGAAGTCGCGGACGGTGTCCCGGTAGCGCCCGTTCCACTCCGTCCACAATGGAGGGAAGTTGCCGACCTGGTAGCCACCGGGACCGACGTCCCACGGCTCCGCGATCAGCTTGACCTGCGACACCACCGGATCCTGCTGGACGATGTCGAAGAAGGCGCTCAGCCGGTCCACATCGTAGAAAGTGCGCGCGAGCGCGGCGGCCAGGTCGAACCGGAACCCGTCGACGTGCATCTCCAGCACCCAGTACCGCAACGAGTCCATGACCACCTGCAACGTGTGCGGATGGCGCATGTTCAGCGAGTTCCCGGTGCCGGTGTAGTCCGTGTAGTACTCGCGGTCCTTCTCTTCCAGCCGGTAGTAGGCGCCGTTGTCCAGGCCGCGCATGCTCAACGTCGGTCCGAGATGGTTGCCCTCTGCGGTGTGGTTGTACACGACATCCAGGATGACCTCGATGCCCGCGGAGTGCAGCGCGCGCACCATCGCCTTGAACTCCGGCACCTGCTGACCGAGCGTGCCCGCCGACGAATACCGGGCGTGCGGCGCGAGGAACGCGAGGGTGTTGTAACCCCAGTAGTTCGACAACCCTCGGTCCACCAGGTTGTGCTCGCTGACGAAGTGGTGCACCGGCATCAGCTCGACCGCGGTCACGCCGAGGCGCTGGAGGTGCTCGATCACGGCCGGATGGGCGATGCCCGCGTAGGTGCCGCGCATCTCCTCGGGGACGCGCGGATGCGCCATGGTCAGGCCACGCACGTGCGCCTCGTAGATCACGCTCTCGTGGTACGACACGCGCGGCGAGCGGTCGTTGTCCCAGTCGAAGAACGGGTTGATCACCACCGCCATCGGCACCTGACCGGCCGAATCGGTGTCGTTGCGGGTGCCAGGCGAGTCGAACTGGTAGCCGAACACGGTCTCGTCCCAGCTCAGGTCGCCGGTGACCGCCTTGGCGTACGGGTCGAGCAGCAGCTTGTCCGGATTGCAGCGCAGGCCGCGCGACGGGTCGTAGTCACCGTGCACCCGGTAGCCGTAGCGCTGGCCGGGACCGACCGTTGGCAGGTAGCCGTGCCAGACGAAACCGTCGGTTTCCGGCAGGTCGATGCGTGTCTCGGCGCCGGACTCGTCGAACAGGCACAGTTCGACCCGGCTCGCCGGCTCGGAGAACACCGCGAAGTTGGTGCCGGTCCCGTCATAGGTGGCGCCCAACGGGTATGCCGTCCCCGGCCACGGCCGCATGTCCACTTCCTTCACTTTGCTGCTGTCATCGATGCTGGATCGATATGACCTGCGATCTGGCTGGCGACCAGACCGCGCGACCGCCAACGATGCCATCGTTGACGGTCGCGCGGCCACACAGGTATGCGTTTGACGATGTTTGTCACCGAGATCGGCGACTGATCGTGATTCAGCTGGAACGGAAAGTATCCGCGATCTGCTGAACCCGCGGGTCGAGGCGGAACTCCTCCAATGACGTCGACAACGGCAATCGCCAGTTCGGGTACTCATCGGTGGTTCCCGGCAGGTTCGGCTGCCGAATCTCGCCGATCACATCGTACGGGGACACCAGGTGCACCCGGCACGGCGTGCTGGCCAGCAGCTGGTGCATGGCCAGGATGATCTCTTCCTCCGTCGCGTCCGGTTTGAGCAGTCCCTCGTCGCGCATCAGGTCGAGCAGTCGCTGCTTCTCCTTCCTCGCCTGTGCCAGCGCCTGCGCCGGGCTCTCCGCGAGTTGCCCCAGCTCCGCCCGCACCCGCACGTGCTCGGCGCGGAGGAACCCGGCCGCCGTGGGCAGGTCGTGGGTGGAGATGCTGGCCGCGGCCCGCTCCGGCCACTTCGACGGCGGCAGCAGCTGGTCGGGCTCGTCCTCGTCGGTCTCGAACCACATCACCGCGCAGCCCAGCGCGTGCCGCTCGCGCAGACCCTCGCTGACCGCCTCCTCGACCGTGCCCAGGTCCTCGCCGATCACCGTGCCGCCGGTCCGCGCCGCCTCCAGCGCGAGCACGCCGAACATGGCCTCGGCGTCGTAGTAGATGTAGGTGCCCCGGTTGGCCGGTTCACCCTTCGGCACCCACCACAACCGCCACAGGCCCGCGACGTGGTCGACGCGGATGCCGCCGCCGTTGTTGAGCGCGTGCCGCACCACGTCCCGGTAGGGCCGGTAGCCCGCCTCGGCCAGCTTCGCCGGGTGCCACGGCAAAAGCTGCCAGTCCTGGCCGAGCTGGTTGAACGCGTCCGGCGGCGCGCCCACCGACGCCCCCTTGGCCAGCACCTCCTGCAACGCCCAGGCGTCCGCGCCCTTCGGGTCGATGCCGACCGCGAGGTCGTGCACGATGCCGATGGCCATGCCCGCGTCCATCGACGCCTGCCGCGCCGCGCCAAGCTGCTCGGCACACCGGCGCTGCAACCAGGCGTGATAGCCGACCCGGTCGGCCAGCTCGTCCCGCTCGAACCCGACGCACTCGCCGCCGGGATGGCGCAGTTCCTCGGGCCACTCACGCCAGTTCTTGCCGTACTTCTCCGACAACGCGCAGAACGTGGCGAACTCGGTCAGCGAGTCGTCACACGGCCCGTCCCGGTCCGGGTCGGCGCTGTAAACCCGGAGTAGCGCCGCGTCCTTCGCGGTGTAAACCGCGTCGTAGTCGACCAGGTCCGGCCGGGGCGGGCGCAACGCGTCGAGCTCGGCACGCGCGGACGCGTCGAGACGTCGATAGCCCTCGACGTCCTGTACCCGCAGGTACAGCGGATTCGCGAACCGCCGGCTCGACGGCGCGTACGGCGACGACGCGACCGGCAGACCGGGCGTCGGCGCGTGCAACGGGTTGACCAGCACCATGCCCGCGCCCAGCTCGCGGCCGGACATCGACGCCAGATCGCGCAGATCGGCGTAATCGCCGATACCCCACGAACCCGCCGACTGGATGCCGTAGAGCTGCGCCATGAAACCCCAGGTGTGCGGGGGTTCGATCAGCGCGTTCGGCACGATGATGAGGCTGTGCTCGGCGTCGCCGATGTGCAGCGTGTGCCAGCCGAGCGGCAGGTCGGTCGGAATGGTGGTGTTGGCCGCGTGCACACTGCCGTCCTCGCAGTGCACCTCACCGGGGCTGGGCAGGGCCCGCCCGGTGCCCTCGCGCAACACGATGGTCGACGGCAGGTCACCGGCCTTGCGACGGGCGTCCGCAAGCTCGCTGCTGATGGCCGATGCCGACGTCGCGTCCACGCCCAACAGGCCGAGCACCGCGACGACCACGTCGTCGTCCACCTCGACCCGTTCTTTGTCACCGTTGAGGTAACTGGTCGCAACGCGGTGCGCGTTGGCCAGCTCGACAAGTTCTGGATCTCGCACGCCACTCCCCTTATGTTTTTCCAGATCTAGCTGGAGTAGCTCCGACCATATGATCGCCACATGCGATTCGCCTTCAAGACCGCCCCGCACAACTCGACTTGGTCAGATATCCAGGCAGTATGGCTGGCCGGCGACCAGATCGAGCTGTTCGAATCGGCCTGGACCTTCGACCACTTCTACCCACTCACCCAGGACACCAGCGGCCCGTGTCTTGAGGGGTGGGTGATCCTCGCGGCGCTTGCGCAAGCCACCACACGGCTGCGGCTGGGCGTGCTGGTCACCGGTATCCACTACCGGCACCCTGCGGTGCTGGCGAACATGGCGGCGTCGCTGGACATCGTCTCGAACGGCAGACTCGAACTCGGCATCGGCGCAGGCTGGAACGAGGAAGAGTCCACCGCGTACGGCATGGAGCTTGGCAGCAAGAAGCAGCGCAGCGACCGGTTCGAGGAAGCCTGCCAGGTCATCGTCGACCTGCTGACCAAGGAGTGGTCCGACTACTCCGGCGAGTACTACACGCTCACCAACGCCCGCTGCGAGCCCAAGCCCGTGCAGAAGCCGCACCCGCCGATCTGCATCGGCGGCGGTGGCGAGAAGCGCACGCTGCGCACCACCGCCCGGTTCGCGCAGCACTGGAACTTCGGCGGCGGCGAGGTCGAGCTGTTCGACCACAAACTGGACGTGCTGCACCGGCACTGCGCGGACCTCGGCCGCGACCCGAAGGAGATCACCATCTCCACGCACCTGCGGTTGCAGCCCGGCATGGACCCCAAGGAACTCGCCGAACTCGCGGCCACCTTCGCCGAACACGGCGCCGACCTGGGCATCGTCCAGCTGCCGGTGCCCTACACCCCCGCGATCCTGGAATCGCTCGCCGAGGCGCTCGCACAGGTCAATCGGTAGTTTTCCGCTTGCTGGTCAACGCGGTGATCGCCAGCGCCCCCGCCAACGGGTAGAGGATCAACCCGGGCAACTGGTAGCGCCAGGAGAACTCGAACGCCGCCGCCATACCCATCAGCGTGACTGCCATCCCGACCAGCAGGAACGCGGGCGCGCGCTGCTTGGCTCGCCGGGCGAGGCCCACGCCGAACCCGGCGAGACACGCCAGGATGCCGCAGATCAGCAGGTACGGACCGGGTGTGTAGAACAGCGTTTGGTAGCCGCGCAGGAACTGGCCCAGCTGCGGTGAGGCGTAGCCGACCTCGCCGCTGTACTTGTAGACGTAGTCC
Source organism: Pseudonocardiaceae bacterium (assembly GCA_036494465.1). GTDB lineage: Bacteria > Actinomycetota > Actinomycetes > Mycobacteriales > Pseudonocardiaceae > CAJCJE01. Next base: position 14,800 of record DASXOJ010000201.1, read on the forward strand.
TGCATCGCCTTGGTGATCTGCGGAACCGTCTGGTCCGGCCCGTAGTAGTAGGCGGGATACGACGTCAGGAACTGCCAGGTGATCGCGGGCGGGTCGGTGCCGAAGGTGATGTGCGTCGGCCAGAAACCCTTGAAGAAGTCCTCCAGCACCGCGCCGGCCACCTGCAACGGCTGGTGCTCGATGACCTTGTAGGAGAACTCCTTGTCCAGGTCGTAGATGGTCTTGCCGGGCGGCACGTACCCGGGCCAGCCGGGCGTGCCGTCCGCGTGCGCATAGGCGTCCGAACCGAGGCGCTGGCCCAGCGGCTCCTTCGGGCACAGCTCCATCAGGACCTTGTCCAGGTCGTCCTGGGGACAGTCGGCGATCTCCGCGGTCCGCCCGTAGAGCGAGTTGCCCGACGCGGTGTTCAGGCCCCACGTGCCGGTGAACGAGTGGAAGTATGTGGCGTAGGCCGCGATCACCACCAGGAACGCGCCAAGGCAGGCACCGGTGCGGGCCGCGATCTTTCCCCAGCCCGCCTTGGTCCGCCACTGGCCACCGGCCAGGATCAGGTACAGCACGACCGGCACGATCAGCGGCAACGCGACCATCCGGATGGTCAGCGAGATGGCGACCACGAACCCGGCCAGCGCGGCCCGCCCCGGCTTCGGCACGCCTCTGGCGAGCAGCAGCCAGAACGCGAGCACCACCGCGACCTGCATCCAGACGTCGGAAAGGATCGTCTCCTCGACGTTGAGCTGGAACGCGTCGATCAACACCGGCGCGGCCGCGAGCGCGGCCAGCCACCGCCTGGCGCCCAGCCGCAGCGCGAGGTGGTAGACAGCGAGCCCCATGCCGAGTCCGGCAAGGTGCTGCACGATCACCACCGCGCGAATGCCGCCCAACGGCAGCAGCGGGCGCAGGATCAGCAGCGGATAGCCGATCGGGTCGAGAAACTGCGGCAGCAACGGACCCGCGTTGTCCAGGTACGCCCAGGAGTCCAGGTTCAGCAAACCCGGCTGGTAGGCGAAGATCGTGACGATCCGCATGAGCACGCCGACCACCACGAAAATGGTCAGCAACCAGTGCGTGCGCACCGTCGCCCAACTGAACAAGGCCCGCAGCCGTCCGCGCGGGTGTACAGGGCTTGACTCCGGCGTCGTGTCCGCCGGGGTCGGGTCCTCCGCGAGGTCAGTGGCTGTGCTGCTCATCGCGCTCACCGTACCGACCCGCGCCCGAGCCGATCTTCCTGGCCGCGCATACCCCAACCTGCCATCAATGACGAACCCTCAGCTCGAACCCCACACCTGCCCATCCAGTTCTACCTGCTGATCGCCACCCGAACCGGCAGGCGACTGGGGTTTCTTAACCGACTCCGAGCCAATTCCGAACGAGTTCTCAGCCGAATCGAGCCGGCGGAACTCCCGCACCGCGACCCAGACCGCGAGGATCAGCGCGGCGAGCATGACCGTGGCCAGGATCGAGAACGGAATCACCGCGGTCCCGCTGCCACCTCCACCACCCGCACCGCCGCCCGCGCCGCCACCAAACCCGCGCCCACCCGCACCGGGAAACCCGCCACCCGTAAACCCCCGGTTCCCAGCGCCACCTCCGCCGGTAAACCCACCGTTCCCAGCACCGCCACCGCCGCTGCCAGTCCGTCCCCCGCCGTAACCCCCACTGCCACCGGCGCCGCCCGGCGCGGTCCCGCCGCCGAATCCGCCACCAGCCAACCCACCGGTCCCCTGCTGTGGCAGCGCGGGCGCCTGCCCGGTCCCGCCACCCCGGAAACCGCCGCGCCCGCCGGTCATCAGCAGGAACGGCAGATACGAGAACACCGAGGCGAACTGCTCCAGGATCGGCAGCGCCCACAGCTTGCGCGGCAGGTAGAACGCGGCGACCACGGTCAGCACGTCCGCCAGGTAGAAGTAGCGCTCGTGCATGGCAGGCAGGAAGTACGGCACCAGCAGCGCGGACACGGTCGCGGCCAGCACGATCCGCAGCGGCGTGAGCGGGATCCGCTTCACCGCGACCGGAACGATCAGTGCGAGCAGCAGGATCCCGGTGACCGCGATGCCGCCGTACCGCAGCACGGTCGACGTGGTCGCGCCGAAGTACTGGTAGATGTTCGGCGCGTTCAGCGTGAGCTGATCGTAGGTGCCGGTCTGGGTGGCGTAGAGCGAGAACACCGCGCCGGGGCTCGCGCCGAGCAGTAGCGCCGGCACGTCCAGCAGGACGTAGACCACCGGGATCACCAGCAGCGCCCGCCACGGCACCCACCTGCGCAGCACGAGCAGCAACAGCAGCGGGAACAGGAAGACGATCTGCAGCTTGAACGAGAACGCGAGCCCGAAGAACAGGCACGCCAGCCAGGGCCGCCGACGCAGCAGGAAGTAGACCGCGCCGACGCCGAACGCGCCGTACATGGCGTCCGCCTGGCCCCACATGGACGAGTTCAGCACCACGGTCGGCAGGAACAGCACGATGGCACCGGCCAGGATCGGCCACCACCGGTCCGGATACCGCAGGTTCACGATCCGGTACGCGAAGAACGCCAGCAGGAAGTCGAACACCACCGACATCGCCTTGATGCCGGTGAGCGCGGGCACCGGCAGGTAGGTCAACCCCGCCAGCAGGTAGAGGTACGGCTCGTTGTAGTTGGCGAAGTTCGTCTTGAGTGCCGCGAATCCGCCGTGTTGCTTGATGTAGTCGTACCACTGGGCGAAGTACGCGGTGTAGTCACCGGACTGGTAGGAGAAGAACACCAACCGCACCGCGATCGCGGCGAGCACGATGACGGCGATCACCAGCATCTTGCGCGCGGATCTCGGATTGGGCGACGCCAGGGTCGGGCTCGCTGAGTCGGCGGTCGCCGCTGTCGTCATCGGGTGGGTCCTTCCGGTCGATTGACCTCGACCCTAGTCACGCGCAGCGATCGAAACCTTGCTCTCCGCTGTGCACGAGCTGTGAAAACGTCCGGTTCCTGTGTACGCGCTGTGTGCGCTTATCGCCCGCTGAGCAATAAATCAGTAACAAGAGAAAGTCGATCGCACCATTGTTGTCACCGCAGCGAAGTGCTAATACTCGCATTTCTTACACCCGGCACCGACGAAAGTAGGGTTGCCGATCTCGGCGTCGCATTGCTACTTCTTGAATGGTCCGCGAATTCTTGAGGTGAAGGGAGGTTCGCCATGAAGCTCATTGCGGCTGTCATCAAGAAGATCATGCCGGAGAAGAGCCTGAAGACCTACGCCTGGTACGGCTGGGACTAGAAACTCCTCGCCCGGTGCGTCCCTGGCCGCACCGGGCGGGTTCCGCGTGGGGAGCAAGAAGATGCTGGTGTCGAGTACCGATCGGATGACCGGCGCGACGGTGTTCGCACCGCGCCTCGCCCAGCTCCTGGACGCCCACCGGCGCGACACCGTGTTCCGACTGGACCCCGGCACCATCGGCGTCGCGGATCCGTCGATGATCGATATTTTGTTACACGCCCGCCCGATGCACGATTCCGAACGACCCACGTTCAAACCGTTCCGGGGAAAACCGATCACGCGGCCGGAATCGTCGGAAATGATGCAGGCGATCACCCAGGACGTGCGCCGCGCGTTGAAACAACCACCGGAAACCGGGCTCGATCTCACCGGCGAATGGCCTGCTATCGGGCACCGCTATCTGCGCGACCTGATCTTCCCGCACGACCCGTTCCGGCTGCGGCTGCTGAGCAGGCGCAAGCTGGAGGCCTCGCACGCGGTCTCGCGTACCGTGCTCGGCACCGGCGCCCTGCTTCCCGGCGGCCGGGTCTCGCTGGATTCGGACGCGTCCTCGGTCGCCAAGCACACGTTCGGCAAACTGGAGACGTTCCGCTACCGGCAGAAGCTGCACGCGATGGGTCTCTACCGGCGAATGGCGTCGCCGATCTGCAACACGGTCGCCACCCTGGCGACGAACGCGATCTGGCTGGCCGCCCCGTTCCCGCCGGACACGCCGAACCGGGAGATCCTGCTGGAGGCGCTGCGACTGCTGCCGCCCTCGTGGAACCTGGTCCGGTTCGCCTCGCCCGAGTACCCGGCGCTCGACGACCGGATCGGCCCCGCCGACGACGTGCTCATGCTGCCGCTGCTCACGCAGCGCAATCCCGATTTCTGGGACGACCCGGACGCCTACCAGCCGCAGCGCTGGACCGGCGTCGACCCGGACACGCTGCCCGCCTACCTGCCCTTCGGCCATGCCAGCGAACGCTGCTGGGGTCGGCACCTGGTGCTGCCACTCGCCGAGCGCCTGCTGGACCTGGTGCGGGCGGGCGGTTTCGGCGTCGACCCGAAACAGGCCGTCGCGCGGGTACCGCTCGACGGCCTGCTCGGGGTCAAGGTTCGAGTCGCCAGGACTCAGTGAGTCGGCGTCACCCGCAGCAGCATCGATGCGTGTGAACCCAGGGTTGCGCTGTAGCCGCTCGCCTGGGTACCGAGGTTCTTCTCCGCCCACAGGTCGCGCACGGACGCCGATCCGTGCCGACCCAGGTCACTCCAGTTCGCGCTCACCGCCGCGCTGGCGCTGCCGAGGTTGAACAGGGCGACCGCGTAGCTGCCGTCCGGGTTCTTGGCGAACCAGACCTGCTGCTGGGTGGCCGGGGACACCGGATGAGCCGGGTGCCCCGACTGGTCGACCGCGACGACTTCCTTGTTCTTCAACAGGGTGAGGTCGCTCGGGTCGAGTTTGGTGAGGTTGGTGCCGAGCAGCAGCGGTGCGGACTCGACGGACCACAGCGTGATCATGCTCTTTTCCTCGTCGGCGCTCAGCCCGTCGGTGGTGGTGCCGTTGCCGACCTCCAGCGAGTCGAGGTCGCTCCAGTGCCCAGGCCCCGCGAACGGGATCCACTTGGGCACGTCGTTGAAGCGCAACGACACGCGCACGCCCCAGTTCGTCAGGCCGGTGCAGTGGCTGTAGCACTCGACGTCACCCTCGATGCGCCATCCGTTGCTGTACTTCGCCCAGGTGCTCGCGTTGTCGAAGCTCAGCGAGTTGGACAGTTCGAGGTGGATGGCGCGGCCACTGTTCTGGATCGCGGTGTGCCACGCCTGCATGTCCGCGCGGTTGTCCGCGGCGATCTTGCCGCCGCCGGGTCCGACGAAATCCATCTTGAGGTAGTCGACGCCCCAGGACGCCAGCAGGTTCGCCTCGGACTGCACATAGGCCATGGCGCCCGGCTTGCTGTAGTCGATTGCGGCGGAGCCGTCCTCGGCCGTGTTGCCCGGCTTCGACGTGTCCGCGATGTCCTTGACGTGGGACTTGGTGCCCAGGATCGGCGAGTTCGCGGTCACCGCCGCGGCCGGAATGCCGGGCACCAGGTAGATGCCGAACTTCAGGCCCAGCGAGTGCACGTACTTCGCGACCGGTGCGATCCCGGTCGCGAACTTGGTGGTGTCGTAGGTCGGCCTGCCGTACTTGTCGACGCCGTTCTGCCAGCCGGCGTCGATGTTCACGTACTGGTAGCCGACCGAGGCGAGGTTGTCGTGCAGTTCCTTGGCCTGCGCCTCGATGATCGAGGTGCTGATGGACTCGCGCAGTGAACTCCAGCTACTCCATCCCATCGGCGGATTGGCCGGGACGTTCACATGCTTGACCGGAGCGGCTCCCGCCGTACCGGTCGCGAATAGTGCCGTGCCGAGCAGCGCGGCGACCGCGCCGACGAGGAGCTTGCGGCCCCTGTTCATGCTGAACCCTTTCTTCGCGCACACCGGAATAAACCGGCCCGTGCGCCAGCGGGCGGCTTGAACACCTGTAGTTGATACGCGGCACGGCTCGCAGCGTCAACCCAGTCATCGGATGAATCTTGCCCCGGACGCCCCAAACAGCGATGGTCCGACGTTGTCGACCGGGACAACATCGGACCATCGCCTAGTATCTGTCAACCGGCGGCTGACACCACCCGCACCTGGCTGGCGAGCACGAACGCCACCCGGTGACCGAGCTGGATCTCCAGGAACTTCTGCTTGCCCGGTACGTCGGTGTGATCGTCCGGGATGCTGTTGTCGATGGTCTTCGCGTAGTAGTAGTCCGTCGGCGTGGTCCCGCCGTATACATAGGACTGTCCAGATTGGATCGTGTACCGCAGTGGAGTCAGCGTCTGCGCCGGAATCGCGGACGGATACGAGCTCGCCTCCGGGTACGCGCTGCCGTACACCGGCACCGAGGTCTCCCCTGGCTTCGGCTCGACGACCAGCGCGGACGAGTGCGTCACCACCGGTTTGGCCGCCGGGTTCTCGAACCACACCTTGGTGCCGTCCCACCAGATCGCGATCCAGTCGCCGGAACGGCCGGCCACCGCGAACTGCTGGCCGCTGCTGGCCTTGTCGCCCCAGTCCGCGGCGCACGTGGTGCCGACGGTGCCGGTCGGGTTCAACCCGGGATCGTTGAACAGCGGCGCGGTCGCGTTCGGCGCGGTGCGCAGGTACACGAAGCTGGACGCCTGGTCGGCCACTGGCGTGTGGTTCTCGCAGTCGGTCACGGTCTGGATGTTGGTGGCGAAGTCCGGGTTGATCGTCACCACCGGGCTGCGCACGCTGCCGGTCGGCGCCACGTAGTCACCCAGCAGGTTCATGAAGTGGGTCCAGTTCCAGAACGGACCCGGATCCCAGTGCATGCCAGGAATGCCAGCTGTGCTCGGCCCTGGCACGTTGTCGTGCCCGATGACGTGCTGCCGGTCCACCGGCAGGTGGTAGCGCGCGGCCAGGTAGCGCACCAGTTTCGCGGTGGTCTGGTAGAGCCGCTCGGTGAACCAGGTCGCGCCCTGGACGGCGAAACCCTCCTGCTCGACACCGACGGCGTGCATGTTCAGGTACCAGTTGCCCGCGTGCCAGGCGACATCGGCGTCCGGCACCATCTGGGTCACGGTGCCGTTGCTGCCGCGCACCACATAGTTGGCGCTGGCGTAGTGGGTCGGGTTCTGGAAATCCGACACCGTCGCCGCGTAGGTCTCTTCGGTGTCGTGAATGACGATGTAGTTGATGGTCAGGCCGTTGTTCGGCCGGTTCGCCAGGTCGTAGTTGCCGTAGTCGGTCGAACTGGACACCTCGGTGTACGCGGCCGGAATGAATGTGCAGTCCAGGTTCACGGGGCATTCGGCCGGTTGACCGGGCGGTGGCGGGGCGAGGTGCAACGCGGCCAGCTGACCGGTGTTCGGCGCGACAGAGGGATCGGCGGGCAGGCTGATGTTCTGGCCGTCGTCGGTGTGCCGGGCCGTACCGGTGCGAATGGTGGCGTAGACGTCGTCCGCGAAGTCCCTGGCACCGGCCTGATCCGTCACGCCGGAGTACTCGGCGACCGCGCCGTACCACTCGTCGACCGAGGTGGGCACGATGCCGTTGTCGAGTTTCTTCGCGTACCCGGCGAGCAGCGCTGCGGCAGCGCGGATGTTGTCGCCTGGATCGGTCTTCACAGCGGCCGGGGTCGCGCCGATCAACGTGGCTGCCGTGCCCAAGGTGTGTAATCCGGCGGTTGACGGGGTGCCCTTCGCTGTCAACCCGGTGGCTACATCGGCGAGGGCCATCGGACCGTAGTCACCGGTGGTGCTCGGCGCGCCGTTGTGCGCCTCCCACAGGGATTCGTTGTAGGACACCGCGAGCAGCACGCTCTCCGGCACCCCGGACTCCTGCGCCGCGGCGGCGAACTGCTGCTGCCGGGCCGAGGACGCGTCCTGCGCACCAGCGGTGACCGGTAACCCCACGGCCAGCGCGGTCGCCGCGACGGCCAGCGTTCCGACCAGCCGACGATTGATTCTCATCCGCCACCCACCCCTCAGCTCGCCTCACAGTTGCGCCTACCTTGGCCTCACCGAGCGACCAGGTCAATACCTAACGTGCCAACTGGTGCATTTGGTGAATAACCGACCGGGCACACGCTGTTCCCGTTGGCGGCGAAGACCCTAAGCTTGGCTGACGGCAGCGGTGGAAAGGGCGACGTAAGGATGAATCAGCGGCAGACGCCGGAGGATCGAACCGCCTGGCTCGCCGACGCGTCCCGGGTCGACGTGGATCGCCCGAACGCTGCCCGCATGTACGACTACTACCTCGACGGCAACACCAATCTCGCGGTCGACCGGGCCGCCGCCGAGGAAGCGCTCAAGGTCGGCCCCTGGGCGCGCACCTACGCGCGGGCCAATCGCGCGTTCCTCGGCCGGGCCGTGCGATACCTGACCGAGCAGGGCATCGACCAGTTCCTGGACCTTGGTTCCGGCATTCCGACCGTCGGCAACGTGCACGAGGTCGCGCACCAGCTGAACCCGGACGCCCGCGTCGCCTACGTCGACGTCGAACCGGTCGCCGTGGCGCACGCGCGCAGGCTGCTCGCGGACTTCGACAACGTCAGCATCACCCAGTCCGATATCCGCCAACCGGAGATCGTGCTGGCCGAACCGGGCGTCGCAGAACTGCTCGACTTCACCCGGCCGGTCGCCGTGCTCGCCGTCGCCATCCTGCCGTTCGTCACCGACGATGCCGAAGCCGCCGAGGTCGTCGCCGGTTACCGCGCGGCCTGCGTCGCAGGCAGCCACCTGGCGATCTCGCACATCTCCCAGCTCAACGTCTCCGACGAGCAACTGGCGCACGCCTACGAGGTGATGGCCAGGACGCCGACTCCGGTGAAATGGCGCGGTGAAGCCGAAATCCGCCCGCTGCTCGCCGGCTACGACCTGGTCGAGCCCGGTCTGGTCTGGACTCCGTTGTGGCGCACGGACCCCGGTGGCTTTCCCGCCTGGCTCCCGGATCCGGCCGAGGCCAACGCCTACGCGGCGGTCGGCGTCCTGCCTGCGGGCTGACTCTCAGACGCTGGTCAGCCGGTGATCCAGCGCGGTGTGCCGCCGCCCGGTGCCCACCGCGCGCACTGCCTGGCCGATGGCCTTGCGTGAACCCACCAGTACCACCAACTTCTTGGCCCGGGTCACGGCGGTGTACAGCAGGTTGCGCTGCAACATCATCCACGCGCTCATCGTCACCGGAACGACGACGGCGGGATATTCGCTGCCCTGGGAACGGTGAATGGTCACCGCGTAGGCGTGCGTCAACTCGTCCAACTCGCTGAACTCGTAGTCGACGTCCTCGTCCTCGTCGGTGCGCACCGACAACCGCTGCTCGTCGAGGTCCATGGCCGTGACAATGCCGAGTGTCCCGTTGAAAACGCCGTTGGCGCCCTTGTCGTAGTTGTTCCTGATCTGGGTGACCTTGTCGCCGACCCGGAACGTCCGCCCACCGAACCGGCGCTCCGCCAGATCGGGCTGGGCAGGCGTCAACGCCTCCTGTAGCAACATGTTCAGCGCGGCAGCGCCTGCCGGGCCGCGGTGCATCGGTGCGAGCACCTGTACGTCGCGACGCGGGTTCAGGCCGAACTTGGCCGGGATCCGGTTGGCCACCACGTCCACGGTCAACTCGGCGGCGGGTTCGGCCTCGTCCACCGCGAACAGGAAGAAGTCCGGCAGCCCCTCGGTGATCGGGAACTCGCCCGCGTTGATCCGGTGCGCGTTGGTGACCACCCCGGACTGCTGCGCCTGCCGGAAGATGTGCGTCAGGCGGACGTGCGGAATCGGAGTGCCGTCAACCAGCAGATCACGCAACACCTCACCCGCACCGACCGACGGCAACTGGTCCGCGTCACCGACCAGGAGCAGGTGCGCGCCCGGCGCGACCGCCTTCACGAGTTTGTTGGCCAGCAACAGATCCAGCATCGACGACTCGTCGACCACCACCAGATCCGCGTCCAGCGGCCGGTCCCGGTCATAGGCGGCGTCGCCACCGGGCCGTAGTTCCAGCAGCCGGTGCACGGTCGCGGCGTCCTGCCCGGTCAGTTCGGTGAGCCGTTTGGCCGCCCGCCCGGTCGGCGCGGCCAGCACCACCCGCGCGCCCTTGGCCTTCGCCAGTTCGACGATCGAGCGCACCGCGAAGCTCTTGCCGCAGCCGGGCCCGCCGGTCAACACCGAGACTTTCGCTGTCAACGCCTGTTTTACAGCGTCCTCCTGCGCGGAGGCGAGATCGGCACCGGTGCGGCCGCGCAGCCAGGTCAGTGCCCGGTCCCAGTCGACATCGGCGAACGCGGCCAGCCGGTCGGCGTCCGCGTGCAACAGCCGCAGCAACTGGTTGGCCAGCGAGATCTCGGCGCGGTGCATCGGCACCAGGTAGATCGCGGCGATCTTCTCGCCGACCTCGTCGTCCGGAAGCTCTTCGCGGACAACGCCTTCCTCGACCACGAGTTCGGTCAGGCAGTCGATCACCAGTCCGGCGTCGATCTGCAGGATCTTCACCGCGTCGCCGATCAGCTCCTGCTCGGGCAGGTAGCAGTCGCCGTTGCCGACCGCCTCGGACAGAGTGAACTGCAGCCCGGCCTTGACCCGCTGCGGGCTGTCGTGCGGAATGCCGACCGCCTTGGCGATGGTGTCCGCGGTCCGGAACCCGATCCCCCACACGTCCGAGGCCAGCCGGTACGGCTCGGTGCGCACGACCTCGATCGCCTTGTCCTGGTACTGCTTGTAGATCCGCACGGCGAGCGAGGTGGACACGCCGACGCCCTGGAGGAAGATCATGACCTCCTTGATCGACTTCTGTTCCTCCCACGCCGCCGCGATCAACTTGGTTCGTTTCGGCCCGAGCTTCGGCACCTCGATCAGCCGCTTCGGCTCGTGCTCGATCACGTCCAGCGCGCCCACGCCGAAGTGCTCGACGATCCGGTCGGCCAGCACCGGGCCGATGCCCTTGATCAGCCCGGACCCGAGGTAGCGCCGGATGCCCTGGATCGTCGCGGGCAGCACGGTCGTGTAGTCCTCGACGTGGAACTGCTTGCCATACTGCGGATGCGACCCCCACCGGCCGCTCATCCGCAGCGACTCGCCCGGCTGCGCACCGAGCAGCGCGCCGACCACGGTGACCAGGTCGCTGCCGCGCCCGGTGTCCACCCGCGCGACCGTGTAGCCGGTCTCGTCGTTGGCGAAGGTGATCCGTTCCAGCACGGCCTCCAGCACCGCCGGTCGGAACTGATCACCCTGCGCCACGCACCGATCCTAGTCGCGGCCTCCGACCGCCCGGCGCCCCTGGCAGATCAGCTCACGGCCCACTGCTGGTTCGCGCCACCGTTGCACGACCACAGCTCGGCCGTGGTCCCGTTCACGTTGCCCGAGGGCACGTTGCCGCCGGTCACGTCCAGGCACAACCCGGACTGCACGCCGGTGATGGTGCCGTCCGGGTTCAGCACCCACTGCTGGTTCGCGCCGCCATCGCACGACCACAGCTCGACCTTGGTTCCTGCGGACGTCTGGTTGTTGTACGCGTCCAGGCACATGGTGCCGCTGTAAACGCGCAGTTCACGGGCAGCGGTCGGTGTCCACTTCTGGTTGGCACCACCATCGCAGTCCCAGATGTCGACCTGCGCGCCCGGGGTGGTGGACGCGCCGTTCACGTCGAGACAACGGCTGGACGACGCGCCGACCAACTCGCTCGTCGTGCCGACGGTGCTCCCGCTGCCCGGCGACACCCGGTACATCACCACACCGTGGCCGGGCACGGTCGCGCTGATCGAACTGCTCGTCGAGGAGATCGCGTTCGACCACAGGTTGTCCAGCTTGTAGCTGCTGGCACCGGCCAGGCCGACCGCGCTCGCGCTGGTCGAGATCGTCGCGGCGCCGCCGTTCTCGTTGAACAGCGCGACCGCGACGTCGCCGTTGGCCAGCGGCTTGGCGAGCACGTCCAGACCGCCCGACGCGGAGACCTCCTTGCCCTGCTTGCCCAGCGAGTCCTGGTCGACGGCGATCACGTTCTTATTCAGGTACAGCGACATCGTCGCCTGCGTCGCGGCAGGCAGGTTGGTGCCGGAGATCAGCGGCGCGGCCATCTCCGCCCACAGGCCGAACTCGGCGCGGTCTTCGGTGAACGACATGCCGTTGCCGACCTCCAGCATGTCCGGGTCGTTCCACGCGCCGGGGCCCGCGTCGGCGGCAAGGCCGACGTTGGTGTGGAAGTTGGACAGCATGCTGCCGAAGTTCGCGGAGATGTCGCCGGTGGTGCGCCACAGGTTGCCGACCTGTGAACCCCAGGTCCACACCGACGCGTTGCCCCAGTTGCACAGGCTGTACACGATCGGCCTGCCGGTGGCGGCCAGCGCGTCCCGCATTGCCGTGTACCGCTGCTGGTCCGGAACGCCCTGGTTGTTGCAGTTATCGTATTTCAGATAGTCCACGCCCCAGGACGCGAAGCTGTTCGCGTCCTGCTGTTCGTGGTTGAGGCTGCCCGGATAGCCCGCGCAGGTCGCGGTGCCCGCGCTCTCGTAGATGCCGAGGCCGAGCCCGAGCGAATGCACGTAGTTGGCGACGCCCGTGATCCCGTTCGGGAACTTGGTCGGATCGGGCACCAGGTTGCCACTGGCGTCACGATTGTTCGTCATCCAGCAGTCGTCGATGTTGACGAAGTGGTATCCGGCCGCCTGCATGCCTGAGCTCACCAGGTACTGCGCGGTCTGCTCGACGAGCGCGGCGCTCACGTTGCAGCCGAAGGAGTTCCAGTCGTTCCACCCCATCGGTGGCGTGCGCGCGAGCCCGTTGCCCAGCGCCGGTTCGACCGGTGCGGCCTTGGCGAGTTGGCCCGCTTCTGCTGTGCCAACGGCAACAACGCCGGGCACAACGGCAGCGGCTAAGACAAGCGCGATCATCGCGCCGACAATCCTGCGCACAACGCCTCCCAGTCGATCGCGTCGACAACCGCAGCGAACCTAGCCGCGCCACGGTGACAACCGGAACGCCCGGAAGGAGGCAATACCGGGCGACAACAGGACAGGAATTTCACACCTGCCGGTAACAGTGAGGGCATTCGTCAGTTCGGCGCTGTCGGGGCGGCTCCGCGGAGCCCGGGGTTCGGGGACCGTAGCTCGCGAGGGTGCGCCGGCCCATTCCAGCCGTGCCGCCGTTCGCGTTCGTGCGGTCGCCGGCCCGATCACTCCCGTGTACCGGTCATCAAGCCTCGTCGGCGCGGGGCCCGACCTCACGAAGCCGGGGTGTCACCCGCCGAGCACGGATCGATGACTCAGGTGCACACCTGGGGTTGTCCCGTTCGGTACCGACCGAGTCATGCGCACGTACAGAAGCCGTCCCTTGACACAAAAAAGGCTAGTCATGGTGGCTGAGTCACCTCCGCTCGCTCCTCGCTCAGCCTGGTGTGCTGACATCGATAGGACGTCCCGGACCAGTCCGGGGTTCCGTCACACTGCGTAATTCTGCCCGAATAAGCCGTGCGTAGCAAGCATTGTCGGCCATCGCGGTTTCTTGCCAGCCCTGCGGCCAGATCCGGCGCTTTTCGCCGTCGATCCTGGTCAACGCGCCACTCAGATTCACCCCAGCCGACCCGCTGCCGAAATCGACAGAACCATCGAAGCGCGCGCCGTGAAATGACTGGTCGCCACCGGTGAAATCGACCCGGCGGAAATCCGCGAAACCGGTGAATCGCGCGTCCCGGAAACTGATGCCGTTCGCGACGACCAGACCGCGGAAAACGACCGAGTCGCAGAACGTCGCCTTCGAGAACCGCGCGGAGCGCACCCGGCAACGCGACAGGTTCAACGCGACCAGCGTCGACTCGTAGAGGTCGAGGTCGATGTCCGGCCAGAACGTGGCGGCGGGCGCGTTCGCCTGCTCACCCGGTCGCAGGTGTCTGGTGAGCACGCTCTGCGCGGCGCGGCGAACATCGCCGTCAGCGGCATCGCCTGTCCCGGTGCACAGCAGGCCGCACAGCACGTTGACCGCGGTCTGCCGATGCCCCGGATAGTCCTGGGCGAGGCGTTCCAGGGCGAAGCAGCCCGCCATCCGGACCACCGGCTTGTCGCTGCCCAACTGGTCGACGGCTTTGTCGTACAGATCCGTCACCCGTCGCTCGGTGGCATCGTGCTCGGAACTGCGCCCGGCGAGTTCGGTCATCCGTTGCCGTCGCGCGCTGAGCAGCAGCGCGGCAACGCCGCCGGTGCCTGCGAGCAAACTTGTCACGTTGCTGAGCACACCGAGGTCGGTCGAGTGCGCCGAGCCCAGTACCAGCACGATCGCGCCGCAGGTGACAACGAATAATCCCGCCGCCCACAGCACGATCGCGCGCACGCTCAACACGGATTCGGTCCGGTCCGCCGATGAGGGTTTTCGCATAACACTTTCCGCCGCCGAAATGTCGTCCAGCATCGAGCCGGATCCTGACGTTACCGCACGGCGAATGGTGCCAACGGCCTAGTTCACGAATTGCTGCGCAACCGCCGGACCCCGCTGCTGACCAGGAAAATCCCGCCGATGCCGAGCAGCAGACCGATGGCCAGCCACAATTTCGCGCCGCTCATGAAACTGCCCGTGACGATGTCCAGCCCTTGCAGCGTCCAGACCAGCCCGACCAGGAACAGCACGATACCCACGACCACAAAAGCCCAGTTCTTCACGATCCACAACTCCCAGAACAGCGACGACATCTCCCACAGCTTCCTCCTCCCCCGACACCCACGATTCACCCCTCCCACCCCGCGCGGGCGGCCACTCACGACCGAAACGAGTATCCCAACGGCACTCTTCCACGATTTCCGACATGATCTAGACTCAACTGGTGAAATCCCACACCTTCACCCAACCTCGCGGACAGCTTCCCGAGTTTGACGGGCTGGACCGGCAACTGTTGCAGGCGCTGCAACTGAACGGGCGCGCCCCGTTCAACCGGATCGCCGAGGTGCTGGGAGTTTCCGACCAGACCATCGCCCGCCGCTACAGCAGGCTGCGCTCCGCGGGCTCACTGCGCGTGCTCGGCATGACCGATCCGATCGTGCTTGGCGAGGTGTCCTGGTTCGTCCGCGTGCACTGCGCGCCGGACGTGGCAAGCCCGGTCGCGGAAGCCCTCGCGCGCCGCGACGACACGTCCTGGGTCAGTCTGACCTCGGGCGGCACCGAGATCGTCTGCATCGCCCGCGCCGGAGCGGACGAGGACAGCAATGCGTTGCTGCTGCAGAAACTCCCGCACACCCCGCGTGTGCTGGGGGTGACCGCGCAGTGCATCCTGCACACGTACTTCGGCGGCGCCAAGAGCCTGATCAACAAGCAGCGGCACCTCACGCCCGAACAGATCGAGGCGCTCACCGTGCGTCGCCCAGCCGCGGGCGAGGTCGACCCGGGCCCGTTGACCGAGGCGGACCAGCACCTGCTGGCCGTGCTGGCCAACGACGGCAGGGCCGGCTTCGCCGAGCTGGCGCAGGCCAGTGGTACCTCCCAGTCGACGGTCCGCAGGCGCCTGAGCGAGCTGCTGGACAGCGGGGTGCTGTACCTGGACACCGAATTCGACCGGCGCATCCTCCATCTCGACACCCGCGCGATGCTGTGGCTCTCGGTCACACCGGCCGACCTGGTCGCGGCGGGCGAAGCCATGGCCGAACACGTCGAAGTCGCGTTCTGCGCGGCGATCTCCGGTTCGTCGAACCTCACCGCGAGCGTGGTCTGTTCCGGCGTGACGGAGCTCTACGACTACCTGACCGAGAAGGTCGCGAGGCTGCCCGGCGTGCAGGGGGCGGAGACCGCCCCGCTGATCCGTACGGTGAAGAGCATCAGCGCGGGCCGCATCCCGTGACAGCGGCGGGCGACCGTGTCAACCAGAGGTTTCCACGGCCGCCCGAGGTGTGATCCGTCAGTTGCCAGTGCCCACCGATTCGGTATCGATT
Source organism: Pseudonocardiaceae bacterium (assembly GCA_036494465.1). GTDB lineage: Bacteria > Actinomycetota > Actinomycetes > Mycobacteriales > Pseudonocardiaceae > CAJCJE01. The sequence continues at coordinate 30,478 of DASXOJ010000201.1, forward strand.
TCCTGACTTTGGAACTGAGTGCGGTAGAGGTCGGCATACAACCTGTTCTCCGCCAGCAGTTCCTGGTGCGTGCCCCGCTCCACGATCTGACCGTTGTTGATCACCAGGATCACGTCGGCCGTGCGCACCGTGGACAACCGGTGCGCGATCACCAGGCTGGTCCGGCCGCGCAACGCGGTGGCCAGCGCCTGTTGCACCGCAGCCTCGGATTCCGAGTCCAGGTGCGCGGTGGCCTCGTCGAGGACGACCACCGTCGGGGCCTTGAGCAGCAGTCGGGCGATGGCGAGCCGCTGCTTCTCACCACCGGAGAGCCGGTAGCCGCGATCGCCGACGACCGTGTCCAGGCCCTGTGGCAGGGACTCGATCAGCGACAGGATCTGCGCTCCGTGCAGCGCGTCGACGATCTGTTCGTCGGTCGCGTCCGGGCTGGCGTAGCGCAGGTTCTCCCGGATCGTGTCGTGGAACAGGTGCGCGTCCTGGGTGACCATGCCGACGGTGGACCCCAGCGAGTCGAAGGTCGCGTCGCGCAGGTCGGTGCCGTTGATCCGGATCGCGCCGCCGCGCGGGTCGTAGATGCGCGAGACCAGGTAACTGATCGTGGTCTTGCCCGCGCCGGACGGACCGACCAGCGCAATCAGCTGACCGGGCTCGGCGGTGAAGGTGATCTCGTGCAGGATCTGCTGGTCGGGCAACGAGTCCAGCACCGCGACCGATTCCAGCGACGCCAGCGACACCTCTTCCGGTCTCGGGTAGCTGAAGTCGACGTGGTCGAACTCGATCCGCGCCGGACCGGTGGTGATCGCCTTCGCGTCCGGCTTCTCGGCGATCATCGGTTCCAGGTCGAGCACCTCGAAGACCCGGTCGAACGAGACCAGCGCGGTCATGATGTCCAGCTGCACGTTGGACAGGCCGATCAGCGGACCGTAGAGCCGGTTGAGGTACGAGGTCAGCGCGACGATCGTGCCGACGTTGAGCACCCCGGCAATCGCCAGCGCACCGCCCCAGCCGTACACCAGCGCGGTGGCAAGCGACGCGGTCAGCATCAGCGCGACGAAGAACAGCCGCGCGTACAGCGCCTGCTTGATGCCGATGTCGCGGACCCGGCCCGCGCGCTGGCTGAACGAGGTGAGTTCCTCGCCGGGCCTGCCGAACAGCTTCACCAGCAGCGCGCCGGAAACGTTGAACCGCTCGCTCATGGTCGCGTTCATGCTGGCGTTGAGCTCGTAGGACTCGCGGGTGATCTTGGCGAGTCTGGCGCCCATCCGCTTGGCCGGGATCACGAACACCGGCAGGATGACCAGCGCGACCAGGGTGATCTGCCAGGACAGCACCAACATGGTGGCGAGCACCAGGATCACCGTCATCAGGTTGGACACCACCGAGGACAGGGTGTCGGTGAACGCCTGCTGCGCGCCCATCACGTCGTTGTTGAGCCTGCTGATCAGCGCGCCGGTCTGGGTCCTGGTGAAGAACGCCAGCGGCATCCGCTGGATGTGCCCGAACACCTTGGTGCGCAGGTCGTAGATCAGGCTTTCGCCGACCCGCGCGGACACCCACCGCATGCCGATGGACAGCCCCGCGTCGAGCACGGCAAGTCCGGCGAGCAGCGCGGCGCAGTCGATGACGACGCCCAGGTCCTTGCCGATGATGCCGTTGTTGATGACCTCCCGGAAGATCAGCGGGTTCACCACGCTGATCGCCGCGTCGACGACGACCATCACCAGGAACACGCTCAGGATGCGCCGGTACGGCAGGACGAACTTGAGCATCCGGCGCCAGGTACCCGGCGTGATGTTCTCCTTGAGTACGGACCGGTCCCGTCGCAGGCCCCGGACACCGCCCAGCATTGCCCCAGGTCTCATGCTCCCCTGCCCCGTTTCCCTCGCTCGGTTCGCGCGCAGCCGTCGTTGTCGCGTTCGACGACGACCCGCAGCAACGCCAACAACCTGCGCTGTTCGTTTTCTTCCAATCGCCCGAAGACGGTGGCCGCGGCCTGGTGTCGAGCGGCGCCCATTCGCGCCAATGTCTCGCGGCCGCTGGGTGTCAACTCGACGAGTACAGAGCGGCGGTCAGCCGGGTCCGGCCAGCGCCCAGCCAGACCGGCGTCCTCCAGCCCGTCGACCAGGTCGGTCGCGGAACGGGGCACGACGCGCAGCCGGTGCGCGATGTCGACCATGCGCAGCGCTCCCGCGTCAGCCAGCGTCCGCAACAGCCTGGCCTGGGCAAACGTGATGCCCAGCGGTCCGACCTGTTCGGCTCCGGCTTTGCGGATCGTCTTGGCCAGCAGCATGCTGGCCTCGGTCAGTTCCGAAACCAGATCGGCGGCTGCCGCCCCAGTTCTCTCCGTCACATGCTGAGGTTACCTCATAATGAGGAGGCACAGGATCTACCGTCGGTGCGTACCGGGGTTCACCCACTCGCGGACGCGATCAACCGACTGGCCAATTGTCTTCGACGCACATGATGCACAAGTATCAAGAAATGGCGAGCGAATTCCAACGGAGCAAGATTTCCGGTGTTTTCGAAGCGATGGACGCGAACGATGACGGACTTCTCGAACAGTCCGATTTCGAGGCATTGGCCGCCCGCTGGACCAGTCTGCGCGGGCTCGAAGCGGGCTCGGCCGAATACGAGACGCTGACCGCAATCATGTTGGGCTGGTGGACGGCGCTGCGCACCGGGTCCGATGTGAACCGGGACGACAAGGTGTCACTGGACGAGGTTCTGCTGGTTGTCGACCAGCTACCGACCATGCTGGACTCGGTCGAGGCCACCGCGACCGCGATGTTCGAGGCCACGGACGAAAACCAGGACGGGCGGATCTCCGCCGAGGAATACCACCAGTTGATCGAGGCGTGGAACGGCGTGGAAACCGACACCGACGCGGTGTTCCCGCTATTGGACCTCAATCACGACGGGCACGTGTCACGCACGGAATTCACCGAACTGTGGACGCAGTTCTGGGTCGGCAACGACCCGGCCGAACCGGGCACCTGGGTGTTCGGCCGGTTCCCGCAACCCGCCTGATCCGGCCCGCTCAGCCGTCGAATTCGTCGATGGCCCGCTGCGCGATGGCGAAGGCCGTGTTCGCCGAGGGCACACCCGCGTAGATCGCGGTGTGCAGCAGGACCTCGCGGATCTCGTCCGTGCTCAGCCCGTTGCGCAACGCAGCCTTGACGTGCATGCCCAGTTCGCCCTCGGCGCGCAACGCGGTGAGCACGGCCAGCGTCACGCAGCTGCGGGTGCGCCGGTCGAGTCCGTCGCGCTGCCAGACCTCGCCCCACGCGTAGCGGGTGATGAAGTCCTGGAAGTCGGCGGTGAACTCGGTGGTGCCGGCAGTTGCCCGGTCGACGTGCGCGGCGCCGAGCACCTCGCGACGGGTCGCCATACCGGCCTCGTGGTGGTCGCGGTCGTCCATGATCAGCCTCCGAAGTGGCGCAGCAGCAGGTCGGTGATGACGGCGGGTTGTTCCACCGTGGCCAGGTGCGCGGCGTGCGGCACGACGTGCAACCGCGCGCCCGCGATCCCGGCCGCGATGACCTCCGCATGCGACGGCGGCGTCGCCGGGTCGTCGGCGCCCGCGATGATCGTGGTCGGCGCGGTGATCGCGGGCAGGTCCGCGCGCAGGTCCATGGCGGCGATCGCCTCGCAGCAGCCCGCGTATCCCTCGTCCGGCGTGCCGATCATCATCTCCCGGCACCAGGCGGCGGTGTCGGGCTGATCGGCGATGAACTCGCCGGTGAGCCAGCGCCGCACGCCCGCGTCGGCGATGGCCCCGGTGCCCTCGGCGCGCACCAGCGCCGCGCGGTCCCGCCACATCTGGGCGGGGCCGAGCAATGCCGAGGTACACAGCAGCGCCAGTCTGTCCACTCTGGATGGTTCGTGCGCGGCGAGCCACATGCCGGTCATGCCGCCGAGCGAGAGCCCTGCGAGGTGCGGGCGGGCGATGCCGAGCTCGTCGAGCAGGCCAATCAGATCGCCTGCCAGATCGGCGATGGTGTACGGGCCGGGTGGCACCTCGGATTCGGCGTGGCCGCGCGTGTTGTAGCGCAGCACGCGGAACCGCGTGGTCAGCGCTGGCACCACGCCGTCCCACATCCGCCAGTCGCTGCCGATCGAGTTCGACAGCACCAGTACCGGCGCGTCCTCCGGGCCGTCGATGCGGTGCGCCAACCTCACGTGGCCGCCCTTCCCTGCTGGTACGCGGACAGCGCGCGGTCGACGAACTCGCCCGCGACGCCGAGATAACCATTCGGGTCCAACGTGGCGTCGAGATCCGCGGCTGACAACACGCGGTTTACCCGCTCGTCGGCGCCGACAACCTCGCGCAACGTCCGGTGCTCCCGCACCGCCTGCTGCGACAACTCGGTGACCAACTCGTGCGCGGCCAGCCGACCGAGGTCGGCGGTGAGCCGGTTGGTCACGTTCTCGGCGAGCAGCAACCCGCCTGTCAACTCGAGGTTGCGTCGCATCCGGTCGGTGTCAACCGACAGACCACAAACGACCTCGGCCAGTCGCGCCGCCGCACCACCGACCAGGTCGACGAGTTCGCGCAGCGGCTCCCATTCGGTGTGCCAACCGCTGGTGGCACGCTCGTGCTCGGCAGGCATCGCGGACAGGATCGTGGCGACCAGACCGGGTGTTCGGCGAATCGCGGCGAGCGCGGTGATGCTGCGGATCGGGTTGCGCTTGTGCGGCATGGTCGACGAGCCACCCGCGCCAGCCGGTTCGGCGACCTCGGCGATCTCCGTCTGCGCCAGCAGGATCACGTCGGTGGCGATCTTGCCCAGCGCACCGGCGACCGCGCCCAGCGCAGTCGCGACCTCGACGACCGGACCGCGCAACGTGTGCCAGGGCAACGCGGGCTCGGCGAGGTCGAGCCGGTGGGCGAAGGCGTGCAGGATGCCGATGCCGTTGGTGTCCAGGGAGGCGAGGGTGCCTGCCGCGCCGCCGAGTTGCGCGGGCAGCGCTGCGACGACCTCGCGGAACCGGCGCACGGCGGTGTCGACGCCGGTCAGCCAACCGGCGGCTTTCAGTCCGAAGGTGGTGGGCACGGCTTGCTGGCCGAGGGTGCGCCCGGCGAGCACGGTGTCGCGGTGTTCGGCGGCGAGCGCGGCGCAACCGGCGAGGACCGAGTCGAGGTCGGCCGAGAGCGGCACGCTCGCTCGGCGCAGCACCAGCACGGTCCCGGTGTCCAGGATGTCCTGGCTGGTCGCTCCCTTGTGCACGTAGCGCGCGGCGTCACCGGGGACGAGCTTGGTCAGCGCGGACACCAGCGGTACCACCGGATTGCCCGCCGACCACGACCGCCGCGCCACCTCGTCGACGTCGAACTCGGCCGCCACGCAGCAGCGGGCGATCGACTCGGCTTCCCGCGCCGGGATCATGCCGACATCGGCGAGCGCGCCGGCGAGCGCGGCTTCCGCGTCCAACATGGCCTGGATCCAGGCCGGCGCGGACAGCTGCGCCGCGACCGCCGGGGTGCCGAACAGCGGCGCGAACAGGCTGTCAGACATCGAAGAAGACGGTTTCCCGCTCACCCTGGAAGTGAACGTCGAAGTGGTAACCGTCGCCAGCCGACTGCGCGATCAGCGTGTTCCGCCGGTTCGCATCGACGCTCGCCAGGACGGAGTCCGTCGCGTTGGCATCGGCTTCGTCCGCGAAGTAGATCCGGGTGACCACGCGGTTCAACAGGCCGCGCGCGAACACGGACACGTCGATGTGCGGTGCCTCGGTGCCGCCCTCGGGAGTGGGCAGCGCACCGGGCTTCACGGTCAGGATCCGGTACCGGCCGTGTTCGTCGGTGGGACAGCGACCGAAACCCCGGAAACCCGGGGTTGTCGCGCCGCCGCGCGGATCGTCCGGATGTGTGAACCGGCCGTTGTCGTCGGCCTGCCAGGTTTCCACCAGCGCGTCCGGCACTTCCGCGCCCGAACCGTCGTAGACGGTGCCGGTGATCCAGATCGCGCCAGCCGTGCCCTCGGCGACCGCGAACGGGCCATCTTCCCAGGGCAGCACCAGGCTCAGGTACGGGCCGACGGTCTGCGAAGGGGTGCTGAGCAATTCACTCATCGTCGTCCTCCTCCTCGAACGGCGTTGCCGCGCTCCCCCGCAGCACGATGTCGAACTCGAAGGCCAGCGCCCATTCCGCACGAGTGCCTGCCATGTCGAACCGGGAGATCATCCGCTCGCGGGCGGCGGCGTCCGGAATCGCGTTGAAGATCGGGTCCTGGAAGAACAGCGGATCGTCCGGGAAGTACATCTGGGTGACCAGTCGCTGGGTGAACGCGCGACCAAACAGCGAGAAGTGGATGTGCGCCGGCCGCCAGGCGTTGTCGTGGTTGCGCCACGGGTACGCGCCGGGCTTGATCGTGGTGAAGTTGTATCGGCCTTCGGCGTCGGTGACCGCGCGGCCGGTGCCGTCGAAGTTGGGGTCGAGCGGAGCGGGCCAGTTGTCGACCACGTGCCGGTAGCGGCCGCTCGCGTTGGCCTGCCAGAGTTCGACGAGCGTGTTCGGCACCGGTTTGCCGTCGCCGTCGAGCACCCGGCCGTGCACGATGATCCGCTGGCCGAGCGGTTCGCCCGCGTGTCGCGTGGTGAGGTCGCTTTCGCCCGGCCGCACCCGGTCCTCGCCGAACAGTGGGCCGGTCACCTCGGTCAGCCGCTGTGGCAGCACCACCAGCGGTTTCGTCGGGTGGCGCAGCCGGGTGCTGCGGTAGCCGGGGGTGTCCAGCGGCGGCTGGCCGGTCGCGGGTTCGCGGCGGTAGGTCGGCAGCAGCAGACGGGATTCGTTGTGGTCCAGGGTCATTGCTGTCCTCCTGGTGCTTTTGTCGCTTCGAGGGCGCGCAGCACGGACAGTTCCGCCTCGTCGGGCGGCGTCGTCGTGCCCAGTTCGGGCGCGACGGCGAGGTTCCAGCCGGTGGCTGCCTTGGCCTGTTCGACGGTGATGCCGGGGTGTAGCCGGGTGAGTGTCAGCTCGCAGCTGACCGGGTCCGGTTCGAGTACACCGAGGTCGGTGATGACAACCCGGGGTCCACCCCCGCGCAGGCCGAACTTCTCCCGGTCGCCAGGGCCCTGGCCGAAGCCGACCGACGTGATGAAGTCCAGGTTGTCGACGAAGGTGCGGGCGCTCTGCCGGACGATCACGATGACTTGCTGGCAGGACGCGGCGATCTCCGGCGCGCCACCGGCGCCGGGCAGCCGCACCTTGGGGTGTTCGTAGTCGCCGCCGATCACGGTGGTGTTGATGTTGGCGAAGCGGTCCAACTGGGCGGCGCCGAGGAACCCGACGTCGACCCGGCCCGGCTGGAGCCAGTAGTTGAACACCTCGGGCACACTGACCACGGTCAGCGCGGTATCCGCCAGGATTCCGTCCCCAATGGACAGTGGCAGCCGGTCCGGATTGGTGCCAAGGGTGCCGGATTCGTAGATGAGCGCGAGGTTCGGCGCGTGCGTGCGGCGCGCCAGGTTGGCGGCGGTGGACGGCAGGCCGATGCCGACGAAGCAGAGGAAGTCTGCGGCCTTGCGACCGGCCCGTTCGGACAGTTCCCGAGCCGCGACCACGGTCATCATCTCGTCGGCGGTGTAGTCGGTCATCGGGTCGCCTCCGAGGAGAGTCGGTCCAGCCACTGGGTGAATGCCTCGCGGTCGCGACCGATCGGATCCCAGTCGCGGTACGCCTGGTTGTCACGCTCGTAGTAGCCGTGCGCGTAGGAGGGACGGGCACCGCCGGGTGCCTCGGCGACCAGGTTGACCACCCACGAGGGCAGCACGATCGCACCGGGGACCGGGGTCAGCTCGTCGACGACCTCTTCCACCGTCACCAGGCTGCGCTTGGCGGCGAGCACCGCTTCCTTCTGGACACCGAGAATGCCCCACAGCTGCACGTTGCCGCTGCGGTCCGCGCGCTGCGCGTGCACGATGCTCACGTCCGGGTTCAACGCGGGCACGGCGGCGAGTTCCTGGCCGGTGAACGGGCAGGTGATCATCTTGATGGTCTCGGTGTGCTCGGGCAGGTCGGTGCCGGTGTATCCGCGCAGCACCGCGAACGGCAACCCGGACGCGCCGGCCACGTAGCGGTTGGCCATGCCGGCGTGTGAGTGCTCCTCGATGGCCAGCGGTACCGGCCAGTCGGCGCCGACCGCGTCCCGGAACCGGTGCAGCGAACCGACACCGGGGTTGCCGCCCCAGGAGAAGATCAGCTTGCGCGCGCAGCCCGCGCCGATGAGCTGGTCGTAGATGAGGTCGGGAGTCATCCTGATCAGGGTCAGCCCGGTGCGGCGCTGGCGGATGATCTCCTGGCCCGCGGCGAACGGGATCAGGTGGGTGAACCCTTCCAGTGCGACGCTGTCCCCGTCGTGCACCAGCTCGGCGACGGCATCGCTCAACGACACTATCCGCGTCATCGTGCTCCCTTGCTTGTCAGAACGGCAGCCCTACGTAGTTTTCAGCCAGGCTGGTCGCGGCGGCGGTCGAGGAAACCGTGTAGCGCAGCTGGGACAGTTGCAGCCTGCGCTGGAACGCGTCGTTGTCCGGGAACTGGTGCAGCATCGACGTCATCCACCAGGAGAAGTGCTCGGCGCGCCAGACCCGGCGCAGGCACCGTTCGCTGTAAACCTCAAGACCACGCTCATCGCCGTTGGTGAGAAATGCGGTGACCCCGTCGGCGAGCAGCCGCACGTCGGCGATGGCCAGGTTCATGCCCTTGGCGCCGGTCGGCGGGACGATGTGCGCGGCGTCGCCCGCGAGGAACAGCCGCCCGTACCGCATGGGCTCGACCACGAAGCTGCGCATCGCGGTGATGCCGCGCTCGACGAACGGGCCCTCGTTGAGCGTGAAGCCGTCGGCGGCGAGCCGGGCGTGCAGCTGCTCCCAGATCCGCGAGTCCGGCCAGGACGACAGTTGTTCTTCTGGACCGACCTGGAGGTAGAGCCGGGTCAGTTCGGGCGAGCGCATGCTGTGCAGCGCGAAGCCCTGTTCGTGGTAGCTGTAGATCAGCTCGTGGTGCGATGGCGCGGTGCTGGCGAGCACGCCAAGCCAGGCGAACGGATAGTCACGCTGGTAGACCTGTTGCGCGTCGGCGGGGATCGCGGCGCGGCTGACGCCGTGAAACCCGTCGCATCCGGCGATGATCGCGCAGTCCACTTCCACTGGCCTACCGTCCGCGTCGCGGAAGGTCAATCGCGGTGCGTCGCTGGTCACCTCATGCACGGCGACGTCGGTGACCTCGAAGAACAGCTGCGCACCCGCTGTTTCGCGCGCTGTGATCAGGTCTTTCACGATCTCCTGCTGGCCGTAGACCATGATGGTCGAGCCGGTCAGGTCGGTGAGCGCGATGCGGTGGTCGGCGCCGTCGAAGCGCAGCGAGATGCCGTGGTGCGGCAGGCCCTCGGTGTCCATCCTGGTGCCCAGCCCGACCTCGCGCAGCAATCGCGCGCTCGGTGCCTCGACCACGCCTGCCCTGATCCGCTGCTGGATGTGCGCCCTGCTGCTGCGTTCCAGCACGATCGAGTCTATCCCGGCCAGGTGCAGCAGGTGCGAGAGCAGCAGGCCCGCCGGGCCCGCCCCGATGATGGCGACCTGGGTGCGCACCACTGACCTCCACTGATCAACGCTGATCTCGCCGACGCCATCAGCCTGCGGCATCGACAGCCTGCCTGAACACCTACACTTCCGCTGAACGGAAGGCCAGCTTTCGGCGATCGGTGGTGATCTGGATGACAGGTCCGTCGGTGACGTCCCGGGTGCTCGCCGTACTCAGCGCGTTCTCCGCTGAACACCCCGCGTTGACACTGTCCCAGCTGAGCAGGCGCGCCGAGTTGCCGTTGACCACGACGCACCGCCTGGTCGGCGAGTTGACCGCGCTGGGCGCGCTGGAACGCGACGAGCACGGCCGCTACCGGATCGGCGTGCGACTGTGGGAGATCGCCTCGCTCGCGCCGCGCGCCGGTGGCCTGCGCGAGGCGGCCATGCCGTTCCTGGAGGACCTGTTCGACGCGACCAGGGAGAACGTGCAGCTCGCCGTGCTCGACGGCATCGAGGTGCTGTACGTGGAGCGGCTCTCCGCCCGCAACGCCATCCCGGTGGTCTCCCGGGTCGGCGGTCGGCTGCCGGTGCACGCGACCGCGGTCGGCCAGGTGCTGCTCGCGAACTCACCAGTCGAGTTGCAGGAACAAGTGCTCGCCGGACCGCTGGCGCGGATCACCGACAAGACCATCACCGCGCCGCGCGAGCTGCGCGCGCTGCTGGCCGAGGTGCGGCGCACCGGGATCGCCATCGCCGACGGACACGTGGAAACGCAGTCGCTGTCGGTGGCCGCGCCGGTGTACGGGCCTGCCGACACCGTCGTGGCCGGACTGTCCATTGTGGTCCCCGCCGACGGACAGGGTCAGCTTTTCGCGCCCGCGGTGCGCTCCGCCGCCCGCGGTATCTCCCGCGCGCTCGGCGCACCGCGCGCCACCATCAGGCCGAGTGCCGTGCTGCTCGGTTCGGCACCGTAATCGCGGGACCGGAAACCATTCCGGTCCGGCAATCATCGTCCGGTCAGGATTCGATCCACCCGTGCGACTTGGCGAAGCTCGCCAGTCGTTCGCGCACCGCGCCGATCTGCGCTGCGGTGAGCGCCGGTGCCGCCTCGATCAACACATCGGTGATCTCGTAGCGGAATTCACGCGAGGTCAACACGTCGCAGAGCCCGTCGTCCTGCTCGCTCGCGCTCGACACGCGGCGGCCGGTGTCGGCGCCGGCACCGCCGCTGGTCTGCGCCGCGGCGTTCCGCTCGACCACTCGAATGTTGGATGCCTTCGGACCCCGATCCCCGTCTTCGAGGTCGAATTCGACAAGCGCACCGGGCCGGAACAACGTCTCGTCGTCGCGAAAATCATTCGCGTGCATGAAGACGTCGTCACCGCCGTCTTCCGGCGCGATAAAACCATAACCGCGGATTTCGTCGAACCGCAGCACTTTACCCCTGATCAACACACCCATCCTCACCACTTCGAACACGCGATCTGCGCACGTTAGCACCGAAAGCACAGGCTAACTAGCGCAGTTCCGCGGACCGCAACGCGCCGCCGCCGAGCACCGCGCGGTCACGCAGGCGCAGAAACGCGTCGACCACGTCCGGATCGAACTGGCCGCCCCGCTCCCGTACCAGTTCGGCGGCTGCCTGGTCCGGGCGCAGCGCCGACCGGAACGGACGGTCGCTGACCATGGCCGCCCACGCGTCGCACACCGCGACGATGCGCGCCTCGATCCTGATCCGGTCCGCCGCCAACCCATCCGGGTAACCGCGACCGTCCCATCGCTCGTGGTGCTGACGCACGGCATCGGCCACGTCCGCGAGTCCTGGCACGACCTTGATCAGCTGGTAGCCGTGTTCGGCGTGGGCCCGCGCGATGCGGCGCTCGGTCGTGGTCAGCGCATCCGGTTTGCCCCAGATCGACCGGGGCACCAGCGCCTTGCCCACATCGCACAGTCCGCCCGCGAGCTCCGTCCTGCGGATCGTCGCCGCGTCCAGGCCGAGCTCGGCGGCGACCGACCCGGCCCAGCGGCCAACCGACTGGCTCCGCCCGCCCACACCGTCCACGTCCCTGGCGAGCTCGCGCAGGTAGCCGAGCATGTGTTCGGCGCCTGCCGGTTCGGTAACCAGCGGAATCCGGTCGTTGGCGCCGACGACGACCTGGTCGCCGCCCTGTGTCTTCGCGGTGTACAGCGCCCGGTCGGCTGTCGTCAGCAGGTTGTCAACGGTGTCGCCGTGTTGCGGAAAGCTCGCCGCGCCAACGGAAACCGTGATCGCGATCCACACCTCGGGGAGCACCACGATGGGCGCGTTGGCGATCCGGTCGCGCACCCGCTCGGCCAGTCCGGGCAGGTGGTTCGGCGAGGCGGAGCTGACGATGACGAACTCCTCACCGCCGTAGCGGGCCAGCAGATCGCCCCGGTCGACCGAACCACGCAGCCGCCGTGCGATCTCCCGCAACGCCCGGTCACCCGCCCGGTGCCCGTAGCGGTCGTTGATCGAGGTGAAGTGGTCGACGTCGATCACCAGCACGGCCACCGCATCGCCCGACTTCGCCGCATTCGCAACGGCAGCGGGCAGTCGTGCCTCGAAGTACCGCCGGGTGCGTAGGCCGGTCAGCGCGTCGGTGCTGGCCAGCCTGCGCTGATCGATCAGCAGACCGGCCAGCCGGGCGATGGTGAACACGCACAACGCGGCACAGGCGGCGGCGATCACCGGAATGTCCTGCAACGCGTGAAAAGCGTCCTGCGCGACGAGCGTGGCAGGCGCGATCAGCGCGGCCGTGGTCAGAATCGCCAGTCGCATCGGTCCGATCCGGACATCCGGCCCCGGTCTGCGTTGGTCCAGGGTGGCCATGGTCGGGTGCAGCGCGGCGGCGCCGATCGTCAGATTGGCGGCGAGCCAGATGGCGTCCAGGAAGTTGCCGGACGCGTAGGTGTTCAGCAACTGCTGGATCACGTAGACGCTGTCGGCCGTGAAGATGGCCAGCAGGCTGGTGCTGAGCAACACGAACGACATCGGGCGCGAACCGGGCACCAGGATCAGCCGGAGCGAGAAGACCAGCAGCACCAGGTCAAGCACCGGGTAGGCGACCGACACCAGGCGGGCGGTGAACGGCTCGTCGATCCGGGCGACCGGGCCGATCAGGTAGAGCCAGGACAGCATCGCCGCGACCACGGCGAGCGAGGCGGCGTCGAGCAGCCCTGGCAGGTCCCGGCCGGGTGAGCGGAGCCGGATCAGCAGGATCAGTCCGATCACGACCAACGGGTAGTGCCCGAGGTAGAGCGGGTCGGCCATGCTCGGGTAGGCGGTGTTGCCCAGCAGGTCGTGCGAGACATAGAAGAAGGTGTCGGCGGCGGCGTACACCGCCTGGCCGGTGCCGAGCAGGAGCCAGGGCAGGCGCAACCGGCGCCGTGGCTGGTTGCGGGCGCAGCCGACGAACACCATGACCGCGCCGGACGCGCTCACCGACAGGTACAGCACCACGCCGACGACCGGTGGCGCACCGAGCGCGAGCGCGAAGTAGTAGCCCGCGACGACCAGAACACCGGCCAGCAGGTAACCCAGCCACAGTCGGTCCACTGCCGCGCGGCCTCGCCGGGACACCATCCAGCCTTCTCCCCCTTGCTGCCGTCCGCAGACCGGATGGCGTCATTCTCCACGCCAACCGAACCTCCGAGCCAGCTCAGATCTGAAAGGTCCGGTAAACCGTGATCGAAAATATCGCGCGAAGTGTAAACCGTCGGTTCACACTGCTAGACTCCCTGTAAACCACAGGTTCACAGGGAGGTTCAATCATGGAACGACGGCTCGCCGAGGCCGCTTTGGGCAATCTGCACCACGAGCAACACCACTGGCTGCACGTGATGGCCCAGAACAGCATTGAGCGGATGGTCGACCTGCTGGCGCGGGAAAATGTACTAGATCGCACCGACAGCAGCTCCAAACCGGGCGAAATTGATGACGAAGCCGAGCGAAGAGTGGCGACCCTGCGGAGGGTGAAGGCCGCGCAGGTGGTCGCCACGTTGCTCGGGGACATGGCCACCGACATCACCGCGAAGGAGGCGGCGAACGCGGTCTGGCTCGGTGCGAGCCTGGCCGACCTCGGATCAGCCAGCGGCAGCACCCGGCAGGCAGCGCGAAAACGCTGGCCCGACCTCGGTCAGATCTACCGGATGCGACGCTGGCTGTCCGGGCACCACGAGGACATCCTCAGCATCGCGGACTCGCTGATCGAGCTTCGTGGATCCATCGCGCCGAAACACTCCGTGACCCCGGCTACCGTCTCCACCGCATACGACCTGCTGATCGAGGAACTCGAGGAGGTGCGCGCGGATCTGGCGTCCGGCTCGGTGGTGGTCGTCGGCGAAACCAGCGACATTCAGATCATCCGCTGGCAGCACCTCGGCAAACTGATCGACAAGCGCATTCGCCTCGTGGTCGACCTGATCATCCCGACCGACGACAACTCGGAGTTCGCCATCGACGGCGCCAAGGGCATGCTGGCGCACTACGACTCGGTCAACCTGACACCGTCGCGCTGACGAAACGGGCTCAGGTGGTGGGCTGGGCCGCGTCGGTGTCGATGGCCGACAGGATGCGATCCAGGAAGCCCTGGATGTGTTGCCGGATCAGGTCGGCGGCGCGATCGGCATCGCCGGCCTCGGCGGCCGCGAGCACCGAGGCGTGCTCGTCGCACTCCTGCGTCCAGCTCGGCGAGTTCTGCCAGCCGACCACGCTGATCAGCGCGGCACGGTCACGCAGGTCGTCCAGCACGCTGATCAGCAGCGGGTTGCCGCACCCTTTGTACAGCGCCTGGTGAAAAGTCCGGTTGACCAGGCTGAGCTGGCCCTTTTCGCCGCTCTGCAGCGCACCGCGGGCCGCGTCCAGCGCGGTGCGCGCCTCGGCGAACAGTGCCTTGTCCCCCGCCTGCGCCGAGCGGCGCACGGCTTCGGGTTCGAGCAGCATGCGCACGTCATAGACGTCTCGGGCCAGCGCCTGGTCGACGACGCGGACAGAGGCGCCCTTGTACGGGTTGAACGTGACCAGTCCGGAGCCGGAGAGCAGCTTGAGCGCTTCGCGCACCGGCGTCTTGGACACTCCGAGCCGCTGCGCCAGTTCCATCTCCACCAACGGCTGGCCGGGCAGTAACTCCCTGGTCAGGATCGCCCTGCGGATCTCCTCCAGCACGAGTTCGGTGCGAGACGCCGGCAGGCGCAGCATTTCAGGCATGGTCTTCTCCCGGCCATTGAGCGGTGCCCTCACGGTACGGGCCGATGAGCTTGCACCGCGCGTCACTGGTTACTCCACCCAGCTCAGCGTGCCGAGATCTCATATATCAGATCTTACGCACGGATCGTTGCAGGCGGCAACTGATTGTTACTGATCTCACCGTTGAACATGTTGTGACCTGGGCATTCGCGCAACCCAACAGTGGACCCGACCGACAATCACCCTTTGCCGGTCGGCCAATTTGATCGCGCTTGCCCGTTGACTCGATGTAACACTGCGGCAATCATATATGAGACGCCATACGCGAGATACACAATACCGAGGCGGCGCGCGACGTCGCCGTGATCGACAGCACCACCCAGATCCACCCGCCGGACGAGGCGTCTCGTCCGGCACCGGACCCATTCGCCTGCTTGCCCAACGAGGTTCAAGCACGAGAAACGAGGCGACACAGCGTGACGCAGCAACCCGATCGCGTACCGGCGCGGCGTGCCACCCGAAAAGGCACGTTATATTTCTTCGGTGCCCTCGGCGGCATCCTCTTCGGCTACGACCTCGGAGTCATCTCCGGCGTACTGCTGTTCATCAAGACCAAGTCGGTCTTCGACCTCGGTTCGGTCGGCCAGGGCGTGGTGGGTGGCTCGCTGGCCGCTGGCGCGATCATCGGTGCGGCCATCGCCGGTCGGCTGACCGACCGGCCCGGCAGGCGGCGCACGATCATGATCGGCGCCACCATCTTCGCGATCGGCACTGTCGGCTGCACGTTCGCGCCGAACGCGACGATGTTCGTGATCGCCCGGGTCGTCGTGGGTGTCGCGGTTGGTGCTACGTCGGCCACGGTTCCGACCTACCTGTCCGAACTGGCCCCGAGCCGCGTCCGCGGTGCGTTGTCCTCGCTGAACCAGCTGATGATCGTCAGCGGCATCCTGATCGCCTACATCGTCGACTGGGCCCTGCAGGGTTCCGCGAACTGGCGCGCCATGATCGCCATCGGCATCATCCCGGCCGCCGTGCTGCTGTTCGGCATGACGCTGCTGCCGGAAACCCCGCGTTGGCTGATCAAGCAGGGCCGTGAAGACGAGGCACGCACGGTGATCCGTTCCGCTCAGGGCGAGGTCGACATCGACGCCGAGGTCACCGGCATTCGCGAGGTCATCCGGCTCGACGGCAACCAGGGCAGCCTGAAGGACCTGTTCGCCAAGTGGGTCCGCCCGATGCTGGTCGTCGCCCTGATCCTGGCCATCGGCCAGCAGTTCTCCGGCGTCAATGCGATCAACCTGTACGCACCGACCATCTTCAAGAACCTGGGTGTCGGCACCTCCGCGTCGCTGCTCGCCTCGATCGTGCTCGGCGTGGTCAAGGTCGGCTTCACCGCGTGGGTGATCTTCATGGTCGACCGGTGGGGCCGCAAGCCGCTGCTGCTACTGGGCAACGTCCTGATGTCCACCACGCTGATCCTGCTCGGCATCGCCGTTACCGTCATCCACAGTTCGTCCGGTGCCGCGATCAGCACGATCGTCCTGCTGGTCATCTACCTCGCCGGATACGAACTCGGCTGGGGCGCGGTCGTGTGGGTCATGATGTCCGAGGTGTTCCCGCTGAAGGTGCGCGCGGTCGGCATGGGTACCGGCAGCGTGGTGCTGTGGGCCTCGACGTTCGCCATCACCTTCGTGTTCCCGGTGATGGACAACGGGCTCGGCCTGGCCACGTCGGCCTACATCTTCGCCGGTATCGGCATCGTACTGTTCCTGCTGGTCCGTAAGTTCGTCCCGGAAACCAAGGGTCGCAGCCTCGAACAGATCGAACTGGACCTGCGTGACCGGGTGAAGGTCTGACCGTCCACATCCGATTGGAACCAATGAATTTCCAGATGTTGAGGGACACGCTGTCGAGCGTGGTGGCCATTCCGGTCACCCCGTTCGACAGCGATGGCAGGGTGGCCGAGCCGGCGTACCGCAAGGTGGTGCGCCGGCTCGTCGACGGTGGGATCGAGGTGATCACCCCCAACGGCAACACCGGCGAGTTCTACGCGCTGAGCGCGGAGGAAGCGCAACGCGCGGTTGACATCACCGTCGAGGAAGTAAACGGCGCGGCCACAGTATTGGTCGGCGTCGGCCACGCGGTACCGGACGCGATCGCCGCCGCGCGCTACGCCAGGGAGGCGGGCGCCGAAGCGATCATGATCCACCAGCCAGTGCACCCGTACGTGTCGCTGGCTGGCTGGGTCGACTACCACCGGGAAATCGCCAACGCGGTGCCGGAACTGGGGGTCGTGCTGTATGTGCGCAATCCGCGCATCGACGGCGCGTGCCTGGCGGCGCTCGGCGAGGCGGCCCCGAACGTCGTCGCGGTCAAGTACGCGGTGCCCGACCCGGTCCGGTTCGGCACCGTCGCGCAGGAAGCCGGTGGCTCGCGGTTCGTCTGGATCGCCGGTCTCGCGGAACTGTCCGCACCCGGCTACTGGGCGCTGGGGGCCACCGGGTTCACATCCGGACTTGCCAATGTGGACCCGGGGTTGTCAGTCGCCATGCTGACCGCGTTGCGCGCCAACGACTACCCGGCCGCGCGGGAGATCTGGCAGCGGATCCGGCCGTTCGAGGCACTGCGCGCGGCGGGCGAATCCGAGAACAACGTGAGCGTGGTCAAGGAAGCCCTGGCCCAACTCGGCCTGTGCCGCCGCGACGTCCGGCCGCCGAGCCAGGTGCTCGACGACGCCGGGCGCGCCGAAGTGACCAGGTTTCTCACCGAATGGGGCATGTTGGGCGGATGAAGAAACCGGAGGACCTGCGCAGTTTCCGTTGGTACGGCGGGGACGACCTGCGGAGCTTCAGCCATCGCACCCGTACCCGTCAGCTCGGCCTCGATCCCGATGAGCACCTCGGCAAGCCGGTGATCGGCATCCTGAACACGTGGAGCGACATCAACCCGTGCCACATGCACCTGCGCGAACGGGCCGAACAGGTCAAGCGCGGGGTGTGGGAGTCGGGTGGCTACCCGTTGGAGTTTCCGGTCGCCACTTTGTCTGAAACGTTTCAGAAGCCGACGCCGATGCTCTACCGCAACCTGCTCTCCATGGAAACCGAGGAGGTGCTGCGCTCATACCCGATCGACGGCGCCATCCTGATGGGCGGGTGCGACAAGACCACTCCGGCGCTGCTGATGGGCGCGGCCAGCGCGGACCTGCCTGCGATCTTCGTGCCGGCAGGTCCGATGCTGCGCGGCCACTGGCGCGGCGAGACCCTCGGTAGCGGCACGGACATGTGGAAATACTGGGACGACCGGCGCGCCGGCCTGATCGGCGACAAGGAACTCGCCGAACTGGAACGGGGTCTGGCCCGCTCCCCCGGCACCTGCATGACCATGGGCACCGCGTCCACCATGACCTCGGCCGCCGAGGTGCTCGGTCTGAGCCTGCCCGGCGCGGCAGCGATCCCGGCGGTCGACTCCGCGCATCACCGGATGGCCGCCGCGGCGGGCCGCAAGATCGTCGAGCTGGTCTGGGCGGACGTGACGGTGTCGAGCATCCTCAGCAAGGACGCCTACACCGACGCGATCGCGACCGTGCTGGCGCTGGGCGGGTCGACCAACGCGTTGATCCACCTGATCGCGATGGCGGGACGCAGCCAGATCCCGTTGGACCTGGACGATTTCGACCGCATCGCCCGCGATGTTCCGGTGCTGGCCAACATCCGGCCCGGCGGCGCCTACCTGATGGAGGACTTCTACTACGCGGGCGGCCTGCCCGGGCTGCTGTCCCGGTTGGACCAGATCGGCGTGCTGCACACCGACCGGCCCACCGTCACCGGGCACACGCTCGCCGAGAACATCGACGGTGCCCTGGTGCACAACGACGACGTGATCCGCTCCGTTGACAACCCGCTCGCCACAGAGGGCGGGATCGCTGTGTTGCGCGGCAACCTGGCACCCGACGGCGCGGTCATCAAGCACATCGCCGCCGAAGCGCACCTGTTGACGCACACCGGTCCGGCCGTCGTGTTCGACAGCTATCCGGACCTCAAGGCGCGCATCAACGACCCCGGCCTGCCGATCACGCCGGACTCGGTGCTGGTGCTGCGCAACGCGGGTCCACTCGGCGGGCCTGGCATGCCCGAGTACGGCATGCTGCCGATTCCGGACCGGCTGCTCGAACAGGGCGTTCGGGACATGGTGCGTATTTCGGATGCCCGGATGAGCGGTACGAGCTACGGTGCCTGCGTGTTGCACATCGCGCCCGAATCCTTCGTGGGCGGCCCACTGGCGCTCGTCCATGACGGCGACCTGATCACCCTCGACGTCCCGAACCGCACCCTGCGGCTCGACGTGTCCGACGACGAACTCGCCGCGCGTCGCGCTGTCTGGGTCGCGCCGCAACCGCGATTCGAACGTGGTTACGGCTCGCTCTACGCGGCCCACATCACCCAGGCCGACCAGGGCTGCGACTTCGACTTCCTGGCCAAGCCCGGACACAACCCGGAACCGGATCCACGATGACCACGGTTCCCGGCACCGTCATGCGGGTCAGCGACCCGCACTTCCCCGGCTCGGTGGAGATCGTCTTCAGCCAGACCGACGGAACCACGGTCGCGGTGGACGACAAGACCCCTGTTTTCGGCGTCGATGCCGGGCCGGACACCGAGTTCCCGGTGCCTGTGGACATGGACTGCGTGGTCCTGTCGGAGGACGGGGAGGTCACGACCGTCCGGCTCACCCACGTCGACACCGAACTGCGCGTCGCCACGAAGACCGTGCGCCGGTAGCCACCCGGTCAACGCGGCGCGGCGCCGACTCGGCTCGCGTGCCGGTCGAGCGCCGCGCGCAGTTGGCGGGCGTTGCGCACCGCGTCCTGGCCGACCGCGGTGGGCTCGCCCGCGCCGTCGACGCGTTCGGTGCGCACGTACTCGTCGCCGCCGTATGCCTGTACCAGCACGGTTTCGACCACCGCGCTCCCCCGCCGCCAGCGCAGGGTCAGCAGCGCCGGGTACTCGCCCGCGTCGCCGATCACCTCCGGGCCCACGAAATCCAGTGATGCGAGCACCGGGCCCAACCGGGCGGCCGTCTCGGCGATGAACAGCTTGCGCAGATCCACGGATCGATCCTACTCGCCCCATTGACAACAGATTGTCAATATGACAATCTGTTGTCATGAGCGAAGCAACGGTGTACCTCGCGGTTTACGACACCTTCTCCGACTGGGAAGTCGGGCATGTCACCGCACACGTCAACAAGCCGCTCTGGCACAAGACCCCGGGACGGTTCGCGGTGCGGACGGTCGGCGCCACCACAGCGCCGGTCACCAGCATGGGCGGGCTGCGGGTCACGCCCGACGTGGCGCTGGCCGAACTGCGACCCGAGGACAGCGCGATGCTGATCCTGCCGGGCAGCGACATCTTCCACACCGACGCGTTCGTCCCGTTCGCGGCCAAGGCGCGCGAGTTCCTGGACGCGGGCGTGCCCGTCGCGGCGATCTGCGGAGCGACCGGCGGACTGGCCATGGCCGGTCTGCTGGACGAGCGGCCGCACACCAGCAACGCGGTGGAGTTCCTGAACAGTCTCGGTTATCAGGGCAAGGACTTCTACCGCGACGAACTCGCCGTGACCGACGGCGACCTGATCACCGCCAACGGCGTGGCGCCGGTCGAGTTCGCGCGGGCGATCATGGCCCGGCTGGACGTGTACGAACCGGGCGTGCTGGCGTCCTGGTACAAGCTGTACGGCCGGCAGGACGCGGCCGGTTTCTTCGAGTTGGCGGCAATCGGATGAGCAGGCAGCAACAGGAACTGCTCAGTTCGGCCGCGCTGATCGCGTTCCGGCTGAACGGGCAGTTCCTCGCCGTCGCCGAGCAGTTGGCCCGTCCGGCCGGCCTCACCGCGGCCTGGTGGCAGGTGCTCGGCGCGGTCGTCGGCGCTCCGCTGAGCGTGTCGGATATCGGTCGCAGCATGGGCATCAGCCGACAAGCCGTGCAGCGGACCGCGGACCTGCTCGTCGACAAGGGATTTGCCGAGTACCACGAAAACCCGGCCCACCGGCGAGCGAAACTCGTCGCGTTGACCGACGCGGGCCGAGCCACGATCGCCGCGATCAGTCCGCAGCACGCCCACGAAGCCGCACGGCTCGTGACGGCGATGGGCGCGACGGAGTTGGCGAACGCGATCGCCGCGATGACGAAGCTGTCCGAAGTGCTGGACGCCCTCGCCTAGCCGGGCGGCTGGCCGAACCGTGCGATGTTCGACGGAGCCGTGTGCTCTCGCTAATTAGCGGGAGAGTCCGTCGCGCATGGCCTCGACCGTCTTCTCCAGCAGGTCGCGCATGGCCTTGTTGGCCGCGTTCGGCCTGCCGTTGCGGACGGCGGTGAGCACGGCCTTGTGCAGTGGCAGGGTCGCGGCCACTCCGCCGGGCAGGTGGGAGTGCACCTCCAGGGCGTGGTGCAGGCCGGTCTCCAGCAACCTGCCGAGTTGCTCGACGAGCTGGTTGCCGCTGGCGCGCAGCAGCGTCAGGTGGAACGCGAGATCGGCCGCGACGAAGGCGTCCTCGGAATCGGGCAGATCGGCGGCGTTGCGGGCCATGCCGCCGTAGGCGGCGGTGAGCTGGGCGAGCTGGTCGGCGGTGGCGTTGGTGGCGGCGTGGCGAGCCGCCTCGGGTTCGAGCATGTGCCGCAGGTTGAGCAGGTCCCGCAGGAAGTCCGGGTCGGCGATCTGGCCGTGCCACGCGATCACGTCGCGATCCATCAGGTTCCAGTCACTGCGCGCGAGCACTCTGGTGCCCAGCCGCGGCCTCGGTTCGACGAGGCCCTTGGCGGCGAGGGCTTTCACGGCTTCGCGCACGCCGCCCCGGCTGACGCCGAGCCGGTCGGCGAGGTCTGCCTCATTCGGGAGTTGGCTGCCGGGCTCGTATTCACCGGACACGATCCGCAGACCGAGCCATTCGACGACTCGGCCGTGCATGGTCCGGTGGGGGCCCAGTGGGCCAGCCATCGGCCTCTCCCCTTGCGACCGCTCCACTGGCCAATCATCGAATCATTGATCCATAAAGTCAAATAACTTAGGCTCTGTTTTACCAGCTAGTGACAGGGAGCCTGATGAAGATCACCGGGATCACTACACATGTCATCGGCACAGCATGGCGCAATTTAACCGTCGTCGAGGTGCATACCGACGCGGGAATCACCGGTCTGGGTGAGGTGCGCATGCTCAACCACACCGACGCGCTGCTCGGTTATCTCCAGGAGGCCGTACCGAACCACGTGCTCGGCACCGACCCGTTCGACGTGGAGAGCCTCGTGCACCGGATGACCAGGCACGACTACGCGCGGGCAGGCGAGATCGCCATGTCGGCGTTGGCTGTCATCGAGATCGCCTGCTGGGACATCCAGGGCAAAGCCCTTGAACTTCCGGTTTACAAGCTGCTCGGCGGTGCGGTGCACGACCGCGTCAAGGCATACGCGAACGGCTGGTACCAGGTGGAACGCACGCCCGAGGAGTTCCACGCTGCCGCGAAGCGGGTGGTGGCGCGCGGCTACCTGGCGCTGAAACTGGATCCGTTCGGCGCGGGCATGTTCGAGCTGGACCCGGCCGAAACGGCACGGTCGCTGGCACTGGTCGAGGCGGTGCGGGACGCCGTCGGGCCCGATGCCGAGATCCTGATCGAGATGCACGGCCGGTTCAGCGCGGCGACCGCGATCCGGATCGCTGATCTGCTGAGTCCGTTTCGTCCCTCCTGGATCGAGGAGCCGGTGCCGCCGGAGAACCTCAAGGCGTTGGCCAAGGTGGCCGCGCACACCGATATCCCGATCGCGACCGGCGAACGGATGCACACCCGGTTCGACTACCGCGAACTGTTCGAGTCGCAGGCGGCCGACATCATCCAGACCGACATCACGCATTCCGGTGGGTTGCTCGAAGCAAAGAAGCTGGCGGGCACCGCCGAGACGCACTACCTGCTGCTGGCGCCGCACAACGTGGGCGGGCCGATTTCCACGGCCGCCAACCTGCACCTGGCCGCGACCACGGTCAACTTCAAGATCCAGGAGTACTTCAACGACTTCGCCGACCCCTTCGTGGCCGACTGTGAGCCTGGCCTACCCGAGGTGGTCGACGGGTACTTCCCGCTGCCGACCGCGCCCGGTCTGGGCATTTCGCTCGACCGGGACGCGATCGCGGCACATCCTCGACAACGGGTCAACTTCAACCTGTTCCGCTCCGGCTGGGAACTGCGCGAAGCGACGGCCGGTCAGGCCGGGTAGTAACCGAGTTGGGCGGACAACTGGTTCGCCCCTTCGGTGACCAGGTCGCCGAGTTTCTCCGCGACCTGGTCGTTCCACCTCGGCGTCGGCACGGAAATGCTCATCGCGGCGATCACCCGGCCGGTTCGGTCCCGGACCGGCGCGGCAACGCAGGCGGCTGCCTCGTTGGATTCACAGTATTCGTAGGAGAGACCGCGTTCGGCGATCTCGTCGAGGTGCACCCGCAATTCCCCGACCGAGGTGATGCTGCGTGTCGTCATCGACCGCAGCGGCACGTCCTTGCGGTAGCGGGCCGTGAATTCCTCCGCCGAGAGGTTCGCGAGCAACATTTTGCCGACCGCGGTGCAGTGCGCGGGCAGTTTTCTACCGACCGCCGAAACCAGGCGCACCGCATGCGCCGAATCGGCTTTGGCGACGTAGAGCACCTCGGTGTCGTCCAGCACCGCGACGTGCACGGTTTCCTGGCAGGCCGCGGAGATCTGTTCGCTGACCATCCGCCCTTCCCTGGCGAGGTCGACCTGTTCGGCGAACACGCTGCCCAGCCGGAACAGCGGCAAACCGAGTCGATAGCGGTGTGGTTTGTCCGGGTGCGCGACCAGGTATGACCTGATCACCAGGGTATTCACCAGTTCGTGCACCGTTGTCTTGGGCAAACCCAGTGTCGCGGTGATCTCCGGAATGGACCGGTCCTCCCCGGACAAGAACAACTCAAGAATGTCCAGCGCTCTGATGACCGCGGGAACCGTTCGAGCCATGGCCATGATTTCGCCCCTCCTGCGCGGGAATTCTAGACCGGCGGGGCGGCGAATCGTCGCGGCACCGGCATAACCCGACTGCCTGCCGGCGATCGCGCCGCCAACAAACCCTGCTCGGCCAGCCGCTGCACGCACAAGTGCGCGCGCCGGACCCGCTCACGGGCGCTGTCGACGACCGCAGCGGCAAGGTGGCCACCGGAAGGATAGATGTTCGGCGCATTACGCAGACCAAATTTCAAATAAATGGGCGCACCGACCCTGATCAATTCGGCCGCGTCGTAGTTGCGCACATATCCACCGAGGTCATCGGGGGTTTCCAGATAAAAGTCGATGGCGGTCGAACCCGCTGCCCGCAGTTCGGCGACCTGGGCGATGGTCAGATCGGACGGGATGTTGACCGAGTCGGCACCGAGCAGTTC
Organism: Pseudonocardiaceae bacterium; assembly: GCA_036494465.1. GTDB lineage: Bacteria > Actinomycetota > Actinomycetes > Mycobacteriales > Pseudonocardiaceae > CAJCJE01. The sequence goes on from DASXOJ010000201.1 coordinate 54,643, forward strand.
GAACACCCGGAACGCCGCCGGGTTGGTCGGACCGACCAGCGCGGAGACCTTGATGGTGAGGTCTGCGGGCAGTTCGCCCGCGACTCTGAGCTGGTGGACGGCCCAGAGCACGCCTTCGTCCGCCACCAGCAGGCAGCGGACGCCGAGCGCGGCGGCGCGGTAGGCGTCCGCGAGCGCCTGGCCGAGTTGGTCGCGGCCACGAGCGCGCGGCCCGACCCCGCCGGACGGGGTGAACCGGCCGGCCCCGATGTCCCAGGTGCCGCGCGGGCCGAGGAACAGACAGAGTTCGACGCCTGCCTGGGCCGAGGACTCGACCATCTCGGTGATCTCGGCGTCGGAGAGCATCATCACCCCGCTGCCCTGGCTGACCCGGTGCAGCGGCACGTCGAGCCGGTCGGCCTCGCTGATGACGGTGTGCAGCGCGGCCGGTCCCTCCACCGAGGGGATCTCGATCCGGAACGCGCCACCGTCCGGGAAACTGGCGACCGAGGTGTTCGGCACGGGCTGGGTGACCCGCAGACCGAGCGTGTGGAGGGCGTGTTCACCAGGTAGGGCGACCGAGTTCCGACTGACCGACATGACGCCTCCTTCAGCCCGAAGGGTCCGGGATTGACTGCCCGAGTGGTTCGATATCGCGGAGATCGCCCGCTATCTCGAACAAACGTACGGGTGCCGAGGTTGGACCGTCAAGCGCCGGTGAATCACGTGGTGAGCTTGATCAGGTTGTGGTGGAGGAACGCCAGGACCTCAGCGAAATAGGCGACTCGGCCGGTTCGGTCGCGTTCGCCGTGACCCGCCGCCGCGTCGCGCCGCAGCAGCGCGGGTGCGCCGACGGCCTGCAGGGCGGCGCACATCCTGCGCGCGTGCAGCGGGTCGACACGGGTCAGCGCGGAACCGGTGATCGTGAGGATCAGGGTCGGGATTGCCAGCCGGTAGATCCAGTGGCCGACGGTCAAGACGAGGAACGCCAGCAGCAGGGTGACACCGCTGCGCCGGTCTGTGGTCACGAGGTTCACTCCGGTGGTCGGCCACCTGGAACGGGATTGGCAGGTTACCGCCGGCCAGCCAGGCAAAGGAGTCTCTTGGCGTGACATCGCCACAAAGAGAGCAGTCCGGGTCCGCGAAATGGGACCCAATCGACGATCGCCATGGCCGACGGGCACCAATCGCAGCCTTTCAGCGGAATTGTGCCGCCACCGAATTGGTGATGATTTTTGGATTATTCCATTCCGCGAACCACGAAATCGATCGACGGCGATGTCGTGGTGGCCACAACGCCGCTGGTCACGCTAGCCTGCTCGGCGGACCGGGACGACGGTCGACCGGACGACCGTCCACGGGTATTACACCGGAGGTGGGTATGAGCGCCGAGATTCCCGGCCTCGCACCAGCGCCCGGAGTCCCGGCGCTGGCTCGCGCGGTGTTGTTGTCCGCACCGGGAATCGTCGAGGTCACGGACGTCGCGGTGCGTCCGCCATTACCGGATGAGGTGCTGATTCGGGTGGCGGCGGCCGGGATCTGCGGTAGCGACGTGGAACTGTTCGCGGGCAACCGGCCACCGGACATCGTGCGCTACCCGGTGATTCCCGGTCACGAGTGGTCCGGCCGCGTGGTTGCAACCGGCGCTGGGAACAACGGGTTCACACCTGGCGATCCGGTTGTGGCCGAGGGGTTGCGCTGGTGCGGGATCTGCGCGCGGTGCCGGGAGGGGTCGACCAACCTGTGCCTGACCGGCTATCGCGAGACGGGGTTCACCGAGCCGGGCGCGTTCGCCGAGTACGTGACGGTGCCGGCCCGCCTGGTGCACCGGTTGCCCGAGGATCGGCCGCTGGAGCAGGCGGCGTTGCTGGAGCCGACGGCGTGTGTGGTGGCCGCGTTGTCGGCGGGCAGACCTCGAAGCGGGCAGCGGATGGTGGTGCTCGGCGGTGGCACGCTCGGCCTGATCGCGGTCCAGTTGCTGGCGCTGGCCTCGCCCGCCGAACTCCTGCTGGTGGAGGGTCAGGCGGATCGGCGTGAGTTGGGTGCGCGGTTCGGGGCGAGCGCCACGATCGAGCCCGCCGAACTCGCCGGTGCCAAGCCGGACGCGGACCTGGTCATCGAGGCAGCGGGCGCGGCGGGCACGGGCCTGGCCGCGGTCCGGGCCGCGCGACGCGGCGGGACCGTGGTGTTGCTGGGCATCGCGGGTGCGGGTGCCACTCCCCTGCCACCCGACGAACTGGCGGTACGGGAACTGCACGTGCACGGGGTGTTCGGAGCGCGGGCGGACTGCTGGCCCGTCGCGATCGACCACTTCGCGGCGGGTGAGCTCGACTTCGGCGCGATGATCAGCCACCGGTTTCCGCTCGACGATGTGCGCGATGCGGTGCGAACGGCGAGCAGCCGGGCCGCCGGTCGCGGCAAGGTGCTGCTTCGCCCCACGCCGAACTGACTTCCCGGCACAGCACGGAATTTAGCAACCTTCCTGCACAATCCGGACTTTTATGAAAACGATTGCGATCGATCTCTTGACTGTATGAACGAATCATCTGATGATTCATCCACGCCGAGCCGACCGACCGGGACATCCCGGCCGAGATGGGATGCGTGTGCCGATGAGCATCGAACAATCCTTACCGCGCGCGGAAAGCCCTGCCTCGGGCTTCTCCCGGCGGGATGGCCTGAAGTGGCTGGGCATGGGCGGCGGTGCGGTCGCGGCGAGCGCGCTGCTCGCTGCCTGCAAGGGCGCGACCGACACCAGCGCCAGCAGCGGCGTCGGCAACTTCCCGGCCACACCGGCCTGGAAGTTCGTGTTCATCAACCACGTCACCACCAACTCCTTCTTCATCCCGACCCGCAACGGCCTCGCCGACGCCGCCAAGATGCTCGGCCTGCCCGCACCACAGTGGACCGGCGACGAGAACGGCAACGTCGCCAACATGGCCAGCGACTTCGACACCGCGATCAGCGGCGGCGCGGACGGCATCGCGATCGCGCTGACCGACTCGACCGCGTTCATCGAGCCGACAAAGGCCGCGCTGGCCAAGGGAATCCCGGTGATCGCCTACAACGCGACCGCGCCAGGGAACTTCGCGCTGACCTACGTCGGGCAGGACCTGTACCAGTCGGGTTTCCTGATGGGGCAGCGGATCGCGCAGGACGTGCAGTCCGGGTTGATCCTGGTCGGCATCTCCCAGCCCGGGGGCAACAACGTGCAGCCAAGGCTGGACGGCATCAAGGCCGCGTTGCAGCAGGCCGCGCCCGGCGTGACCGTGCAGTCCGTGAACACCGGCGCCGACCAGGCCGGCGAGCTGAACAACATCACCGCCGCCTACAGCGGGCACTCGGACGCGAAGGGGCTCTATGCGGTGGACGCGGGCACGACCGCGTCGATCGCGCAGCTGATCACCAGTCGCGGGCTGATCGGCAAGATCCACGCCGGTGGGTTCGACACGTTGGCGGACACCGTCAACGGGGTGAAGTCGGGTGCCCTGGACTTCACGATCGACCAGTCCGCATATCTCCAGGGTTTCCTGCCGGTGCTCTACCTGTACCTGTACCGGATCTCCGGGACGCTGGTGAAGCCGCCCGCGACGGACACCGGCCTGACCTTCGTCACCAAGGACAACATCGCGCCGTATGAATCGAACCCGCCGAGCCGGTTCGAGGGTGGGTCGAACGGCGGCATCATCGCGATGCCCAAGTCGATCCCGCTGCCGCCGCCCTCGACGGTCACCCTGTAGGGGCCACGGCGTGAACAACCCGGTCACCCGAACGCTGCTGCGGACCAAAGAACTCAGCATCCTGCTGGTCACGATCGCGGTGGCGATCTATTTCAGCGTCACCAGTTCCGCGTTCAACACCAGCGAGAACTACCACACGATCGCGCAGTTCTTCACGCCGTGGGCGATCGTCGCCGCGGGCGAGGTGATGCTGCTGATCTGCGGCGAGATCGACCTGTCCGCGGGTTTCGTGTTCACCCTGGCGCCGTTCATCTTCGTGATCTTCGTGAACAACGGGGCGCCGCTGTGGCTGGCGCTGATCGCGACGCTGGTGCTGTGCGCGCTGGTCGGCGTGATCAACGGGATCGTGCACGCCTGGCTCGGGCTCCCCTCGTTCGTCACCACGCTGGGCATGGCGTTCCTGCTGGAAGGGTTGTCGCTGATCCTGTCTAACGGGGCGCCGGTGAGCGCGCCGCGCGGAGACTGGGTGGTGACGGTGTTCGGCGGGGGGCACTGGTCGGAGTTGATCTGGGCGCTGGTGATCGTGGTCATCATGCAACTGGTGTTGTCGGGCACCCGGTTCGGTGTGTACACGCAGGCAACAGGCGGTAACCGGCTGGGCGCGGCCGAATCCGGGATCAACACGAACCGGGTGAAGATCGTGAACTTCGCGATCACCAGCACGCTCGCCGGGCTGGCCGGGATCATCGACGGTCTGCGGGTCGGTTCGTTCGACCCGACGAACGGCGGGTTCAACACGATGTTCTTCGCGGTCGCGGCCGCGGTGATCGGCGGGACCGCGTTGATCGGCGGGTCGGGCACGGTGGTCGGGGCGCTGCTGGGCGCGATGCTGCTGGGCATCGTCTACGACGGGTTCAACCTGACCGGGATCAGCGCGAACCCCTTCGACGTGGTGCTGGGCGCGGCGATCCTGGTCGCGATGCTGCTCAACGTGAACCTGACCAAACTACGGGCCAGGAGCCGAACATGACCGAGCCGGACACGGCGCAAGAGCTGATCAGGGTCGAGCACGTCAGCAAGCGGTTCGGCGCGGTGCGCGCGTTGCGGGACATCAACCTGCGCGTGCACGCGGGCGAGGTGCTGGGGCTGATCGGTGACAACGGCGCCGGCAAGTCGACGTTGATCAAGATCCTCACCGGTTTCCACCAACCGGATTCCGGACAACTCTGGGTTGACAACGAACCGGTGACGTTGAAGTCGGTCACGCACGCCCGGTCGCTGGGCATCGAAACGGTGTTCCAGGACCTGGCGATGGTCAACGACCTGCCGGTGTATCTGAACCTGCACCTGAACAAGGAGCTGGTGCACCGGCCGTTCCCGTTCCTGCGCCGTCGCGAGATGAAGAAGCGGGCCCGCGAGGCGCTGGACTCGATCGGGATCAGCATTCCCTCGGTGACCGCTGAGGTGGGCCAGCTTTCCGGCGGGCAACGACAGGCGATCGCGGTGGCCCGCTCGGTGCACTCGAACGCGCGGCTGCTGCTGCTCGACGAGCCGCTCGCCGCGATGGGCGCCAAGGAAGGCGGGCAGATCCTGCGGTTGCTCGACTCGCTGAAACGCCGCGGCGACATCGCCATCGTGCTGATCGCGCACAACTACAGCCAGATCGTGGACATCTGCGACCGGGTGAACCTGCTCCAGCACGGCGAGATCACCCTGGACAAACGCTCGGCGGACACGTCGGTCGCCGAGTTGCTGGAGCTCGTGCACGCGGAGTACCGGCTGAACACGTAGGATGTTTCACCGTGCAACAACGACCTCTTGGCAAGACCGGACACGACGTATCGGTGATCGGGCTGGGCACCTGGCAACTCGGCGCGGACTGGGGTGACGTCAGCGAGAGCGACGCCATGGCCGTGCTCGACGCGGCGCTCGAGCACGGCGTGACGCTCTTCGACACCGCCGATGTCTACGGCGACGGACGCAGCGAAGCGTTGATCGCGAAGTTCCTGCGTGGCCGCACCGACCGGCCCTTCGTGGCGACCAAAATGGGCCGGCGAATGGACCAGGTACCGGAGAACTACAACCTGACCAACTTCCGCGCCTGGACCGACCGGTCGCGGCGCAACCTCGACGTCGACGTGCTGGACCTGGTCCAACTGCACTGTCCGCCGACCCCGGTGTACTCCTCGGACGAGGTGTTCGACGGGCTGGACACGCTCGTCGCCGAGCAGCGGATCGCCGCCTACGGCGTGAGCGTGGAGACCGTGGCCGAAGCGTTGACCGCGATCGCGCGGCCGAACGTGGCGAGCGTGCAGATCATCCTGAACGCGTTCCGCCGCAAGCCGCTCGCCGAGGTGCTGCCCGCCGCCGCTGCGGCGAACGTCGCGATCATCGCGCGGGTGCCGCTGGCGTCCGGCCTGTTGTCCGGCAAGTACACGCACGAGACCACGTTCCCGGCCAGCGACCACCGCACCTACAACCGGCACGGTGAGGCGTTCGACGCAGGCGAGACCTTCTCCGGCGTCGACTACGACACCGGGGTCGAGGCCGCGAAGGAGTTCTCGGCGCTCGCGGTACCGCCCGCGACGCCCGCGCAGACCGCGCTGCGCTGGATCTCCAGCAGCCGGGTGTCACCACCGTGATTCCGGGTGCGCGCGATGTGAACCAGGTGTTGTCGAACACGGCGGCTGCTGACAACCCGGAGTTGTCGGAGTCGGCGTTGGCAGCAGTCAAGGACATCTACGACCGGCGCATCAGCGCGGAGGTCGAGAACCGCTGGTGACCAAGGCGGGTTGACCTCCCCGTCGTTATGAACGTATGTTCATGAACGAACGTTCATAACGACGGGGAGGGAGCGGGCGCGTGTCGGAGATCGTGAACACCGCGCAGGCGGAAGCCTGGAACGGGTACGAGGGCGAACACTGGGCCAGCAACGACGACCGCTTCGACAAGGTCAACGGCGGGTACAACGCCACCCTGCTGGACGCCGCCGGCATCGGCACCGACGACGCCGTGCTGGACATCGGTTGTGGCAACGGCCAGTTGACCAGGCAGGCCGCGCTTCGGGCGAAACGCGCGTCCGGGGTGGATCTGTCCGAGCCGATGCTCGCGACCGCGCGGGCGCGCGCCGCCGAGGAAAGCGTTGGCAATGTGGACTTCTTCCGGGGCGACGCGCAGGTGCACCCGTTCGAGAGCGGGTCGCTGGATGTGGCATTGAGCCGGTTCGGGGTGATGTTCTTCGCGGATCCGGTTGCCGCGTTCACGAATGTGCATCGAGCACTGCGGCCGAGTGGCCGGCTGGCGTTCCTGTGCCTGGACGAGTTCGACCGGTCCGACGTCGGCAGGGTGTTCGAGGCGATGCAGACCTGGGTGCCATGGCCGACCGGTCAGCGCAACAGCGGGCCGACCTCGCTCGCGGATCCGGAACACACCGAGGAACTGCTGACCACCGCTGGTTTCCACGACGTGACCCAGACACCGGTGCAGGCGGAGCAGTGGTGGGGCACGGATGCCACGGACGCGGCGGCGTTCATGGCGTCGTGGGGGCCGGTGCACTACCACCTCGGTCTGGTGGGCGCGGCTGCCGCGCGGCGCGCGACAGGGGCGATGACTGAGGCGTTGCGCGCGTTCGAGGGGCCGGCTGGCGTTGTGCTGCGCGGGCACGCGTGGCTGGTGTCGGCGCAGGCGTGAGCGGATGTCGCCGAGAAGAGCAGCCGCGCTGGGTGGCGGCACCGCGAACCTGCGCGAGCACCTGATCGACGCGGCGGGGCGGCTGATCGCGCGGCAAGGGCTGGCCGGGTTGACCGTGCGGGTGATCGCCAAGGAGGCCGGAGTCGCGGATGGTGTGCTGTACAACCATTTCGCGGACAAGGAGGAGTTGCTGGCGGCCGCGTTGCGCGCGCATACGCAGGTGGTAGAACGGGATCTGGGTCCGTTGCCTGCCGCCGGTTCCGGTTCGGTCGAGGAGAATGTACGCGCCTGGCTGACCGGTGGGCTCGCATTGCACAAGGCGATTCTGCCCGCGTTCGCCGGGCTGCTGGCCCATCCGGCGGTACAGGCGCGTTACGCGGAACTGGCCGACAGCAAGCCGGATTACCGGGATCGGCTTCGCGACTATCTGCGCGCGGAACGGGCGGCTGGGCGGTTGCGGGAAGACGCCGATGTGGATGCGGCCACCGCGATTCTGGTGGGGATCTGCCATGAACAGGTGCTGTCCGGGCTGTTCGGCTCGGGGTTGCCCCATGTCGGGGAGCCGTCGGTCGATGCGGTGGTGCACACGCTCCTGGCCGGAATCTGCTGAGGTCGCTGGTCAGTTGTCGTTGTGCGACACCGGGGAGATGCTTCTGGCCAGCACGCGGCCGAGGCCGGAGCGGGTGGCGAGCATGATCAGCCGGTCCTGCGGGGCGAGCGCGTAGGTCTTGGGCGGTTGCCAGTCCAGTTCGGTTGTTCCCCTGCGCTGCAACGCGATCACCCGCGCCTCGCCCTGTTCGTCGGCGGCACGCACGGTCGCGCCCGCCAACGGCGAGCCTGCCGCGATCGGCACCTCGGCGATCATCAGCACCTGGCGTCCGATCGGGATGGTGCCGATGACCTGCCGCTCCACCATGGCCGCCGCGAACGCGGGCGCGGCGAGGAAGGACACGCTGCCGGAGATCGCGAACCCGAACACCCGGCCGACGCGCTGTGCGAGGTCGTCGTCGAACAGGCGGAGCACGACGCGCAGATCTTCGCGTTGCACCCTGGCCTGTAACGCGCCCTCCAGGTTGACGACGTCGCTGCTGCTGAGCATCAGCAAGGCCCGCGCGCTGCCCGCGTGCGCGGCGCGCAGGGTCTCCTCGCGGGTGGCGTCGCCGAACACGATCGGCACGTTGAGCCTGCGCATGGTGGACACTCCGCGCGCGTTCTCGTCATTCTCGATGGTGATCACCGAGATGCCGAGGTCGCGCAGTTGCCGCACCACCCGGGTGCCGACGTTGCCCAGGCCGACGACGACAACGTGATCGCCGATCTGGTTGGGCACCGTGGGCAGCCGGGAGCGGACCACGCCACCGACGATCACGGCGGTGACGACCGGCGGAATCGCCAGGCTGATCAGGGTGACGCCGACCTGGACGATGCGCGCGAACAGGCCGAGCTGGTTGCTGGTATCGGGCACCGCGTCGCCTGCCGCGTCGAGCAGCGTGATGTAGATGGCGTCGCCCCAGCTGGTGGCTTTCGGCCCGACCACGGCGAGCAGCGCGACGCCGATGACCAGCAGGAGGAACAGGACGATCGCGACGCGGACGAACGTGTTGCTCAGCGTGGAGCGCAGGCGTTGCGCGAGCACCCGCCAGCGCCGGGTGCGGTGTTCGCGCAACGGGCGGCTCTGCGGCGGACCGTCGGCGTGCGCGAGCACCAGGTTGGCGGTGTTCTGGTCGGTGGGCAGCAGTCGTGTTGTCGCGCCGGTGGTGTCGGCGAGTCCGCACAGGATCTGTTTGGGCGAGACGGTGTCCCGGTGCGCGACGTAGAGGGTGCGGCCGGGCAGGCGCACGTGGCTTGGCGCGACCTCACCGAGCGCGGCGGCCACGAAGGACGGTGCAGCCATGGCCGAGTCGGAGAGCACAGCGCAGTCCGCGAACAGGGTGCGGATCTTGTGCCCGAGGCTCATGTTGAACATCCGGACCACCATGCGCAGGTCCGGGTTGATCTCGTGGGTGGTCAGCGCGGCGTGGATGTTGCCGACGTCGTCGGAGTTGACCAGCGCGACCGCGCGGGCCTCGGCGACGCCCGCGGTGCGCAGCGCGCGTTCGTCCAACTGGGCCGCTTCGATGATCTTCACCCCGGCCAGTTGCGCGATGTCCGGGGCTCTGTCCCGGGTTTTGCCGCGCACGACGACGGTGACCTCGGCGCCGAACCGTGTCAACAGTTCGTTCACAAGGCGCAGGGCCAACGGGCTGTCGCCACAGACAACGAATCGTCGCGGGCGGCTGGCTCGGTTGCGAAGCGTCGGTGGCACGGGAGAATTTTAGTTGACCATCGTCGGGACGCAGTGTCGTTCAAACTAACAACCGCGCATCTGCGCGCCGACGAAAAGATCACACGACGCGGTGCAGCCAGCCCCTGGTGTCCTCGGCGCGGCCGTACTGGAGGTCGAGGATGTGCTCGCGGATGGCGAGCGTGACCTTGCCCGGCTTGCCGTCGCCGACGGTGATCTCCAGGTCGTCGCCGATGAACCGGACGATCGGGGTGAGCACGGCGGCGGTGCCTGCCGCGAACACCTCGGTCACCGTGCCGTCGCCGCAGCCGTCGCGCAGCTCCTGGATGGTGATCGACCGCTCGACCGGGGTCAGGCCGTGTTCCTCGGCGAGCGCCAGCACACTGTCCCGGGTGACGCCTTCGAGGATGGTGCCGAGTGCGGGCGTGACCAGCTGCCCGTCCGAGGTGACCAGGCAGACGTTCATGGTGCCGGACTCCTCCAGCTTGTCCCTGTCCTGGCTGTCCAGGTAGAGGACCTGGTCGGCGCCGTGTTCCTGGGCTTCGATCTGGGCAGCAAGGCTGCCCGCGTAGTTGCCGCCGCACTTGGCGTCGCCGGTGCCGCCCTCGGCGGAGCGGGTGTAGTTCCGGCTGACCCACAGGGTCACGCCGGTGACACCGGAGGTGAAGTACGGACCGGCCGGGCTGGCGATCGCGCCGTACTGCACGACGCTGCCGGGCCGGACGCCGAGGAACGCCTCGGACGCGAACATGAACGGACGCAGGTAGAGGCTCTTCTCGACGCCCTCGCCGTAGCCGGGCACCCACGGCTCGTCGGCGCGGATCAGCTGCTCGACGCTGGCGATGAAGGCGTCCTCGTCCAGTTCCGGCAGAGCCAGGCGACGCGCGGAGCGCTGGAAGCGGCGGGCGTTGTCGCGCGGGCGGAACAGCCACACGCTGCCGTCCTCGTGCCGGTACGCCTTGAGCCCTTCGAAGATCTCCTGCGCGTAGTGCAACACGGCGGCGGCCGGATGCAGGGAGAACGGGCGCAGCGGCTCGACCTGCTGGTCGTGCCACCCGTCGGCCTTGCTCCATACCGCGGTGGCCATGTGGTCGGTGAAGTAACGACCGAATCCCGGATCGGCGAGAATGGCGGCGCGCTCGTCATCGGCGACGGGCCGGGGGTTCCGATGCAACGGGAAGTCAGTCGTCATGGGTGCATGTTAACCCCTGTGAACCTTGATCGGCCCGGCAACGAAGCGCCCGTTGCTCACAGCTGCGCCGGGGCCTCGATACCCAGCAACGACAGACCCAGGACCAGCACGTTCGACGTCAACCGGGCCAGCGCCAGCCGCGACTGCCGCAGTCGCGGCGTCTCGGCTGCCAGGATCGGGCAGTTCTCGTAGAAGCCGGAGAACGCCGTCGCGGTCTCGTACAGGTAGGTGCACAGTTTGTGCGGCGCATACCCGGACACCGCCGAATCGAACATGGCGGGCAACTGGAGCAGCTTGATCACCAGCGCGCGTTCGGCGGGCGCGTCGACGCTGATCGGGGTGTCGTCGGCCGGTTGACCGCCTGCCCTGCGCAGCACGGACTGGATGCGCGCGTTGGCGTACTGGAGGTAGACGGAGGTGTTGCCCTCCTTGGCCAGCATCTTCTCCCAGGTGAAGATGTAGTCCTTCTCGCGGTCGTTGGACAGGTCGGCGTACTTCACCGCACCGATGCCCACCGACAGCGCGACCGCACGCTGTTCGGCCGGGTCGAGACCGGACCGCTCGGCCACCACCGCCGCGGCGTTGTCGATGGCCTCGCTGAGCAGTTCGACCAGCTTCACCGAACCACCGGCCCTGGTCCGGATGGTCTTGCCGTCCGCGCCGAGGATCGTGCCGAAGTTGACGTGCACCGCGCGGTGTTGTTCACCGAGCCAACCGGCCAGCCGGGAGGCGGCGAAGACCATGGTGAAGTGCTGCGCCTGCGGGGTGCCGACCACGTAGAGCAGATCGGTCATGTTCCGCTCGCCCAGCCAGTACCGGACGGTGGCCAGATCGGTGGCCGCGTACCCGTACCCGCCGTCCCGCTTGCGGATGATCAACGGCAGCCGGTCGCCCTCGCGATTGGTGAAGCCGGGCGGGAACACGCACACCGCGCCATCGCTGAGCTCGGTCAGCCCCTTGCCTTCCAGTTCGCTGACCACGTCGGCGAGGTAGGGGTTGTAGAAGCTCTCGCCGTAGAGGTCCTCGTGACGCAGCAGCACGCCGAGCAGACCGTAGACCTTCTCGAAGTGCGCGGTGGACTCGTCGACCAACTGCTGCCACAGGGCGAGCGTCCGCTCGTCGCCGCTCTGCAGCGACACCACCCGCAGCCGGGACCGGTCGGCGAACTCGGGATCGGCGTCGAACTTCTTCCGCGCCGCCTGGTAGAAGCTGTTCAGGTCGGAGATGGAGTGCTCGCTCGCGTCGCCTGCGCCCCAGCCCTCGTCGATGAGGTGCTCGATCAGCATGCCGAAGGGCGTGCCCCAGTCGCCGAGGTGGTTGTGCGCGGTGACGTCGTGGCCCGCGAAACGCAGCAGCCGCACGATCGCGTCGCCGATGATCGACGAGCGCAGGTGGCCGATGTGCATCTCCTTGGCCACGTTCGGGCTGCCGTAGTCGATCGCGACGCGCCGGGGATCGGTGGTGCGCGGGACGCCGATGCGCTCGTCACCGAGCAGTTCGGTGGCGCGGCGGGCCAGCCAGTCGTTGCTGAGCACCAGATTGATGAAGCCGGGCCCGGCGAGCTCCGGCGGTTCGACCAGGTCGGCGGAGTCCAGGCGGTCGACGATGGCCTGCGCGACTTCCCTCGGCGGCTTGCCCAGCGTCTTGGCCAGGCTCATCGCCACGTTGCACTGGTAGTCGACGCCTGCGCGGGTGGAGGGTCGGACCAGGGCGTCGGCGGGTGAGATGGTCACGCCCAGCGCCGCGTGCAGCGCGGTGGCGACCCGCTGGCCGATTTCGAGCCCGACATCTCCCTGTACCACTGACAACAACCTCTCGACTGGTTCCGCGACTCCGCGTCACCATTGTCCCAGTAGGCGGTCAGCCGTCTTCGCCGAGACCTGCTTCCTCAAGGTCCAGATCGCGTTGGACGCGTCGCCGGGTTGCGTCGCTGATCCGCCCGGATTCGTAGAGCCTGGCCAGCTCAAGGCTTTGCACGGCGAGCAGGTCGTGGCGCAGCGTGCGGTAGAGCGCGGTCGCGGACGCGGTGTCCTGCTCATCGGTGTCGCTCTCGCCCAGCCGCTCCAGTCGCGCGCGCAGCCGGTTGCGCAACTGTTCGAGCAGGGCTTCGGAGGTGGTCTCCAGGTCGGCGAGGTGATCGAGGTGGGCGAGACCGGCACCGGTGAGTTCACGCCGGGCGAGCACGGTCTCCTGTTTGACGTCGGCCGGGTCGACGGCGACACCCGCGCGTTTCACCAGCGGAGCAAGTGTGAACCCCTGGACTACAAGGGTGATCACGATGACCGCGGACGCGAGCAGCAGCACGAGGTCGCGGTGTGGCAGCGCTACGCCGTCCTCGGTGGTGAGCGGGATGGTCAGCGCGGCGGCCAGCGGCACCACTCCCCTGGCGCCTGCCCAGGACACCACGGCGGGCACCTGCCAGGACGGCCGCGCGCCGCCTCGGCGTTGCCGGATGGCGGACAGCGGGAACACCCACAGCACCCGGATGACGACCAGGGCGGCGGCGATGGCCAGCGCCTGGAGCGGCCAGAGCGAGTCGGTGCTGGTCAGTTCGCGGATGAGGGTGGGCAGTTCCAGCCCGATCAGGCCGAACACCACGCTCTCCAGCAGGAACACCACGGTCTCGGTGACCGCGGTCAGCTGCAACCGGATCCGTGCGTTGGTGAGCCCGTCGGTCTTGGCGCCGACCACGACGCTGCACAGCACGACCGCGGTGACCCCGGACGCGTGCAGGGCTTCCGCGAGCACGTAGGCGGCGTACGGCGTGACCAGCGAGATCACCGTCTCCAGCACCGGGTCGACGGTGCGCTTCCTGATCAGGATGACGCCACCGGCGACCACCGCGCCGACGATCGCGCCGCCACCCGCGAGCAATACGAACTCGCCGATGGTGCTGCCGACGGACAAGCCGCCGGTGGTGATCGCGAGCGACACCGCGACCCGGAACAGCAGCAGGCTGGTGGCGTCGTTGAACAGGCTCTCCGCCTGGATCAGCACCTGGAGCCGGGGCGGCAGGGACAGCCGCCTGCCGAGCGCGGTGACGGCGACCGGGTCGGTGCTGGCGAGCACGGTGCCGAGCACCAGAGCCAGGCCGATGGGCAGGCCGGTGATGGCCACGACGACGGCGGCGACCACTGCGGCGGAGGCGAGCACGAGGCCGACGGCGAGCGCGGTCACCGGTTTCCACACCGCGCGCAGATCGCGCCAGGGCAGCTCCGCGCCTGCCGCGTCGAGCAGGGGTGGGAGGACCACGAAGCTGACGATGTCCGGCGTGACCTGAATGTGTGGCACGCCCGGCAACAGGCCGACGACCACCCCGGCGACCACCAGCAATGACGGCGCGGGAATCCGCAGGCGCCTGGCGAACGTGGCCACCACGGTCGCCACGACCACGAGGAACAACACGGTTTCCACGCTGCGCATGCCCGGGGCCTTTCCCTGGTGAGTCGTGATCACCTTAACGGTGTCGGATAAGTGTCAATCGCTGGTGACACGATTGCTTGACGGAGCGCGAGCGCCAGAGTACTTTCCGCTTAAGTAAGGAAAGTTGCTTAATTAACAGCATCATATTCCCCGGAACTGTGAATGGCGAAGACCCCGATCAGGTTTCCGCCACCGGATCCCCCTGCGCACAACGCATCGGGCGCCGGAACCCGCGTTCGAGCCGACGGCGACCGCAGCGCTCCCGTCGGCATCGGCGCACCCGGAACGCCGACGGCAGGGCTGCCGCACGCCCCTCCGCACGGCAGCCCGAGAAGACCCGTGAAACGCGCACCGGCTTCTGACCGGTCAACGTCCGCTGGAGGCATGGATGGGCCGTACTGGTGGGTTTCGCCGCCGGTCCCCGCTGCTCGTCGCCATCACCGTCTCGTTAGGACTGATCGCGGCCGGCTGCGGCAGCTCCGATCCCGCCCCGGCGAATCCGGCAACCCCGCCGATCACGGTCAAGCCCGATCCGTTGGCGCACGCGAAATTCGACACTCGTCCGGGTCCGGCCGACGCGGTGCTCACCCAGCGCGGCGACGACACCCGGCTGGGCTGGAACTCCACCGAAAGCACGCTGACCGTGGCCACCGTTGGCAGCAAGAACTTCGGCAAGCGCGCGGCCTACCCGGTCGACGGCAAGGTCTACGCGCAGCCGTTGTACGTGCCGAAGTTGCCGGTCGGCGGGCAGCAGCACGACGTGGTCATCGTGGCCACCCAGCACGACACCGTCTACGCCTTCGACGCGCACGGCACCGGCGCGGGCACTCCCCCGCTGTGGCAGAGCCAGTTGCTGCAACCGGGCGCGCGCACCTTCCAGGCCGCGAGCGACCGGGTCGGCAGCAACCAGCTGTGCGATTCGATCACGCCCGAGGTCGGCATCAGCAGCACCCCGGTCATCGACTGGGCCGCGCAGCGCATCTACGTCATGGCACTGGACGTGGAGCACGGCAAGCTCACCTACCGGATGCACGCGCTGAGCCTGGCCACCGGCGAGGACGTCCAACCGTCCACTGTGGTCAGCGCAGCGGTGCCGGGCACCGGGATCGACGCGGTCGGCGGCAAAGTCGCCTTCACCGCCTCCGACGAGCAGCAGCGAATGGGCCTGACCCTGGTCAACGGCGTCGTCTACGCCGGGTTCTCGTCCTGGTGCGGGGTGAGCCCGTACCACGGCTGGGTGCTCGGGTACGCGACGAAAAACCTGAGCCGCGCCATCGTGTACAACGCCACGCCCGACTCCTACGAAGGCGGTCTGTGGGAGTCGGAGAGCGGCATCACCGTGGACAACCACGGGCACCTGTTCATCGTCACCGGCAACGGGCCCTACGACCTGAGCAGCGGCGGCCGGGACGTCAGCGACTCGTTGCTGGAAATGGTGCCGCACAACGGCACGCTGGCTGTAGTCGACGAGTTCACACCGTTCGACCAGCTGTGTCGCAACCAGCACGACCAGGACCTCGGCTCGGGTTCACCACTGCTGTTGCCCGGCAACGCCGAGATGGTGCTGTCCTCGAAAACCGGCGCGGTCTACGTGCTGAGCAACGGAAAACTCGGCGGCTACACCCCGATCACCGGCGATGCCTGTAAACAGCGCGACCACACCAACGTGGACAAGATCAAACAGGAGTTGACGATCAACTCGGTGCCCGGCGGAATGTGGGGCACCTGGGGGTACTGGGCGTCGGCCAACGGCACCTACGTCTACGGCAGCGGCTCGGACGGCAAGCCGACGCAGTGGCGGCTCACCGGGAACGGCACCATCGACCCGACCCCGGTGGCGACCGCGCCGGAGTCCTTCACCTTCCCCGGATCCATCCCGGTGACCTCCAGCAACGGCGGTGCGACCGGCACCGGGATCGTCTGGACGATCGATCAGACCAACGGCGCCGTGCTGCGCGCGTTCGACGCGAGCGACATCGGCGACGAGATCTTCGACAGTGCACGTGACGCGGGCCGGGGCGGGCTCGACGACACCAACGGGTTCAACCACTTCGACGTACCCACCATCGCGGACGGTCTGGTTTTCGTCGGCGACCAGAGTCATCTGGAGATCTTCGGCCTGCTGAATTCGTAGGCCGATGAACAACAACGGGAAAGTTGGAGGAGAAATGAGACAGCGCACGGCGTTCAGCCTGCTGGCAGTTCTCGCGTTGGTTGTCGGCACCGGTCTGAGCCTGCTCGGCGGTAGCGCCGCGAACACGGCGCACGCCGCCCCGGCCGACAACTATCTGGTGACCCTGTACGGGTGGCCGGACAATTCACCACCCGGTGGCGACATCGCCTATCCGCAGATACACCAGTCGGCGGGCGGCACGGGTACCTACGACGACCCGATCAC
Organism: Pseudonocardiaceae bacterium; assembly: GCA_036494465.1. Classification (GTDB taxonomy): domain Bacteria; phylum Actinomycetota; class Actinomycetes; order Mycobacteriales; family Pseudonocardiaceae; genus CAJCJE01. Next base: position 71,289 of record DASXOJ010000201.1, read on the forward strand.
GTTCGCCACCGACCAGGACGAACTCGCGCCCGGCACCATCGTCTACTACCCGTACCTGCACCGGTATTTCATCATGGAGGACGACTGCGTCGAGTGCGACCAGGACTGGAACAACGGCAAGTCGCACATCGACCTGTGGGTCGGCGGTGAGGGCGGCGACTCCAACGCGGTGATCAACTGCGAGGACAACCTCACTCAGGATTCCGCGGAAGTCGACGTGAATCCGCCGTCGGACGAACAGGTCGACACGACGCCATTGTTCGATTCGAGCACGAACACGTGCTACGACCCAGGCAGTTCCTGATGTCCCGATGTTGATTGGGGTGATGCGCAACTCCGAGATCGTTTTCGCAATGTTTCTCACTGCGCGGAGGTAAAATGAAGAGACGTGCGATCTTCTACGTATTGGCCGCGATGGCCGTCGTGCTCGGCACGGCGATCTCGCAGGTCGGCGCCGCAACGTCGGCCACGTCCGCCCCGACCAGCACCTCGAAGAGCTTCTACGTGACGCTCTACGGCTGGCCGGACAACTCCCCTCCCGGTGGCGCCATCGCCTACCCCAAGAGTGATGGTTACCCGACCTTGCACAACACGGCAGGCGGCAGCGGAACGTACAGCGACCCGATCACCTATGCCACCGACAAGTCCGAACTCGCCGTCGGCACCAAGGTCTACTACTCCTACCTGAAGCGCTACTTCATCATGGAGGACGACTGCGTCGAGTGCGACCAGGACTGGAACAACGGCAAGTCGCACATCGACCTGTGGGTCGGTGGCAAGGGTGGCAGCAGCAGCAAGGTGATCGACTGTGAGGACAAGCTCACCCGCACCGGCACGGTCATCGTCAACCCCCCGTCGAACGAAGCGGTGAGCACAACGCCGTTGTTCAACTCCAGCACCAACACGTGCTACAGCCCGTAACATCTGATCATCAAGCGCCCCCGTAACTCGGCAGCCCCGTAACCTGCCGGCTTCTCGGGCGGCGGGCCCGTCACTCGGCCGGTCGCGGACGACCCCGCGATCGGCCGAGCCGCGTCCGGACAGCGATCCACCCTGGACAGATTCATCCGATGTCTGATAGACAACCCATACATCGGATGAATCTGTGGAGGTTTCGTGAGGCTGCTCCGCATCGGCCCCGCTGGGAGTGAACGACCGGCCGTTCTGGGTGAGAACGACCAGGCGTTCGACATCTCGGCGATCACCGCCGACATCGACGGCGCATTCTTGGCCGGGGAGGGCCTGGACCAGGTGCGATCGGCACTGGCCGAGGGCACGCTGCCCGCACTGGACGCGACCGGCGCGCGGATCGGCGCACCGGTCGCCAACCCGGGCAAGATCGTCTGCATCGGGCTGAACTACTTCGATCACGCGCAGGAGACCGGGGCGACCCCGCCGACCGAGCCGATCCTGTTTCTGAAGACGCCGGACACCGTGGTCGGCCCGAACGACGAGGTGCTGATCCCGCACCGCAGCGTCAAGACCGACTTCGAGGTCGAACTGGCGGTCGTGATCGGCCGCACCGCGCGTTATCTGGAGTCCGCTGAGGACGCGCTGGCCTGCGTCGCCGGGTACGCGGTGGTCAACGACGTGTCCGAGCGCGAGTTCCAGATCGAGCGCGGCGGCCAGTGGGACAAGGGGAAGAACTGCGAGACGTTCAACCCGTTCGGCCCGTGGCTGGTGACCGAGGACCAGGTGCCCGATCCGCAGGCGCTGGATCTGAAACTGTGGGTCAACGGCGAGATCCGGCAGGACGGCAGCACCAGCCAGATGATCTTCGGGGTGGCCGAGATCGTCCGCTACCTGAGCCAGTTCATGGTGTTGCGCCCCGGCGACGTGATCAACACTGGCACACCGGCCGGAGTCGCGCTGGGCAAACCCGACCCGAAGCCGTATCTGCGCGAAGGGGACGTGGTCGAGCTGGAGATCAGCGGGCTCGGGCGGCAGCGCCAGACATTCGGTCAGGCGAAGCCATGACCTCGACCATCACCTCCCTGGATACGTATGACGTCCGCTTCCCGACCTCGCGCGAGCTCGACGGCTCGGACGCGATGACCCCGGACCCGGACTACTCCGCCGCCTACGTCGTGGTCAACACCGACGCGGGCGACGGGCTGGCCGGGCACGGGTTCGTGTTCACCGTCGGCGAGGGCAACGACATCCAGACCGCCGCCATCCGCGCGCTCGCGCCGCTGCTGGTCGGCAAGGATGTCGAAGTCCTGCTCGCGGACATGGGCGCGACCAGCCGGCTGCTCGTGCACGAGCCACAACTGCGGTGGCTCGGCCCCGAAAAGGGCGTCATGCACATGGCGATCGGTGCGGCGCTCAACGCGTTGTGGGATCTCAAGGCGAAGCGCGCGGGCCTGCCGCTGTGGCAGTTGCTGGCGACCATGACGCCGGAGGAGATCGTCAACCTGGTCGACTTCCGCTACCTGACCGACGCGCTCACCCCGGCCGAAGCCTTGGAGATCCTGCGGAACGCCGAGGCCGGACGCGAGCAGCGCACCGCCGATCTGCTGACCAACGGCTACCCCGGCTACACGACCACGCCCGGCTGGCTCGGCTACTCCGACGAGAAGCTGGTCATGCTGAGCAAGCAGGCCGTTGCCGACGGGTTCAGCCAGATCAAGCTGAAGGTTGGCGGCGACCTGGACAACGACGTGCACCGGATGCGGCTGGCGCGCCAGGCGCTGGGTCCGAACGTGCGGATCGCGGTGGACGCCAACCAGCGCTGGGATGTCTCGACCGCGATCTCGGCGATGCGCGCGCTGGCGCCGAGCGAACCGTGGTGGATCGAGGAACCGACCTCGCCGGACGACGTGCTCGGGCACGCCGCGATCCGGCAGGCGATCGCGCCGATCAAGGTCGCCACCGGTGAGCACGTGCAGAACCGGGTGATCTTCAAGCAGTTGTTGCAGGCGGGCGCGATCGACTTCGTGCAGATCGACGCGGCACGGGTCGGCGGGGTCAACGAGAACATCGCGATCCTGTTGCTGGCCGCCAAGTTCGGCGTGCCGGTGTGCCCGCACGCGGGCGGGGTCGGGCTGTGCGAACTCGTGCAGCACCTGGCGATGTTCGACTACGTCGCGGTCAGCGCCACCACCACCGACCGGGTGATCGAATACGTCGACCACCTGCACGAGCACTTCCTCGACCCGGTGGTCGTCGAGCGGGGCCGCTATCGTGCCCCCACCGTGCCCGGCTTCTCCGCGCAGATGCGGGCGGAGTCGATCGCCGATTACCTGTATCCGTCCGGCCCGGTGTGGAGGGATGACGCATGAACGACTTCGAGGGTCTCAAGGCGGTCGTCACCGGTGGCGCGTCCGGGATCGGGTTGGCCACGGCGCAGTTGCTCGTCGAGCGCGGTGCCACGGTCGCGTGCCTCGACCTCAACCCGGACGGCGTGCCGGAGCCGCTGATCGGGTTGCGCGCGGACGTGTCCGACGATTCGGTGGCCGGGGTGGTCGCCGAGGCCGCGACCGCGCTGGGCGGGATCGACGTGGTGGTGAACAACGCCGGCATCGGCGCGCAGGGCACCATCGAGGACAACGAGATCGACGAGTGGCGCCGGGTGTTCGACGTCAACGTGTTCGGCATGGTGCGGGTGGCGCGGGCGGCGTTGCCGTGGCTGCGCGCGTCGGCCCAGGCCGGAAAAAGTCCGGCGATCGTGAACACCTGCTCGATCGCGGCGACCGCGGGCCTGCCCGCGCGGGCGCTCTACGGGGCGTCCAAGGGCGCGGTGTACTCGCTGACGCTGAACATGGCGGCCGACCACATCCGGGAGGGCATCCGGGTCAACTGTGTCAACCCGGGCACCGCGGACACTCCCTGGGTGCGCAGGCTGCTCGACTCCGCCGATGATCCAGCGGCCGAACTGGCCGCGCTGAATGCACGCCAGCCCACCGGTCGGCTGGTGTCCGCTGCCGAGGTGGCGAGCACCATCGCCTACCTCGCCAGCCCGCTGTCCGCGGCGACCACCGGAACCTCGGTCGCCGTCGACGGTGGCATGCAGGGGCTGCGCCTGCGGCCTGCCCCGAGTCCGAAACCCGCCGAATAACACCTCCCAACCCACGGTGGCCCCGCTGACTGCGTCACCGACGACGTACAGCAAAGGAAAGAAAGCAATGCGACTGCGCAACTCGTGGAAGCTCGCGGCCGGCGTACTGGCCGCGGCGGCTCTGCTCGCCGGATGCAGCTCCGGCTCGACTGGCAGCGGCAGCGGCCCCAAGGTCGGCCTTGACGTCCCACGTACCGACACCGACTTCTGGGTCGCCTACGCGAAGTACGTCCCGCAGGAGGCGAAGTCGCTCGGCGTCAACCTGATGACCCCGACGAACTCGCAGAACAACATCTCCACGCTGTCCAGCAACGTGTCCACTTTGGTCAGTCAGGGCGCGAAGGCGGTGGTGATCGCCCCGCAGGACACCGGCGCGGTGGTCGGCACGCTGAACTCGCTGGCCGCCAAGAACATTCCGGTGGTCTCGATCGACACCCGGCCGGACTCCGGCAAGGTCTACATGGTCGTGCGCGCCGACAACCAGGCGTACGGCACCAAGTCCTGCCAGTACCTCGGCCAGCAGCTCAAGGGCCAGGGCAGCGTGATCGACCTGGAAGGCGACCTGAGCTCGATCAACGGCCGCGACCGCACCAACGCGTTCAACGCGTGCATGAAGTCGCAGTTCCCGGGCATCACCGTCTACGGCGAGCCGACCGACTGGGACCCGAGCAAGGGCGCTGCCGCGTTGCAGACCGTGCTCACCCAGCACCCGGACGTCAAGGGCGTCTACATGCAGGCCAGCGTGTTCCTGGACTCGACCATCCAGGTGCTCAAGAGCGCGAACAAGCTGGTGCCCGCCGGCCAGGCCAACCACATCACCATCATCTCCAACGACGGCGTGCCGCAGGAGTACGCGGACATCCGCAACGGTCAGATCGACGCGACCATCTCCCAGCCCGCCGACCTCTACGCGAAGTACGGCCTGTACTACGCGCAGGCCGCGTTGCAGGGCAAGACGTTCAAGCCGGGCCCGACCGACCACGGCAGCAACATCGTGACCTGGGGCAACGGCAACCTGGAAGACCAGCTGCCCGCCCCGCTGGTGACCAAGGCCAACGTGAACGACAAGTCCCTCTGGGGCAACCAGAGCGGCTCCTGAAGAAGCGGACGATATGACCGACGAACTCGGTAGCTCGGCCGCGCCGCTGGTTTCGGCCAGCGGCGTGACCAAGCGGTACGGACCGACGCTCGCCCTCAACAACGCGGGCATCGTGATCGAACGCGGCCAGACGCACGCCCTGGTCGGCCGCAACGGTGCTGGCAAGTCGACCCTGGTGTCCATCCTGACCGGTCTCAACAAGCCCGATTCGGGTGAACTGCGCTTCGACGGCAAGCTCGCACCGCAGCAGTCGGATCGCGAAGGCTGGGAACGACTGGTCGCGTGTGTGTACCAGAAGTCCACGATCATCCCGACGCTGTCGGTCGCGGAGAACCTGTTCCTCAACCGGCAGAGCCGCAACGGGCCCATCTCCTGGCGCGGCATGCGCAAGCGCGCGGGCGAGCTGTTGGACGCCTACGAGCTGGACATCGATCCGAAGGGGATGGCCGAGGACCTCTCGGTCGAGCAGTTGCAGCTGGTCGAGATCGCGCGGGCGCTCTCGCACGGCGCCCGGTTCGTGATCCTGGACGAGCCGACCGCGCAGCTGGAAGGCAAGGCGATCGAGCGGCTGTTCACCAGGATGCGCGCGCTGCGCGATTCCGGGGTGACGTTCCTGTTCATCTCCCACCACCTCCAGGAGGTGTTCGACGCCTGCGACGTGGTGACCGTTTTCCGGGACGCGCAACACGTGCTGACCACCCCGGTCAAGGACATCACGCCCCCGCAACTGGTGGAGGCGATGACCGGCGAGGCAGCGGGCGAGGCGGCAGGCAACAACCGGCCAGTGGCGCAGGCCGACGCGGAGGTGGTGCTGGCCGCGCGGAACCTGAACCTGCCCGGCGAGTACGCCGACATCGACATCACCGTCCGCGCGGGCGAAGTGGTCGGCCTGGCCGGGGTCGGCGGCAGCGGCAAGGTGGCGCTGGCGGAAACCCTGGTGGGGCTGCGCAAAGCCGCTTCCGGCACGGTGGAGATCACCGGCAAGGCGCGCAAACCGGGCAGTGTGCCCGCCGCATTGGCCGCCGGTCTGGGTTTCGTGCCGCAGGACCGGCACCGGCAGGGCCTGGTGCCGCTGCTGAGCGTTGCCGAGAACGCGACCATGACCATCGCCGGTGATTTCGGTGCAGGCGGATTCATCAGCCCGAAGCGGCGCAGAGCGGCGACCAGGGCGGCCATCGCCGAACTGGCCATCAAGACCGACGGACCCGATCAACCGGTCACCGGCCTCTCCGGTGGCAACGCGCAGAAGGTCGTGATGGCGCGGGCACTGGCCAACAAGCCCAAGGCGCTGGTGTTGATCAGCCCGACCGTCGGCGTGGACGTGCGCTCGCGCGAATCGCTGCTGGAAGCGGTGGACGAGGCGGCGACCCGGGGCACCGGTGTGTTGGTGGTGTCCGACGAGATCGAGGACCTGCGGGTCTGTGACCGAGTAGTGGTGCTCTTCCACGGCGCCATCCGCGCCGAACTGCCAGCGGGCTGGACGGACCGGCATCTGGTGGCGGTCATGGAAGGAGTCGACGAAGCATGAGTACCCGAGGAAGCGGCGTGAACCAGCAGACCCCCACCGTGTCCAACCCGGAGCTGACCACCGGGCCTGCCCTGACCGGCGCGCGCGGCACGCCGCGCTTCGCCCGGCTGCGCGACTTCACCCTGGTCCCGGTGATCATCGCGCTGTGTATCGTCGGCTACTTCGTCGACCCGTCGACGTTCCTGACCAGCGGCAACATCATCAACGTGTTGCAACAGCAGACCGAACTGTCGCTGCTGGTGCTGGCCGAAGCGGTGATCCTGCTCAGCGGCAAGTTCGACCTGTCGCTGGAATCGACCATCGGTCTCGCGCCCGCGATCGGCATGGTGGTGGTCCTGCCTGCCAGCGCGAACGGTCTCGGCATCGACTGGCCCGTGTGGACGGCGATTCCGGTGTGCCTCGTGGTCGGCGCGATCATCGGCCTGTTCAACGGGTTCATGATCCTGAAGTTCAAGCTGTCCGCGTTCATCGTCACGCTGGGCATGCTGATCACGTTGCGCGGTGTGCAGGATGGCGTCACCGGTGGCAACAGCCTTTCCCAGCCGCCTGCCGCGTTCCTGTACCTCGGTTCCGCGACCTGGCTGGGGATGCCTGTGTCGATCTGGATCTGCGCGATCCTGTTCATCATCGGCATCGTGGTGCTCGGCTACTTCCGCACCGGCCGTTCGGTCTATGCCATCGGTGGCAACGTGGACGCGGCCAAGGCCGCTGGTATCCGCAGCGACCGGGTGATCTGGATCGTGCTGATCATCGGCAGCATGCTCGCCGCGTTCGCGGGCATCCTGTTCACCGGCAGGCTCGGCGCGGACCAGGCCAGCCAGGGCCAGAACATGATCTTCCTGGTGTTCGCGGCCTCGGTCATCGGCGGCATCAGCATGGACGGCGGCAAGGGTACGTTGTTCGGCGCGCTGTGCGGCGTGCTGACCCTCGGTCTGATCACCGATGTGCTGACCCTTGCGCATGTGCCAGGTGTGTGGTTCAACGCGATCGATGGCGCGCTGATCCTCGGTGCGCTGATGCTGTCCAGGGTCACGTCCGGTAAGGCACAGGATTAGCTGGAGTGTAGACAGTTGGTAGACAACAAAAGAGCGCTGGGCCGGGGCGGGCTGCGCGTCGGCCCGCTCGGCTTCGGTGCCGCCGTCATCGGCAACCTCTACACCGCAGTCGACCCGGAGACCGCCAACGCGACCGTGCACGCGGCGCTGGATTCCGGGGTCCGCTACTTCGACACCGCGCCGCACTACGGTCTCGGCCTGTCCGAAGAGCGCCTCGGCGCCGGGATCGCCGGTTTCGACCGGTCGCGGTTGATCATCTCCAGCAAGGTCGGCCGGTTGCTTGTGGACAATCCGGAGGGTGTGAACCAGCGGGACCCCGAACTGTTCGACGTCTCCGCGAGTAAACGCCGGGTTTACGACTACTCGCGGGACGGTGTGCTGCGCTCCCTGGAGTCCAGTCTGGACCGGCTCGGCACCGACCACATGGACATCCTGTTCGTGCACGATCCGGACAACCACCACGACGAAGCGCTGGACGGGGCGTTCCCCGCGCTGGAGGAACTGCGCAGCCAGGGCGTGATCCGCAGTTACGGCGCTGGCATGAACTCCCCCGGCATGCTCGCCGACTTCGTCCGCAACACCGATCTGGACGTGGTCATGCTCGCCGGCCGGTACACGTTGCTGGACCAGGGGGCGCAGGCGGAGTTGTTGCCGCTGTGCGCACAGCGCGGCGTGTCCATGGTGGCGGCCGGCGTATTCAACTCCGGTCTGCTGGCGCGCGACCGGCCAGCAGCCGACGCGACCTACGACTACGCGCCCGCGAAGCAGGAGATCGTCGCGCGTGCCAACCGGATCGCGGACGTGTGCGAACGGCACGGCGTCACGCTGCCGCAGGCCGCCGCCCAGTTCCCGGTGAACCATCCGGCCGTGGCGACCGTTGTGCTCGGCGCGCGCACCGCGACCGAGGTGACCCGCAACGCGACGCTGTTCGACCGGTCGGTGCCGCTGGAGTGCTGGCAGGAACTCGTCGCCGAGGGCCTGCTCGCCGAGAACGTCCCGATGCCGACCGGAGCCACCGCATGATCATCGACGCGCACCACCACCTGTGGGACCCGGAGGTCCGCGAATACGGCTGGCTGGCCGGGGACGTGCTCACCCCGATCCGCCGCCCCTACCGGCCCGGCGATCTGCGCACGAAAGCCGCGGAGTCCGGTGTGGACGGTACGGTGCTGGTACAGACTGTGTCCGATGTGGATGAAACGGTCGACTTCCTGGCCATGGCGGACGCCAACCGTGACCTCATCCTCGGCGTCGTCGGCTGGGTCGACCTGACCGACCCGAACGTCGCCGACACCCTCGCCGCGTTGCGGGACAAGCCCGGCGGCGATCGGCTGGCCGGGATCCGGCACCAGGCACAGGACGAAGACGACCCGGCGTGGCTGGCCCGCCAGGACGTACTGCGCGGCCTCGCCGCCGTCGCCGCCGCCGGCCTCGCCTACGACCTGCTCGTGCTCCCCCACCAACTCGACGCGGCGATCGCCGCGGTCACCGAGGTGCCACAGGGCCGCTATGTGCTCGACCACGCGGCGAAACCGCCGATTGCCAGCGGCGAACGCGAACCGTGGGCGTCCCGCATCCACGAACTCGCCGCGCAGCCGAACCTGGCCTGCAAACTGTCCGGCCTTGTCACCGAAGCCGACTGGACACAGTGGACAGTTGAGGACATCCGGCCGTACGCGGAGACCGTGCTCACCGAGTTCGGGCCGAACCGGGTGCTGTTCGGCACCGACTGGCCGGTCTGCGAACTGGCCTCCAGCTACCCGGGCGTCACCGAGCTCGCGCGCGACCTGTGCGCCGATCTCTCGGAGGCGGACCGCGCCGCGGTGTTCGGCGGCAACGCGCGGGAGTGGTACCGGCTGATCTAGGCCGCGAGGACGACCGTGAAGTGGCGAACGCGGTCGTCGATGTCGTCGAGCACCTGACGAGCCGCAGCGGACACGTTGGCCGCCTCGTGGTCCTCGCCCGCGAACGCCCGCACGGCATCCCACGACTCGAACAACGTGACGGTCGTGAACTCCATATCGCGGCGGAGCAGGTAGGCGCCCTGAAAACCGCCGACCGCGCGCAGATGTGCCAACACGTCGGTGGCGAACAGAGCTTGATAGGCATCGGCGTCGTGGGCTCTGGCGCTCCACAGTCGAGCGATCACGTCCGGTTTCCTTCCGGTAGGTGGGTGTGACTGCCACCGTGCCGGTCGGCGGTGCCGGAGGGCTTGAACGGACGTGATCAGGCCCGGAGCAGGTCCCGGATCTGGGTTGGCGTGCTGCCGAGTTCGGCGCGCAGCGTGCGGGTCAGGTGGGCGTGGTCGGCGAACCCGAGCTCGGCCGCCAGATCGGCCAGGTTCTGCTGACCTGCTTCGAGTTGGTCCAGGGCGGCACGCACACGCAGCCGGGCGCGAAAGCTCGTCAGGCTCTCGCCGGTGACAGCGCGGAACACCCGGGAGAGGTGCGGACGCGAGACGCGCAGCTCTCCGGCGAGCGCGCCGAAGCTGGACCACGCGGGATCGGTGCCGAGTAGTTCGCGGGCCGCATCGGCGAGGCGGTGATGTGAGGCAGGCGCGGAGGGTAGGTCGTGCCGTTCGTCGAGCAGTTGCGAGGCGATCAGGGACACCCGGTCGGTCAGCTCGAACTCGTCGGCACCCTGCCGTGCCTTGGCCAGCAACGTCCGCTGCGCGAGATCCACCCGCCCGTTGGTGATCAGTGGGCGAGCCGGTAGCCGGGCAGGCAGCAGGTCGGCGGCCAGCGCGTCATCCAGCGCGATGACCGTGCAGGCGTCTTCCCGCTCGGGCCGGTGCGCGATCCGCTGCTCCGCGCCCGGCGCCTGCACGTAGGCCACGAGTGGGTCGACGAGGCCGTCCCAGCGCGGCAACTTCAGCCGGAACAACCCACGCCGCACGAACACCAGCCGATACCCGGTGACGGTTTGCGCGGCGGACAACGTCTCGGTTCGTTCGAGAATCCGCAAGTCCTCGACGGCGAATCCACTGCCTACGGCCAATCGAAGAACCGAACGCGCCATGACCGCGAGGCTACGCGCCGTTCGGTTGAATCAGCCGTTGCTCCAACCGGTCGCGACCAGCTATTCGATCGTGGTCTGAATCCGCACTCAGTGCAGCGTCGGCCGGTAGACGAGTTCTTGGATGTGGGTGTCGAGCGTCCGGTGCTCGATCAGTTCGAGGTCGAAGTCGGCAGCGCCATGGAAGATCGGCGATGTGCCGGTCTGGCCGGTGATCACCGGGAACAGGGTCACCTGGACGCGGTCGACGAGGCCGGCGGCCAGCAGCGCGCGGTTCATCGCGAGGCTGCCGTGCGAGCGCAGCGGCACGTCGGATTCGTTCTTGAGCTGGGCGACGACGTCGAGGGCGTCGCCCTTGGCGATGGTGGCGTCCGGCCAGTCGAGCGGTTCCTGCAGCGTGGTGGACACGACCGTGGTGGGCAGGTTGTGCAGCTTGCCGACCCACGGGTCGAGCGCGGCCGGGTCGGAGGCCGTGGACAGCATCTCCGCGAAGAGTCGGTACGTGGCCGCGCCGAGGACCAGCCGCGCGGGCTCGCTGTACACGGCGAGGCGGTGTTCGAGCAGTTCTGGGCCTTGCTTGTCCCAGTAGCCACCCCAGCCGCTGCTGGCCGAGCCGAAGCCGTCGAGGCTGGTGAAGACGTCGAAGGTGTAGGTGGCGGTCATGGTGGGCTCCTCGGTTCCGGTCGAGCGGGTCTGCCGATAGTGACTGGCGGCGTCGACGAAACTCATCGCGGTCGAGATTAATTGGTTTGTGCGGGCCAGACTGCCGACTCGATGATGTCCGCATGGGAACCATGCCATCTCGTCTGGATCTGATCGCGTCGGCCGTCGGCCTGGCGCGACAGCAGACCGTGGCCCCGGCGGAACGGGCGTCTCAGCTCGTCCGATGACCGCCGCGATCCTGGCGGGTCTGGTCGCCGGGTACGGCATCGCCATCCAGGTCGGCGCCATGTCGGTGTTGCTGGTCGGGTTCGCCGCGCGGAGCCGGTTGGCGGTCGCGGCGGCGGCCGGGTTGGGTATCGGCATCGCGGATGGGCTGTATGCCACGGTTTCGGTGCTCGGGGGCAGCGCGGCGGCAGCGCTGGTGCGGCCGGTCCGGGAGCCGCTGGCCATCGTGGCCGCGATCGTCCTGGTTGGACTCGCGACGCGCACCGCCGTGCTCGCGATTCGGGTTTTTCGCGCTGGGCCAACGGAATCCGGAGTCACCGAGACACCGAGCGGGCCGTTGCGGGCGTTTCTAGGGTTTCTGGGTTTGACGGTGTTGAACCCGACGACCATCGTGTACTTCGTCGCGCTGGTACTGGGCCGCCATGGCGGGTTCACCGGTTGGACCGGGGCCGGGTTCGCGGCGGCGGCGCTGATCGCGTCGGTGAGCTGGCACGTGCTGCTGGCGGCGGGCGGGCGGCTGGTGGGGCGGGTGCTGACCAGTCGACGCGGCCAGCTGATCACCGCGCTCGCGTCGAGTGCGGTAATCATGGTGCTGGCCGCGTCGGTGCTCAGAACCGTCGGAAACTGGTGACGAACGAGGGCGTCGGCGCGCCGAGGCCGGTCGCGTCGTCGTAACCACGGGCCGCCGTCAACGTGGCGTCCTCGCCGAACGTGGTCAGGTAGTCGGTGTTGCGCCGCCGGAAGTTGTCCGATGTGTTGGCTCAGTTGGCCATGCCTTCGGTCAGCGCGTCGCGCAGCCACTGTTCGACGCCCGCCACGTGCACGGTGGCCCAGGCGCGGGCGACCTCGGGCTGGCCGCTGGAGATGGCATCGCAGATCGCGCGGTGTTCGGCCAGGGTGCGGGCGACCGCGGACTCCTGGGTGAGACCGCGCCAGATGCGCGCGCGCTGGGTCGGGCCGGACAAACCATCCACCAGGGAGCAGAGCACCTGGTTGCCTGCGCCGAGCGCGATCCTGCGGTGGAACTCCAGATCGTTGGCGACGAGTTCCTCGATCGAAGGGGTCTCGCCCAGCTGTTCGAGCAACCCGCGCAACTCGGCGACGTCCTGCTGGCTCATCCGGCTCGCGGCCATTGCGGTCGCCGCCGGTTCGAGGATGCGCCGCACCTCCAGGAATTCCAGCACGGTGTCGTCGCGGTGGAAGTCGATGACGAAGCCCATCGCGTCCAGCAGCAGGGACGGTTCCAGGCTGGTCACGTAGGTGCCGTCGCCCTGGCGCACGTCCAGGACGTGGATCAGCGACAGCGCCTTCACTGCCTCCCGCAGCGAGTTGCGGGACAGACCGAGCCGTTCGGCGAGGTCGGCCTCCCTCGGCAACCGATCCCCAGGGCTCAGCGCGCCACTGATGATCATTTCCTTGATCTTCTCGATTGCCTCATCGGTTATCGCCACGAGCTACCTTCCCAGACATCCTATGTGTTGAGGATACTGTGCCCGACCTGCATCAGGCGTGATCCAGCGCCTGCGTTTCGGCGATCTGGTCGAGCAGTGTCCACAGCAACGTGAGGCTGTCGTCCTTTCCGGAGAGATCGTCCGCGACCTCCAGCACCTCGGCCACCTGGGCCTGCCAGGCGATGTTGGCCGGATCGGTACGCAGGATCTCGCGCATCGCGTCGTAGTCGGCGACGTCGACGAGGTGGAAGAGGTCCTGGCCGTCGCGCCAGATACGCCACTCGCGCACGCCCGCCTCCTGCAACGCCGCGACCATGGCCGCCGGGATCCGGGCGTGCAGGCGCTCGTAGTCGGCTTCCGAGCCCGCGCGGAGCCGAGTGTGCAGGGCGATTTCGACCACTTGTGCGTCCCTTCGTCAAGTCATCGGATGAATTGCAGCACAGGTGCGGTTTGATCTCAAGCCGTCCTGGGTGTCCGGTTTCAGACACCCGAGGACTACTCGCCGCTGACCCGGAACACCGGACCTCGCGGCGTGAA
>DASXOJ010000202.1:0-14199 GCA_036494465.1 Pseudonocardiaceae bacterium
CGGCTACATGCGCGAGGTCGCCGTCGAACGCTTCTACCGTGACGCGCGCCTGTTCCGGATCTACGAAGGCACCAGCCAGATCCAGCAACTCATCATCGCGCGCGGCGTACTCGGCGACGCCACGCGAAGTTGATCCACTCCCGAAGAGCTGACCTCGTGGAGGTGACGCGAATCCCGGCAGCAACAGGGCAGCAGTATCCGGTTTCTCAGCACCGTGGAGACGCGGTGAGTCTGGAAGCAGAGAGGGATTGGACCGACCGCCCGGGCCATCATCCACCGGTCCTAGGCGCGCTGCCAGGGCGCCTGGTCCGCGTACGCATCCCATCGGTCGGTGAGGTCGCGGATCGACTGCTTACCGTCCGATTCGATGGCGGCATCAGGATCGTCAGCCAAGCCTGCGACTTGCAGCAGCATCCATGCACCGTGAGCGATGTCCGCATATTTCTGCTTGGTCACGTTATCCGGCAACAAGACCTTGATCTCTCTGGTCATTCCGCTACCGTAACGGTCGGGCAGTCCTGGTAGACGCAGTGGTCATGGCTGATCCGAACGTGTGGACGACGTTGATCTCGTCTAGCAGTGCCCTCGTTGGAGTCTGCCTTGGTTGGGCTGGCTCCGCACTCAACGCGGGGCGGCAACGGAAACACGACCGCCTCATCGAGCAGCGCGCGCACAGCGATTGTCAACTTGCTTAACTTGATTTTTTACGTGGCACAGGCCGACTACTGTAGCCGGCAATTCTGGCGGTGCTCATGTGCTGCTGCCGGGGAGAACGCCGGAGCGGAGCACCTCGGCCAGTTCTGCCGGGAGGTAGCCCTCGTCGGCAAGGCGGGCGAGGATGCCACCGCTGGCCAGGATTTCCAGCACCAGGTCGGGGAGCGCGGGCGCGATACCGTCGGTTTCGGTTGTTTCGTTGCGGTAGACGCCGGTCTTGATGTCGATGGTGGCGGTGTCGCCGTCGGAGAACAGGGTGGTCGCGTTGGGGATGGTCAACGCGGGTAGACCTGCGTTGATGGCGTTGCGCAGGAAGAGGGAGTTGAACTCTTCGGCGACGAGTGCGGCCACGCCCAGGTGGCGGAACAGAGAGGCTACCGGGCGGGACGAGCCGACGCCGAAGTTGCGCCCTGCGAGGACGATGTCGCCGGGTTGGACCTGGTCCGTCCAACCGGGACGGACGTTGTGGAAGACGTGTTTGGATGCCTCGGGAATCTCCATTTTCATGGCGAAGGCGGGGTACATGGCGTCGGTGTTCAGCGAGTCGCCGAAGACCCAGACCCGCCCGGTGATCGTGGTGTTCACGCGGCAACGCTCCTCGGATCGGTGATCACGCCGGTGATCGCGGACGCGGCGACGGTGGCGGGCGATGCCATGTAGATCTCGGCGTCGGTGCTGCCCATCCGCCCGGTGAAGTTGCGGGTGCTCGACGTCAGGCACACCTCGCCGGGACCGACAACGCCCATGTGATAACCGAAGCATGCGCCGCAGGTCGCGTTGGTGACCACGCCGCCCGCGTCCGCGATGTCCTGGAGATACCCGAGGCGCATGGCTTCCCGGTAGATGGCTTGAGAAGCGGGCGTGACGAGCAGGCGGACGCCGGACTTGACGGTCTGGCCGCGCAGGATCTCGGCGGCGATGCGCAGGTCTTCCAGTTGACCGTTGGCGCAGGAGCCGATGAATGCCTGGTCGATGCGGCGGGGTTCGATCAGTGAGACTGGGACGCCGTTGCGGCTGACGGTGCCGGGGCGCGCGACGTAGGGTTCCAATGTGGACAGATCGACGTCGCGGACGGCCAGGTAGTTGGCGTCCGGATCGGCGTCGGCGGGGACGTAGTCGGTGACGCCGCGTTCGGCGAGGAACTCGCGCAGCAGGTCGTCGACGCCGAAGGTGGCGAAGTCGGCGGAGATCTCCGCTGCCTGGGTCGCGATCGTGCGCCGGTCGTTCATCGGGACGCTGGCCAGTCCAGGTCCGCCGAATTCGAGGTTCTGGTTGGTGGCGTCGCCGTATTCGTTGGCGACGTACAGGAAGACGTCCTTGCCGCTGATGCCGGTCGGCAGCGCGCCGGTGAACTCGTAGCGAATCGTCGGCGCGACCTGGTACCAGGTGCTGCCGGTACACAGGATCGAGAACACCTCGGCCGGACCGAGTCCGCGCGCCGCCGTGTTGTACGCGCCGCCCGCGCAGGTGTGCGAGTCGGTGCAGGCGAGCACCTCTCCTGGCCGGGCCAGGCCGTTCTCGGCGATCACCTGGTGGCAGATGCCGTGCCTGCCGACGTCGTAGAACTTCTCGATGCCGAAGTCGGCGACGAACTTGCGCGCCTTCGGCCCGCCCGCCGCGTCTTTGAGCGTCGGCGCTGGCACCGCGTGGTCCATGATCACGGCGACCTTGTCCGGGTCGTTGATCCGGGTCGGGGTCAGCCAGGTGGTGGCGAACTGGAGGTCGATCAACACGCACATGTCCACGTCCACGGTGACCGTGTCGCCGGGTTTCACAGAAGGCACGCCTGCCTTGCGCGCCAACAGGTTCTCGATCATGGTCATGCCCACGGCTCAGCCCTCCGCCTGGTAGCGCTCGCCGATCGCCGACCATTCGGCGAGGCCGACGAGGTTGAAGAATTCCGCTGGTTTGGTTGGCGCCCATTGCTTTGGGTCCTTGCCTGCCAGTTCGGCCAGGCCGGTGAGCATGGCCCAGGCGGCCGAGGCGAGGGGGAGCGATGGGTGGATGGCGATGGCGAAGCCGAGTTCGGTCAGACGCTGACTGGATTCGATGGGCGTCAGACCGCCGATGACCAGGTTGAGCAGGAGCGGGGCCGACACCTCTTTGCTGATGCGCTCGATCTCCTCGACGGTCTGCGGGGCTTCGATGAAGATCACGTCCGCGCCCGCATCGGCGTAGGTGTTGGCGCGGTCGATGGCGGCGTCGAGGCCGAGCGGGGCGCGTGCGTCGGTGCGGGCGATGACCACCAGATCGGGGTCGGTGCGCGCGTCCAGGGCGGCGCGCAGTTTGGCCACGAACTCGTTGGTGGAGATCAGTTCCTTGTCGGGGAGGTGACCGCACTTCTTGGGGAAATCTTGATCTTCCAGCTGGATCGCGGCGACGCCTGCCGACTCGTATTCGCGCACGGTGCGCACCACGTTCATCGTGGCGCCGTAGCCGGTGTCCGCGTCCGCGATCAGCGGCACGTCGCCGAGCGCCCGCACGATCATCCTGGCGCGTTCGGTCATCTCGGTCTGGGTGACCAGGCCGATGTCGGGCAGGCCGAAGCCGGAGGCTGCCACACCTGCTCCGGTGAGGTAGGCCGCGTCGAAACCGATCCGGCCGACGAGCGATGCGGACAGGCCGTCGAAGACGCCGGGAGCTACGGTGAGTTGCCCGCTCGCGATGCGGTTGCGCAGCGCTTCTCGTTGCCGCATGGGGGTTCTTCTTTCAGTCGAGGGTGCCTGCGACGGGTGCGGCCAGCAAGGCGATGAGGTCGCTGAGGTTGGCCAGTTGGTCGAGGTTCAGGACGGCGTCTTCGATGGCGGCCATCCGGTCGGCGTCCAGGATCGGTCCGACGAGGGCGCGGTACTTGGCGACGAGCTCGTCGTTGGTGACCGGGTCGTTGGGGGCGCCGTGTGGGGCCTCGATGCGCTTGTGCAACGTGGTGCCGTTGGTCATGGTGATGGTGAGGTCGGTGGCGAACTGCTGAGCCTCGTCGAGTTGGACGTCTACTGTGGACAGAAGGTGCCACACGTCGTCGGCGTCCAGACGTGCTTCGGTGAACTGGGGTGGGAGCACGGCGCCGTCAAGCAGCGCGACGCTGGCGGCGTAGCCAAGGTTCATCTGGGCGCCGATCGCGGTCAGCGGACGTTCCGGTTGCCACCAGCCGTGGTGGTAGACGGCGTCGCCGACGCGGATCTCGATCTTCTCGATCGCGGCCGGGGCGATGTCGTGTTCGGCGCGGAGTTCGAGCGCGGCCTGGATGGTGCCGTGCAGCCCGCCTTGCGCCGCATAGGACTTCACCATGATGACGTTGGTGTGCCAGACCTCGCCGAGGCCGGCGATGATCTGCGCGGCATCCGGGTCGTGGCCTTCGCCGAACACGGCGAGGAATCCGCCGTAGGGCCGGTCGAACACCTGCTTGATGCCGGTGTAACCGCCTGCGGCGAGCCCGGCGGCGTAGAAACCGTTGCGGGCGGCGAAACCGTGCTGCATCCGCTTGGACATCGCCTCGTACTGCGCGGCCATCAACCCGCCGGACTGGGTGCCTGCCATGCCGAGCGCGTCTTCCAACTGCGCGCTGCCGAGCCCGTACAGCTTGCCGGTGGTCATGGCCGCCGTGTGCGTGCCGAAGACCGGGCCGCTGTGCCAACCGCGCGAGAGCATTTCCGCGCCGTGCAACGCCAAACCGACGCGCGGGCCCACCTCGAAACCGGCAACGGCCGCGGTCAGCCCATCGCGACCAGACACTGTTCGACCGGTGACCGTGCCGCGCTGGTGCGCGCCCGCGAACAGCACCGGCAGGATCAGCGAGTTGCTGTGCAACGGCGCGAGCGGGTGGAAGTCGTCCAGCTCGAAACCCTGGATGTAGGTGCTGTTCAGCAACACGGACGCGGGACCGCTGGTGGTCCTGCCGGTGCCGATCACGGTGGCGTCGCCGGTCGCCTCGATGCCCAGCGTCGCGGACGTCGCCACCCGCGACCAGGGCAGTTGCGCGCCGACCAGGCCGCAGGCCACGCCGTCCAGCAACAGGTGCTTGGCGCGTTCGCGGACCTGCTCGGGGATCGCGTCGTAACTGAGGTTCGCGACCCAGTCGGCGAGGGGGATGGTGACTGCGGTGGCCATGCTTCGAGTGAACGCCGCCGCTCAGTTCAGCCTTGCGAAATGATGGGAAAACTCGGAGTGGCGATACCGGATGAAGGAAATCGTCAAGCCCAGGGGTCGACCGGGACCACGCCGGTCGAGTGGCCCGCGTGATCCAGCAGCCTGCCCCAGGACTTGAGCGGGCGGAGCACGACGCGCTGGTCGGTGACGTCGATCTGGTCGCCGAGTTCGCGGATGCGGGCGAACACGCTGCTCAACTCGCCGAGCCGGTGTAGTTGGACCATCACGAACAGGTTCGCCGCACCCACCACCGAGAAGCAGATCCGGGATTCCCGCCAGGCGCCGATCTGCACGCCGACCTGCTCCAGCAGCTCGTCGGGCACCCGCAGCCAGAGCACCAGCAACGCGGGCCAGCCGCCTTCGATGCGGGTGAAATCGGTGCGGAAGGTGAGCAGGCCGCGCTTGGTCATCGCGGTCATCCGGCGCCGGACCTGCTGCTCCGACGTGCCGAGCTGCTCGGCGAGGTCGCGGTATTTGGCCCGGCCGTCGTGTTGCAGGGCCAGGTAGAGGGCGTGTTCGTCGGGGTCGAGGGTGCGGGTGCCGCGACCGGGTTCGCGGTTCGGATCGCGATCTTCGCGGACTTCGCGTTCGGCGCCGGTGTCGATCGCGCCGAGCCGCCAGCGCACCCCGCTGAACCACTCCAGGCCGATGTGCGAACGGGCGCGCACCACATCTGGGGTGGTCGCGAGCCGGTCGAACAGCAGTTCGGTCAACGTGCGCATGTGCGACGCGAAGATCAGGGCGTGCACGTCGTAGCTGCCTGCGGTCAGGTAGACGCTGCCGACCTGCGGAATCTCCGCCAGCTGCCGACCGACTGCCTCCGCCCGACCAGGCCGGGCCTCGATCTCGTGCACGGCGGCGACCAGGCCGAGTTGGCTGCCGGGCACCGACGACACCCAGACCCGGCCGGTGGAGGCGAGTCGTTGCCAGCGCCGCGCAGCGGTCACTGCGGAGATGCCCAGTGCTGAGGCAAGACGCTCGAAGCTGGCCCTGGGGTTCACGTGCAGGGCGTCGAGCAGCGCGAGGTCGACCTCGTCGACATCGCGCGCGGCTGATCGGTCGTCCACCGGGCCAGCATGCCGCTTTAGCGCCTGTTCGGCGACGCTGCTAGCGCCGATATAGCATCGCTCGATCCGGCGAGCGATCGGGCGGGCTGAGGCAGAATTCACCGGAGTTGTCGGCAACGGACCAGGGAGCACGGTTGACCTCGGCGGACGGGGATGGCGCCAGCGGTGGCATGCCCCTGGTCGGACGGGCCCGCGAGCTCGCCGACATCGTGGCCGTGTTCGCCGACGGCGCGACCACCGAACGCGCGCTGCTGCTGGCAGGCGACGCGGGCGTCGGCAAATCGGTGCTGCTCGACGCGGTCGCCGACCGGATCAGCGCGGCGGGCACGCGGGTGCTGCGCGCGGACGGGGTCGAGTTCGAGGCGGACGTCAGCTTCGCAGGACTCAACCAGATCCTGGTGCCGATCATCGACCTCGCCGAATCGCTGAGCCCGACCTACCGCAAGGCCCTGGACACCGCGCTCGGCTTCAGCGACGGCGCCGCGCCCGGTCGGCTGGTGATCTCCAACGCCGCGCTGGCCCTGCTGCTCGCTGCCGCCGTCGATGAGCCGCTGCTGCTGATCGTCGACGACCTGCCGTGGATCGACCGCGCCAGCGCTGGTGTGCTCGGGTTCGTCGCGCGGAGACTGCGCGGTACCCGGGTCGGCTTTCTGGCCGCGTCCCGCATCGGTGAGGAGAGCATGTTCGACCGGGGCGGGCTGCCGGAATATCCGTTGCGGCCGTTGGGCGAGGACGCGGCGACCGAGCTGATCAGCAGCCGCCATCCCGGTCTCGCCGGGCGGGTCCGGCAGCGGTTGCTCGGTGAGGCGGGCGGGAATCCGTTGGCGCTGGTCGAACTGCCTGCCGCGCTCAACGGCGCGCAGCGCGCCGCGTTGGCGGAGCTGCCCTCGGTTCTGCCGTTGACGCAACGGTTGCAGGTGCTGTTCGGTTCGCGCATCGCCGATTTGCCGTTGCCGGCCAGGAAACTGTTGCTGCTCACCGCGTTGGACGGAGCCGGTAGCTTGCCGGTGTTGCGCGCGGCCGCCAGCCTGAGCGGTCACGACGACGCGCTGGCCGACCTGGCGCCTGCCGAACGTGCCGGACTGGTGAAGGTCGACGAGGGCAGCAGGCGGGTGAGCTTCGGCCATCCGCTGATCCGCTCCGCGGTCGTCGAACTGTCCACAGTGGCCGAACGGAGGATCGCGCACACCGCGCTCGCAGGTGCCCTCGCGGACGCGCCGGATCGCCGTGCCTGGCACCTTGCCGAGGCGTCGCTCGGTCCGGACGAGGACGTCGCGGTGCTGCTGGAAGAGGCCGCGCACCGGGTGTTGCGCAGGGGAGACGCGGTCGGCGCGGTCGGCTTGCTGACCAAGGCCGCCGAGCTGAGCCCGACCGCGACCGGCCGGGGCAGGCGCCTGTCCGAAGCCGCCTACGTCGGCGCGGAAGGCGCGGGCGAACTGACCAACGCATCCGAACTGCTCGCGGGGGCGCGGCTGGCCGACCCGGCAGGCACCGGCAACGTCTACGCCGCGATCGCAGCGGTGTACCTGCTGATCAACGACGACTGCGACATCGACACCGCGCACCGGTTGCTGTGCGGCGCCATCGATGTCGCGGTCCAGAATTCCGCGCCGGACAACGAGATCGTGGACGCGTTGCACGCGCTGCTGCTGATCTGCTGGTACGGCGGGCGGATGTCGTTGTGGGACGCCTACTACGCGCGGTTCAACCGGCTGCGCGCCGAGCCGCCGCCGGTGCTCGCGCTGATCAACCGGACCTTCCCGGATCCGGTGCGGACCGGGAGATCCGCGCTCGGCGACGTCGACAAGATCATCGAAGCGATCGGCCCGGACACCGATCCAGGGCAGATCGTGCGGATCTGCACCGGCTCGATCTATCTGGACCGAGTCGGCGATCTGCGCGCCACGCTGTGGCGACTGGTCCGGCAGGGCCGCGAAGGCGGACCGACGCGCAGGCAGATCGGCGCGCTGATGCACCTGACCCTGGAGGACTACCTCACCGGCGACTGGGACCAGGCAGCCCGCCTGGCCGCCGAGGGCCTCGCGGTGTGCGAGAACGCGGGATATCGGTTCTATCGCTGGTACTTCCTGTACAACCAGATGCTGCTCGCCGGCGCGCGCGGCGACAGCCGGACCGGCCACGACCTGGCCGAGCAGATCATCCAGTGGGCGCAGCCGCGCGGCGTGCTCGGCGCGGTGCAGTTCGCCATGCAGGCGCGGACGCTGGTGTGCCTTGGCGCCGAACAGTACGAAGGCGCCTACCAGTGCGCGATCCGGGTGAGCCCGCCCGGCGAACTCGCCTCGCACGTGCCGCACGCGCTGTGGAACATGTTCGACCTGGTCATGGCCGCGCACCAGACCGGACGAATGGCCGAGGCGGCGGCGCACGTGCGTGCCATGCGCGAGGCGGACGTCGCCGCGCTCTCGCCGCGCTACGCGATGCTGGTCGCGGCGGCCGACGGTCTGTGCGCAGAAGACGACGCGGCAGCGTTCGCGTGTTTCGATGAGGCCCGCGCGGTGCCGGGCGTGGCCAGATGGCCGTTCGACCTGGCCAGAGTGCGTCTCGCGTATGGCAAACGACTGCGCAGAGCCCGAGCGAACGCTGAGTCGCGCGTCCCCCTCTCGGCCGCGCTGGCCACGTTCCAACTGCTCGGCGCCAAGTCGTGGGTGGATCGGGCGCGCACCGAGTTGCGGGCCGCGGGACAGCCCCTCCCCGGCGACGGCGCCGAACTGCTCACGCCCCAGGAGTTCGCGGTCGCGCGGCTGGCCGCGTCCGGCCTGACCAACAAACAGGTAGCCGAACGGGTTTTCATCTCGCACCGCACGGTCGGCGCGCACCTCGGGCAGATCTTCCGCAAACTCGGTATCACGTCGCGGGCCGCGCTGCGCGATGCCCTCACCGACCTGGGCGAACCGCCCAACGAGTGAAGTAGTCGCACAGCGCGGCCGGTTCCCCGATCAGCGCCAAGGCGGCGTGCTGAACTGCATGACCCCTCCTGCGTGGTATCCCCCGTGCCTTCTGCGACGGTGACGGCCGTCGAGCACCGGGTGTTGAGGTCTATTTCCCCAGAAAGGGGGATTGACGGCTACGGCCGGATGACCATCGTTGCGCAGGACGCAGCACCGCCCGCCGCCCCCGGTATCAGTCAAATGACCTAACGGGCGCGGGCACATCCCTGATCTGCCTGCGGTTGGTGATCCCGAGCTTGGGAAACGCGCGGTACAGGTGTGCGCCGACCGTCCTCGGCGAGAGGTTCAACTGATCGCCGATCTGCCGGTTGCTCAACCCCTGGCCAGCCAGGTGGACCACCTGGTGTTCCTGCGGGCTCAGCTCGGCGAGCGTTGCCGACCCGTCGGCCACCCGCACGCCCGCCGCGCGCAGTTCGCGCTCGGCGCGTTCGGCCCAGCCGGTCGCGCGCAACCTGCCGAACACGTCGCGGGCCTCGGCCAGCACGTGCTTGGCCTCGTTGATCCTGCGCTGCCGACGTAGCCATTCCGCGTACGCGAGCCGCAACCGGGCCCGTTCGAACGGCCACCGCTCGCCATCGGGCACCGCGAGCGCTTTCGCGAAACACGCCTCGGCGTCGGTGGGTTCGGCCAGCACCGCTTCTGCGTGCCCGAGCAGTTGCGCGATCCGTGGCGACGGCGTGCCGGTGAACCGCGCGAGCACCTGGCCGACCAGCGCCCGCGCCTGCTCGACCCGGTCACCGCGCACGGCAGCCGACGCGAGATCGGCGATGCCCTGATAGGAGAGCTGGTAGTGCAGGGGAGTGCCGTCATCGGCGAACAATCGGCGCAGGTACGCGTAGGCGGTCGCCGGTTCGTCCTCGGCCAGCCAGACCGCGCCTGCCGCGCGGTACGCCCACGCGCCGACCGCGCGACAGTCCTCCGGTTCGGCCGTGCTCAACGTCGGCGCCAGGTAGCGGCGGGCGTGGTCGAGCTCGCCGCGCCACGCGTGCACTGTCGCCATCACCAGCTCGGCGATGGTGCGCACCAGTGGCTGGTCGGTCGTGGTGGCCAAGTCCACCAGGAACGCGCTCGCCTCAAGCGACTCGTCCCACCGGCCCGCGTCCGCGCACGCCCACAGGTGCCCGAGCAGGATGCCGATGCTGCCGCCCTGCTGGGTGTGCCGGAGTGCCTCGATCGCGTTGCGCAGCACGCTGACCGCGAGATCCGACTCGTCCAACAGCCACAGCACCGCGCCCAGCGGCGTGCGCGGCAGCACTCCGGCGCTGCGGTCGGCGAACGCGCGCAACCGGGGCACCAGATCCCGCGACTCGTACGGGTCGAGCGCGGCGATGGCCCATGCCGTGGTCAGCCCGGGTGCGCCGGTCAGGTCGTGTGCGGCGGGGCCGGTCCGCTCCACCAACCGGGCCAGCACCTCGCGCACGTTGTCCCGCGCGGTGTCCGAGCCGTCCAGATACGCGGCGGCGGAAATCCCGCGCAGCGCCTGCCAGGGCAGTTCCGGACCGGCCAGCGCGGTCCCGCCGAACAGCGGCAGCAGCAGGTCGAGCGACTCCTTGTACTCACTGGTCCAGACGAGCGCGCAGCCCAGCTGGACCTGCGCGGCCAACTGGTGTTCGGGGTCCTCGGCGAGCGTGGCCGCCCGGTTCGCCAGGTCTTCCGCCCAGGTCGGATTGCCTGCCTGCCGGGCAAGATCGGCGGCGATGACCAGCCTGCGCGCCTTGTCCTCGTCGCGCGGGCTCAGCGCCGCCGCCCGCTCCATGATCGCGCCTGTAGCCGCCACTCCGCTGCGGCGCTGCGCCTCCTTGCGGGTCGACTCGACCAGCGCGGCGATGTCCTCGTCCGGGATGAGCGTGGCCTTGGCCAGGTGCTGGGCACGTCGATCCGGTCGCTCGACCAGCACATCGGCGAGTTGCCGGTGCGCGGCGGCGCGGGCCGCGAACGGCGCCGAGTGATAGACGGCCGAACGCACCAGCGGATGCACGAACTCGATGCCCGCCGGCCCGATCCGGACCAGCCCGGCCAACTCGGCCGGCGCGAGCAACTCCGGCGACAACGCGGACAGCCGCCCGGCCACGAACTCCAGATCGTCCGGGTCGGCCGCGCTGACCAGCAGCAACGCGGTCTGTGTTGGTTCGGGGAGCACGGTCAGTTCGTCGGTGTGCGCGGCGACCAGATCGGGGGGCAACGGCACCAGGTCGAACGCCCACCCGCTGTCCGTCGGCCGATCCGCCACCACCGAGCTCAACGCGAGCAACGCGGCCGGGTTGCCGCCCGCCTCGGCCAGCACCCGCTCGCGCACCAGGCCACGCGGTGGGGTCGGCTGCGCCTCGACGAGCAGCGCGGCGTCGCGTTCATTCAACGGGCCCAGTCGCAGCTCGGCGACGCCCCGCCCGAGCCCCTCCGGCGCGGCGACCCCGCGACCGGCGAAGATCACCGAGACGGCACCGGTCAGCCTGCGACAGGCGAAGGTCAGCACGGCGCGCGAACTCGGATCCAGCCACTGCACGTCGTCCACGATCAGCAACAGCGGCTGCGTCGCGGCCAGTTCCCTGGCCAGAGCGACCGTTGCCATGCCCTCGACCAGTCGCTGGTCGGTCGACGTGCCCGGCGCGAGCCCGAAGACGGCCAGCAGCGCGTCGCGGTGCAGCGGTTGCAGCCGGTCCAGCCTGTCGAGGACCGGGTGGAACAGCAGGTGCAGACCGGCGAACGGCACGTCCCGCTCGGCTCGGGTCGCCGCGAAGCGCAACACGCGCAGGCCCGCGTCGGTGGCCAGGTCGACGACTACGTCGAGCAGCGCGGTTTTGCCGGTGCCCGCGTCGCCGAGCAGTACCAGCACCTGACCGGGTCGCGTCGGGTCGACCGGTCCGGCGAGCGCGGCGAGTTCCGCGTCACGTCCGATCAGTTGCTGCCCCGCGCCCCGGTCTTTCATCAGAACCCAAATTTAACATCTGCCGATCTGCGAAACCCCGGGCAAGGCGACGCCTTCGCCCATCGCCAATACCGCCCAGCGCAGCGGGGACTACCAGCTGTGCAAGGCGATCTACTGCTGAACCGGCGCGGGCTGAATGAGTTCGAGCAGGTTGCCTTCGGGGTCTTTGACGTAGGCGAACCGCGCGCCGGGGCGAACGGCGGGTGCGGGCGCGGACACCTCGGTGGCGCCCGCACCGAGCAGGTTCGTGACGGTCGCGTCGAGGTCGGTGACGTAGAGGGCCCAGTGGAAGTAGCCCTGGGTGCCCGCACCGTCGAACGGGTCGGCGAACTCCTGCCGCGTGGATCCGCCGCGTTCGATGAGCTCGATCTTGAGGCCGTCCGCGCTGCGCAGGATGGTCGAGCGGATGTGCGCCTCGGGCATGGCGAATTCTTCGTCCACTTCGGTCATGCCGAGCGCGTCGGCGTAGAAGCGGCGCTGCGCGTCGAGGTCAGCGACGGACAGGCCGACATGGTCGAACACCGGCGCGTTCATAAGTCACTCCAAAGTTAGTGATATTAACATTGGCAGCGTAGCACGCGATGGTAAGTGCTGTTAACATTCAGCTGTGTCACGTCGGACCGGTTACCACCACGGAGATCTGCGCAACGCGCTGGAGACCGCAGCGCTCGAACTGGTCGCGGAGCGCGGCGCGCACGGCTTCACCATGGCCGAGGCCAGCAGGCGGGCGAACGTGAGCGTCGCGGCGCCGTTCAAGCACTTCGCCAACCGCGACGCCCTGCTCGCCGCGCTTGCGCTGCGCGGCTACCAGGAGCAGGCGCGCCGGTTCGCCGACGCGGTCGGCTCGGCCGACGACCCGGTCGAGCAACTCGCCGAGTTCGCGGTCGCCTACGTGCAGTTCGCCATCGACGAGCGCGCGCTGTTCGAGATCACTTTCTCGGCTGGACTGGACAAAACCGCTTATCCCGAACTGGAAGAAGCAGGCAGCGCGGTCCTGGCGGTGTTGCTTCCCCCGGCGAAACGTGTGCGGCAGAAGCGGGCGCTCGAACTGGTGCACGCGATCGGCGCCGTCGCGCACGGTTGCGCCGCGTTCTTCAACGAAGGCGTTTTCGGCGCCGACCAGGCCCGGACCACCGCGCGCACGTCCGCTCGGGCGATCGCGGCCTACCGGTCGACGCGGTAAGCCGAGACCACCTCAGGGTCCCACGCCACACCGTTGCCCGGCCGGTCCGGCGCGGTCGCGTGTCCGTCGACAATGGACAGCGGCTCGGTGAGGACCGGGTTGGCCCAGTCGACGTATTCCAGCCAGTGCGCGGTGGGCGACGCGGTGAGCAGGTGCACGCTCACCTCGGGATACAGGTGCGAGGACAACGGAATCCCGGCGACATCGGCCAGCGCCGCCGCCTCCTGCCAACCGGTGACCCCACCGATCCGGTCCAGATCCGGCATGACCAGCTCGCTCGCCTCGTGCCGCAGCGATTCCGCCATCGCACGCGGACCGGCGAAGTTCTCGCCGAGCTGGATCGGCGTGCGCAGTTCGGCGGTGAGGCGCGCGTTGGCCGGGTAGTCGTCGTGCCGGACAGGTTCCTCGATCCACACCAGACCTTCGTCGTCCAGCGCGCGACACCGTTGCCGCGCGGAATGCAGGTCGAGCGCCTGGTTGTAGTCGGCCATCAGCGCGATATCCGGGCCGATCGCCGCGCGAACCGCGCGCGCCGCGGCCAGGTCGTCGTCGGGGTCAGGCCGGCCGAGCCGCATCTTGATGGCGCGAAAGCCTTCCGCCACCAGTTCCCGCGCCTCCTCAGCGGCGGCCGCGGGAGCGATCAGGCCCAATCCGTTGCTGTTGTAGGCGGGAATCGGTCGCGGGATCGCACCGAGTATGCGGGCCAGCGGCAGTCCGGCGTGGATCGCGAGCGCGTCCCAGCACGCGGTGTCGACCCCGGCGAGCACCATCGCCACGGCGCCGTGCACGCCCGCGAGCTTGAACCGGGCGTGCAGCGTACGCCGCGCGGCAGCGGGGGAGACCGGCGTGCCGATCAGGGCGTCGTGCGCGTCGCGGAGCACCGCGAGTGCGGCCCGGCCGACGGATTCGCGGTAGCAGAACAGGTAGGCGCGCCCGGTGACGTCCTGGTCGGTGTGCAGATCGACCAGCAACAGCGGGGCGGACGCGACGCGGGCGGCACTGGTGCCCAGCGGGCGCCGCATCGGCACCACGACCAGCGTTGCCTCGATCGACCTGATCAGCACAGCGACCCCCTCGATCACAAACCCTTGATCCGGCCTCCGTCGACCACGATAGCCGTGCCGGTCAGGTAGGACGTGTGCGCTGAGCACAGAAAAGCCACGATCCGGCCGAAATCGCCAGGGTCGCCGATGC
>DASXOJ010000203.1:0-4079 GCA_036494465.1 Pseudonocardiaceae bacterium
GGTGATCATGGCGCCAGGCAGCCACGGTTGCGCGCGGAGCTGGTTGATGACGTAGACGGAAACGCCGCTGAGCAGAAAGTCGGTGGCCAACGCCACCGCGGCGGTGGCGGCCATCAGCGTCAGCAACCGCCCGTCCGTCCATACTCGACTCTTCGTGGCCGGCTCGACCGGATCCGGTTCGGCGGGTGCGGTGTGCCGGATGTGCACGAACAGGGCGAGCACGCCCGCGCACAACAGAAAACTGAGCGCGTCCGCGCCGACCGCGATCCGCGGCCCGTTGGGCCCGGCGACCGCGAGCAGCACGCCCATGATCAGTCCGCCCAGCCCGAAACATCCCGAGCGGATCATGCCAACCACGGCGAACGGCCGGTCCTTTGGACCGTCGGCCGCCACGTCGGAGATCAGCGCCATCAACGAGCTGTAGAACAATTGCTGGCCTGCGGCGAGCAACAGCGCACCGACGACGACCAGGTAGATGCCGTGGGCGAACAGGAACGCGCCCGCGCCGCCCGCCTGCACCAGTTGCGCGGCGATGACGACGCGACGTGGGCCGATCCGGTCGACCAGCGGTCCGGCCAAGGGCGGCACGAGCAGCCCGGCGGCGGTGCCGCCGGTGATGACCGGCCCGGCGACGGTCAGCGGCACGCCTGCCGTGCTGGTGGCGAACACCAGCACGATCGGCAGGAACATGCCGGACCCGAGGTTGTCCGCGCCGAGCGCGGCCAACAGCGCCAGCAGGTCAGGCCGGTTCCTGGGCACCTCGCCAGATTATCCAGGGTTGACCCGCTGACTCGGGTCGACGAGCCCCTCGGCGCCGGAAACCCCCCGACCGGCGTCCGCGCCGGCGTCCGCGTCACGCTTGGCCATGGCCTGCGCGAACAGTGGCGATGCTGGCGGGTATCAGCTCCGACTACTACCCGCGCCTGGCCCAGGGCCACGACCGCCACCCGTCGAACCAGGTGCTGGGGCCATCGCCACCGTCCTACGGCTGGACGCCGACGCGACCGCATACCTGCTGAGTCTGGCCGGTACCCGGTCCGCGCACGGGCGCATATCGCGCTCCCGCGCCGCGACGGGCGTGACACAGGTGTCGGCGAGCATCGTCAACCTGGTCAGCGGCTGGCCGGCCAATCCCGCCTACGTGCAGAACAGGCTCACCGATGTCCTCGCGGTCAACCCACTGTGCGCCGCGCTGTCCCCGCACTACGCGGTCGGCGTGAACCTGTTGCGCGCCGTCTTCCTCGATCCGGCCGAGCAGAACCTGCGCGCCGCCAGCCGCAGCGCGGAGTTGCTCGGTATTCTGGGCAGCCTGGCCGCGTCGCCGAGCCAGTCACCGGTCGAAAACCCGGAAACAGAGGGGAAAACCTGACGTCGCGTTGTCGCCAGACAGCGACAGTCGTTGTGCACCAGGCTTTCGCTCATGAACAACTCACTACTGGGTAAGGTCGCGCTGGTCACCGGCGGCAGCCGGGGGATCGGCGCGGCGATCGCGACCCGGCTCGCCCATGAGGGCTCCGACGTCGCGTTCACCTTCCTGCGCAACACAGAACGCGCCGACGACGTGGTCGAGGCGATCAAGCAGACCGGCAGGCGTGCCCTGGCCATCCGGGCGGACAGCGCCGACGAACAGGCGGTGATCGGTGCGGTCGACCGCACCGCCGCCGAATTCGGCAGGCTCGACATCCTGGTCAACAACGCGGGCGCCTACCTGATCGGCGAATTCGCGGAACTGGGCTCGGCGGACGTTGCGGAAACGCTTGCGGTCAACGTGCGCGCGCCGTTCGTCGCCGCGCAGGCCGCGACCCGGCACCTGCCGCCAGGTGGCCGGATCATCAGCATCGGCAGCATGGTGGCGGACCGGTCGGTCTTCCCCGGCTACGTCCTCTACACCATGAGCAAGTCCGCCCTGACCGGTTTCACCAGGGCGCTGGGTCGCGAGCTCGGCCCGAAGGCGATCACGGTGAACCTGGTCAACCCCGGCCCGACCGACACCGAACTGAACCCAGCCGACGGCCCGTATGGCGACGTCATCAGGGGACAGGTGGCACTAGGCCAGTTCGGAGCGCCGGCCGACATCGCCGGGGCGGTCGCCTTTCTGGCTGGTCCGGACGCCGCGTCGATCACCGGCACGACCGTCACCGTGGACGGTGGCTTCACCAACTAAAAATCAGTCTTGACTGTTTGTTGATGCTCGGCGAGACTACGAACCGTGGTGGTACCCACACGTCAACGCCAAGCCGACCGGAGCAGGGAAACACGGCGCAAGCTCATGGAAGCGACCGTGGACTGCCTGGTCGAGCTGGGCTGGGCGGACACCACCACGGTCGTGGTCGCCGAGCGCGCCGGTGTCTCGCGCGGCGCACAACTGCACCACTTCCGCACCAGGGGCGAACTGGTCGCGGCCGCCGTCGAGTACATCGGCGCCCAACGCGCGCAGGCCATGCTGGCCAGGGCCGAACAGTTGCGCGCCACCCCGGACCGCACCACGGCGGTCGTCGAGTTCATCACCGACTTCTTCATCGGCAACCTGTTCACCGCGGCCCTCGAACTGTGGGTCGCCGCACGCACCGACGCGGAGCTCAAGGCCCTAGTCGTCCCGCTCGAAGCCCGACTCGGTCGCGAATGCCACCGCATCGCGGTCCGGCTGCTCGATGCGGACGAACAGCAACCCGGGGTGCGCGAAGCCGTGCAGGCCACTCTCGACCTCGCGCGCGGTCTCGCCCTTGCCGACCAGCTCACCGACGACGGACCACGACGCCGCCGGATCGTGCGGCAGTGGTCGCGAATGCTGGCGCAAGCGCTGCGAACGGAGACATCATGACCGACCCGCAGGCCCTGTTCGCCGACCTCGCCGCCGAAGGCGACGACCTGGACCGGCTCGTCGCCGACCTGCCAGAACCGGAGTGGCGGAGCCCGAGCGCGTCGCCCGGCTGGTCGGTCGCGCACCAGATCGCGCACCTCACCTGGACCGACGACGTCGCCATCCTCGCCGCGACCGACCCGGACGCGTTCGCCGCCCGACTTCAGTCGGCCCTTGGCGCATCGGCCACCTTCGTCGACGACGTCGCCGCCGAAGGCGCCGCGATGGCACCCGCCGACCTCCTGACCAAGTGGCGCACTGGCCGTAAAACGATGGTTGACGCCCTCGCTGCCGTCCCGCGCGGTCAGAAACTCCCGTGGTTCGGTCCACCCATGGCGGCGCCCTCGATGGCCACCGCGCGGATCATGGAAACCTGGGCGCACGGTCAGGACATTGTGGACGGTCTCGGTCTGAGCAGGCAGCCGACCGCGCGCCTGCGCCACGTCGCACACATCGGCGTGCGCACTGTGAACTTCGCGTTCACACTGCACAACCTGCCCGTGCCCACCGAGCCGTTCCGCGTCGAACTCACCGGTCCGGACGGCGAAACCTGGACCTGGGGCGAACCCGGCGCCGCTAACCGCGTCACCGCTCCCGCCCTGGACTTCTGCCTGCTGGTCACCCAACGCCGCCACCCGGACGACCTGCACGTCGACGTCGTCGGCGAACAGGCCCGGCAATGGCTCCCGATCGCGCAAGCGTTCGCCGGTCTGCCCGGCGAAGGCCGAAAGGCAGGGCAATTCCAGTGACCGCATCGCTGCGCATCGGCAATGCGTCCGGCTTCTATGGCGACCGGTTCGCCGCCATGCGCGAAATGCTCACCGATGGCCCGCTGGATGTGTTGACCGGCGACTACCTCGCCGAGCTGACCATGCTCATCCTCGGTCGCCAGCGCATGAAAGAGCCGAACGGCGGCTACGCGCGCACCTTCCTGCACCAGATCGAGGAGTGTCTCGGCCTCGCGGTCGACCGTGGCGTGCGCATCGTCAGCAACGCGGGCGGACTCAACCCTGCCGGGCTCGCCGAAGCCATCAGCACCCTGGCCGACCGACTCGGCATCGCAGTGCGCGTCGCACACGTCACCGGCGACGACCTGTTGCCGCGAGCGGAGGAACTCGGCCTGTCCGGCGCGCTCACCGCCAACGCGTACCTCGGCGGCTGGGGCATCGCGGAATGCCTGCGCGCGGGCGCGGACATCGTGGTGACCGGTCGCGTCACC
>DASXOJ010000204.1:0-57199 GCA_036494465.1 Pseudonocardiaceae bacterium
GCCCTTGATCGAATAGCTCAGGCCCAGGATCGCCACCACCAGCTGGAGCACCGCAGGGATGGCCTGGATGATCGCGTACGTCGTGTTTGACACGCCTGCCTCCACAGTTCCGGCAGAGAAGATCGCCGCGCTGGATCCTAGGGCTTGGCGCCGTCGAGCGGGGTGGCTGCGGCCTGATCGAGATAGCGGGCGCGGAGTCCGGCGAGGATCACCTGTAGACCATCCTCGAATCCGGCATCGGCATCGGCGTCGAACAGGTCGTCCACGGCCTGCGCGGCGAGTGGAAACCGTTGCCCGTCAACATTTTCGGTCAATTCCGCGGTCTGGTACGGGTTCCGGTCGTGGTAGTCGGCGCCGCTGCGCGCCTGTTCCTCGATGGTGAAGCCGATCGCGTAGTGGTAGAGCGCCGGGTAGCCGCGCGCCGCGTCCCGCACGGAGAAGCCGGCGTCGACCATGGTGGCCATGATCAGTTCGAGGGATCTGGGCAGTTCGCGCGCTGCGAGGTGGGTGCCCGCGTACACCTTGGCGCCGTCCCGGTACCTGAGCATGTTCCTGCGCATGGCGCGGATCCCGTCGGCGATCCAGTCTGCCCAGTCCACGCCTTTCCTCGGCGCCTCCAGTCCGTCGCTGAGCTCGTGGAACATGATCGCGGCCATCTCGTCGAGCAGTTCCTGCTTGTTCTTCAGGTGCCAGTACAGCGCCGCCGCCTGCACGCCGAGTTCCTTGGCGAGCAGGCGCATGGTCAGCCCGTCCAGGCCGACCTCGTTGAGCAGATCCAGCGCGGTCCTGGCGATCAGTTCGCTGTTGAGCTTCGTCACGCTTGACAGCTTAACATCGTTAGGTTCATCCTTAACATCGTTCATTGAACAACGTTAAGGAGGTTCCGATGGAAACCACGACTGTCCTGATCGCCGGTGCCGGCCCGACCGGTCTGCTGCTGGCCTGCGAACTGCGTCTCGCAGGCATCGACGTGCTGATCGTCGACCGGCTCGCCGAACGCGGCACCGAATCGCGCGCCGGTGGCATGCACCCGCGCACCCTGGAAGTGCTCGACCAGCGCGGCATACTCCCGCCGTTCCAGGCCAAGGGCCGACCGATCCAGGCCGGTCACTTCGCCGGTCTGCCGCTGGACTTCAGCCGGTTCGACACCCGCTACCCGTACTCGCTGACGCTGATGCAGGGCCACGTCGAACGACTGCTCGAAGCGCACCTCATCGAACTGGGCGGACAGGTGCGCTGGTCCGCCGAGATCACCGGCTTCGACCAGGACGACGACGGCA
Source organism: Pseudonocardiaceae bacterium (assembly GCA_036494465.1). Lineage (GTDB taxonomy): Bacteria > Actinomycetota > Actinomycetes > Mycobacteriales > Pseudonocardiaceae > CAJCJE01. The sequence continues at coordinate 1,281 of DASXOJ010000204.1, forward strand.
TCACCGTGCGGATCAACGACTCCGAGCCGATTCGCGCCGACTACCTCGTCGGCTGCGACGGCGGCCGCAGCGCGGTGCGCAAACTCGCGGGCATCGGCTTTCCCGGCACCGAGGCGACGATGACCTCGCTGCTCGGCGACGTCGAACTGACCGACCCGCCCGCCGAGGCGTTCTTCCAGGAACGCGTCGAGAACGGCAGCTACTCGCTGTTCGCGTTCGAACCGGGCTGGCGCCGGGTGATCGTCAACGTCTATGACCGGGTCCTTGGCAGGCACGAGCAGATCAGCTTCGACGACCTGCGCGCGGCGCTGATCCGCGCCGCGGGCACCGACTTCGGCATGCACAGTCCGCGCTGGATCTCCCACTTCGGCGACGCGGCGCGACTCGCCGAGCAGTACCGCAACGGCCGGGTCCTGCTCGCGGGCGACGCCGCGCACAGCCACTTCCCGGCAGGCGGGCAAGGCATGAACACCGGTCTGCAGGACGCGGCCAACCTCGGCTGGAAACTGGCCCTGGTCGCCACCGACCGCGCACCGGAGTCCCTTTTGGACACATACGAGGCGGAACGCCGCCCGGTCGCCGACCGCGTCATCCGCAACACCCGCGCCCAATCCCTGCTCGGCCGCCCCGGCGCGCAGGCGGAAGCGCTGCGCGAAACCGTCGCCGCGCTGCTCGGAACCGACGAGGGCAACGACGTCATCGGCACCATGATCGCCGCCCTCGACCTCAAGTACCCGATCGGCGACGAACACCCACTGCTCGGCAGGCGCGTCCCCGACCTCGACCTGAAAACCGCCGACGGAACCGTGCGCCTCTACGAACTCCTGCACGCGGGCAGGCCGATCCTGCTCGACTTCGACGGCACCCTCGGCTCCGCCCTCGACGGCTGGACCGACCGCGTCGACCACGTCGAAGCCATCCGGCCCACCGACCGCTGGGCGATCCCCGCCGTCGGCGACATCCCCGCTTCCTCGGCACTGCTGGTCCGCCCGGACGGTTACCTCGCCTGGCTCCCCGAAGCCGACGCCGACCTGCGCGCCGCACTGACCACGTGGTTCGGTCCCGAGCAGGCAGGCTAGAGCTGCTGGTGCGCCCAGGATTCGATGAGCTCGGCGGGGCCATAGATCGCGTCAAGACCCGAGCAGGACACGCCTGCACGGGCGACGGCGACGACCGGCGCGAGTTCGTCGGTGAGCAGGGCGCGGTGGCGCAGCAGCGTCGCGAGGTCGTGTTCGTCGAAGGTCGAGCGCTCCAGCCATTTGATCGAGCCCACGAACAACAGTTCCTTGGCGATGGGTTCGCGATCGGCGCCAACGATGTCGATCTCGATGTCGTTGCTGCGAGTCCAGTAGCCGCCGATCGCGGGCGCGGCCGGGAGGTTGTCGTCGGGGAGTCGCCGGGCGAGGGCTTCCCTGATCAACGGTTCGATAGTGCGACCTCGCCACGTGGTCCAGCTACGTTTGATGCGTTCCAGCGTGAGGTCGCCCCGGCCCCGTTCGATTTCCGGCATGGCTGGGCCGAGAAATCGCAGCCAGAAACGCAGGTATGGATCGGTGATCCGGTAACGGCGTTCCTTGGATGGCTGGGTCGACAACGGCAGTTCGGCGGCGACGATGCGCTTGTCGGTCAGGGTGCTCAGCGATCGGTTCAGCGGAGTGGCGGCGAGATCGCCCGCGGCTTTGGCGATGTTGCCAAAGGTTCGCTCGCCGGAACCGATCGCGGCCAGCACCGTGGCTGCCTGGGTATGACTGGGAAATTCGGCGGCGAGTGAGCGTTCGGCCGACACCAGCAGCGGTGAAGTCGAGTTGTTGAGCGAGTCGGTGAGGAACTGCCACAGGTCCTGGCCGGGCTGCCAGTCCGTGCAGATCAACGGCAGACCACCGGTGACCAGTGCCGCGTCGAAGGCTTCCGCTGCGGGGAGATCGAGCATCGCGGACAGATCGAGCGGGTTCAGCGGACCGATCACCATTTCCCGACCGCGTTGATGGAACGGCCGGTCGTAGTTGTTCAGGGCCTCCATCATGGACAGATCCGAGCCAATGAGAATGAGCAGCACCGGTTTGCGGGAAAGGTAGCGGTCCCAGGACATCTGCAGGATGCTCTCGAATCCGTGCGCGTCGTCCATCAGATATGGCAGTTCGTCGAGTACGACGATGCTCGGGCGGTCCTCCGGTAGCGCGGCGGTGAGCAGCCGCAACGCGTCGCGCCAGTCTTGCGGGTGCGCGGCGGCGAGTAGATCGCGACCAGGCAGCGAGGACTCGATCGCGTTCTCTTCGAACTGTGCCAGTTCGGCCTCGTCGCCCTTGCCGGTCGCGGTGAAGTAGAGGAAGGGTACGTCCGAGCGCTCGGCGAAGATCTCGATGAGCCTGGACTTGCCGACCCGGCGTCGGCCACGCAGCATCAGGCACTGGCCGGGGCGATCGTCGTCGCTCTTGGCGTTCCGGATGCGGTTCAGCTCGCGTTCGAGTATCTCCAGCTCACAGGTTCGCCCAACGAAGCTCGCCATGGACAGAGATAACATAGATGTTACTAACATGAGTGTTACTAACTTCGATGTTAGTAACATTGGAGTTAGTTCATGCCGCTATGGCAGCAGGGCGGCGACGAGGGCCTGGTGGATGAAGTCGCGGTAGGCGTCGATGGTCCAGTCCCTGGCGAGGACCAGTAGCTCGTAGAGCTCGACGGAGTTGTACGTCCACACCAGATCGGCACCCTGCTCGACGGTGATGTCGTTGCGCAGCAAGCCGTTTTCGTGGAAGTGCTGGACCATCCTGTTCGCGCCGGTCAGGCGTTCGGCGTTCATGGCGGCCCAGATCTCGGCGGCGTCGGGGTCGGTTTGGGCGGCTTGGCGGGCGAGTTGGCTGATCGGGGTGTAGCGCGGCTGGATGGCGGCGATCAGGGTCGCGTAGTGCTGGAGCTTGACGACCGGGTCGGGTTCGGCGATGGCGCGCTGAATGTGTTCGCGGGCTTCGACGGCGATGGGTTCGTCGTCGCCACCGAGGGTCACGTCGGAGACGGCTTTGAGCAGTGCGGGTTTGGCGCCGATGGTCTTGTAGATCGTTTCCGGGGAGACGCCCGCCGCTTTGGCGACGGCGGGGATGGAGACCTTGGCGTAGCCGCGCTCGATGAACAGGTCGCGGGCGATGTCGAGGACGGCGGCGCGGGTGGCTTCGGCTCGGTCGCGGCGGCCGGTGGCGTCGTAGGCGCGGGTGGGCTTGACATCGTCCGTCATTCTGATCCAGACTTCTGTATTGAATACATCGAGCTGTATCTGATTGTAGTGGGGGCGTCGTGGTGGTTGCCGGATTCGTGGTCGCGGCCATTGTGCTGGTCGGCTTGCTCGCCGGAGTCCACCTGGTCGGTATCGGCGGGTTGAACCGCGCGCTGCGCGCGTTGCCCGCCGACGTCTACATCACCACCAAGCAGTCCATGGACCGCGAACTCCCCACGCTGGCCAAGCCGCTGACCATCGCCGCGCTGCTGGCGATGGCGGGCGCCACCACGACCTCGGCCGTGTCGGGGGCGGCCGGGGTCGCCGCGCTGGCCGGTGCGGGCACCCTCGCCGGGCTCGTCGCGCTGGTCGCGGTCTTGCGCGGAGACCTGCCGATCAACCAGCTCATGGACACCTGGAACCCGGCCGACCCGCCGGCCGACTGGCAGCGGTGGCGCGAGCGTTGGGAGGGGGCTTTCGTCGTTCGCGCCACCGCGTTGTTGCTGGCGTTCGGCAGTCTCGTCGCTGCCGGGGTCCTGCTTCCTGTTGCGGCATAGCAGGATGCCGGTGTCGCGGTCGAGTGCGGTGATCGGGCCAAGGCGACCAGGCGGTCAGTCTCGGCGGAAGCGGTCGGCCAGTACCGGGTCGTTCTCCCACCAGAGGGCGGACGGAGTGGGTTCGTCGCTGTCTGCGGTGCTCACCGCGTTGTCCTGTTCGTCGAGTTCGCGGTCGATCACGGCGGCTTCCTTGTCGTCGTCGACGGCCATCCTGCGCATCAGCGCGCCGAGGAAGGGGAGCCCGGCCGCGTCGCCCGCGATCCACAGCACGCCCGCGCCGATGATCTGGTCGTCGCGCAGGCTCGGACCCCAGCCGCGCCCGAGCGCCTGGTAGTAGTCGTGCGCGATGATGTGCGGGCTGAGCCACAGCACCAGGCCGAGCGCCGCGTCGAAGATCACCTCGACGAAGGTGATCACCACCGAGATCAGGTGCGGGTACTTGTGTGGCACCGGGTCGAGCTGTAGTCGGCTGTAGAAGTAGACGAAGCCGACCACCAGCAGCGCGAGGCGGCTCACCGCGTCGACGATGCCGTTGGTGAGCACCGCCGGGTACCAGCCGGTGAAGTAGAACACCCAGGGCGTCGCGATCAGCAGTACCGAGCCGCTGGCCGGGAAGCTGATCACCCGCGCGACCTTGCTGGCCAGCACCTTCCTGATCCGGTTCGCGCCGCGCTCGGACAACGTTTCCAGGGCCAGCCCGACCGGTGCGCCCATGGCCAGGCAGAGCGGGGCCAGCATGAGCAGGGTGATCACCTGCCCGGCGCGCGCCCAGAACAGCACGTCCGCATAAGCGCCGAAAAAGGAAACACCGAAGAACAGGATCAAACCGAGCCCGGTGCCGAAGGCGACCTTGCGGCCACGTGCCCAGCTGCCGCCGCGCGCGGTGAACCGGTGCGCCGCCAGGTAGTAGAGGGTGCCGGCGAGCGCGACGAACAGGATCGACGGCAGATCCAGCTTCCACTGGGTGAACACGGTGACCAGGTTGAACGGCGGTGGACCGTGGTATCCCGTCGCCAGCATCGGGCCGGGGTGCCCGGTCAACGCGAGGGTTACTGGGGAGCGGCCGACCAGTTCTGTCACGGCCTCCAGTGTCGACCGAAGGGAATCAGCTCGGTGTTTGGGGTGGCGGCGGGCGGGTGTGAGATCGAAGATGTGCGCGACACGCCGTGTTCGACCCGTTACGCCTCGACGGTTTCGGTCGACCATGTGCGTGGCATAGTATTCGGCACAGTGTTAGATCCTGGCGTTTCTTGTTGGAAGCTGTTGACTTGGAGGTGTGCCGAGTGCGCGAGCACGTCATGGCTGCCGTAAACCTTCGGCTGAACGCCGCGCCGATCGACTTCATCCTGATCGCGGTGTACTTCGCCCTCGTGCTCGGTATCGGCCTGATGGCCCGGAGATCGGTATCGAACAGCCTGGACTTCTTCCTGTCCGGGCGCTCGATGCCTGCGTGGGTGACCGGTCTGGCGTTCATGTCGGCGAACCTTGGCGCGACCGAGATCTTCGGTATGACCGCCAACGGCGCCGAGTACGGCCTGCCGACCGTGCACTACTACTGGATCGGCGCGGTCCCGGCCATGGTCTTCCTCGGCCTGGTGATGATGCCGTTCTACTACGGCTCGAAGGTGCGCAGCGTGCCGGAGTTCATGCTCCGCCGCTTCGGCAAGGCGGCACACCTGGTCAACGGCATCAGCTTCGCCGTCGCCCAGGTGCTCATCGCGGGCATCAACCTCTACGCGCTGGCCACCGTCGTCAACCTGCTGCTCGGCTGGCCGATCTGGCTGTCCATCGTGATCGCCGCCGCGATCGTGCTCGCCTACACCGCGCTCGGTGGTCTGTCCGCCGCGATCTACAACGAGGTCATGCAGTTCTTCGTGATCGTGGCCATGCTGCTGCCGCTCACGTTCATCGGTCTGCACAAGGTCGGCGGCTGGAGCGGGCTGGTCGACAAGATCCAGCACTACAACACCAACCCGGCCAACAACGCGGCGGCCCAGCTGTCCTCCTGGCCCGGTGCGAACATCACCGGCATCCACTCGTCGGTGCTCTCCGTGCTCGGGATCATCTTCGGCCTCGGCTTCGTGCTGTCCTTCGGTTACTGGACAACGAACTTCGCCGAGGTGCAGCGCGCGCTGTCGGCCAAGAACATGTCGGCCGCCCGGCGCACCCCGCTGATCGCGGCCTACCCGAAGACGCTGATCGTGCTCGCGATCGTCATCCCCGGCATGATCGCGGCGCTGCCGCAGATCTCCCCGGAGCTGGCTTCGTACAAGGCGAACATCATCGCCAACCCGAACTACAACGGCGGCAACGTCACCTTCAACAACACCATCGAGTTGCTGATCCGCGACCTGTTGCCCAACGGCATGCTCGGCGTCGCGATCGCCGGTCTGATCGCCGCGTTCATGGCCGGTATGGCGTCCAACGTGAGCTCGTTCAACACGGTGTTCACCTACGACATCTGGCAGACCTACATCGTCAAGAACCGCGCGGACAAGTACTACCTGAGCGTCGGGCGACTGGTCACCATCGTCGGCTGCGTCATCGCGATCGGCACCGCGTTCATCGCATCCGATTACAACAACATCATGAACTACCTGCAGAACCTGTTCGCGTTCTTCAACGCGCCACTGTTCGCGACGTTCATCCTGGGTATGTTCTGGAAGCGGATGACCCCGGCCGCCGGTTGGATCGGTCTGGTCCTGGGCACGTTGTCCGCGTTCACCATCGACCGGCTGGTTTCCTTCGGCGTGATTCCGCTGTCCGGTCAGGGGCCGAGCTTCGTCGCGGCGATCGTCGCGTTCGTGGTCGACATCGTGGCCAGCGTGATCGTCACCGCGGTCACCACGCCGAAGCCTGCGGAGGAACTGACCGGCCTGGTCTGGTCGCTGACTCCGCGCGACGCGTTGCGCAAGGCCGAGGTCGGTGCGGACGCTGCCTGGTACCGCAAGCCGGTGCTGCTCGGCGGCGTCGTCCTGGTGATCGCCCTGGCCCTGAACATCGTCTTCTGGTGAGAGGATCGTCATGAGTGTGCCAAGCACCAAACCCCCGGCGAGCCGGTCCGCCAGCCTGTTCGACCTGCGCTGGATCCTCGCGCTGCTGTTCGGCGTGTACGGGATCGTGGTGACCGTGATGGGAATCTGGTTCACCTCCCCGGCCGAACTGGACAAGGCAGGCGGGATCAACGCCAACCTGTGGACTGGGATCCCGATGATCGTGGTCGCGATCCTGTTCGCGTTGTGGGCGCAGCTGCGCCCGGTGCGGATCCCAGCCGAAGAGCCACCAGCGCAGGACTGACGACGGCAACAGGCCCGGTGAGCGACGATCGCTCACCGGGCCTGTTCACGTACAGTTAACGCCGGAGTCAGGGACGCGTGGTCGGCCTGCGGTACGGGTGCACCGGGTTGAACGCCGCGAGCGTGTAGGCGTTCAGCCAACGCGCGGCCCTGCGGGTCCGGCGGTCGGCCTTGCTGGCGTCATCTGCCTGGTCACGACGGCTGCGTAGTGCGAGCTTCATCATGGTCGGTCTCCCTTCGGGATCTTCGTCGGTCACGCCGTTGTGGGTCGTACACCTACTACATCGATCCAGAGAGCTGAATCGTTCCCGAACCGGAGCGTGACCTCGACCACGATGCCGAATACGGGCTTTCCGGGTTCCGGCCGCACCGGGCGGGGCGGCTCGCTACGGTTGGCCCCGATGTCCAGAACCGTGTCCCCCGCGCTCGCCCGCCTGGCCGGGCTGACCTGCGCCGCCGTCCTGCTCGTCGGCTGCTCCTCGGCGCAACCGGCCAGCACGCCGCGCACCGACTCGACCCGTGCCACCGTGTCCTCGGACGCCAACACCGGCCAGAGCGCGAACCTCACCGACTTCGCCTCGGCGAAACTGCGCACCGTCGACCCCTGCGGACTGCTGGACCACAACACGCTGAGCCAACTCGGCAAGGTGGCCGAGCCCGCTGTCCCGAACGACCTCGACTCCTGCCAGGCCGACCTCGACGACGGCAAGGGCGAGTCCCTCGGCGTCGAGGTGACCATCGGCGACGACCTGGCCAGCAGCAAGCCGACCGGCACCATCGCGGGCCTGCCGGTCACAGAACAGTCCGACAGCACGGAATGCTCCGAGCAACTGATCACTCAGCACGACCCGACCACCGGCATCGAGATCAGGGTCAACTACAAGGGTGACAACGGCTGCGTGATCGCGCGCCAACTGGCAGGCATCGTCGTCAACCGGATCAGGACGAACGCACCGCAGCGCCCGGCAGGCGTCAATTCGCTGGCCGTGATCGACCCGTGCGACACCATTGACAACGCGGACGCGGAGAACCTCACCGCGGTCGGCGTGGACCGGACCGTCGAGGGCCTGTTCACCTGTGACTGGCAGGCAGGCGACTACGACCTGTCCGTGAAATTCAGTCTCGACGGCAACCCCAAGGACGAGACGTACGACGGCACCCCGCAGCCGGTCGACGTCGGCGTGCCCGCCTACGCGTTCCCGTCCAACGACGTCTACCCGTCCTGCGACGTCAAGTGGCTCGTCCGGTTGGTCGACAAGAGCGACAACGACGGAGAAGTCGTGGACGTCCAGTTCGGCGACGTGCTCGGCGGCAGCCTCGACCCGTGCACCCAGGCCGAGGCCGCGGCGAAGCTCGTCGCGACCAAGGTGCCACGCGCTTCTTAAGTCCTGTTGGGCCGATCGTGGCTCTACCGGAATCTTCTGGCGGCTCGTGAGCGGAGGCCACCCGGTGTACAAAGGGGGTGATCGAATGGCGCGGGTCAGCGGGTGGCGAGGAGCTGTGGCGTGAAGAAGATCATCGATGATCCCTCGACCGTGGTGGCCGATTCCTTACGTGGCATGGCGTTGGCACACGCCGACCTGCTGCGCGTGAGCCTGGAACCACCGTTCGTGGCCAGAGCGGACGCTCCGGTCGCGGGTCGGGTCGCGGTGATCTCCGGTGGTGGCAGCGGACACGAACCCCTGCACGGCGGGTTCGTCGGACCCGGCATGCTCGCGGCCGCCTGTCCCGGTGCGGTGTTCACCTCGCCGACCCCGGACGTCGTCGCCGCCGCCATCGACGCGGTGCACGGGGGAGCCGGAGTGCTGTTGCTGGTCAAGAACTACACCGGTGACGTCCTGAACTTCGAAACCGCGGCCGAACTGGCCCAGGCGGACGGCATCGACGTGCGCACCGTGGTCATCGACGACGACGTCGCCGTCCAGGACTCCACCTTCACCGCGGGCCGGCGTGGTGTCGGCGGCACTGTGCTGGTGGAGAAGATCGTCGGCGCGGCCGCGGAACAAGGCGCCGACCTGGACACCTGCGAGGCGCTCGCCCGCCAGGTCGTCGCGAATGTCCGGTCGATGGGTATGGCGCTGACCGCGCCCACCGTGCCGCACGTCGGCAAACCCAGCTTCGAGCTGGCCGACGACGAGATGGAAGTCGGCATCGGCATCCACGGCGAACCCGGCCGCGAGCGCGCCCCGCTGGAGAACGCCGAGGGCATCGTCACCCGGCTGCTCGAACCCATCGTCGACGACCTGCCCTTCCGCGAGGCCGACGAGGTGCTGCTGTTCACCAACTCGATGGGTGGCACCCCGCTGCTGGAGCTCTACCTTGCGCACGGCATCGCGGAACGGCTGCTCGCCGAACGCGGCGTCACCGTGAGCCGCAGGCTCGTCGGCCCGTACATCACCAGCCTGGAAATGCAGGGCATGAGCCTGACCCTGCTCAAACTCGACGAGCGCATGGTCGAGCTGTGGGACGCCCCGGTGCACACCGCGGCCCTGCGCTGGGGCCGGTGATGGGCTGCGACGCGAGCGCGGTCATTCGCGCGGTCTGTGCCGCCGCCGAGGTCATCGCCGAACACCGGGACGAGCTGGTCGAGCTGGACCGGGTGATCGGCGACGGTGACCACGGCGAGAACATGCGCCGCGGCTTCCAGGCGTTCGTCGCCGCGGTCGACTCCGCGCACCCCGCGACTCCCGGCGCGGTGGTCAAACTCCTTGCCACCACACTGATTTCCACGGTCGGCGGCGCGGCCGGGCCGCTGTACGGCACCGCCTGCCTGCGCGCGGCGACCGCATTGGGTGCCGAGGAGGAACTGACCCCGGCGCTGGTGGTCGCCGCGTTGCGCGCCGGGCTGCAGGGCGTCGTGGCGCGCGGAAAAGCGGTGCTGGGCGACAAGACCATGGTGGACGCGATCTCGCCGGCGGTCGACGCGGCGCAACGCGCTCTCGACGCCGGTGCCGACGTCGCCGGGGTGCTCGCGGCAGCGGCCGACGCCGCCGAGAAGGGCGCGGAATCGACGATTCCGCTGGTGGCGCGCAAAGGCCGGGCGTCCTATCTCGGCGAACGCAGCGCCCAGCACCTCGATCCGGGCGCGCGCTCGTCCTCGTTGCTGCTGCGGGCTTTCGCGGACGCGGCGGCGAGCAGGTGAACGGCGGCGCTGGGGTCGGCATCGTCATCGTCTCGCACAGCGCCCAACTCGCTCAGGGCGTTGTCGAACTCGCCGCACAGATGGCCCCCGAGGTCGTCATCGTCGCCGCGGGCGGCCTGTCGGACGGGAGCCTCGGCACCGATTTCGACCTGGTGCTCGGCGCGTTGCACGAGGCGGACCAGGGCGCGGGCGTCGTGCTGCTCTACGACCTCGGCAGCGCCGTGATGACCGCCGAACTCGCGGTGGAGTCGCTGGACGACCCGGACATGGTGCGGATCGCGGCGGCCCCGCTCGTCGAAGGCGCGGTCGTCGCCGCGGTGGCCGCGCAGGGTGGCGCGGACCTCGTCGAGGTGCACCGCCAAGCCGAAGCGGCAGGCGCCACCCCCGAACCGTCGCCCCAGGAGGAGCCTGCGGGTGCGCCGGTACAGGCGGATTTCGTGCTCACCAACGGGGTCGGCCTGCACGCCCGCCCCGCCGCCCAGCTCGCCCGCGCCATCGCGGGCCTGGACGCGGAGGTGACCGTGCGGCACGGTCCGGCCAGCGCCAGCGCGGCCAGCGTGCTCGGCCTGCTCGAACTCGCCGCGCGGGCGGGCGACACGATCACGGTCAGCGCGCGCGGAACCCAGGCGGCCCAGGCGATCGAGCGGATTTCTACCCTGGTGGAGACCAATTTCGGCGAGTAATTTTCCCGCGCATGCGGGCTCGGGTACGTCCAACTGCTGTTCCTGGTCGGCCAGGAACCCGAACCCGAGGACGGCGCCACGACCACCGAGATCGCCGGTCGGGAGTCGATCGTGCTGGCGACCTACGCGGACGACTTCGGCGAATGCGAGATCGACACCGGCGGCGTCGCATTCGGTGCGCCTCAACAGGATCTGGCCGAGATCGCCGAGGTGTTCGGGTACGCGTCCGACCAGACCGGTGACGCCACCTGCCAACTCGGCACCACGATCGCGTCGGCCGCTTGGCCGAAACTGCCCGCGTCCGCCTGAGGGGAGTAGCGTGCTGGTCCCGGGGGTCGATGCGGCGGAGAGGCGATGCGAGTGCGGGTTGTCCGGCCGCCGGCGCTCGCCCTTGTCGTGCTGGGGTTGCTCGGCTGTCTGACCGGTTGCGCCAGGGCCATCGACGGCGTCGCCATTCCCGGCTCGTCGAGCGCCCCGGCCGCGATGTCCGCGAGCAAGGAACTAGGCGACTTCGGCACCATCCAGCCGTGCGCCATGGTCGACGTCGCCACGCTGCCATCGGACCTGCAAGCCGAACTCGAACCAGCGGATTCCTTCGACAACTGCTCGCTGCGCGTCAACTCGGCGGGCGCCGCCATCCAGCTCGACGTCGGCGCGCTCGTCTACGACCAGGACGACACCGGCGAGACCGGACCGCAGCACCTGCCCAGCGGATTGCAGCTCTACATCGGTTCCGTGCAGGAACAATCCTGCACCGCGTACCTGAAATTCGCCGACGGCATCGAACTGACCTCGGTCGCCTACGCCAACGACGGCGACGGCACCGCCGATCTGTGCACCACCGCTGCCGCCGTCGCCCGCGACGTGTCCAGCGTGCTGGCCAAGGGGCCGGTGCCGCACCGCGGCTACCCGGCCAGTTCCCTCGCCAACGTCGACCCGTGCCCGTTGCTCACCGACGACACCCTCACGCCGCTCGGTTTCAAAGCCGCCGACCACGACGCATATCCGGCGCACCACGAATGCGACTGGAACGACGGCCTGCAAAACAATGACGTACTTTCGGCCTCGTTGTCCTTTATCGTCGGACCGGCGCCCACCGCTGCGCCAAATGGCGGCACCCAGGAACAGATCGGCGGCCGCGCTTCGATATTGATCTCCACCACCGACGACAGCGCCGCCGAATGCTGGATCGACACCGCCGGTCCGCCATTCGGCGCACAGTCGAATCTGGTCGAGATCGCCGAGATCTACCTCAGCGACGCGGACCAGTCCACCGATACCGCATGTCAGGTGGGCACAACGCTGGCCGCAGAGGTCTGGCCGAAACTACCGTCCGCGCCCTGAGCGGATTCCGCCAGAAGTTTGTGGCGCAATTCATTAGCCTCCGTTTCGGTGCGCAGAGTATTGTTCGCCCAGGTTCACATAAAGGGGGGAAACCGGTGCGGAAGCGCGTTGCCTTATCGGCGTCTATTGCTGTGTTCACTGCATTGTCTCTGAGTGCTTGCGGCGGCTCGATCGTGAGCTCGCTGCCGAAGCCGCCACCCCGGACGGCCACCACGTCCGCCTCGCAGGCCGGCGTGCCGGACGCGTGCGAGACCAGCGGCAACCTGATCTCCGCGTGCAAACGACTGGGTGATTTCAGCACGCTCGACCCATGCAGCCTGATCAGCTTGGGCGCGCTCCCTGCCGACCTGATCGCGTCGCCGATGGTGCGTGATTCCCTCGACGACTGCGCCTTCCACATCACCGCTGGCGCGAACAAGGACGTCGAGCTGGAAATCGGTGAGCTGGCGACAACCGGCAATCCCGGCACCGCCAACTACGACGCGGGCGCGCAGGAACTTCAGCCCGCCGGACTCGCTCTTGAACAGGGCACCGTCTCCCAGGGGCAATGTGACGACGCGTTGTATTTCAGCGGCGATCTGGTGGACCTGGAGATCAACGTGTTCGCGTCCGACGACAACGGCGACCAGGCGCTGTGCGACGCCGCCAACGAGGTGGGCAAGGCGCTCGGCACCGTGCTGGCCAGCACGGTCGCGATGCAGCATTTCACCGTGCCCAAGAACTCGATCGCGAAGGTGAAGGCATGCGGGCTGCTCAACGGTTCGCAGATCGCAGGCAACACGGTGGACGGCCAACCGGAGACCCCGTCCGGCCACTCCTGCTGGTGGCTGCCCGACAACACCAACGTCAATGTCGAATACGGCGTGGACCTGGAAATCGGCAACACGCTCGACAGGCAGGCGGCCGACAGCCACACCCAGATCCACGGCCTGGACACGTACACGCTCAAGTACAGCGACGCCGACTACACCCGGTGCGAGGTCGACACCTACCGCCTGCCGTGGGGCAGCGCGAGTTCCGATCTGCATGAAATCGCCTCGGTGTGGGCGACCGACTCACCGGGCCAGATCGACGCGGCCTGCACGGCGGCAACCCAGCTGGCCAATGTCGTGTGGCCCAAACTGCCGCCGATGTCCTAGAAAACCACGCCCCGCCCGGACCTGTCCGCCGTCACGGATTGGCGGCCAGCACTGCCGCGAGGCCGTCTTGCAGATCCTTGACAAAATACTCGGGAACCTCCAGCGACGGGAAATGTCCCCCGGTTTCAGGCGACCTCCACCGGACGATCTGCCGGTACCGCTGCTGTGCCAGGGCGCGCGGACACTTCTCGATGTCGCGGGGATAGATGCTGATCGCTGACGGGACATCGACCCGGAGTTCGGGGTCGAGCGAGTCGTGGCTTTCGTAGTAGATGCGGGCCGCCGATGCGCCGGTCCGGGTCAGCCAATACAGGGTGACGTCGTCAAGAACGCGATCTCGGGAAAGAGTCTCGAACGGGCTGTCTTCGGTATCTGTCCACTCGGCGAACTTGTCCAGGATCCAGGCGAGAAGCCCGACTGGTGAGTCGACGAGCGAGTAGCCGATGGTTTGCGGTCGGGTCGCCTGCTGCTTCGCGTACGCCGCGCGGTTTTGCCAGAAATCGCGGGTTTGCTCGGCCCATTCGCGCTCGGTCGCCGTCAGCCCGTCCGTTGTCAACCCGGGCGGTGCCTGCGCGAGCGTGGTGTGGATGCCGAGAACGTGCTCCGGGAACCTACCGCCGAGGATCGTGGTGATCACGCCTCCCCAGTCGCCGCCGTGGGCTGCGAACTTGTGGTAGCCGAGCCTCCCCATCAGTTCCACCCAGGCGGCCGCGATCTTTTCGGTTCCCCACCCGGTGGTGGCCGGCTTGTCGCTGTAACCAAAACCTGGCAGCGACGGGACCACGACGTGGAACGCTGGTGCGTCGGCGTTTTTCGGATCTGCCAGTTCGTCTACTACATCGGTGAACTCGGCAATGCTGCCTGGCCAGCCGTGGGTCACGAGCAGCGGGGTGGCGTCCGCGCGGGCGGATCGGCGGTGCAGGAAGTGGATTCCGAGGCCGTCGATGATCGTGCGGAACTGGCCGATCTGGTTGAGGCGCGTTTCGAACGACCGCCAGTCGTACCCGGTGCGCCAGTAGTCCACGACGTCCACGAGGTCGGCAAGGGGAACGCCCTGTCCCCATCGATGAGGGCCGGGCGCGACGCGATAGACCGTCTCAGCTTCCGGCAGCCGTGCTGCGGCCAGTCGCGCGCGCAGGTCGTCGAGGTCAGTTTCGGTTGCGTGGGCTTCGAATGCCCGCACGTCGGTGACGCACCGGTGTTCGGACATGGGACCTCCTGGTCATCGGTGGAACCGGCGTGGGGTCTGCGGGAACCGGCTAAGACGGTTCTAGCATGTCTCGATGTCGGCTTGCAACCAGCTAAGGTGGTTCCATGAGTGCTCGGTTCCCGGACTTCCGTCTCGGCAAGGTGCTGGCGACCAGCTTCACCGGGACCCTGTCGGAGCGTCATGGCGACGCTGTTGAGCGCATCCCCACGCCGAACCGGCTCGTCGACTGGCTGGCGGTGAGTGGCCTCGCCGTGGAGTCCTGCACCACCGCCCAGCTCGAACGCGCGTGGGAGCTGAGGGAGTCGATTCACGCCGCCGCGACAGCGGCCGCGCGCCAGGACCCTCTCCCCGCGGCTGCTGTCCAGGTCATCAATGACTGCAGCGTTCAGGGCCGGGCCGCGGCCATCCTGACGGCCGAGAGCAATCGGCAATGGCGACTTGGCTCGACTTCCTCCGTGGAGGATGCCCTCAGCGTTGTCGCCGCCGACGCGATCGGCATCATCGCGGGCGAACGAGACGGAAAACTGGCCCTGTGCGCATCGCCAACCTGCCAGGCCGCCTTCTTCGACACCAGCCAGAGTCGCACCCGCAGATGGTGTGACATGAACACGTGCGGGAATCGCCAGAAGAAGGCGCACTTCAATGCCAAAAAACAGGTCGGCCCCGTCGGCTCCGAGCCAGAAACCGTGCCATAGAAAGGGATCGACCCCGGACGTGACCACAGTTCCGGGGTCGAAGCTCTGTCGGGGAAACGGATCAGGCGTCGATCGCCTGGCCTCCCGCGCCCGCGGTCACCGCGATCTTGCGGGACTTGGCCTGGGCCCCGACCGGGATGCGCAGCGTCAGCACGCCCTGGTCGTAGCTGGCCTCGATGCGGTCGGTGTCGAGGGTGTCGCCGAGGAACAGCTGCCTGCTGAACACGCCCTTGGGGCGCTCGGCTACCTGCAACTCGGTGCCGTCGCTGGTGCGCTCGGCCTTGACGGTCAACACGTTGCGCTCGACGTCGAGGTCGATCGAGTCGGGCGAGACGCCCGGCAGGTCCAATCGGACGACGAACTCCTCGCCGTCGCGGAAGGCGTCCATCGGCATGACGGCGGGACGCGACTGCGTTCCGTGCACGCCGAAGAACTGCTGGGTCAGGCGGTCGAGCTCACGGAACGGATCGGTCCGCATCAACATCGCTACTCTCCTTGCGTCCATTAGGTCCTACATACTTGCTAACAGGTGACTCAACTTTTATATTTCCACCCCGGCAGGTATCGATCGGGTTTCTTGCACGATCCGGTGGTGAAGCTCACCCGGAGTAGGCCGTCGACCGTGCGACCATCTCCCCAAGTTACCGACGCGTAGCTTTTTTGATCGCCGGTGAGAAGCGAGGTGGCAGACGTGGCACGGGAGTTCCGCACGATCGGCATCGTCGGGCTCGGCACCATGGGTGCGGGCATCGCCGAGGTGGTGGCCAGGACCGGCCTGCGGGTGGTCGCCGTCGAACTCGACGCCGAGAGCGTCGCCCGAGGCCGAGGGCACATCGAACACTCCACCGAGCGCGCGGTGACCGGCGGCAAACTCGACGGGTCGGCTCGCGTGGAGTTGCTCGGCCGGATCAGCTACGGCACCGATCTCGCCGATCTCGCCGACTGCGACCTGGTCGTCGAGGCCATCCCGGAACACCTGGAGAACAAGGCCGCGATCTTCACCCAACTCGACCGGATCTGCCGCCCCGAGGCCATCATCGCGTCCAACACCTCATCGCTGTCCGTCACCGAGATCGGCGTGCGCACCCAGCGCCCCGGCAAGGTCGTCGGCCTGCACTTCTTCAACCCTGCCCCGATCCAGAAACTGGTCGAGGTGGTCCGCACCGTGGTCACCGAACCGGACGTGATCGAGGACGTCGTCGAGTTCACCCGTGGCCTTGGCAAGGAACCGGTCGTCATCGGCGACCGCGCCGGGTTCATCGCCAACGCGCTGCTGTTCGGCTACCTCAACCACGCCGTCGGCATGTACGAGCAGCGCTACGCCACCCGCGAGGACCTCGATGCTGCCATGCGCTTCGGCTGCGGCTACCCGATGGGCCCGCTGCAACTGCTCGACCTGATCGGCCTGGACACCGCCCAGGAAATCCTGGACACCATGTACCACCAGTCCCGCAACCGGCTGCACGCGCCCGCGCCGCTGCTCAAGCAGATGATCACCGCAGGCCTGCTCGGCCGGAAGTCCGGTCGCGGCTTCTACACCTACGACGGCCCCGACTCGCCCACCGTCGTCCCGGACATCCACACTCCGCGCCCTGGCGACGAACCCGTCACCGGCCGCGACATCCACCGGGTCGCCGTGATCGGCACCGGCACCATGGCCACCGGCATCGCCGAAGTCTTCGCCAAGAAGGGCTTCGACGTGGTGCTGCGCGCCCGCAGTGCGGACAAAGCCGCGGCTGCCATCGCGAAGGTCGGCAAATCACTGGACCGGTCGGTGGTCAAGGGCCGGCTGTCCGAAGCAGACCGGGACGCCACGCTCGCCAGGATCATCCCGGCGGTCGAATTCACCGAACTCGCCGACTGCGACCTTGTCATCGAGGCCATCGCGGAAGAGTTGTCGGTCAAGACCGCGGTGTTCGCCGCCCTCGACGAGGTCTGCAAACCCGGCGCCGTGCTGGCCACCACCACCTCGTCCCTGCCGGTCATCGAATGCGCGGCAGCGACCTCCCGACCGTCCGATGTGGTCGGTCTGCACTTCTTCAACCCCGCGCCCGCCATGAAGCTCGTTGAAGTGGTCGCCACCATCGCCACCGCGCCCGAGGTCGTCGCCACCGCGCACGCCATCTGCAAGACCGTCGGCAAACACCCGGTGCACTGCACCGACCGGGCCGGCTTCATCGTCAACGCGCTGCTGTTCCCGTACCTCAACGACGCGGTCAAGATGCTCGAAGGCCACTACGCGGAAGCCGACGACATCGACACCGCCATGAAGGTCGGCTGCGGCCTGCCGATGGGCCCGTTCGAACTGCTCGACGTCGTCGGCCTTGACGTCTCGCTGGCCATCGAACGCACCCTCTACAACGAGTTCCGCGAGGCCGGGTTCGCCCCGGCCCCGCTCCTGGAACACCTCGTCACCGCGGGCCGCCTCGGCCGCAAGACCGGCAAAGGCTTCCGCGACTACACCAACCGCTAGCTGTCGCGGACGAACACCAGCACCGAACTCGGATCGGATGCATCGGCGTTACGCGCCAAAACGGGACGAAACTAGCTCCCGCAGCCGCAGGCGCCACCGCAGCAACCGCCACCACCAGCTGGCGCACCCGACGAGCGACCGGCCAGGGCGACCGTGGTCAGCAGCTTGACCGTGTCGGTGTGGCCGACCGGGCACCGCGCCGGGTCGGCGGATTCACTCATCGGCCGGGACACCTCGAACTCGTCGACGCACTCGCGGCACTTGAAGGCATAGGTCGGCACCGGGGAATTCTCTCACGGCTTGCGGGCGCGGAACCGGACGCGCGATTTCGGTTCGTGCCCGACGTGCACGTCGGTGAAACCGGCGGCACGCAGCCGGTCCGGGAACGTTCTCGGGTCGACGACGACCATGGTGTCGCCGATGTGCAGCATCCGGAACCGGAAGCTGAGCTGGCTGTCGAACCCGGCGAACACCCCGCCCGGCCGCAGCACCCGGCAGGTTTCCGCGAACAGATTGTCCTGCAACGCTTTCGACGGCACGTGGTGCAACATCGTGAAGCAGACGACCGAGTCGAAGCCGTTGTCAGGGAAGGGCATGTTCGCGCCGCTGCCGGTGACGATCTCCACCCGCTCGCCGAACTGTTCGCGCAGTCGCGTCGCAGAAGCCGGGTCGACCTCCAGCGCGGTCAGTTCCTCGACCATCGGCGCGAGCACGGTGGTGGTCGCACCGAAACCGGGGCCGATCTCCAGCATCCGCTTGCCCAGATCGACGTCGGCCAGTTCGCGCGGCAGCGTCTCGGCCACCGAGTTCGCCCAGCCGTCCGACGAGCAGATCTTGCGGTGGATCCGGTTCATTGGCATGTACCGACGGTAGGAAGTCCGATCCGCGTCCGCCAGACGTTATCCTGCCAGGCAATGTCGCTGGACGGACAATACTCGGGCCAGGCGGGCGCGGTGCTCGTCGGCGACTTCGCGGTGCCGCAGGGCCTCTGGTTCCCCTGGCACCACCACCCGACGCATCAGCTGGCCTGGGCGCTGACCGGCGTCGCGCTGGTCAGGATCGGCGAGCGGACCTGGGTGCTGCCGCCCGGCCGCGCGCTGTGGATACCGGCAGGCGTCCGGCACAGCACCGGCGCGTCGGTCGCGATGAACCTGCGCAGCCTCAACCTCGAACCGGACCGCTGCCCGCGCAACTGGGCCGAACCGACCGTGCTCGCGGTGCCTGCCCTGCTGCGCGAGCTCATCGTGCACCTCGGCGACCCCGGCCTGGCCGGACCGGCCCGGCAACGCGCGGAAGCCGTGCTGTTCGACCTGCTCACGCCGATGCCGACCACGGTCCTGGAAGTTCCGGAACCGCGCGACGAACGCCTGCTGCCGATCGCCGCCGCGCTGCGCGCAGACCCCACCGACGACCGCACCCTCGACGCGTGGGGGCAACTGGTCGGCGCGAGCGCGCGCAACCTGGCCCGGCTGTTCGTCACCGAGACCGGGATGACCTTCGGGCAGTGGCGCACCCAGCTGAAGTTGCAGGCCGCGCTGCCGCTGCTGGCCGGTGGCATGGCGGTCGGGCGGGTCTCCGGCCGGGTCGGCTACGCCACGCCGAGCGCGTTCGTCGCCGCGTTCCGCCGCGCGATCGGGGTGCCACCGGCCGCGTACTTCGGGTGGCCGTCGTCGTCGGCTACTGTCGATTTCCGTGCCGCGCCACAACAACCGGACCCGACGTAGCCGCAAATCCGGGAACGACGACGAATCCCGTGGTGTCGGCGCGACGTTTCCGCACGCCGAATCCGGTCGGGACGGCGAATGGCTGGTACGCAGAATCCCCGGCGCGCAGGCGACCAAGACCTACCGGTGCCCCGGTTGCGATCACGAGATCCTGCCCGGCGTACCGCACGTGGTGGCCTGGCCCGCGCTGGAGTACGGCTCGGTGCAGGATCGCAGGCACTGGCACACCGGCTGCTGGGCCGCGCGCGACCGGCGCGGCCCGACCAGCAAACACTGGTGAGTGGGCCGCGCCGGGCGGTTGGTTGAGGGCCCGGCGGCCGGTACTGCTGGCGCTTGTCGGAGCCGGTCTGCGGCTGGTTCTGCTCAGCGCTTGACGGGGGACTGGCGGGAGCCGGTCTGCGGCTGATTCTGCTGCGGCTGGCTGGGGCGGCCCTGACCGGGCTTGTTCGGCGGCGGCGTCACCGGCGGGGTGCGCCGGGTCGGCGCGTCCAGCGCGGCCACCTCCATGGTGGGCCGGTTCGGGTCGGGCATCTTGACCGGCGCGGTCACCTTGGTCTGCTGACCCGCCTGTTGGTTCGGGGTCTCCTTGGCGGGCGTGGTCGCGTTGTCGGCGATCGGGACCGTGCGCTGGTCCGGGCGAGCCGGCTTGTCCCCGGCTTTGGCCGGAGTCTGGGGACCGGCCTTGGACGCGGGCTGCTTGTCGGCCTCGTCTTCCTCGGGCAACGGGTCGAGCTGCGGGGTCGCGTTGACCATCAGCGAGTGCGCGGCGCGCAGCTGCTCGGCGAGCTGGGTGCGCAGCGAGCGCAGGCCCTCGACCCGGGCGGTCGCCGCCGCGATCCGGCGGTTCGACTCATCAGTGGCCTCGCGCACCCTGCGGTGCGCCTCGTCCGTCGCGTCCTGCAACCGGGCCTGGGCCTCGGCAGCGGCCTCGTGGCGGCGCTTGTTGGTTTCCTCGGTGGACTCGCGCAGGCGCTTCTCCGCATCGGCGGTGCTGACCCGCTGTTCCTCGGCGATGGCCGCGCGCACGTTGGTCGCCTCGGTGTTGGCCTCGGTCCGGACCCGGTTGGCTTCCTCGGTCGATTCGCGCAGGCGCTTCTCCGCGCCCACCTTGCTGGCCTGCTGCTCTTCTGCGACCTGCGTGCGCAGCCGAGCGGTTTCCGCGTTGACCTGGTTGCTGATCCGGGTCGCCTCGTCGGTGGCTTCCTTGACCCGGCGCGCTGCCTCGGCCTTGCTGGTGGCCTCCTGCTCGGCGAGCACCCGCATGGCCTCGGCGCGGCGCGAGGACATCGCGATGTCGAAGTCCTCTTCGATCTGCTGCCGCCGTGCGGCCGCCTCGCCGTCCAGCTTGTTGCGCGCCGCCTCGGCCGCCTTGTTCCTGGCCTCGATGTCCGCGTGCGCCTTCTCCATCAGCTCGCGGTGCTCGGTCTCGAGTTCGACGCGGCGACCGTCGACCTCGGCGATCAGGTTCTCGTAGCGGGCGCGCAGCGAGTTGGCGTCTGCCTCGGCCCTGGCGCGGATCTGCCCGGCGTCGGACTCGGCGCGCGCCTTGATCTCGTTGGACTCGTCCTGGGCCAGGCGCAGCATGCGCTGCAACCGCTCGGACAGACCCTCCAACGTGGTCGGCGGCGCCGAGAGACGGTTGACCTGCGAGCGCAGGTCCGAGATCTCGGTCCGTGCCTGGCCCATCTGCTTGTACATGTCCTGGGCCTGCGCGGTGGCCGCATCGCGGTCAAGAGCGATCAGCTTGAGCTCTTTGTCCAGCCGTTCGAGGTGTTCCTCGACCTGCGTGCGGGAGTAGCCGCGCTTGACGATGTCAAAGCCGGTTCCCAGGGGCACCACGTCGCGCTCGCGCTCGCTACCGAAAGCCATGGGGCTCACGCTACCCGGAAACGTAACCCGGTCGTGCGACACACCCCGGTCAGGCGCCCCTGAACCGGTTGATGGCGTCGAGGTGCCGAGCACGGAACTCCGTGTCGCGCACGCCGAGACCTTCTTCCGGGGCCAGGCAGAGTACGCCGACCTTGCCCTGGTGGACGTTCGCGTGCACGTCGGAGGCGGCCTGACCGGTGTCCGCGAGCGGGTACACCCGCGACACGGTCGGGTGAATCCGGCCCTTGGCGATGAGCCGGTTCGCCTCCCATGCCTCGCGGTAGTTGGCGAAGTGCGAGCCGATGATCCGCTTGAGGTTCATCCACAGGTAACGGTTGTCGTAGGAGTGCATGAACCCGCTGGTGGACGCGCAGGTGACGATCGTGCCACCTTTACGCGCGGCGAAGACGCTGGCACCAAAGGTTTCCCGGCCCGGGTGCTCGAACACGATGTCCGGGTCGTCGCCACCGGTGAGTTCGCGGATCTTGGCGCCGAAGCGCTTCCACTCCTTCGGATCCTGGTGATCTTCGTCGGCCCAGAACTTGTAGCCCTCACCAGTCTTCGCGGACCGGTCGATGATCAGTTCGGCGCCCATCTTCCGGCAGATCTCCGCCTTTTCCGGGCTGGACACCACGCAGACCGGGATGGCACCGCCGTTCAGCGCGAACTGGGTGGCGTAGGACCCGAGCCCACCGGACGCGCCCCAGATCAGCACCACGTCGCCCTGCTTCATGTCCGCGCCGTTGCGCGAGACCAGTTGCCGGTACGCGGTCGAGTTGACCAGGCCGGGGGAGGCGGCCTCCTCCCAGCTCAAATGAGCCGGTTTCGGCATGAGCTGGTTGGATTTGATCAGTGCGAGGTCGGCGAGCCCGCCGAAATTCGTCTCGAATCCCCAGATCCGCTGTTCCGGGTCGAGCATGGTGTCGTTGTGCCCGTCCGGGTGTTCGAGCTCGACGTTGAGGCAGTGCGCGACGACCTCGTCGCCGGCCTTCCACGCGTTCACGCCCGGCCCGGTGCGCAGCACGACGCCGGCCAGGTCGGAACCGACGATGTGGTACGGCAGATCGTGCCGCTTGGCCAACGGTGACGTTTTCCCGTACCGCTTGAGGAAGCCGAAGGTCGACATCGGTTCGAAGATCGACGTCCACACGGTGTTGTAGTTGATCGCGCTGGCCATCACGGCGACAAGGGCCTCGCCCGGCCCCAGTTCCGGGGTGGGCACATCCTCGACGTGCAGGGATTTCCGCGGATCCTTTTCCGCGCTGGGCAGGCCGTCGAACATTTCCGTCTCGTCGGCGTGCACGGTGACCGCGCGGTAGTGATCGGGAATCGGCAGGTTGCCGAGCTCGTCCAACTCGTTGGCGAGAATGGCATCGAGGATTTTCTGCATCGCAGGTGCCTCCGTCGGTGTCGCTCGAATTGGCCGGATGTTACCCACGAGTAACGATACAGATCGAACGTTGTGAGGGACCGCACGTCGATCGTCGCACGATCGTGCGAAGAATGTCTTGACCGGGCGGCCAACCAAGGCGGAGGATTCAGACATCTTCGGATATTGGAGGTGGGCACAATGGTGGAACCGCAAACCTCGCCCCGGGCCTGGACGCGCTGGTCGGACTGGGCGGAAGTGGTCGTCGGCGTGGTCGCGCTGCTCTCGCCGCTGCTGTGGCTGGACACGTCGACCAAAACCCTGTGGACCATGGTCATCCTCGGCGCGCTGATCGCCGTCGACGGCCTGATCTCGCTGGCCGCGCCACGCCAGATGGCCAGTGAGACCATTCAGGCGGTGCTTGGTGTCCTGCTGTTCATCGCGCCGTGGGTGATGAGCTTCGCGTCCGACTCGGGCGCGGCGTGGACCAGCTGGATCGCGGGCGCGTTGACCATCGTGGCCAGCGGGATCGCGATCCCGGCGATGCGCACGACGCACCGGCTGACCGGTCAACACTGAACTCACACCGGAGGGTGATGCGCTCTTGGGCACCGACGAGCCAGCCGACGACTCATCCCGGGAGCGCATCCTCGCCGCAGCCGAGGAACTGTTCGCCGAACTGGGGTTCGACGCGACGCCGACCTCCCGGATCGCCGAGCGCGCGAATGTCCCCAAAGGACTCGTGCACTACTACTTCCGGCGCAAGCCCGATCTGCTCGTGGCGTTGATCGAGAGACTGCCTGACGAACACGTCGACATCGCGGCGATCGTCGCGCCGGGCAACGTGGCGGCCAGCCTGCGTGCGCTGGTCGCCACGCTCGACGCGCGCATCGAGGCGTCCCAGCTCCTCTCGCACCTGCTCTGGCGGGAGGCCGACACGCACGAGGCGGTGCGCGCTGCCATGCAGCGGCGCTACCGATCGGTGGTCGGCCAGATCAGGGCGGTGATCACGGCGGCTCGTGGTGCGCTGGCACCGGAAGCCGATACCGAGGCCGCCGCCGAACTGCTGGCGCTCGCGGTCAGCTATCGCCATTCGACAGTGCGGCACGACGACGGCGCGACCCCGATCGACCGCGAGATCAACTTCGTCGCGGCCGCGTTGGGGAATCGCTCCTAGTGCTTCGCGGGCTCGACGAGTTCGACGAGCACGCCGCCCGCGTCCTTGGGGTGGATGAACTGGGTGCGGCTGTTCGCGGTGCCGTGCTTGGGTTCCGGGAACAACAGGCGCAGGCCCTTGGCACGGATCGCGGCCGATGCGGCGTCGATGTCGTCAACGCGGTAGGCGATCTGCTGCATGCCCGCGCCGCGCGTGTCGATGAACTTCGCGATGGTGGACTGCTCGTTCAACGGCGCCAGCAACTGAATGGCCGTCGCGCCTTCCGGTGCGCCATCGGCGGCGAGCATGGCCTCGCGGACGCCCTGCTCCTCGTTGGTCTCCACGTGGGTCACCACGAAGCCGAAGGTGTCGCGGTAGTAGGCGATCGCCTCGTCCAGGTCGGGCACCGCGATGCCGACGTGGTCGATGGCCGTGATGGACAGACCGAGCGGAGAAGTCATTCGCAGAGCCTACGAAAACTGAACCGGTTTTGTTCGGCGCCAGGTGACTGTGGTCATAGTGGCGTTAGTTACTCGTCGGTATCGTCGAGTGACAGCTTGCTCGTGCGAGCATGGATTCATTCGTGTCGAAGACTCCAACGATGGAGGCGTGTGATGTCGCCGGTGTCCGGATCTGTCATCGTCGCTGGGGCGCGTACCCCGATCGGGCGGCTGCTCGGTTCGCTCAAGGACTTCACCGGCCCGCAGCTGGGCGGGTTCGCGATCAAGGCGGCCCTGGAGAAGGCGGGCGTCACGCCCGACCAGGTCGAGTACGTGATCATGGGCCAGGTGCTGACCGCGGGCGTCGGCCAGATCCCGGCGCGTCAGGCCGCCGTGCACGCTGGCATCAGCATGGACGTGCCCGCGTTGACGATCAACAAGGTCTGCCTGTCCGGTCTGGACGCGATCGCCCTTGCCGACCAACTGATCCGCGCAGGCGAGTTCGACATCGTGGTGGCCGGTGGCCAGGAATCCATGACGCTGGCGCCGCACCTGCTGCCCAAGTCGCGCTCCGGCTTCAAGTACGGCGACACCACCCTCGTCGACCACATGGCCTACGACGGCCTGTTCTGCGCCTTCGACCAGATGGCGATGGGCGCGGCGACCGAGAAGTACAACTCGCGCTACGACATCACCCGCGCCGACCAGGACGAGTTCTCCGCGCGCTCGCACCAGCGCGCCGCAGCCGCGATCAAGAACGGCGTCTACGTCGACGAGATCACCCCGGTCAGCATTCCGCAGCGCAAGGGCGACCCGATCGTGTTCGACACCGACGAGGGCGTGCGCGGCGACACCACCGCCGAGAGCCTCGGCAAGCTTCGTCCCGCGTTCGCGGCGGACGGCACCATCACCGCCGGTTCGGCCTCGCAGATCTCCGACGGTGCGGCGGCGGTCGTGGTGATGAGCAAGGCGAAGGCGCAGGAGCTCGGGCTGACCTGGCTGGCCGAGATCGGCGCGCACGGCGTCGTCGCCGGGCCGGACGCGAGCCTGCACGAGCAGCCCTCCAACGCGATCAAGAAGGCGTGCGCCAAGGCCGGGATCGAACCCGGTGAGCTGGACCTTGTCGAGATCAACGAGGCGTTCGCCGCGGTCGGCGTGGTGTCCTCGCGGGTGCTCGGCCTAGCCGAGGACAAGGTCAACGTGAACGGCGGCGCGATCGCCGTCGGCCACCCGATCGGCATGTCCGGTGCGCGCATCGCGCTGCACCTGGCGCTGGAACTCAAGCGGCGCGGCGGTGGCGTCGGCGCTGCCGCACTGTGCGGCGGTGGTGGTCAGGGCGACGCGCTGATCATCAAGGTGCCCAGCGCATAATCGCTGATCGTGCGGACAAAACCTGACGTCTCCGAACTGATCGACCGCGCGCGGGAAGGCAAGCCGCGCGCGGTCGCTCGGCTCATCTCGCTGATCGAGGACGCCAGTCCGCAACTGCGCGAGGTGGCGAGCGCGCTGGCGCCGTTGACCGGCCGGGCGCGGGTGATCGGGTTGACCGGGCCACCGGGCGTCGGCAAGTCAACGTCGACCTCGGTGCTGGTCGCGGCGTTCCGCAAGCAGGGCAAGCGGGTCGGCGTGCTCGCGGTCGACCCGTCCTCGCCGTTCTCCGGCGGCGCGCTGCTCGGCGACCGGGTCCGTATGCAGGACCACGCGACCGACCCCGGCGTGTTCATCCGCTCGATGGCGACCCGGGGACATCTCGGCGGACTCTCCTGGGCGACGCCGCAGGCGCTGCGCGTGCTCGACGCGGCCGGTTTCGACGTCGTGCTGATCGAAACGGTCGGTGTTGGACAGTCCGAAGTGGACATCATCTCGCTCGCGGACACCACGTTGGTGCTGCTCGCGCCCGGCATGGGCGATGGCGTCCAGGCAGCGAAAGCGGGCATTCTCGAAGTCGCCGACGTGTTCGTGGTCAACAAGTCCGACCGCGACGGCGCGAGCCAGGTCGTGCGCGACCTCAAGTACATGATCTCGCTCGGCCGGGTCGACCGGGCCGGACCGCGCTGGCGCATCCCGGTGGTGTCCACCGTCGCGTCCAGGGGCGAAGGCATCGACGAGGTCGTCGAGGCGCTCGACGCCCACCACGACTGGCTCACCGAACACGGCGAACTGGACGCGCGCCGCCTCAACCGGGCCACCGTCGAGGTCGAGGCGATCGCCGTCGAGCAGCTGCGCGAACGCTTCGGTGACCTGCGCGGCGGTCAGGCGCTGGAGAAGCTCGCCGGACAGGTCATGTCCGGCACGCTCGACTCCTACGCGGCGGCCGATCAGCTGGTGGAAGGTCTGCGCGAGCAGGGCTGATCAGAACACCGCGATCGGGTTCACCGCGACACCGCTCAGACCGTGGATACGCGGCGGGCCGACCGTGAGCAGGAAGCTGTAGCGCCGCAGCTCCGCGCACAGTGCGGCAAGCTCGTCGAGCGCTGACGCGTCGATCAGCGGCATCGCCAGGCGGCCCAGCGCGACGCCATGCAGCGGGGACGGACCGGACGGGTCCAGCGGCGGGTAGGCGTCGCCCCGGTCACCGGTGTAGAGGGAAACGCCGCGATCGTGCATCCAGCGCACCGCGTCGACGCTGATGCCCGGCGTCGGCCTGCCCGGCAGCAGCGGGTCGGCGGGCCAGCCGAACCGCACCGCGAGCGCGTCACCCGACCGGACCTCGACGCCCTGGCGCTGCTCGGCATCCTCGAAGTCGCGTCCGGTCACCGCGTGCCCGGACGGGAGTGGCTCGTCGATCGCCAGATCCAGCAGCACTCCGCGCGTCACGATTCCGGCCGCGAAGGCCGACGTCGAGCCGAAGGTGACGCCGCCGGGCGTCACCACGTGGTCCCTGGGCCGGCCGGGGTAGACCTCGCCGTCGGTCGACCAGTGCGCCAGCGCGTCGATGTGCGTCGACTTCGCGTGGTGGTTCGTGACCATGATCAGATCGGCGGCAACACCCAACCCGGTGTGGGACACCATCTGCTGCACGGGGGAGACATCCACAGTGGTCGGTGCGAACGGGCTGCTGATCATCGGGTTGGGCGTGATCGGCTGCGCCAGCGACACCCACCGACCGGTCCGCGCCTCAGCGGCGGCCTGCGCGCGCACCTCGTCGGTGATCAGGTTCAGCGTGCCGAGTTCGTCGTCGGCACCCCAACGGCCCCAGTTGTCGGGCAGGCCGAGGTCGGTCGAATCGGTCATGCGGTCGACCGTACTTGACTCAGTCCAGGCAGAACTCGTTGCCTTCGATGTCCTGCATCGGTTGGCACGACTCGTTCTCCTCATCGGCGACGAGCAGTTGCCCGCGTACCGCGCCGAGCGCCTCCAACCGGACGCATTCGGCCTCCAGCGCGGCCAGGCGCTCCGCACCCACCAGCCCGGTGCCAACGCGTACGTCGAGGTGCACCCGGTTCTTGACGACCTTGCCTTCTGGCACGCGCTGGAAGTACAGCCGAGGGCCCACGCCAGCGGGATCGACGCACGAGTCCTCCGAAAGCACGTATCCCAGCACCTCGCTCCAGAACCGGGCGACCCGCTCGGGTTCCGCGCAGTCGAAGGTGATCTGTACCTGCTTGACCGATGTCACCCAGCCACCGTACCGAGGTGCCTGCGCAGGAAGTCCAACTGCGTGCGGAGAACCTCCACTGTCGCAGATGAGCCGATCGCCGAATGGCCGATGCCAGGCAGCAACACGACCTCGTGCGGTCTGCCCGCCGCGCGCAGCGCCGCCGACATGCGCAGCGTGTGCGAGGGATGCACGTTGTCGTCGGCGAGGCCGTGCATCAACAGCAACGGCCTGCGAAGACTCGGCGCATCGTCGATGAGGCGATAGGCGTCGTAGCGTTCGGCGTTCTCGTCCAACTGGCCCATGTACCGCTCGCGGAACCGGGCCCGGTAGCGCCGGGGATCGGTCGGCGCCGCACCGGCGACCGCCACGTGGAACACGTCCGGCCTGCGCAACAGCGCCAGTTCCGCGATCGCGCCGCCGAAGGACCAACTGCGGATGCCGACCCGGTCCAGGTCCAGCTCCGGGCGTTCGCGCGCCGCCGCGTGCAGACCGGCGATCTGGTCGTCGAGCACCGGACCGAACTGGTCGCCGTGGATCTCCCGCTCCCAGTCCGGTCCGCGACCCGGCGTGCCCGCGCCGTCGATCACCAGCACCGCGAAACCGTGCTCGGCGAACCACTGCGAGACCAGATCGCGCCAGTCGCCCTCGTCCGTGACCCGCTGGCGGCTCGGTCCGCCATAAGGATCGAGCAACACCGGCAGTTTCGTGCCGGGCCGGTGCCACGACGGCAGGTACAGATCGGCGCGCAGTTCGCGCGGGCCGAGCACCAGCCGCGTCCGGTTGACGCGCAGCACCGGCTCCTCGGCATCGGATCCGATCCCCGGTCCACCGATCTCGAAAATTCCCATCTCGGACGTTCCGATCTCGGGTACTCCGGCCTCGGATGTTCCGATCTCGGATAGTTCGGTTTCGGATGGTCCGATATCGGAAGTTTCGGTTTCGTAGGAGTAGCGGCGGGTTTCGGTGGGCTGAGGGGAAGCGGTGAAGACGATCCGGTCGCCGTCGATGCGTTGCACCTCGCGCAGTTGCAGGCCGGGCGGCGTGACCGGGACGCCGTCGATCGCCAGGTGGCGGGTGCCGTCGCGGTCGAGGTGCGCGACGAGTGCGCCGGACTCGGTGCGCGCGGGCAGACCGGGAACTTCGGGCACCCAGCACCGGTCCTGCCATTCCTGGGTGACACTGCTCGCACCGGTCTTCGGGTCGATGGCCAGCCACCGTTGGGTGCGCTGGTCGCGGGTCAGGCCGACCGCGTACGGGCCGTGCGCGTCCCAGCCCGCCATGACCAGGTACTCCATGCCGAACTCGACCGCTGTTTCCGTGCCGGTCAGGTCGGCGATCGCCAGGCTGATCACCGCGTTCCGCCTGCCGACCGCCGCATAAGGGTATGTGCGCGGCGGACGCGCCGGGTCCTCTGTGAGGTGCCAAGTGTCCACTTGCGACATATCGGAGCGGCTGACGATCAGGTGCGTGCCGGTGGGGGACCACCAGTAGTCGTCGACCTCGGTTGCGACCAGGCCGATACCGGTGACGTGCAGGTCGCCGTCGTGCCGGTAGGCGATGTGCGCGCCGCGCGGGCGCGGCCTGCTGATCGGGGTCGGTGTGGCGATGCGGCCGCGGTCGACGGTATGCAGTTCGCCGTCGATCACGCAGGCGATCGTGTCGCCGTCGGTCGCATATTCGTTGACGCCGTCGAGGATTTTCCGTTCCGGGTCGACGGACCAGAGCGCGCCGGAGCGCAGGAACAGCGTTGCGGTGATGTCGTGCGGGGCGCCGACGCTGAAGCGGCGGGTGCGGGCGAGTTGTTCCGGTAAGGACTCCGTCACTGCTCGGCCAGCACGATGTCGAGCAGGCCGGGGAAAGACGCGTCGAACTCGTTCTTGCGCAGCCGGTTCAGCCTGCGCGAGCCCTCGTCGCGCTGCTCGATCAGGCCGGTCGCGCGCAGCACGGCGAAGTGGTGGCTCAGCGTCGCCTTCGCCACTGGTACGTCGAACGTGCCGCAGGCGCGCTCCCAGTCGGGTGAGTTGGCCAGGATGCGGACCATCGAGCGACGGATCGGGTCGGCGAGCGCGTCCAGCGCGTCCTGCACGCTGACCTCGTCCGGGCTCGCGTGCGTGAGGTTGCGGGCGCGCGCGGACTGCCGGGCTGGCTCAGTGTTCGATTCTCGTCGTACACTCATCTGGTCGACCTCCATCGAACATTCTACTGGGGAGCAGGGGGAACCGTGCCGTCATCGCTGTTGACCTCGACGTTCGGACCAGCCAGCCGCGATCTGCTGGCCGAGACCACAGACCCGGGCCGCGAAGGCGCGCTCGCCGCACTCGAATCCTTCTACTACGCGCTCAACAACCGCGACGCCGACGCGCTCGCGCGGGTCTGGAGCGACAACGACCTCGTCCAGCTGAACAACCCGCTCGGCGGCATCCTGCGCGGCCGTGACCCGATCGTCGCGCTCTACCAACGCGTTTTCGACTCGCCCGCCAAGCTTGAAGTCACCTTCGGCGACATCGTCGAGTACCTGGGCCCGAACCACGCGGTGTTCGCGGGTCGCGAGACCGGCCACTTCACCGCGCCGGACGGCACCCGGGTGCCGCTCGCCATCCGCACCACCCGCTACTTCGGCCACCTCGGCGGTCGCTGGGGCCAGTTGCACCACCACGGCAGCATCGACGACCCGGACGCGCTGCGCGCCTATCAGCGCGCGGTCAATCCGTGAACATGATTTCCGGCTTGGTGACCAGCGCGCGGATGCGTTCCCGTGGATCGGTGAGCAGTTTGCGCGCGGACAGGTCGAGCAGACCCATGGTGCTGCTGACCGTCGCGGCGAGCGTGCCGTCCAGTTTGGTCAGCTCGTTGCGCATGACGAACGTCTTGCCGGCGCCGAACTCGATCGACGCGGTCACCTCGACCTCGTCGCCGTCGCGCAACTCGCGCAGGTAACGCGCCTCACTGGCGAGCAGCGCAGGCGCGAAACCGAGCTCGCGCATGGCTTCCGGCGCGCAGCCCGCCGCGCGGAACATCGACACCCGGCAGTGCTCGGCGTAGGAGTGGTAGACGGCCTGGTTGACGTGCCCGAGTGTGTCCAGTTCGTAGTTGCGCACGCCGATCCGCACCGAAAACGCAACAGCCCCGTTGTCCATGCCCGCACGGTAGCGCGCGGGTCGGACAACGGGGCTGCCGCTGTGACGAGGGTCAGCAGCTGGACTTGTAGGTGTACTTGGCGATCGCGGCGGCGTCGCTCTGGGTGAGCGAGACCAGGTTGGTGGAGATGTTCTTCGTCACCGACTTACCGGTGATCGCGTTGACCACCTGGTCGACGCCGTCCACGCCGATGGTCGCCGGGTCCTGGGCGATCAGCGCCTGGAACACGCCCTGCTGCAGGCTCTGCACCTCCTGCGGGCTGGCGTCGAAGCCGACCAGCTGGACGGTGCCCTTCTTGCCCGCGGTCTCCAGTGCGGTGGCAGCACCCTGTCCGGTGTTCAGGTTGGTCGCGAACACACCGATCAGGTCGGGGTTGGAGGACAGCTGGGCGGTCAGCGTCTGGGTCGACTGCGCGACGTCGTTGTTGGTGTACTGCTGGGGCAGCATGGTCAGGTTCGGGTACTTCTTGATCTCGTTGGCGAACCCGGCCTCGCGTTCGTCCGTTGTGGACGTACCGGCGATGGTGTTGAGCACCAGCACCTTGCCGGTCTTGCCGTTGAGTAGTTTGGCCAGGGTGTCGGCGGCGAGCGAGCCGCCCTGGGTGTTGTTCGACGAGATGGATGCCTGGACCGGCGACGTGTCCTTCAACGCGGTGTCGACCTGGACGACCTTGGTGCCACCGTTGGCGAGGGTCTGGATCGGATTGAACATGGCCACGTTGTCGGTCGGTGCGATCAGCACACCGGCTGGCTTGGTGTTGGCCACCGTGTTGACGATCGGGGTCTGCTGGTCCACCGCGAACGTGGGGGCGCCCTGCTGGGTGAGGGTGTAGCCCTTGCTGGCCGCCTCGGTCTTGGCCGCGCAGTAGATGGACGTGTAGAAGGGTTCGATGTCACCCGGGATGTAGACCAGGTTCTTGTTCGTCGGTGTCGCGTTGGCGTTGCTGCCGGTGCCGGTCTGCCCAACCTGACCACTGCCGCCGCACGCGGCGAGCAGCGCGCCCGCGGCGACGATGACGCCTGCCACCACGATCGTGCGGTTTTTCCTCTGCATTTCCTTCGTTCCTCTCGTCTTTGAGCTGGACGTTCGTGAGGTCAGCGGTTGCGGGTCTTGCGACGACGCTGGTCGAACCAGACCGCGGCGACCAGCACGATGGCGACCGCGATCGGCTGCCAGAACTGGGGAATGCCGCTGACGATGAAACCGGTCTTGAGCACTTGCGGGATGAACGTGCCGAACACGCTGCCGAGCAGGGCGCCGGAGCCGCCGAAGAGACTGGTGCCGCCGAGGACCACGCCGGAGATCGCGTTCAGGTTGTCCGTGGTGTGGCTGGTGATCGTGGTGGTGCCGTAGTAGGCGTACGAGAGGAACCCGGCGACACCTGCCAGCAGGCCGGTGAGCAGGTACACCCACACCAGTTGCTTCTTCACCGGGATGCCGACCCGGCGAGCGGCCTCCGGGCTCGAACCCACCGCATAGGTGTAGCGGCCGAACTTGGTGGTGTGCAACAGCCATCCGAAGAACAGTGTGATCACCACGACGATGATCACCAGGTACGGGACGTAGTACCAGGTGCCGAGGCCGACGGTGTTGTGCAGCGCGGTGGGCACGGTGCGCACGTCGCTGCCGTCGGTGAGCAGGTCGGCGGCGCCGAGCGCGGCACCAAACGAGCCGAGCGTCACGATCAGCGGCGGCACGTTGGCGTAGGCGATCAGCAGGCCGTTGAGCAGGCCCCAGGCGCCGCCGGCGGCGATCGCCACGACCAGGCCGATCAGGATCGGGCCCGCGCCGTCGTTGGTGGCATCGCCGCCGCCGAGGCTCTGCATCACCAGGCCGCTGACCACACCGGAGAAGATCAGCACGGTACCGACCGAAAGGTCGATCCCCGCGGTGATGATCACGAACGTCATGCCGACCGAGAGCAACAGCAGCAGGCTGAGCTGGATGAGCAGCTGCTGGATGTTTTCCAGGGTGGGGAACGTGGCCGGGTGCAGGATGCTGAACGCCAGCAGCAACCCGATCAGGATCACGCCGACCCAGAGCGTGTTGGAGGAACCGAGCCGCTGCCAGATCGTCAGCTGGCGCCTGCCGGTCATGTCCTCCGGGTTGAACGCCGCCTTGGGCGAGGTGTCCGTACTCATGCGGCGTCCTCCTGCGACAGGGCGCCGGTCATCGCGCCGACGAGGTCTTCCAGCGTGGCGTCCTTGGCGACGAACCGGGCCACCCGGCGACCGAGGCGCATCACCTCGACGCGGTCCGCGACGGAGAGCACTTCGGGCATGTTGTGGCTGATCAGCACCACCGCGACGCCGGTGTCCCGCACCTTCTTGATCACGTCCAGTACGCGCTCGCGCTGCACGACGCCAAGCGCGGCAGTGGGCTCGTCCATGAACACGACCTTGCTGGCCCACACCACCGAACGGGCCACGGCCACGCTTTGCCGCTGACCGCCGGAGAGGGTGGCGATGGAACCGTCGATGTCCTGCAGTTGCACGCCGAGCCGGGCGAACTCGTCGATGGACTGCTGGCGCATGGCCTTCTTGTCCAGCATGCCGAGTGTGCCGAGGATGCCCTTGCGCTTGAGTTCGCGGCCCAGGAACAGGTTCGCGGCCGGATCGAGGTCCGGCGCCACGGCCAGGTCCTGGTAGACGGTCTCGATGCCGAGTTCGCGGGCCGCGGTCGGCGATGGGATGTGCACCGGCTTGCCGTCCAGCAGGATCTCGCCGGAATCCGGGATCTCCGCGCCGGACAGGCACTTCACCATCGTGGATTTGCCTGCACCGTTGTCACCGATCAGCGCGACGACCTCGCCAAGCCGGGCGGTGAACGACGCACCGCGCAACGCCTCGACCGAGCCGTAGCGCTTCACCAGATTGCGGGCTTCGAGTGCGATCTCGTTTGTTTCAGCCATATCAGCTATCTCCCTGGCTGTCCGGGGCGGGCGGACGGCAGCGCACCATGATCAGCTCACCGTCCACGGTAGACGATCCGGCGGCGTGTGGTACCACGGCGGTCTGGCCCTTGCGCAGTTCCAGCACGCCACCGTTTTCGGTGCTGAGCTTGCCGCTGCCATCCAGCGCCACCAGCACCGAGAATCCGGGATCCAACTCGACCGGTGCGTTGACCTGCAACCGGTCCGCACGGAAGAACGGCGCGGCGTTGTCGTTGAACAGCGGCACCACCGGGTCCGTGTTGCCCTTGGTGTGCCGGATGATGCTCTCCAGCCGGTCCGCGTTCCAGCCGCTGCGGTCCGTCGCGCCCAGCGCCGCCTCGAACCCGATGCCGAGGTGACCGGCTGCCGCGTTGTCCAGGAAGCCTTCCCACTCCAACGTGATGGAGAAGTCGGTCGGCTGCTGGAGCTCGACGACGAACACGCCAGCGCCGATCGCGTGCGGCAGGCCGTGCGGGATCAGCACGGTGTCGCCGGGCGCCACGGTGAGCTCGTTGAGCGACCCGAGCATGGCGTCGCGGTCCTGCGTGTTCACCCAGTTCGTGAGCTCATCGGGGTCGATGTCCTTGCGGAAACCGGCCCACACGGTCGGTTCCGCGCCAGAGGTGCCGATCACCGCCCACGCCTCGGTCTTGCCGAAGTGGGATCCGAAGTGCTCCTGCGCGAACTTGTTCGACGGGTGCAGGTGCACCGGCAGCCGCTGGCCCGCGTCGAGCAGCTTGACCAGCAGCGCCGTGCTGGTGCCGAAGGTCTTGACGTGCTCGGCGCCCAGCCACTCCTCGGGAGCCTCGGCGATCGCGTCGCGCAGGAACCGCCCGTCGGGCAGGGTGGACAGGCCGTCGGTGTCCTTGCCGAACCTCGGCGTCGTCGACGCGACCCAGTCCTCCGGCCCGTACTCCGCGGCCGACTCTGCGCCGCGCAGCGCGGCGATCGCCTGCCCGCCCTGGTAGAACTGCCGGGGCTGGTTGGCCGGCAGCACAACCGGACGTGCGGCGACCGAATCGTCGGTCGTCGGCGATGAGTTCATAGGGGCTGTACCTCTCCGGATCCTCGGGGTATCAGGCGCACCGGGGAGATGACCCGGTGCGGCGGCGAGTTGTCACCTGACAACCGGGCGAACAACAACTCGGCGGCCGCCTTGCCGAGTGCCCCGGTGTCGTGCGCGATCACGCTGACCGGCGGGTCCAGCAGGTCGGCGAGTTCGAAGTCGTCGAATCCGACGAGCGCGGGCCGCTTCGCCTTGTGGGCGAGGGCGCGCAGCACGTGCACGGTGATCCGGTTGTTGCCGGTGACCACGGCAGTCGCCGGTTCGGGCAGGTTGAGCACCCGGTCCAGCGACGCTGCGATGCCGCGTTCGTCCAGCACCCCCATGGCGACGAGCTCTTCGTCGAAGCGGATTTCGGCGCGCGCGCAGCCTTCGCGGAAGCCGCGCAGGCGCTCGCTCGCGGTGAAGATGGTGGCGGCGTCACCGAGGAAGGCGATCCTGCGGTGACCGTGGGCGGCGAGGTGGCGGACGGCCTCGACGGTGCCACCCAGGTTGTCGACCAGCACGGTGTCCGCGACGATGTCGCCGGCGGGCCGGTCGAGGAACACGACGGGCATGCCCGCGTGGATCTCCGGGACGAGGTAGCCGTGCCGCAGACCGGCGGGCACCACGAGCAGGCCGTCGACTCGGCGCGCGCAGAATTCGAGGGCGAGTTCGCGTTCCCGGTCCGGGTCCTCATCGGACGATCCGGTCATCACGTGCCTGCCGAACTGGCGGGCGACCTCTTCGACGGCGCGGGTCAGCACCGAGTAGAAGGGGTTGGCCACGTCCTCCAGCAGCAGCCCGATGGTTCCGGTGGAGGAACCCCTGCGCAGGTTGCGGGCGCCGAGGTTGCGGCGGAAGCCCAGTTGGTCGATGGCCGCGAGCACGCGCGCCGCCGTTGTCGGGTGCACTCCGGTCTCGCCGTTGACCACCCGCGACACGGTTTTGAGGCTCACGCCCGCGAGGCGAGCCACGTCGTTCATGGTGGCGCGCCGTACTCGGCCGGACCCGGCATTCGACAACGTTGTCATCGCGGGGGATTTCACACCCTCGCACGCCGCTTGTCAACGGTTTGGCCCGTCGATCGATCGATTTCGCCCGGTCGCGTCGCCAGATCGATGATCGACACGGTGGGTATCCCGACCGGCACGCTCGGTCCAACGGAGCCGGTTCTGACAAGGTTGTCAGACCGTGACCTGACCACTCGGGCATGGCATGGGGGCGGCAGCTCGTCACCCACAGTTCGCCGCTTGTTCCCTGACTGAATCTTTCCCACGAGCCCGACACGGCGTTGGGTGCAAACGAACGCATCGTCGTTCCACGGGTCTGCTCGCTCCCGACTGACTGACTCCTTGCCACTGGAGGCCACCGCAATGCCCGAACTGACCAGACGACGCCTGCTCGGTACCGCCGCCGGAGCCACCGCGCTCGCCGCAGCGGCCACCTTGATGCCGCCCAACGTGCAGAAGGCATTAGCCCAGGACGCGCCGAAAGCCGGTTCTTTCCGCGACATCGAGCACGTTGTGGTGCTGATGCAGGAAAACCGGTCGTTCGACCACTACTTCGGCACCCTGTCCGGAGTCCGCGGCTTCGCCGACGCGGAACGGCAGAAGCTCGCGAATGGACGCTCCGTGCTCTACCAGCCGGATTCGGTCAACGCGGCCGGTTACACGCTTCCGTTCCATTTGGACACCAATACCACCAGCGCGCAGCACATCCCGTCCACCTCGCACGCCTGGCAGGTCCAGCACAACGCCTGGAACGGCGGGAAGATGGACAGCTGGCTGCCCGCGCACCGCGCGGCCGACGGCGTGAACGGCCCCTACACCATGGGCTACCACAACCGCGCGGACATCCCGTTCCAGTACGCGCTGGCCGAGGCGTTCACCATCTGCGACCACTACCACTGCTCGGTGATGGGCCCGACCTGGCCGAACCGGATGGTGTGGATGACCGGCACGGTCGACCCGCAGGGCCTGGCTGGTGGCCCGATCCTGGACAACACCCTGCCGCCCGGTGGCTACACCTGGACCACCTACGCGGAGCGGCTGGAAGCGGCCGGGGTCAGCTGGAAGGTCTACCAGCAGCAGGACAACTACGGCACCAACATGCTGGCGCAGTTCAAGAACTTCATCAACGCCAAGGCAGGCGACCCGCTCTACGACAAGGGCATCGCCTACGGCCCGGAGGGCCAGTTCGAGTACGACGCGCGCAACGACAAGCTGCCCGCGGTGTCCTGGATCCTGCCCACCAGCTTCCAGTCCGAGCACCCGGACTACATGCCCGCCGACGGCGCCGCCTTCGTGGCCAGCAAGATCGACGCGATCGCGGCCAACCCCAAGGTGTGGGCCAAGACCGTGTTCATCCTCAACTACGACGAGAACGACGGCCTTTTCGACCACGTCGTGCCGCCGACCCCGTCCGCGACCAGCAACCCGGAAGAGTTCGTCACCAAGACCTCCTACAGCGGCATCAAGGGCAACGACCTGCCGGTCGGCGGCGGTTTCCGGGTGCCGGCCATCATCATCTCGCCGTGGACCGCCGGTGGCTGGGTGGCGACCGAGAACTTCGACCACACCTCGGTGCTGCAGTTCCTTGAGCGCTTCACCGGTGTCAAGGAAACCAACATCAGCAACTGGCGCCGCCAGAGCTTCGGTGACATGACCTCGGCCTTCCGCTGGTACGACTACCAGGCCAAGCCCCCGGTCCTGCCGGACACCGCAGGCCCGCTGACCTACGCGCAGTACACCTCGACCGCGCTGCCCAAGCCGACCCTGCCGGGCGCGAACCAGACCCCGCCCTCGCAGGAACCGGGCGGTCGCAAGCACGTCTGAGTCAACGTTCGCTCAGCGCCTCGGGAGATTTCGCTACTCGCTCTGTCGTTTAGACGAAATCTCCCGAGGCTTTGCGCACTTTGGCGAGCAGCTCGGTCAGCGTCGCGGTCTGCTTGTCGGAGAGCCCGCGCAGCCCGAACTCCACCTGGTTCACGGCGGCGGTCGCCCCGGCGCGCCGGGTCCGGCCCTCGTCGGTGATCTCCACCAGGGTGGTCCGCCGGTCGGTCGGGTGCGGAATCCGTTTGACCAGGCCGTCGGCCTCCAGCCGGTCCACGATGTTGGTCACGCTGGTGGGGTGCAGCTGCAACCGCTGGCCCATCACCCGCATCGGCAGGCTGCCCTTGCGGGAGAAGTAGAGCAGCACCAGGGCTTCGTAGCGGGCGAAGGTGAGTCCGTGCGGGCGCAGCGCGCCGTCCACCGCGGACTGCAGGATCTGCTGCACGCGCATCACGCTGGTCACCGCGGCCATCACGCCCGAGGGACCGACCCGCTCCGCCCACAGATCAGCCGCTCGGGCGATGGGGTCGAACTCGAGCGGTTGATCGGTCATGATGCGAAGTTACCAGCGGGTTAGCCGCGAGGGGAACGGACGGCGGTGCCACGGGGTTGCCGGAGCGTCAGGGTCTTGACGGAGAATGACGAGATCCACATCCGATCTCCGGCAGCAAGATCAATTGAGGAGTCGTCGCGTGCTTGTCGCCTTCAGTGTCAGTCCCAATGCCAGCGATGCCGACGGTGGCGTGAGCGAGGCCGTCGCGCGCGCGGTGCGCGTGGTGCGCGAGTCCGGCCTGCCCAATTCGACCAACGCGATGTTCACCAACGTCGAGGGCAGCTGGGACGAGGTCATGGACGTCGTTCGCCGCGCGGTCGAAGCCGCAGGTGAGGGCAGTTCTCGCGTCGCGCTGGTGCTCAAGGCGGACATCCGTCCCGGCTACGACCACGGTCAGCTCGACGCCAAGGTCGA
Source organism: Pseudonocardiaceae bacterium (assembly GCA_036494465.1). GTDB lineage: Bacteria > Actinomycetota > Actinomycetes > Mycobacteriales > Pseudonocardiaceae > CAJCJE01. The sequence continues at coordinate 40,103 of DASXOJ010000204.1, forward strand.
GCGCATCGAAGCCAGGCTGGCGGCCGACGACGCATAGCACGTATCGCGCCAATATCGGCGTTCTGAAATTCCAAGTAAGACCGGGAAATTTCCCATCTCGCAATTGACGGGGAATGCACACGCGGCCGCGTGAATGAATGCGCCCAAGCGGCTCAACGCGGGTGCCAGCTGATCCGGTGACAATGGTGATGGTTACTGTAGTGCGAACAGACGGATACTGACCGTCGTCGGGGAGGGCAGTTGATCCAAGCGGCTGAGCGCACGTCGTACCGGGCGGTGTTCGCGTCCGGCGAGTTCCGCGCGCTCTGGTTCGCCCAGATCCTGTCGGTCGCGGGCGACCGGCTCGCCCTGGTCGCGACGTCGCTGCTGGTCTACGGACACACCCACTCCGCGCTGCTGACCGCGATCACCTACGCGTCCATCTACCTGCCGTGGCTGCTCGGCGGCCCGTTCCTGTCCGGGCTGGCCGACCGGTTCCCGCGCCGCGTGGTCATGGTCGCCTGCGACATCGGCCGCGCGCTGCTGGTCGCCGCGATGATCCTGCCCGGGTGCCCGGTGCTGGTCGTGGTCATCCTGTTGTTCCTGGTCACCACGCTGTCCTCGCCGTTTCAGGCATCCCGCACCGCGATCGTGGCCGACGTGCTCAGCGGCGAGTCCTACGTGCTCGGTGTCGCGGTCACCCGGTTGACCAACCAGTTGGGCTATGTCGCCGGGTTCGCGGTCGGCGGCACCGTGGTCGCGTTCTCCGGCACGAAGACGGCGCTGCTCATCGACTGCGGCACTTTCGTCGCGTCCGCGCTGCTCGTCCGATTCGGGGTCCGGGCCCGGCCCGCCCCGCTCGAGAAAGCCGCGCGGCCCTCCACCTGGGGCATGGTCGCGGCAGGCGCCAAACTCGTGTTCGGTCGGCGTGACCTGCGCACGTTGATGATGCTGGGCTGGCTGGCCGCGTTCTACGCGGTCCCGGAGGGCCTTGCCGCGCCGTACGCGTCCGGCTTCGGCGGCGGTGCCATGGAGACCGGTCTGATCCTCGCCGCGCTGCCGCTGGGCAGCGCGGCAGGCGTCTACCTCTTCGGGAAGTTCGTCCGACCGGCGCGCCGCCTCGGGATGATGGGCGGTCTGGCGATCGGGTCGTGCGCACCGCTACTGCTGTGCGCACTGCGTCCCGATCTCGTGCTCTCGGTCGTGATCCTGTTCGTCGCCGGTGCCGCGTCCGCGTTCCAGCTCTCCGCCAGTTCGGAGTTCGTGATCGCGGTGCCGAACACCTCGCGCGGCCAGGCCTACGGTTTCGCGAACGCCGGGCTCGCCATCGGGCAGGGATTAACGATCTCCCTGGCCGGTGCGCTGGCCGGTGCGCTGCCCGCGTACGGGGTGATCGCGGTGAGCGGCGGGTTGGGGACCGTTGTCGCGATCATGCTCGCGGTGAGCTGGCAGCGCAGACCCGCGAACAGCACCAGCACGGCGCTGGTGGACTAGACCCGGCGTCCGAGTTCAGCGTTCACCACTCATCTCGGGTCATCGCCCCTCCTCTCCGCACTGCCAAACGAGTACCGGCATCATGCCACTGTTCTGGATTGGACAGTGGGTACCGGCAGGTGGACCTCGATCATTGTCGCATGTGCGATGCCCTTGACCATACGTCCGTACGCCGGAATATCTTGTGCGGCAGGGATAACAATGAGATACGGCAAAGTCACGATCCGCGCTCGAAGCGGTAGGGTGCCGCTGGTAGCTGGGAAAACCTCGGGGGGTATGCCCGTGCTCCGCAAGTCGCTGACGACCAACAGTGACGATCACGCGTCCGTGGTGCACCGTCTGTGGTCGGTCCGGACCTGGCCGATGCGCCTGTTGTCCGCCCAGGTGCTGGGATTCATCGTCGCGGTCGAGGTACTCGCGGTCGCCGCGGTCGTCTTCGCCATCACGCACAGTGCGTTCCACTGGCTGGATCTCGCTGTGTGTAGCGGATTGCTGGTCTGCAGCATCGCGCTGATCGAGGTCCGCCGCCGCGTTTCCGTGCCGCAGCCCGGCAACGCGGTGGTCAAGGAGCTCATCTCGATCTGGTGCCTGCCGATCGCGTTGATCCTGCCGCCGGTCTACGGCGTGCTCGCGCCGATCCCGCTGCTGGTCTACACGCACCTGCGCGTGCACACCGGTGTCGCCTACCGCCGGGTGTTCACCGCCGCCGCGATCATGCTCGCCTTCGGTGCGGCCGGACTGTCCTTTCGGGCCATCACCGGCGCCGGCCTGGAGACGATCGACGCGCCGACGCTCAACCACCTGCTGCCCTGGGTCGGTGCCGCGCTTGTCGCCGCGGTGGTGCGCTGGGCGGTCAACGTCTTCCTGGTCACCGCGGCCATCGCCAGCACCGCGAGCGACGTGCAGTGGCCGAAACTGATCGTCAGCAAGGACACCGCGTTCAGCGACCTGATGGAGATCTGCTTCGGCGTGGTCACCACGTTCCTGCTCGCGATCAACCCGCTGCTCATCCTGATCACCGTGCCGCCGGTGCTGATGCTGCAACGCACCGTCCAGTACGCGCAACTGGTCGCCGCGGTCCGGCGCGACTCCAAGACCGGCCTGCTCAACGCCGCCACCTGGGATCAGGAAGCGAGCAACGCGGTGCGCAGGGCGTCGAAGATCGGCGTGCCGCTGGCCATGCTGCTGCTGGACATCGACCACTTCAAGAAGGTCAACGACACCCTCGGTCACCTCGCCGGTGACCGCGTGTTGCTGGCGATCGCGAACACCCTGCCCGGCCAGCTGCGCAGGGGCGACCTGGTCGGGCGGTTCGGCGGCGAGGAGTTCGTGGTGCTGCTGCCGGACACCGACACCGAGGAGGCGTTCACCATCGCCGAACGCGTCCGGTTGATGATCGCCGAGCTGGTTGTCTCGCTCGAAGGGCTGGACGAGGTCCCGACCGCGAAGACCAGCGTGACCGTGTCCATCGGCGTGTCCAGCTACAACATCAAGGTGCACAACGACCACGCCGACCTGCTAGCCACCGCCGACCGTGCCCTGTACCGGGCCAAGGACCAGGGCCGCAATCAGGTCTGCATCGGCGTCAACTAGCCAGGATCAGCTCGGCGACCTGGTCGGGGAACTGGTCGTGCGGGTAGTGGCCCGCGCCGTCGATCATCTCCAGCCTGCCGAGGCCGGACGGTAGCGCGTCGATGATCGCGGCACCTTCGGCGCGCGAGTCGGGCCAGTCCGGGTCGAGGGTGCCCATCACGACCAGGACGGGGCAGCGGACGTTGGCCAGTTGCGCGCCCGCGTCCGTCGGCTGGACGCGGCTCATGCCCTGCAACGCCTTCATCCGGCCTGGTTCGCGTAGCAGCGCCTCGATCCGGTCGATGCGCGCGGTCCAGTCGGCCGGTTTCGCGCCCGGGTAGGCCAGGTCGAGGTACGAGCGCCAGAGCCGCAGGCTGCCGAACAGGCTCACGCCCATCAGCCGTAGTCCACCCTGCCGATAGCGCTTGACCCGCAGCAGGTCGCCTGCGCTGATCGACTGCTTGCGGGTGAACGGCGCCAGCTCGACGACCGAGGTGATCAGCGACGGCTCGCGCGCCGCCGCGATGGTGGCCGCGCCGCCGGAGATGGAGTGCCCGACGAGCACGGCCGGACCGCCCAGTTCCCGGATCACGGCGATCAGGTCGCCCGCGATGGCGGTGCGATCCCAGGCGGGCCGGTCGACGCTGGACTCGCCGCAGCCGCGCAGATCGACCGCCGCGACCCGATGGCCCGCGGCGACCAGTTTCGGAACGACGTGCCGGTACGCGTCGCGGCTGTCGCCCATGCCGTGCGCGAGCACGATCAGCGGGCCGGTCCCGGTCACGTCGTAGGCGATCGTGCCGCCGTCGACGGCGAGGTGTTCGGTCATCACGTTCTCCAGAGCAGCGTGTTTCAAGGCTACTGATGTTAGCCTTGAGCAAGGCTAGACTAGTTAGCCTTCACGTTGTTGGCAAGTACACATCAGGAGGCCGCGATGCCCGCCCACGCACAGACCTCGACCGCCGCCATCGTCGCGGCCGGCCGGCGCCTGCTCGAAGAACGCGGCGTGGACGCGTTGACCATGCGCGACGTGGCCGAGGTGGTCGGCGTGCGCACGCCGTCGCTGTACAAGCGGGTACGCAACCGTGCCGACCTGTTCCGGCTGATCCTCACCGAGGTGGTCGACGAGATGAGCGCCGCGATCGACGCGGCCGCCAACTCCGGTGATCCGGTCGCGGACCTGCGCGCGCTGGCGAACACCTTCCGTCGCTTCGCGCACCGGAACCCGGTCGCGCACACGCTGTTGTTCACGCCGCGCGAGGTGACCGGCACGCCCGTGGAGTCGCAGCGTTCCACCGCGACGCTGATGCGCCTGGTCACCGAGCTCGCCGGACCGGGCGACGCGCTGCCCGCCGCGCGCACGATGGTGGCGTGGATCAACGGGTTCGTGACGATGGAGCTCGCCGGCGCGTTCCGGCTCGGCGGTGACGTCGAGGTGGCCTGGGACTTCGGCCTCGGCCGCCTGCTGGCCGCGCTCCGGTAGGACGACCGAAGTGGTCGAGGCCACAGGTGGTTCGGGCGCGAGAAATAGTTGGACGTCCTACTATTGGGAGACCAAGTTTCGAGGTGATCCCTGGAGGCACCGGATGTCCGTCGAGAACAGCATCGAAGCAGGTCGCGAGCGCTGGCAGCGCGCGTACGACGCGGCCGAGTCCTCGGGCAAGGTCCGCGACGCCGACTTCACCACGCTCTCCGGGGTGCTCGTCGACCCGGTCTACGGCCCCCAGCCTGGTGAAACCGTGCAGAACTTCGACCGGATCGGCTGGCCGGGCGAATTCCCGTTCACCCGTGGCCTGCACGCCACCGGCTACCGGGGCAAGCCGTGGACCATCCGCCAGTTCGCCGGTTTCGGCAACGCCCAGCAGACCAACGAGCGCTACAAGATGTTGCTCGCCGGTGGCGGCGGCGGCCTCTCGGTCGCCTTCGACATGCCCACGTTGATGGGCCGCGACTCGGACGAGGCGCGCAGTCTCGGCGAGGTCGGGCACTGCGGTGTCGCCATCGACTCCGCCGCCGACATGGACGTGCTGTTCGCGGACATCCCGCTGGAACAGGTCACCACCTCGATGACCATCTCCGGCCCCGCCGTGCCGGTCTTCTGCATGTACCTGGTCGCGGCCGAGCGCCAGGGCGCGGACATCGGCAAGCTCAACGGCACGCTGCAGACCGACATCTTCAAGGAGTACATCGCCCAGAAGGAATGGCTGTTCGCGCCCGAACCGCACCTGCGCCTGATCGGCGACCTGATGGCGTACTGCCTGGAGAAGGTGCCAGCGTACAAGCCGCTTTCGGTGTCCGGCTACCACATCCGCGAAGCGGGCTCGACCGCGGCGCAGGAGTTGGCCTACACCCTCGCGGACGGTTTCGGTTACGTGGAGCTCGGCCTCAGCCGAGGTCTGGACATCGAGAAGTTCGCGCCCGGCCTGAGCTTCTTCTTCGACGCGCACGTCGACTTCTTCGAGGAGATCGCGAAATTCCGGGCCGCGCGGCGGATCTGGGCGCGCTGGCTGCGCGACGTGTACGGCGCGCAGACCGTGAAGGCGCAGCAGTTGCGGTTCCACACCCAGACCGCCGGCGTCTCGCTCACCGCGCCGCAGCCCGACAACAACATCGTGCGCACCGCGATCGAGGCCCTCTCCGCGGTGCTCGGTGGTACGAACTCCTTGCACACCAACGCACTCGACGAGGTGCTGGCGCTGCCCAGCGACAACGCGGCGCGGATCGCGTTGCGCACCCAGCAGGTGATCATGGAGGAAACGGGTGTCACCAACGTCGCCGACCCGCTCGGCGGCTCCTGGTACGTGGAGGCGCTGACCGACAAGATCGAGGCCGACGCCGAGCGCATCTTCAGCCGCATCAAGGACCTTGCCAAGCAGGCGGTGCCCAACGGCAACCACCCGATCGGCGAGATGACCTCCGGCATCCTGCGCGGCATCGAGGACGGCTGGTTCACCGGCGAGATCGCCGACGCCGCATTCGCCTACCAGCAGGCACTGGAAAAGGGCGACAAGAAAATGGTCGGCGTGAACACGCTGACCGATTCAGCCGCCGACGAGCTGGAGATCCTGCGGGTCAGCCACGAGGTGGAACGCGAACAGAACCAGCTGCTCGGTGCTCGCCGCGCGACTCGTGACGAGGACGCGGTCAAGCGCGCCCTCGCCGACATGGTCGAGGTCGCCAAGGGCGATGGCAACCTGATCGAGCCGATGCTCGCCGCGGCCCGGGTCGAGGCGACCCTCGGCGAGATCTGCGGCGTACTGCGCGACGAGTGGGGCGGCTACACCGAGCCCGCCCGGTTCTAAGCCAGCGGCGCGAACGCAGCCGCAAGCGGGGCGAGAATGTCCGGTTTGGTATCCAGTGGCAGGTTCAGCACGATCAGCTCCGCGCCCGCCCCCGCGTATGCCTTCGCCTGCTCGATGGCCTGCGTGTAGTCGCCGTCCTCGGGCAGGCGGATGTTCACCGAGCAGGTGATCTCCGCGACGTCGCGATCAAAGTCCGCGCAGTGCCCGGCCAGGATCTGCTTGAGGTCCGCGTACTGCTCGGGCGTCTCGGTGATCGCGTTCCAGCCCTGCGCCCACCGGGCGACCGCGCGCAGCGTGCGCTTGGGGCCCTTGCCGCCGATGGTGATCGGCGGGTGCGGGCGCTGCACCGGCTTGGGCTCGCAGAACGCGTCGCGCAGCTGGACGTACTGGCCGTCGAAGGTGCTGCGCTCGTTGGTGAGCAGCGACACGATCGCGGTCATGCCCTCGTCGAACCGGTCGAACCGTTCGCGCAGCGGCGGCAGGTCGATGCCCAGCGCATCGCACTCCTGCTGGTTCCAGCCCGCGCCGAGGCCGAGTTCCAGGCGTCCGCCGGAGATGATGTCGGTGGTCGCGGCAATGTTCGCCATCAAGGCGGGGGAGCGGTAGATCATCCCGGTCACCTGGCAGCCGAGCCGGATCCGGCTGGTGGCCTGGGCGAGCGCGGCGAGCATGCTCCACGCCTCCAGGTTCGGCCCGCTCACGTCACCCGAAAGCGGGTAGAAGTGATCCCAGTTCCACGCCGACTCGAACAGGTCGATCTCGTCGGCGGCCTGCCAGACCTCGAGAACGCGCTGCCAGGTGGTGTGTTCTGGCCTGGTCTTGATCGCGAAACGCACGGTGACGGCCTCCCTCGTCATGGATTCGGCGTGATCATATTGCGCCACTGACCGGGTATCCCGGCAAGCACTTTGCCATCCGTGCCAGGATGGAACCGTGACAAGGCCAGACCCACGCCGTCAGCAAGCAGCCATGTCCGCGGCGCTCTCCGGAGCGGTGGACCTGTCCGGCCTCAAGGCCAGGGCCGAGGCGGCGAACAAACCGCAGAGCGCACCCAGCGCGACCGACGCCGACACCGCCCCAGCGGGCCCGCGCAGCGAATGGGTGCTCGACGTCACCGAAGAGACCTTCCAGGCCGAGGTGGTCGAGCGGTCCTTGCAGGTGCCGGTCATCGTCGACCTGTGGGCCGAATGGTGCGAACCGTGCAAGCAGCTCTCCCCGGTGCTGGAGCGCCTGGCCAACGCGTCGGGCGGCGCCTGGGTGCTGGCCAAGGTCGACGTGGACGCGAACCCGAGGATCTCGCAGGTCTTCGGCGTGCAGTCCATCCCGACCGTGGTCGCCATCGCGGGCGGTCAGCCGATCGACGCGTTCGCGGGCGCGCTGCCCGAGCCCGAGGTGCGGCAGTGGCTGAAGTCGCTGCTCGACGCGTTGCGCGAGCGGCTGCCCGGCATCGCAGAGGCCGAAGCCGCCGCCGTCGAGCGCGGTGACGTCGAGCCGGAGCCCGAGGAGCCCGAGGACCCCCGGTTCGTCGCGGCCGAGCAGGCCCTGGACAACGGCGACTTCGCCGAGGCGGAAGCCGCCTACGAGCGGATCCTCGCCGAGGAACCAGCGAACGAGCTGGCCAAGAACGCGGTGTCCCAGGTGCGGTTCCTGGCCAGAGTGACCACGGCCGACCCGAACGCGCGCGCCAAGGCCGACGCCGGTCCGGACGACCTGGACCTCCAGCTCGTCGCCGCCGACCTCGACCTGGCCGACCAGCAGCTGGAAGCCGCGTTCGGCAGGTTGATCGGCGCGGTGCGGCGCACCGCGGGCGACGACCGCGACCGGGTGCGCAAGCGTTTGGTGGAGCTGTTCGAGCTGTTCCCCGCGGACGAGCCCCGCGTGCTCAAGGCCCGCCGAGACCTGGCCAGCGCCCTGTTCTGAGCGGTCAGTTCCAGCTGAACTGGGTCGAGCAGTCCTTGCTCCCTTGCAGGAACCCGATCTGGAACGCCTGAACCCTGGCGAAGCCGGAGGGCACCTGCTTGCCGTTCGCGTCGGCCGCGATCAGGCTGTGCGGCGAGAGCAGTTCGGCCACCGCCTCGTCCAGGTCGCCGGGGCCGAGCAGCAGCTGCTGTTGCGGGCCGTTGGCGAAGCGGTGCCGGGCGACCCCGGCCCAGGCGCCCGTCAGGCAGGCGGTGCGCAGGCCCGCGTTCGGATCGGTCAGCGGAGTCTTCTCCGCCTTCTGCACGGCCAGCACGTAGCGCGAGGCGACCTCGCCGAACGCCGCGAAGTCGCCGAGACTCCCCGAACCGACGCCCAGCTGGTCCTGCTGCGGCAGGGTGGCCAGCACGTTGAGCTTGTCCTGGTCGATGTTGACCGTGTTGTCCGACGCGCAGTACGAGGCGGGCGGGGTGCTCGCGCCGCTCGGGCAGGAGCCGTCGCCGGTCACGATCCGCGGCGTCTTGCCCGGCGTGCTCGACTTGAACGTCGCGCCGAGGCTCTCGGCGAGCAGCTGCACCGTCTGCGCGTCCACCGGGACGTTGTCGTTGGCCAGTGATTCGCTGGTGAAACCGAGCTCGGTGATGCGCTGCTGGATCTCCGCGTTGTCGATCTTGTTACAGCGCACCGGACCATCGGTGAAGCCGAACTGGAACGCGGTCACCCGGTCGAACGCGCTGCCGTGCGCCGACTCGTCCGTGCTGGTCGTGCCCACCTGGTCGCGGATGAACATCATCGTGGCCAGCACCTGGTTGAGCCCGTTGCCCGTGGAGAGCTGGAAGTGCGGCGCGCCGCCACCGGCGACCCAGCGCATGAACGCGCCCGCGTAGCAGTCGGCCTGCTGTTCCTTGACGATCGTCGGCGTCTTGTCGGTGATCGAGCCGAGCTGGTACTGCACGGCGTGGCCCATCTCGTGCGCGAACACGGTGACCACCGCCATCGGCCCGAACATCTGGTTGAGCACCGGCAGCAGGGTGCCCCGGTCCCAGGCCACGCTGTCGTCGACCGGGCAGAAGAACGCGTTCTCCACTCCGTTGGTGTCCTGGCCGCCGCACACCTTCAGGTCAGTGCCGTTGGAGTCGAACGAGATCAGCTTGGTGATCGGCTGGAACTGCTTGCCGAAGTCGGCGGGCAACTGCTGCGACCAGTACGTGAAAATGTCCGAAAGGGCGTTTTCGGCGAGATGATCCATATCGCCGTTGTCGGTGTTCTGCACGCTCAGGTTCGCGTTGGGCGCACCCGGCTTGGGCCCGCTCGGCCCCTGCGTCACCGCGAGCCCGGCGACCGTGCCGGGGTCAAGTTCGCCTGCCGGCGACGCATGGCCGGTGACCTCCACGGTCGAGCAGCCCACGCACAGTCCCAGGGCTGCGAGCAGGACCACAATGCGGACGGCTACCGGTCGAACCATGATCCCGCGCACACCCGATCCCATCTGAAGCGAACACCGACCGAACCGGAAGCTGCCGGCGGATGAACCTGTTTTGCCTGGCCGAGGCGTTGTCACGGACAGCCACCAGGTCAGCACCTTACTTGTCCGCGCCGGACACTTTGCGGCGAACCGGCGAAGCGTTCCGCTGGCAGATCGGTGCGGCGCGCGAGACGCGAATGTGGTTAGCTTGAGGTGGTCGTAGTTTCTGATACGTGTAGGACAGCTAGAAACGATGTTGAAAACGGATAAGGTTTCCTCCAGACAGTGGGAGAAAGTCGCCGTCTGATACCGGCCGGACGGTCGCACCCGTGGCCGTTCTTTCGCCCACTCGCTGAAGGAGATACACAGTGGCACAGGGCACCGTAAAGTGGTTCAACTCCGAAAAGGGCTTCGGCTTCATCACCCCCGATGGTGGCGGCTCCGACGTCTTCGTCCACTACTCGGAGATCCAGGGCAACGGCTTCCGCACCCTGGAAGAGAACCAGCGCGTGCAGTTCGAGATCGGCCAGGGCACCAAGGGCCCGCAGGCCACCGGCGTGACCGCCGTCTGAGGTCTCTCTGACACCACGTTCGAGCCCGTGGCCGCCTCGGTCACGGGCTCGACGTCTGTCAGGAGACCTTGGTGTGCACCGGGCGCCCGTAACCGGCGCGGGCGCTCTGGTCGATGCCGTGCGCGGCGAAGCTGTAAAGCCTGATCTCGATGCCGTCCGGGTCGTGGAAAAGCACGATCCAGCCGATAGTCGCGTCGATGACCGGGGAGTGCTCGATCCCGAGCTCGTCGAGTTTGCTCGTCCACGCCTCCGCGGCGGCCCGGTCCGCGATGCCGAAACTGATCGCGTCGAACCCGGCGAACGCGCGCGCCGCCTCCGGGTTCTCCCGCAGCGCGAAGCCGACCCCGTCCAGTCCGGGCAGGGTGCCCCCGACGCCGCGTACCGTCCCGTTCTCGTCCGGGAACTCGAGTTCCACCTCGAACCCCAGCACCCTGCGGTACCAGGCGATGCTGGTGGTCAGGTCGCTGACCGGAAACTTGATGTGATGGATACCGGTGATCGCCGCATCCGTCATGACGCCCCTCCCGAGCTATCTCAATGCAGTGGCACTGCATTGAACGATGCTAGAGTGAACCGCATGTCGGACCCTGTCAAGCGCCGATACCACTCAGCGCGACGTGCCGAAACGGCCAGGCAGACCCGGCAGCAGATCCGCGACGCGGCCGCCGAACTGTTCGTACGCCAGGGCATCACCGCGACCACCATGCGCCAGGTCGCGCAGGCAGCAGGTGTCGCAGAACGCACCGTCTACACCGTGTTCCCCACCAAAAGCGCGCTGTACAACGAGGTCATCGACATCGCGACGGTCGGCGACGAGCTACCGGTCCCGGTCGCCGACCGGGCGGAATTCCGCGCGGCGCAGACCGAAACCGACGCCACCCTGGCGGCACGCCAACTCGCCGACCACGGCACGGCGCTGCTGGAACGCGCCGGCGATCTGATCATCGCCGCCATCGAGTCCTCCGGCGCCGACCCGGACATGCGCGAGTTCTGCGTCCGGGGCGCCGACGCGATGACGGCGAACATGCGCTCCGTCGCCGACGCCTGGGAGCGCGCAGGGCTGCTCCGCGCCGGGCTCGACGCGCAAGCCGCCGCCGCGATCCTCTACACGCTCGGCTCCCCGCACGTGCACCACCTGTTCCGGCGCGACCAGGGCTGGGACGCCCAGAACTACCGCGACTGGCTGGTCGACACCATCACCAGCACCGTCCTGCGCTAACGCGGCAGCGGGCGCGGCTCCGGCGTCAGCCACAACACGCCGCTCGGCGGCAGCTGCACGAGGGCGGACGCCGACCTGCCGTGCCACGGCGTCTCGGTCGCCACCACCGCGCCCATGTTGCCGATACCCGAACCGCCGTAGCTCTCCGCGTCGGTGTTCAGCGTCTCCCGCCAGCGCCCCGCGAACGGCAGGCCGACCCGGTAGTCGTGGTGCGGCACACCGGAGAAGTTCGCGATGCAGGCCAACGTCGCGTCCGGCGCGGTCGGGCCACCGTGCCGCAGGAAGCACAGCACGTTGTTCGCCGAGTCGTTGCCGTCGATCCAGGAGAACCCGTCCGTCGACGTGTCCGCCGCATAGAGCGCCGGGCTGTCCCGGTAGATCACGTTCAGATCGTGCAACAGGTCGCGGATGCCCCGGTGCAGCGGGCGGTCGAGTAGGTCCCACTCCAGCGACCGGTCTTCGGCCCATTCCCCGATCTGGCCGAACTCGCCGCCCATGAACAACAACTGCTTGCCGGGGTGCGCCCACATGTAGGCGAACAGCGTGCGCAGCCCGGCCGCCTTGTTCCAGTCGTCGCCCGGCATCCGGTCCCACAACGACCCCTTGAGGTGCACCACCTCGTCGTGCGAGAGCGGCAGCACGAAGTTCTCGCTCCACGCGTACATCAGCGAGAAGGTCATCTCGTTGTGGTGGAAGCTGCGGTGCACCGGATCGTGGCCCAGGTAGCGCAGCGTGTCGTGCATCCAGCCCATGTTCCACTTGAAGCCGAACCCGAGCCCGCCCAGGTGCGTCGGCCGGGTGACCCCCGGCCAGGCGGTCGACTCCTCGGCGATCATCACCACGCCCGGATGCCGCTTGTACACGGTCGCGTTGAGCTCCTGCAGGAACGCCACCGCGTCCAGGTTCTCCCGCCCGCCGTGCACGTTCGGCAGCCACTCACCGGGCTTGCGCGAGTAGTCCAGGTAGAGCATGGACGCGACCGCATCCACCCGCAGACCGTCCACGTGGTACTCGGAGAGCCAGAACAACGCGTTGGCCACCAGGAAGTTGCGCACCTCGCGCCGGCCGAAGTCGAAAACGTAGGTGCCCCAGTCCGGCTGTTCGCCGCGCCGGGGATCGGCGTGCTCGTAGAGCGGACCGCCATCGAAGCGGGCCAGTGCCCACTCGTCGCGCGGGAAGTGCGCAGGCACCCAGTCCATCAGCACGCCGATCCCGCGCGCATGCAGGTGATCGACGAACCACCGGAACTCGTCCGGGGTGCCGAACCGAGGCGTCGGCGCGTAGTACGAGGTCACCTGGTAGCCCCAGGACCCGAAGAACGGGTGCCCGGCCACCGGCAACAGCTCGACGTGGGTGAACCCGGTTTCTTCCAGGTAGTCCGCCAGCTGGGTGGCGAGCTCGCGATAGTTCAGGCCCTTGCGCCACGACCCCAGGTGCACCTCGTAGATGCTCATCGGCCGCCGCGACCAGTCGGTCGCGTCCCGCTGCACCATCCAGTCCTGGTCCGCCCAGGTGAAGTCCGACTCGTGCACCACCGACGCGGTCGCGGGCGGCATCTCGGTGGCGAATGCCAGCGGGTCCGCCTTCTCGTGCCAGTTGTTGTCCGCGCCCAGGATCCGGAACTTGTACCGCGACCCGGCAGGCAACCCAGGCACGAACAACTCCCACACACCCGAGGAACCCATCGAGCGCATCGGGTTGGCGCGGCCATCCCAGCCGTCGAAATCGCCGCACACCCGGACCCCGCGCGCCGAGGGTGCCCACACCGCGAACGACGTGCCGGTCACCTGGCCGTTCGGGGTGTCGTAGCAGCGCCGGTGCGCGCCGAGCACCTCCCACAACCGCTCGTGGCGGCCCTCGTTGATCAGGTGCAGGTCCAGCGAACCGACCGTGGGCAGCCAGCGGTACGGGTCGTCGATGGTCTCGACCCGGTCGTCGTAGCGGACCTCGAGCCGGTAGTCGCCCGGCGGCTCGGGCACGGCACCGGAGAACAAGCCGGTCGCGATCTGCGTCAACGGGTGGCGCTCGCCGTCGAGCAGTACAGCGACCTCGTTCGCGCCCGGCCGCAACGCCCGCACCGCGGTCCGCGTCTGCTGCAAGGTGGTCCCGCTGCTCGGGGCGGCCGGCAACGCGTGCATACCGAGCACGCCGTGCGGTTCGTGGTGCGCCCCGGAAAGCAAACGAGAAACCTCTTCAGGCGAGGGGGCGTGCTCCGGTCGATCGATTGGCTCGTTCACCTGGAACTCCTTCGCCATGTTCGGGGAGTAGCCGACGCGCCGGGGGCGCAAACGTACGACCCGGGCCGACGTGCCCATTCTGCCGCCGAACGCGGCGCAGGACATCACCGGCTCCCGACAAGACGATCTTTCCGGCCGAAAAGCGTTCCCTCCGACCGGAGCGCGCGCCTCTCTCAGCTGGCTCAGTCCCGCGCCAAGCCCTGTGTTCAGCCCTGCGCCGAGCCCTGCCTTCGGCCCTGCGTTCGGCCCTGTGTTCAGCCCTGCGCGATGTAACTCTCCAACTGCTCCCGGTCGGTCTCCAGCTGGCTGATCCGGCTTTTCACCACGTCGCCGATGCTCACGATGCCGGCCAGCTGACCGGAAGACACCACCGGCATGTGCCGGATCCGGCGCTCGGTCATGGTCGCCGCCAGGCTGTCCACCGAATCGTTCGGCGAACACGTGACCACGTTCCTGGTCATGATCTCGCCGACCTCGACCCCGAGCAGCGCCCCGCCGCTCTCGTGCAGCCTGCGGACGATGTCCCGCTCGGACACGATGCCGACAACGTTGTCACCATCGGTCACCACGGCGGCGCCGATGTTGTATTTGCTCAACACGCCGAGCAGCTCCGAGATGGTCGTGGTCGGTGAAACGGTGGCTACCACGGAACCCTTGTCGCGCAGCAGGTCCGAGATCCTCATCGCATACCCCGATCCGATCCTGTTGACCGGACGCCGTCGACCGGTCGCGGTCAACCCAGGCTAGGCGGTGACGTACGTCACCGGAAGTCCCCAATGCGATCATCACCCGGTTCGGCCTGGCCACCGCGTCGCCGTACCGGTTCAGTTGCCCGGCTTGGTCGGCAGGCCCGCCGCCGAGGGCGTGACCGGTTTGCCGAAGCCGGGTTTGCGGATCACCGTATGTTCCACGAAATCCATCGCGACCGCGTTCGCCCGCTGCACCGGTGTGGACGGCGCGTTCGAGCCCTGCTGCCCGTAGGGCATCGGTGTCATCCCGGTCAGCTTGCGGTTGGTCACCCCGTTCGGCTGGGTCGCGTACAGGTCCACCGCGACGCTCACCCGGCCGATGTCCGCCAGCGACCACGCCCACTGCGACGACCCGTCGATCCCGCTGGCCACCGGCCCGTTCTGCTTCAGCGCCTTGCCGTTGCCAAGGAACGTCGCCGTGCTCGGGCTCGCCTGCCAGACCACCTTCCCCTGATAGAGCACTTCGGACACTTCATACGGCTGGTGGTACTGGCCCCCGTTCGACGCCACCATGAACGCGCCAGCCGCGTGCAGCGGAGTCGAGGTCAGATCGTCGTCCGACGGTGGGATGTCCTTCGGGTTCGCGTCCGACACCCCGAGCTGCCCGAGCGAGTTGATCGCGTCCGGCCAGTTCTGCCTCGGCGCCGCCGACACCCCGTCCGCTAGCGCGATCGACACATCCGACCCGATCGGCCCTGCTGCCTGCAACGCGTCGTCGAACCCCTGCTTGGTGTAGTCCGGCCCGCCGTAGAACCCGACCACCGCGCCGGACGTCGTGTCGACCGCCGCCAACCCGGTGTGCACGTTCTGATCGGCCGGATTGCCGTTCGGATCCAAAGTGGACGCGTTGTTCTTGACCGCCTGCTGCGCGGCCTGCATGTAATCCTGCTGGAACGTCGTCACGATCGTGTAGCCACCGCGCGCGATCATCGTCGAATCCGGCGCGTCCGGATCCTGGTCGTGCAGCTTGTCCAGGTACTGCGTGGCCGCGTTGACCATGTACCCGTTCATCCCGGCCAACTGGTTCGGGTGATAGGGGATCGGGACAGGGAAGGTCAGGTGATCTCGCACCGACTTGCTCAGCCAGCCCTCGTCGACCATGCCGTTGAGCACGTAGTTCCACCGCGCCAGCAACGCCTTCGCCGCCTTCGGATCCGTGCCCGCGGTAGCAAAAAGGTACGGCTGCTGCACCAGCGAGGCCAGATACGCGGCCTTGGCCGGATCATTGGCCAACGCGCCCACCGACTCCCCGAAATACGCCCGCGACGCGGTCTCGATGCCGTAGGCGTTGCGCGCGAAATAGATCGTGTTCAGATAGTTCTGCAGGATCTGGTCCTTGCTCAACTGGCCGTCGATCTTGATCGACACCAGGATCTCGTCCAGCTTGCGGCTCGCCGTCTGCTTCTCGGTCAGGTAATAGTTCTTCACGTACTGCTGGGTGATCGTCGACCCGCCCTCCAGGTTGTTCCCCGACGAGAGCAGGTCCTTCTTGGCCGCGCGCAGAATGCCGGTGACCGAGATCGGCGGCTCCGTGTAGAACGACCGGTCCTCCGCCGCGAGTAGCGCGTGCTGCATGTCCAGCGGAATCTGGCTCAACGGCACCGAAACCCGGTTCGTGCCCACGTGCGCGATCTGCGTCTTCCCGTCCGAGTACTCGAAAATCGTCGCCTGCGCGACCGCGAAGTCGTTCGGCTGCGGAATGACGACGTTGTGCAGCGCGATGAAGAACCCGCCCACCAGCAGCCCTGCGAACACCACGAAGCTGCCGAGAATCAGCCGCCAGGACGGAATCCAGTGCCGGATCCCCCCGCGGCCACGCCGCGGATAGTCGACGAACCTGCGCCGCTTCTTCGCTCTCTTCGCGGGCCGAACCGGTTGTCCCTCTTCGGTTTCCAACTCTCCGCTGAGGATGACCGACTCGCCGTCATCGGCAGGGTCCATCAACGCGTCTCTCCCATGATCTGCTGTTGAACGGATAGTGATCGTTCTGTGATCTCCAGTCCTAAGACGCCACCGGCGCGATTTTTGTTGCCCTGGCGCGAAACCCGGTTGATCATGAAACTCGGCGCCCGACGCGAAATCCCGAATCTCGCTAGGATCCCCAACCCTCTCCGGCCCTGTCGCCTCTGACCAGCCCCGAACCGCCACCCGCGCATCTCCGCCGAACCCCCGTTCGGCCGGTTGCGGGCACCCCGAACTTGCGCAATCAGGCCACCGGTCCGCCCGTCCGGTTTCCCCCGCCGAAACTCACCGGCCGCCACGCCGACACCCCCTCCGGCCGTCGCCACGCAGCCCCGCGAAGCCGTCCAGCTCGGGCCGGGATTTCACCGCTCGCAACGCTCTGATCAGCGAAAACTCACATCGAGTGAACCTGTTGATCAAGCTTGGAGAAGGCTACTGATCGCTGCTAGACATGCCATACTCAAGCCAGTGGGACAGGGAGGTGAACGCGGTGAGCGCCGAGGTGGTGAACCCGATGGATCCGTACACCGTTGAGGACTGGCTTGCCGAGGACCCTCCGCCGGATGGGTCGAAGCGCGAGCTGATCCTGGGGAAAATCCGAGTGTCTCCGTTTGCTTCCACCGGACACA
>DASXOJ010000205.1:0-7130 GCA_036494465.1 Pseudonocardiaceae bacterium
GCCGACGTCGACGCCGTTGGCCCACTCGATCGCCTGTGCCACGTCGGTGTACCGGATGATCGGCAGGACCGGGCCGAACTGCTCCTCCTGCACCAGCGGGGCTGAGTTGTCGATGTCGGCGACCAGCGTCGCCGGGTAGAAGTAGCCGGGCGCCCCGCTGTCCGGGTCGCCGCCCAGGACAATGCGCGCACCCCGCGCTCTGGCGTCCTCGACGAGGCAGTTGACGACGTCCCACTGCATCTGGTTCTGGAGCGGACCGAGGGCGTTGCTCTCGACCAGTCCGACGCCCGCTTGTGTAGTTGTCGATATGGCTGCGGGACAAACATTCAACCGAGGCGGTACAACACATGATGGATAACGTCGACGGATCAGCGACTTCCGCGCTCGAAGCCGAACGCCTTGACCAGGGCTACTTTCAGGACCCGCTCGGCCTGTTCGCACGACTGCGCGAGGAGACCCCGGTCAAGCAGGTGCTCACGCCGCGAGGCGAACTCGCCTGGCTGGTCACCCGTTACGACGACGTGCGCGCCGCGCTCGGCGATCCCCGGCTGAGCATGGACACCTCGAAGCTGCGACCGACGGGCTGGAAGCCGAACCCGGTGTTCGGCTATCTCAACACGAACCTGCTGAGTCTCGACCCACCCGACCACAGCCGGTTGCGGCGCCTGGTGAGCAAGGCGTTCACGCCGCGCCGGGTGGCCGCGCTGCGTCCGCGCGTGGAGGCGGTGGCCGCCGAGCTGGTGGCCGCGATGGCCGGGCAGGACGAGGTCGATCTGGTTCAGGCGTACGCGTTCCCGCTGCCGATCACGGTGATCTGCGAACTGCTCGGCATCGCCGCGGCCGACCGGGAGCAGTTCCAGGAATGGTCGCGCAACGTGTTCTCGTCCGTGATCACGCCGGACGAATTCCGCCAGACGGCCGCCGCGGTCCACCGCTACTTCACCGAACTGCTGGCCGAGCGGGGGCGAGCGCCGGGTGATGACCTGCTGTCCGCGCTGATCACGGTGCGGGACGCGGGTGACGCGCTGACCGAACGCGAACTGATCGCGATGATGCTCCTGCTGATCGTCGCGGGCCACGAGACCACGATGAACCTCATCGCGGGCGGGTGCTCGCGCTGCTCTCCGATCCGGCCGAGATGCAGCGGCTGCGCGCGGAGCCCGAACTGCTCTCCACCGCGGTCGAGGAGTTGCTCCGGTACGTCAATCCGGTCAATCACGCGACGGAGCGGGTCACCGTCGAGGCCATGGAGATCGGCGGCGTGACCGTGCCGGCCAACCAGTGGGTCATCTGTGCGACGAGCGCGGCGAACCACGACCCGTTCCAGTTCGCCGCGCCGTCGCAACTCGACGTGGCACGTGACGCGAGCGGCCATCTGGCGTTCGGACACGGGATTCACTACTGCCTTGGCGCGCCGCTGGCGCGGATGGAGGCGGAGATCGCGTTCGGCACGTTGCTGTCCCGGTTCCCGTCGATGACCCTGGCGATCCCGGACTCCGCACTGCGCTGGCGGCAGAGCAGCCTCATGCACGGCCTGGAAACGCTACCGGTAAAGCTCGGCGATTAGTGGAACGGACGGTATTGCCATGACATTGAACGAACGGTTCGAGGATCTGTCGACCCGGCTCACCATCTCCGACGAATCCGATCACACCAAGGTCGTCCAATGGAACATCACCGGGGAGGAGTCCGGGGCGTGGGCATTCGAGATCGGTAACGGCGCCGCGCGGCTGATTCCGGGTGGCGTGGCCGAACCCGATACGACGATCACGACCAGCGACGACACCTGGATCGCCATCGCCGACGGCAAGCAGGATCCGATGAAGGCATTCATGCTGGGCAAGGTCAAAGTCACCGGCAATATGACCCTCGCCCTACAGGTGACCCAACTCTTTCAGACGGCCGAACCGACCCAGTGATCCATCGGCGGGCCCGTCACCGGATTTCGGCCGCCCGCTTGCGCGGAGTCACCGTTACCTGGCTACCGGAAACCTCGTGCCCGCATCCGTCGCAGACCATGTGGGAACGAACATACCCGCCGCAACCGTTGTGCTCGATGGTGCGCGAGGGCCCGTCCGTGGGGGCCAGGAACGTGTCGCCCCAACGCATCAGCGCGAGGATGACGGGGGCGAGGGCGCGGCCTGCCGGGGTGAGCAGATATTCGAAACGCACGGGGCGTTCCTGGTATCGCACGCGTTCCAGAATTCCGTTTTCCACGAGGCTGTTCAGCCGCACACTGAGCACGTTCCGGGAAACCTCGATGCTGGTGAGGAAATCATCGAACCTGGTCGTTCCCTGGAGGGCATCGCGCACGATCAACAGCGTCCAGCGCTCGCCGGTCACCTCAAGAGCGCGGGCCACCGAGCACGACTGATCGCGATAAGTACGGCCCAACATTGCTCCAGCATAACCCGCGGGGTCGCATCAGGACACCTGATGCGACCCCGCGGTCGGTTCGCCGCCATGGTCAACTCGGCAATGGGATGAACCGCCGCAGTTTCCCGCTGACCGCCAGCCGGTCGATGCGCTCCACCGCCTCGACGGTCACCACCGGCCGGGGCAGGCCGGAGTCGATCAGTTCGGCCTCCAGCTTGCGGGTGATCTCCAGCAGATCCGGGTTCCTGCCACGCAACTTCACCGCGATACCACTGGGCGTCTGGTGGATCTGGAACTCGGCGACCGCCGGGTCCAGGATCAGCGGGGAGTAGAGCCGCAACTGGTGCACGGCGATGTCGCCGGGATAGCGGAAGGTCTCCCGATGCCTGCCATCCACGTCCGCGACGCGCTGGTGGTACGAGCCGCACGGGCACGGCCCGGCGTCCGGTAGCAGGGTCACCTGGTCGTCCAGTTCGTAACGGATTATCGGCATCAACCGGTTCGCCAGGTTGGTCACGTAGATCTTGTCCGACCGGACCCCGGGCGCGACCGGCGCTCCGTCAGCGGTCACCGGCTCCACGATGACCAGGTCCTCGCTGATGTGCATGCCGGGCACCGCACCGCAGCCGACCGCGATGAAGCCGCCCTCGCTCGCCGCGTACCAGTTGAAGAGCCGGGAGTCCGGGTAGGTTCCCTGGACGGTCGCGCGCAGGTCGGGAACCAGTGGCTCGGTCACCGCGATGATCGCGGTCGGCGAGATCCGCAGTTCGCCCGCGCGGGCAGCCTGTGCCAGTGGCTGCAGCACCGATGGATAGGTGACCAGCGCCTGGGGCTGAATCTCGTTGAGCCGGGCGATGTTCTCCGCCAGCGGATCGTGCACGTTCAGACCGACCGACCGGTCGTGTTGCTCGAAGGTCTGCCGGAGGGACGCGGTGATGTGCGCCGCGTGCGGAGTGGTGAGCGTGACGGTCAGCGCGGGCTGGGTATAGCTCCCGGTGGCCTCCTGCCGAAGCCGGTAGATGTATCGGAACGCCGCCAGGTGATACGTCTTCCAGGAATCCCAGTCGAAAACGAATGGCGCCCGGACTCCGCTGGTGCCACCGGAGACGGTCGCGTGGTAGGCGTCGAAAAGATAAGCATCGTCGTGGTCCAGTTTTGCCAGGTGGCGGTCGACCACGTCGGTCGTGACCCGGCGATCGGTCACGATTTCGTCGAAGTTCTCGATCAGGTCGGTCTTGGTCATGACCGGAAGCGAGGACAGATCCTCGAACCGGAAATTCTCCGGAGAAATACCGGAAAACCGGTTGCGGAACCACGGCGAACCGTCGATCGCGGCCCGCAGGATACCGCGCAGGCCGTTGTCCCGCTCCGCCCGGATCCGTTCGGCAGGCCAGCGAGTCCGCGCGATGTGCTCGCGACTCTCGGCCCACATCTGCGAAGTGTGTCGTTCCCGCAGCCGTTCGTAGCCGTCGTCTTGTGACACCTGGGCCCCTCCACTCACCAGTTGTGCGCACCGCACGCCGGTGTCCCCCAACGTGCTCCCCAGAACGAACGAGATGGATGCGTCGCCCAGTTGTGGGAGCACCCTTCCGTAGGTTGCATCACAAGACTAACCTAATATGGCAACGGGTCAACGGAAAAGTTCGCGTTGGCGGGGTAATGCCCGCTCGCGCGCTGTTGGAGTCAGGGAGCTCAATGACCAGGCAAGCCGGAGAATCGATGCCGTGGCGGATCGTGGCCGTCCTGTGCATCGGTTCGTTCGCGGTTCTGATGGACAGCACGATCGTCAATGTCGCGGTGCCCAGTCTGATCGACACCCTGCACGCGGGGCTCGACCAGGTGCTCTGGATCAACAATGCGTACCTGCTCGTCTTCGGTTCGCTGTTGATCACCATGAGCCGGCTCGGCGATATCTTCGGGCAACGCCGCATGTTCATTTTCGGGCTTGCCGTATTCGCGGTGTTCTCCGCGTTGTGCGGGCTGGCGCAGAACCCGGCCGAGCTGATCGCGGCACGGGCCTTCCAGGGCCTCGGCGCGGCCATGCTCACGCCCCAGCCACTGGTCATCATCTCGGCGACGTTCCCGCCCGCGCGGCGTGGTGCCGCGCTGGGCATGTACAACAGCATGATCGGGCTGGCGGCCGTGCTCGGACCAACGCTCGGCGGAATCCTGGTCACCTACGCCGACTGGCGGTGGATCTTCTACGTCAACCTGCCCATCACGATCGTCGGCATCGCGCTGTCCTACCGCCTGGTGCCGAACCTGCGAACGGGCCGCAAACACCGGCTCGACATCGTCGGCGTCGTACTGGCCACGCTCGGCCTGGTCGGACTGATCTTCGGTCTGATCGAGGGGCAGCGCTACGACTGGGGCGCCATCGCCGCAGGCCCGATCACCATTCCCGAAGTGATGATCGCCGGTGCGGTGCTGCTGACCATGTTCGGCTTCTGGGAGCGCGGCAGGCGCGACCAGGAACCACTGCTGCCCGGCATGTTGTTCCGCGACAAAGCAGTCGCACTGCTCTCCGCGTTCAACGGCATCGTGCAGTTCGGTCTGATCAGCATCATGATCCTCGGCGCGATCAACATTCAGTCGGTACTGGGATACAGTGCGGTCGTTTCCGGCCTCACCGCGCTGCCGCTGTCCCTCATGATCGCCGTCTTCGCGCCGTTCGTCGGTCGCTTGTCCGACCGAATCGGATCCAAGAAAATCCTGGTCGGTGGGTTCGCCCTCTATGCGATCGGCATGATCGTGCTGATCCCGGTGCTGTCCGTGCATGCCACCCCGTTCACGTTCATCCTGCCCTACACCCTGATCGGCCTGGGTATGAGCGGCCTTTTCGCGCCGCTGACCACCGAGGCCATCCGACGGGTGCGACCGGAGCTCATCGGCTCGCTGACCGGGATGCTGGCCACCGCACGGCAGCTGGGATCCGCGATCGGCAGCGCGGTCGTCGGTGGGGTGCTCGCCACGTTCCTCGCCGTCAACATGCAGTCCAAGGCCACCACGGCGGCCAGTCAACTCCCGGAGCCGGCCCGCGCTGCGTTCCTCAACGGCTTCGCCAACCTCAGCCAGAGCGGCTTGTCGGTGGGGCGCGGACAGTCGGGCGGCGCGACCGTCCCGGCCAGCGTCCCCGCGTCGCTGCGCCCGCAGGTCCAGGACCTGATGCACAACATCTTCACCGGTAGTTACATCGACGCCATGCGGATGAGCCTCGTGATTCCGGTCGCCCTGCTGCTGGTCTGCGCCATCACCTGCGCGCTGTTCCTCAAGCCACGCGCCGCGGCCACGCCGGCCGCCGCCCAGCAGGACCCGGCCACCGCGGAGTCCACCACCCGCAAGACCTGAGCGCTCGATCTACCGCCACATTTTCAACTTGGGGGAGTTGTACAAGTGGATGTTCGAGAAGTTGACCGGAACGGTCCTGTCATGGACCGATCGGATCGGGTGCCGCCGACCCGTTCGTCAGCCCGTTACACGGCATCGTTTTTCGGGGCCTTTCGGGTCACCATCGACAACCAGGTGATCGGCGACCAGACGCGCCGCAACCGATCGATCCTGCTGCTCAAGTGGTTTCTGCTCAACCCGGGCAGGCAGATCGGCACGGACGAACTCTGTGCCCTGTTCTGGCCCGGTCGACGGAAAGAGAGCGCGGTCAACAACCTGCAGGTGAGCCTGAACCACCTGCGCCGCGTACTGGAACCCAGAATACGAACCCGGGGCTCGTCGACCTTCATCCGCCGCAGCGGCAGGTACAACTACTACCGGTTCGATCACCGGGACCTCTGGTGGACCGACGCGTGGGATGTCCGCGACCTCTCCGTGGCCGCCAGGAACGCCGATCGCCACGGGGAGCAGAACAGCGCCCTGTCCCTGTACGAACAGGTGGCCGACTACTATCGGCTGTCTTTTCTTCCCGAGGACGTCTACGAGGACATCTTCGCCCCGTACCGGCAGGAGCACGATCTTGCCAACGTGCAGTGCCTGAACCGCCTGATGCAGTTACGCCTGCAAACATCCCAGTTGCCCAAGGCGGAACTGCTGCGCATCGATCCGTACAGCCGTGATGCGGTGAAGACGATCGTCGAGGTACGGGCCCAGCAAGGAGACATCGCCGGCGCCGTTCGTCAGCTCGACGACTTCTTCCACACTCTGGAATGCGATATGGGGATCGCGCCGGGAAAAGAGCTGATCAACCTCCGGAACTCCCTGTAGCGATCCCCATGCCGTACTCTGGAGAGCCGAAGGGTGAGTATGAATGTCTCGCCACTGGCGGCACCGCTGAATGTGCTAATCGAGATACCGCACCGGAATTCCCGGTACCGACAGTCTCGCGCACGGGTGGAGGCAGCTCCCGGGTGGGCTGTCGCGCCGCACCCGGGAACCGGCAGGACGCCGCCGAAGTGGCAGGCGATCGCGCCGCCTACCGGCCGGGGCGCTGGGTGCTGCTCGCGGCGTCCACGGTGGTCGCCGGGCTCGCGGTCCTCGGTTCACTCCGCTCAGACAGGCGTTGTTTCGGTGTCCTGGTCGAGACGATCGAACCGGCCAGCGCGAGCAGCACGATCGCCGCGAAGCACGCGTTCAGCACGGTGAACGCGGTACGGGCCGCCTCGGCGCCGCCGACGGGGGCGATGCTCTGGTAGAGCGTGCCGAGCGCGGCCACGCCGAGCACGCCCGCGATCTGGAACACCGTGACCAGGATGCCGCTGAAGTCCGCAGCGAAACCATTCGGCACCGACTCGGTGAGGTGGCGC
>DASXOJ010000206.1:0-5158 GCA_036494465.1 Pseudonocardiaceae bacterium
GAGCGCGTGCGCGACCCGGGCCAGTTCGGTCAGCACACCGACGGCCAGCGCCGTGCGCGCGGGATCGTCGCGGACCGCGTCGCCGTCGAGGTGCTCGCTCAGTCGCAATGCGACAGTGGCGCCGATCGGCACCATCCGCAACGTGGTCACGACCTGCTTGGCCATCTGGACCGCGCGGGTGCCCGCGGAGGTGTTGCCGTAGCTGACGAAACCGACCGGCTTCCACGTCCATTCGGCGTAGAGGTAGTCGATCGCGTTCTTCAGCGTCGCGGGCATCGAGAAGTTGTATTCGGGCGTGACGACCACGAACGCGTCGGCCGCGGCGACGCGCGCGCTCCAGTCGCGGGTGTGCTGGTGGACATAGTTTCCGGCGGCGGGGTGCGCCGGCTCGTCGAGCAGTGGCAGGCCGATCTCGGCGAGGTCGGCGACGTCGATGGTGATGCCCAGTTGGGTGGCCTGGTCGCGGGTGGCGCCGACGAACCAGTTCGCGACGGCCGGACCGAGCCGGCCCGGCCGGGTGCTGGCGACGATGATCATCACGCGCAGGAGATCGGTCTGTGACATGTCAACGATAATGTCACGAGGTTCATGGACATGTCAACGAAGTGTTAGAGTGAGCTCGTGACCGAGTGGTTGAGCACCGACGAGGAACAGGCATGGCGGGCATTCCGGCGCCTGCTCACCACCCTGCCCGCACGCCTGGCCAGAGACCTCGCCGCCGACACCGGGCTGTCCATGACGGACTACGAGGTGCTCAGCACCCTCTCCGAAAAACCCGACCGGCGCTGGGCGCTCAAAGACCTCGCCGCCAAAATGGAGTGGTCCCGCAGCAGGCTGTCCCACCACACCACCCGCATGCAGGAACGCGGCCTGATCGAACGCGACCCCGACCCCGCCGACGCGCGCGGCTGCCTGCTCCGCCTCACCGACACCGGCTTCGACGTCCTCGCCAAAGCCGCGCCGTTCCACCTCGACTCGGTCCGCGACCGCTTCATCGACCGCCTCGACCCGGTCGAACTGCGCCTGCTCGGAGAACTCTCCACCCGCATCGCCGACCTCCCGGAGGAGTGAGGCTCAACCGAGCCGGCCGAAGGCGATCGCCAGTCTGCGCACGCCTTCGATGATGTGTTCGCGGCTGGGCGCTGCCGCGTAGCTCAGGCGCAGGTGCGGGGCGGGCGGGTCGGCGGCGAAGTAGACCTTGCCTGGCATGGCCGCGACGCCCGCGTGCAGCGCCTCGCTGACCAGCCGGTTCTCGTCGATCCGGTCGGGCAGGCGCAGCCAGAGGTGATAGCCGCCGTCCGGCACGGTCAGCACGGTGACCTCGGGCAGGTGTTCGCGCACCGCCGCGACGATGGCGTTGCGGCGGTCGCGCAGTTCGATCGACAGGGTGCGCAGGTGGCGGCGCCACGCGGGGGCGCTGACCAGTTCGAGGGCGGCTTCCTGCAACGGTCGCGGCACGAAGAACTGTTCGACCGCGTGCAGGCCGCGGATGCGCTCCAGCGCGGGCCCGTGCGCGGACACGGCCGCGACCCGCAGGGTCGGCGAGGTGGGTTTGCTCAACGAGCGCAGGTGCACGACGACGCCGTCGTTGTCCTTGGTGGCCAACGGAAGCGGGGCAGTAGGGGAGTCGGCGTGGCCGAGCATGCGCGCGAAGTCGTCCTCCAGCACGAACGCGCCTGCCTGGCGGGCGATGGCGAGCACGTCGAGCCTGCGTTGCCGGGGCCAGGTCGTGCCGGTCGGGTTCTGGTAGGTGGGCTGGCAGACGAACAGGCGGGCGCGGGTGGTGCGGAACGCGTCGGTGAGCAGGTCGGTGCGCGGGCCGTGTTCGTCCATCGGCACCGGCACCGGACGCAGGCCCGACGTGCGCAGGATGGACAGCAGACCGGCATAGGTCGGGGACTCGACCAGTACCGAACCGCCCGGTCCGGTCAGCGCCCGTGCGACGACGCCGAGCGCGGTCTGGCCGCCGTTGGTGAGCACGACGTCGTCGGCGGTGACCATGCCGGTGTCGCCCGCGATCTGGCGCGCGAACCACCCGCGCAGTTCCGGCAGGCCCAGGATGGGCGGGCGGCTCCACACGCCTGGTCGGCGGCCTGCTCTGGCAAGTGCGGCGGCAAGAGCGGCTTCGGGTTGCATCGACGAGTGCAGGTAGCCGCCGTTGAGGTCGACGACCTCCTCGGGCGGGTCGGTGAGCGCGGCCAGCACGGCGCTGGCGTAGATGGAGCGCGGCGGCACGTCGGCGCCGGAGTTGAGCGCGACCTCCTGCCAGGACAGGTCGCCGACCGGGACGCGGGCCTGCGGAGCGGTCGAGCGGAACACCCCGGCGCCGGGTCGCACGCTCACCAGACCGGCCTCGGCGAGCAGCGCGATGGCCCGGGACATGGTCGCCGGACTGACCTGGAACCGGCCGATCAACTCGCGGCTGGACGGCAGCTTCGCACCAGCCGGGTAGCGCTTGACCTCGTCTGTGAGGAGTTCCGCCAGCTTGTCGGCACTGCTACCATCGGACATGAGAGCACAGGATAGCGCTATCGTCGGAGTTCGAGAAGCGGTTCGCCCCGGTACCGTGCTCGCGCTGATCGGCGTGGTCAGCTTCTCGCTCACTTTTCCCGCGACCACGTTGGCGCTGCGCGGTTTCGGCGCGTGGACGGTGGCAGGCGGGCGCTGCGTGATCGCCGGGGTGATCGCCGCCTGCGTGCTCGCGGTGCTACGGGTGCCGCTACCGGCACGGAAGCACTGGCCGGGGATCATCGTGGTCGCGGCGGGCTGCGTGCTCGGGTTTCCGATCT
This sequence comes from Pseudonocardiaceae bacterium, assembly GCA_036494465.1. Classification (GTDB taxonomy): domain Bacteria; phylum Actinomycetota; class Actinomycetes; order Mycobacteriales; family Pseudonocardiaceae; genus CAJCJE01. Next base: position 2,790 of record DASXOJ010000206.1, read on the forward strand.
TGACCACGTTGGCGCTGCGCGTGTCCACCAGCAGTCATTCGGCCGTTGTCATCGGTCTGCTGCCGTTGGCGACCGCGATCGTTGGTGCGCGTCGCGCGCGGCAACGGCAGTCCCGGCGCTTCTGGCTGGCCGCCGCCTGCGGCGCGGTCGCCGTGCTCGCGTTCACCGTGTTGCAGAGCCATGGCGCGCCATCGGTCGCGGACCTGCTGTTGTTCGCCGCGCTGGTGGTCTGCGCGTTCGGGTATGCCGAAGGCGGGCGGCTGGCTTCGGTCATGCCAGGCTGGCAGGTGATCGCGTGGGCGCTGGTGTTCGCGTTGCCGGTCACCGTGCCGATCACCGCCGTCGCCCTCGCCACCGAACCGATCCACGTCGGCGTTTCCGCCGTGCTCGGTCTCGCCTACATCGCGCTGATCTCGCAGTTCGGCGGATTCGTCGTCTGGTACCGGGGCATGGCGGAACTGGGCGTGGCCCGGGCCAGCCAGTTGCAACTCGCGCAACCCCTGCTCACCCTGATCTGGTCGGTGCTGCTGCTCGACGAGAGCCTGCCGACGCTCGCCCCGGTCACCGCCGTCGTCGTGCTGCTGTGCATCACCGTCACCCAGAGGGAGAAGAACCATGACCAGCTCGCCACTGCCCGCCGATGACCTCGGCCGCGAATGGGCGGCTCGTCGTGGCGAACCCGGACTGTTGCATGTGGACACCGCGGCCTGCGGCCGGGCCAGTGTCGCGGTGCGGGCCCGGATCATGGCGCACCTGACCGCCGAATCCGATCGCGGCGGCTATGTCGCCCAGGGTGAGGCGGAAGCCGAATTTGCCGCACTGCGCAAGGGACTCGGCGGGTTGCTCGGCTTCGCCGCCGACGAGATCGCGTTCGTGGAGAGCACGTCGAACGCGATCGCGCAGCTGATCGACGCCTGGCCGTTGCGACCCGGCCAGACGGTGTGGGCGGTGCGCAGCGAATGGGGCCCCAACCTTGCCGCGTTCGCCGATCGCGGGTTGCGGGTGGACTGGCTGGACACCGACGAGACCGGCGTGCTCGACGTCGACGCGCTGGCCGCGCGGCTGCGCGTCGAACGACCTGCCGCCGTGCACCTGACCGCCGCCGCCTCGCACCGCGCACTGGTCCAGCCGGTCGGCGCGGCGGTCGCGGTGTGCGATCCGGTCGAGGTGCCGGTCATCGTCGACGCGGCACAGGCCGTCGGTCAGTTCGAGGTCGAGCCCGGCGCCGCCGCGATGTACGGCACCGGACGGAAATGGTTGTGCGGGCCGCGCGGGGTCGGCTACCTCGCGGTGCGCGAACCGTGGCAGTCGCGGCTGCGTCCGGTCGCCCCGGCACTGTCCCCGGCGACCTGGCCCAAGGGCGGCGACCGGCCGGTAACGCGTTTGGGCAGCAGGGAAGCGTATGTCGCGGGCCGGTTGGGGCTCGGTGTCGCGGTCGCCGAATACCTCGAACTCGGTCCGGCGCGCATCCGCGAACGTCTTGCCGCCGTTGGGATCGCGCTGCGCACCGCGCTCGCGGACCTGCCCGGCTGGCGACTGCGGGACGCCGTGGAAGCGCCAGGTGCGATCATCGCACTCGCGCCCCGTTCGTCCGAAGTGGACGTACCGGCGGTGGCGGCCGCGCTTCGCGAGCGTGGAGTGCTCGGCACCGCATCCGGGCCGGAACGCGCGCCCAGGGAGATGACGGGCTACCTGCTGCGGTTCAGCCCGCACGTGGACAGCACCGCCGAGAACATCGACGTCATCGCCAAACACCTGCGCGAACTGTAGCGGCCCCTCGTGCGGAGGGGCCGCCACGTCGTCAAGCGGTCAGTGGAAGGTCAACGATGCGGAGTCGACGGATTCCGTGCTGGGGCACAGGCCGCCGCCGCTGCTCAGGTTGGCGGTGAACGGGCCGCCGGTGTAGGTGCGTCCCGTTGTTCCTTGGCGGGACACGGACAAGTTGGTGACCTTGTACGAGCAGGTGATGCCGAGGATCGTCCCGTTGACATCGACCTCGGGCGCGGATGCGGTGCCAGCGGTGTCGTCGAAGGTGACCGTCGGGTCGTTGGTCAGGCTCGCCGAGATGCTGCCGCTGCAGCTCGGCTTCACGGTGGTGTGGTCGATGGTCAGGGTGTTCGGCGGCGCGTCGCTGGTGGTCGCGTTGGTCCACGAGCAGCTTGAGCCGCTCACGGTGATGTTGCCGTCGACCTGGCCGGTGGCGGCGAAGGCGGGGACGGCAAGGAACACGCTGCCGGCGACGGCGGCGATGCCGACGAGCAAGCGGGTCGGTTTCATGTGGTCCTCCTACTGCGTTTCACGTCTGCGGCGGTTCGTCCGCCGCCGTGACCCCGCTAACGCGTGGATGACTACTGGAACCGGCCAGGACC
>DASXOJ010000207.1:0-43550 GCA_036494465.1 Pseudonocardiaceae bacterium
TACGACCACTAATACAACATATGTTGCATTAGTGGTCGTACTGTAGCAAACCAGACACCCGGGACACAGCGGTTCAGTGGGTGACCAAGGTCGCGAACACGATGATGTTGTCCCGGAAGGAGCGGCTGGCCGGGTCGAACGTGTCGCCGCAGGTGACCAGCCGCAGTTCCGCGTCGGTGGTGTCGCCGTGGACGGCGTCCGTCGCGAAGCTCCCCTTGGACAACTGCTCGACATGTGTCACCCGGAACGTCGCGGTACTGCCGTCCTGGAGTTTGACCAGCACCGGATCGCCTGCCACGAGGTCATACAGCCGGGCGAAGACCGCTGGTTGGTGGTGAGCGCTCACCCGGCCGAAGATCGCCGCCGGCCCGATCTGACCGGGCGCCGGCCCGCCGCTGAACCAGCCGGCCTGCATCGGCGTGCTGGCCGACGGTAGTTGCACGCCGCGGTGCCTGCTGTCGTCGAGCGCGAGCAACGTCGACCGCACCCCGATCTTCGGGATGTCGATCGACAGCGGCACCGACCTGGGCAGGCTCGCCGAGGTGACCACCCCGGCCGCGTTCGACAGCGTCGGCGTTGCCCCCCGGCCACCGCCCGCGCACCCGCCGAGCACCACCGCGAGCAGCAGCGCGCCCAACAGCAGGGGCACACGCAACGGCGACGGTGCCGCCAACAGGGGCACGCCCACCGGCGGCGGTGCGGCCAACAGGAGCACGCCCGACAGCGGCGGTGCGGCCGGTCGCCGGGTGCGCCCTCCGACGCGCTCGCCATCCCTCATCGCTGCCCCCTCACCGCTGCTCGCCCTACACAGACAATGACGCGGACAGCATCCGGGTAGTTGCCCCGTTTCGCCGTTTTTTAGCTCGACCCCATCGGCATCAGTCCAGGTCGTCGTGCCGCATCAGCTGCCGGCCTGCCTCGGTGATCGAGCCGGACAGCGACGGGTAGACCGAGAACGTCAGCGCCAGGTGTTCGACGGTCAGCTGGTTCTGCACGGCCAGCGCGATCGGCAGGATCAGTTCGCTGGCGCTCGGCGCCACCACGACGCCGCCGATCACCACACCGGTCGCAGGGCGGCAGAACAGCTTCACGAAGCCGCGGTGCAGCCCCTCCATCTTGGCTCGCGCGTTGGTCGCCAACGGCAACATGACCGTCCGCGCGGGCACCTCGCCGGTGTCGATGGCGCGCTGGCTGATGCCGACGTTCGCGATCTCCGGGTGGGTGAACACGTTCGCAGCGACCGTCTTCAGCTTGATCGGGGTGACGCCCTCGCCGAGCGCGTGCCACATCGCGATCCGGCCCTGCATCTGCGCGACCGACGCGAGCATCAGCAGACCGGTGCAGTCACCGGCGGCGTAGATGCCCGACACGCTGGTCCGCGACACCCGGTCGACCGAGATGAACCCGCCAGGCCCCGGTTCGATGCCAACCTTCTCCAGACCGATGTCCTGGGTGTTCGGCACCGAGCCGACCGTCATCAACGCGTGACTGGCCTCGATCTGCCGCCCGTCCCGCAGGTGCACGATGACGCCGTCGTCCACCCGTTCGACCCGCTCGGCGCGCGCGTGCTTGACCAGGATCAGGCCGCGTTCGTCGAACACGTCCTCCAGCACGGCGGCCGCGTCCGCGTCCTCGTGCGGCAGCACCCGATCCCGGCTGGACACCAGGGTCACCTCGACGCCCATTTCGGTGTAGGCCGACGCGAACTCCGCGCCGGTCACCCCGGAGCCGATCACGACCAGGTGCTCAGGCAGCTCCGGCAGGTCGTAGATCTGCCGCCAGGTCAGGATCCGCTCACCGTCCGGTTCGGAACCGGGCAGCACGCGCGGGGTGGCGCCGGTGGCGATCAGTACCGCGTCCGCTTCGAGCACCTGTTCGGCGCCTGTCTCGCTGGTCACGATCACCCGGTGCCGAGCAAGACCAGGAGCGTCGTCGGCCAGCCGGGCGGTGCCGGTGACCAGCTTGACCCCTTCGCGCTGCACGCGTTCCCGCACGTCGGCGGACTGCGCGAGGGCCAGACCCTTCACCCGCCCGTGCACGGTCGGCACGTCCACCTCGGCCTGGGTATTGCCGGTGCGGACACCGAGCTCGTCGGCAGACCGGAACGCCGAGCGGGCCCCCGCCGACGCGATGAAGGTCTTGGACGGAACACAGTCGTAGAGCACGCACGCACCACCGAGACCGGCCGGCTCTGCGACCGTCACCTCGGCACCGTGCTGGGCGGCGACGAGAGCCGCCTCGTACCCGGCTGGGCCACCGCCCATGATGACGATGCGCGTCACGAAGCCTCCTCCTGCTGAACTGCCGAAACCACCGCGTTGATCACTGCGTCGACGGCGCCTCCCGGCGCTGCCCGATACCGCCCCGATGTGCCGATCCGGGCGCTGATCGCGGTGCCACCGTACGCGGCGCCTGCTGCCGATGTTCACTGGACAGGCTGGTTGGGCCGCGCGTTGCACCGAGTGATCCGGTCAGTCGCTAGGCTGTCGGTCGTGTCGCTCTACGCCGCGTACGGGTCCAACATGGACCCGGCCCAGATGATGCAGCGCGCCCCGCATTCGCCGATGTCGGGCAGCGGCTGGCTGGTCGGTTGGCGACTGACCTTCGGGGCTGAGGATCTGACCTGGGAAGGCGCGTTGGCGACCATCGTCGAAGACCCGGGATCGCAGGTCTTCACGGTGCTCTACGACGTCCTGCCCGAGGACGAGGTCCAGATGGACAGCTGGGAAGGCTCCGAGCTCGGCCTGCACAAGAAGATCCGGTTGCGCGTGCAGACCCTCGACGGCCCGGTGCTGGCGTGGTTCTACGTGTTGGACGCGTACGAGGGCGGGCTGCCGTCCGCCCGGTACCTGGGCGTGATGGCCGACGCGGCGGAAGCCGCGGGTGCACCCGTCGACTACGTCACGGACCTGCGGTCGCGACCGTGCGGCGGCATCGGGATCTAGTTCAGCTGGTTCATCGCTGCGCTCCTTGTCGTTGGGGGTTGGTCAGGCGGCGGCGTGTCTTCGAGCGAAAGCATCCTTGATGCGGTCGAGCAGGACAGCGGGTTCGGGTAGATCCGCGGTGCGCGCGTGCAGCAGCATCCAGCCCTGCCGACGCAGGTGTGCGTCCCGAGCCGGATCTCGGATGGGCCAGCCGTCGTCTGCCTCGCACTCGATCGCGATCCGCTGTTCCGGCCAGGCGAAATCCAATCGGTGCCTGCGTCCGTGCGCATCGGCGACTGGGTGCTGACTCACCGGAGCCGGAATGCCCGCGTCGACCACGATCAGCAACAGCGCGCTCTGCGCCGGTGTTTCGGGCAGACCGGTGGCCAGGTTGAACAGGTACCGCGCGCGGCGCACCGAGCGTTGGTCGGCGTGCCCGGCGATGGCACGCACGACCTCGGCGCGGAACGCCGGCCGATCCGGTTCGGGTAGACCGCGCAGTAACTCGTCGGCGCAGGCCAGCGCGCCGCGTCTGGATTCGGTGCGGAGTACCTCGGCGAGCAACGGCTCCGGCCGCAACACCCTCAGCCCGTCCAGGAGTTCGACGTCCGGTTCGGCGACCGGACCCTGGTGCACGACGAGGCCGTCGCGCGAGCGGACCCGGCGCAGGTACGGCACGCGGACGTGCACCGGATGCCCGCCAACGGCGGAGCAGCCGTGCAGCACTGCCGCGGTCGAGCCGACCAGCACGGCATCGGGACCGGCCAGCAACAGGGCGCCTGCCGCACGGGTGCGCAGATCGAGCGTGCGGTTGCCCTCAAGCAGGACGCCGCGCCCGAAGCAGACGTATTCGGCGTTGTCCATGGCGGCGCGCAACCGGTAACTGCCGAGCGCGGTGCGGACGTTTTCGTAGGGGTAGGCGCCGTGCAGGCCGCCGGGGATCTCGTTCATGCGCATCAGCGTGCTCGGTGCGGCGCGATGGGATCGGCGCTCGCCGCGAATCTGTGGATGGCCGGGTCGAATGTGGACAACCGGGCCGTTTTCACGGGGGGCCGTTTGACAAAAACATGGCGGTGTGCGGTCGGTTCCGGGAGGCGGTGAACCGACCGCACACCGCCGGGCGGGGCGCGGGTATGTGGTGGGGACGGGGATGGGCGGGGCCGGAGAATCGGGGGGTCTCCGGCCCCGGGCTGGGGATTGCCGAAAAGACGCGGTGGCTGGTGTCAGGCGAGGGTGGCCAGGGCGGTATGGACCAGGACGCGGACCGCGACCGGGAGGGCACGCTCGTCGGCGACGAAGGTAGGGCGGTGGATGTCGCCGGTCGGGCCGTGGCCTGGCCACACGCCGAGCCGGGCGAAGCAGCCGGGGACCTGTTCCAGGTACCAGCCGAAGTCGTCGCCGCCGGAGGACTGCGGCGCGCTGACGGCGGCGTCGTCGCCGAGGGCGGCGCGGGTGCCCATCTGGAACAGCTCGGTGGTGCCCTCGTCGTTGACGACCGGCGGGACGCCGCGCTTGTGTTGCAGCTCGAAGCCGACGCCGGTGGGCAGCAGCAGCGACCCGACCAGGCCCGCGACCAGGGGTTCCAGTTCGGCCCAGGTTTCCCGGTCGGAGGTGCGCAGGGTGCCGCGCAGCACGCCGTCCTGCGGCACCGCGTTGGCTGCTTCGCCTGCGTGCACGGCGCCCCACACCAGGACGGTGCCGGAGCGGGGGTCGACGCGGCGGGAGAGCAGGGTGGGCAGGCCGGTGATGACGGTGCCGAGCGCGTGCACGAGGTCGGCGGTCAGGTGCGGGCGGGAGGTGTGGCCGCCGGGTGAGGTGAGACGCAGTTCGAGCATGTCGGCGGCGGCGGTGATGGGGCCGGTTCGGGTGCCGATCTTGCCGACCTCGATCTGCGGGTTGCAGTGCAGTCCGAAGATGCGTTCGACGGTGTCCAGGCCGCCCGCGGCGATGACGTCGAGCGCGCCGCCGGGCATGACTTCCTCGGCGGGCTGGAAGATGAGGCGGACCCGGCCGGGCAGTGTGGGCGCGGCGGCGAGCGCGAGGCCGGCACCGAGCAGGGCGGCGGTGTGCATGTCATGGCCGCAGGCGTGGCACACACCCTCCACCGTGGACTTGAAGTCCAGGTCGGTGGCCTCGGCGAGCGGGAGGGCGTCGAGGTCGGCGCGCAGCGCGACGCAGGAGCGTCCGGTGCCGACGTCGCAGATCAGACCGGCGCCGCCGGGGAGAATGTGCGGTTCGAGACCGGCGGAGGCGAGTATTTTCGACACCAGGTCGGTTGTGGCGAATTCCTGTCGGGACAGTTCCGGGTTCGCGTGCAGGTGCCTGCGCCAGGCGAGCAGGTCGACAAGGTTCTCGCCGAGCCAGCCATCCAACCAGGACGGTCCGCGACCAGCACCGAAATCCTGCACGGGAGCCATGCCGACCCCGGTATCGGTGAGCAGCATGTCTTGCTCCCGCAGGTCCTTGGCACGCTCGTAGCGGTCACGGGAGTCCACCACGGTCACGTTGTTCCTCCTCGCCGAACGCATGGGGCAGCAGAACTGTGAGAGAACGAGCCGGCCCACGCCAACTGATTCGAATGGGCCGACGGTTCGGCTTGGTCACCGACTTCCGGGTGCCCATTTCGATTTCATCTTGCACGATGCATGAAACGGCGCCTCGGCCGCGAGCGGTCGGCGAGGTCGCCGGTCGGGTCGATGCGCTGAGCGGTGCGTCAGGATTCTGCCGAACCGAACGGCCGATGCGGGAGGACTTCCGTCGATGTGGAGTTCGCGCAAGAATCAGCTGGTGTTGGCCTTGGCCTTCTTGTTGTGCCGGTTCCGCAGCCGCCGACCGAAGTAGACGATGATGAGCAGCAGCACGCAGGCGATGCCAACTGCGAGTTTGTGGTGCGCGGTCTGGGAATCCGCGTTCTGCACCTGTTGGTTGAAGGTAGGTGCGGGGGTGGTCGTGGCAGTGCCTGCCTGATGGCGCGGAGCCATTGCTGAACCCTGGTGTTCCGAACTTGAGGCCAGTGCGGCAGACGGTAGGTGGAGCGCGGCGACTGGACGGTTCAAATCCTGGCTGGTGGGCACCGCGGCAGCGGGACCGGCGAACAGGGCCAGCGCAACGAGCGCGAACACCACTGCGAGTACCGGCCGAAACGCCTTGCGCAGAGTCAGCACGGCACGCCTCCCTCACCGAACCTGGATACGCCTATCACTCAGTGTGCACCTGATAACACGATAGTAGTAACTCCAATTGCCGACATCAGGATAATGATCAAGACGCTGCGCAAGCAACACCGGCCGAATGCCCACAATCGCCGGACAATCGCGGACACGATCGGGTCACGCAGGCTATTGACACAGCCTGCGACGCAGCGGCCGAAATCAGTCGCGCGGAGCGAACGCGGCCAGGATTCGGCCGGCCGCCATGGTCGCGGTCAGCTCGCCCGCGCGGAGCTTGGCTTCGATCTCGGGCACGATCGCGCGCACCGCCGGGGAGGCGTGCAGGTCGGCGAGCAGGGTGTCGCGGACCATCGACCAGGCCCAGTCGACCTGCTGACGGGCGCGTTTGGCGTCGAACTCCCCGGCCTCGGTCAACGCTTCTCGATGGGACTTGATCTTGTTCCAGACCTCGTCGAGGCCGGTCCCGGTGAGACCGCTACAGGTCAGCACGGGGGTGCGCCAGGCGGACGGGTCTTCTGCGGGGAGCAGGCGCAGCGCGCCGGCGAGTTCACGGGCGGCTTTCGCGGCCTCGCGTTCGTGGTCGCCATCGGCCTTGTTGACCGCGATGACGTCGGCGAGTTCGAGGATGCCCTTCTTGATGCCCTGCAGGCTGTCGCCCGTGCGCGCGAGGGTGAGGAACAGGAAGGTGTCCACCATGTTGGCCACCGCGACCTCGGACTGGCCGACACCGACGGTTTCGACCAGCACGATGTCGTAGCCCGCTGCCTCCATCAGCACGATGGTTTCCCTGGTCGCGCGGGCCACCCCGCCGAGCGTGCCCGAGGTGGGCGAGGGGCGGACGAACGCGGCCGGGTCGGTGGCGAGGCGGTTCATCCTGGTCTTGTCGCCCAGGATGCTGCCGCCGGTCCTGGTCGACGACGGGTCCACGGCGAGCACGGCGACCCGGTGACCGGAGCCGGTGAGCATGGTGCCGAGCGCGTCGATGAACGTCGACTTGCCGACTCCTGGCACGCCGGTGATGCCGATGCGGTGCGTCCCGCCCGCGTCGGGCAGCAGCTCGGCCAGGAGTTCCTGCGCCTGGTCGCGGTGGTCGGGCCGGTTCGACTCGACCAGGGTGATGGCCCTGGCCAGGATCGCCCGGTCCCCCGCGCGCACCCCCGCCGCGTAGGCGGCGACATCGATCTTCCTGGGCATCGTGGTTACGACAGGTCCAGTCCGTGCCGCTGGGCGAGTTCGCGGATGAGGTCGATGGCGGCCTCGGCGATGACGGTGCCCGGGCCGAAGATCGCGGACGCGCCCGCCTCGCGCAGCGCGTCGTAGTCCTGCGGTGGGATGACGCCGCCGACCACGATCATGATGTCCGACCGGTCGAGTTCGGCGAGCGCGGCGCGCAGTGCCGGGACCAGGGTGAGGTGGCCTGCGGCGAGCGAGTTGACGCCGACCACGTGCACGTCGGCCTCGACGGCCTGCCGGGCGACCTCGGCCGGGGTGGCGAACAGCGGGCCCACATCGACGTCGAAGCCGAGGTCGGCGAAGGCGGTTGCGATCACCTTCTGACCCCGGTCGTGTCCGTCCTGTCCCATCTTGGCGACCAGAATGCGCGGCTGGCGGCCGTCTTCGCGAGCGAACTCGGCGACCAGTTCCCTGGCCCGCTCCACGTTCGGCGATTCGCCGACCTCCTGCCGGTACACGCCGGAGATGGTACGGATCTGCCCGGAATGCCTGCCCCAGGCGCTCTCCAGCGCGTTGGAGATCTCGCCGACGGTGGCTTTGGCACGGGCCGCGTCGATCGCCAGCGCGAGTAGATTTGTCGACATATCACCATTGCTCGATGAGCCTGCCGCCGAGGTCAGCGCGTTGAGCGCGGCTTCCACGGCGCGCGGGTCGCGTTCCGCGCGCAGGCGTTCGAGCTTGGCGATCTGCTGGGCGCGCACACCGGCGTTGTCCACGCTGCGCACCTCGACCTGCTCGTCATCGGCCGGGTCGAGCACTCGGTACTTGTTCACCCCGATGACCGGCTGCCTGCCCGAGTCGATCCGCGCCTGGGTGCGCGCGGCGGCTTCCTCGATGCGCAGCTTGGGGATGCCCGCGTCGATGGCCTTGGCCATGCCGCCCGCTTCTTCGACCTCCTGGATGTGCCCCCACGCCTTGGCCGCGAGCTCGTAGGTCAGCCGTTCGACGAAGTCGCTGCCGCCCCACGGATCGATCACCTGGGTGGTGCCGGATTCCTGTTGCAGCAACAGTTGCGTGTTGCGCGCGATCCGCGCGGAGAAGTCGGTGGGCAGCGCCAGCGCCTCGTCCAGCGCGTTGGTGTGCAGCGACTGGGTGTGCCCCTGGGTCGCGGCCATCGCCTCGACGCAGGTGCGGACCACGTTGTTGTAAACGTCCTGCGCGGTCAGCGACCACCCCGAGGTCTGGCAGTGCGTGCGCAGCGACAACGACTTGCTGTTCTTCGGACCGAACTGGTTGACCAGCTTGGCCCACAACAACCGCGCGGCGCGCAGCTTCGCGAGCTCCATGAAGAAGTTCATGCCGATCGCCCAGAAGAACGACAGGCGCGGCGCGAAACTGTCCACGTCCAACCCGCCGCCGATGCCCGCGCGCAGGTATTCGACGCCGTCGGCCAGCGTGTAGGCGAGTTCGAGATCGGCGGTCGCGCCGGCTTCCTGCATGTGGTAGCCGGAGATCGAGATGGAGTTGAACTTCGGCATCTTCGTTGAGGTGTAGGCGAAGATGTCCGAGATGATCCGCATTGACGGCTGCGGCGGGTAGATGTAGGTGTTGCGGACCATGAACTCCTTGAGAATGTCGTTCTGAATGGTCCCGGCCAGCTGTTCGGGTGCGACGCCCTGTTCCTCCGCCGCCACCACGTACAGCGCCATCACCGGCAGCACGGCGCCGTTCATGGTCATGGACACGCTCATCTTGTCCAACGGGATGCCGTCGAACAGTTGGCGCATGTCGTAGATGGAATCGATGGCCACGCCCGCCATGCCGACATCGCCGGCGACGCGCGGGTGGTCGGAGTCGTAGCCCCGGTGTGTCGCCAGGTCGAACGCGACCGAGAGGCCCTTCTGACCGGCGGCGAGGTTGCGGCGGTAGAACGCGTTGGATTCCCCGGCTGTGGAGAAACCCGCGTACTGGCGGATGGTCCACGGCTGGTTGACGTACATGGTCGGGTACGGCCCGCGCAGGTACGGCGCGATGCCGGGGTACGTGGCGAGAAAGTCGAGGCCCTCGGTGTCGGCGGCGGTGTAGACCGGTTTGACACCAATACCTTCCGGCGTTTCCCAGACCAGCGCGTCCGCGCCCTTGCCGGTGCTCTCGTGCAGCGCCTGCTGCCAGCGCGCGAGCGGATCGCCGTCGCCGGGCTTGGGTTCGCCGAGTTCGATGTCACCGAAGTTCGGGATGGTCATGAGTTTCCCTCCAGCACACCCCAGACACCGTGCAGGACGGCCAGTGCGTCACAGCCACGATAGAGGAATTCGTCCACGCTCGGATACTCCTCGTTGCGCGCACCGGCGAGCAGCACCGTGGTCGCACCGGCCGCTTTCAGCGCAGCGGCAAGCGGCTCCGCCTGGTCGGCGTAGGCGCGACCGGTGCCGCAGACGCAGGCGATCATCGCGCCGGTTGCCTGGTACGCGGCGATGATCTCGTCGTTGGACTTGGTCGCGCCCGCGCTCGGCGTGTCGATTCCGCCTGCCTGCAACAGGTTTCCGGCAAATCCGGACCGTGCCGTGTGCGCGGCCACCGAACCGATGGTGGCCAGGAAGACCGTTGGCCGGGCACCGGTTCTCGCCAGGATCGCGTCGGAACGGTCGCGCAGCGCCTCATAGTCCTCGGCGTAGCGGTGCATGGGCAGGCCGCCGGTCGGCGGCGCGGGCCTGGCCGCGCGGTCGAGCGGTTTCTCGGTCAGGTTGGGGAATTCGCTGACACCGGTGATCGGGTCCGTGCGGGTCGCGATGTTGGCGGTGCGCCGGTCCCAGGTCCGCGCGAGTCGTTCGGCGAAGGCGCCGGACGTCAGTTCGGCCGCGATGCCGCCGCCGCGTTCCAGTTCGGTGAACACGTCCCAGGCGCGCTTCGCCAGCTCGTCCGTGCGCGATTCGAGGTACCAGGAGCCTCCCGCCGGATCGATCACACCGGCCACATGCGACTCGTCCAGCAGGATCGACTGCGTGTTGCGGGCGACCCGCCGGGAGAACCCGGTGTCCGCGCCGACCGCGGCATCGAACGGGGCGACCGTGATCGTGTCCGCGCCGCCGACGCCCGCCGCGAAACAGGCGATGGTGCCGCGCAGCATGTTCACCCAGGGGTCGCGCCTGGTCAGCATGACCGACGAGGTCACCGCGTGTTGCCGTTGCGGCGTCGCGACCCCGAGCACTTCGCCGACCCGCGCCCACAACCGCCGCGCGGCGCGGAGTTTGGCGATGCCTGCGAACTGGTCGGCGGTCAGCGCGTAGCGGAATTCCAGCTGCCGGGCGGCGACCTCGATGCTCAGTCCGGCTTCGGTGAGCGCGCGCAGGTAGGCGAGCGCGGTGGCGATGGACGCGCCGAGTTCCTGCGCGTCCGAGCCGCCTGCCTCGTGATACGGCAACGCGTCCACGACCATGGTGCGCAGCCGGGGATAGCGCTGCGCGTACCGGGCGGCTGCTGCGGCGATCGCCAGGTCGGCGGGTGTGCCGGTGCGGGCGCCGCGACCGAGCGGATCGAAGCCGAGGTTGCCGATGACCGCGCTGTCCGGAATACCGCGCTGCTCGTGCAACGCGAGGAACGCGTCGGCGACCGCTTCGGTGTCGGCGTCGAGGACGACCGGCGCGAGGTCGAGCAGGACACCGTCCAGGGCGGTCGGCAGCAGATCCGGGGCGACCGTCAGCCAGATGGAGGTGACGCCGTTCTCCAGGTCGGTCAGGATCGCCTTGTTGAGCTCGGCGGCGTCCGAACCGGCGTGCCGGGTGCGGACGTCCCAGCCGGTGCTGATGTTTCCCTCGGGCCTTGCTCCGCGCACGAACGGCGCGACACCGGGCAAACCGGTGAATCCGGTCTGGTCCGCGGCAGTGTAGAGCGGCGCGATCTGGATGCCGTCGTACGTGGTGGTGGTGAGCTGGTCAGCGGAGGCGCCGGACTTGGCCAGCACCCCGCGCACGAGTTCCTGCCATTGCGCTGCGCTGGCAGGGGGAAACTCGGCAGCCAGCTCAAGGCTCCCCGGCGGCGTGGTCATGCCTTTCGATGTTACGGACGCACAGCGCGTCCGCCATGTGAGCCTGCTCGCCTGAACGATCCAGCGGACCACTGATGGCCCACTCACACCGCCTCAGCCACAATGGGCCAGTGCCGCCTACGAACAGTGACCAGCGTGCCGGCGACCGACTGATCGCGGACCGATATCGACTCGGTCGGGTCATCGGGCGCGGCTCGATGGGCATTGTCTGGCTCGCCTACGACGAGGTGCTGCGCCGACCGGTCGCGGTCAAGGAGGTGCGGCTGCCACCGGGTATGCCTGCCGCCGAGGCCGCGTCGGTGCGGGAACGGACGCTGCGCGAGGCGCGCGCGATCGCCGCGCTGACTCACCCGAACGTGATCTCCGTGTTCGACGTGGCCCGGCACAACGGTGAGCCGTACGTGGTCATGGAGCTGGTCGCGTCGCGCAGCCTGGCCGAGCTGATCCGCAGGCACGGCAAGTGCAGCATCGAGCAGGCCGCGCTGGTCGCGGACTCGGTGGCCGCGGCGCTGGAGGCCGCGCACCGCAGGGGCATCACGCACCGGGACGTTAAACCGGGCAACGTGCTGATCGGCGACGACGGGCAGATCAAGCTCACCGACTTCGGCATCGCGCGGAACATGTCCGAGGTCACCATGACCAGCAGCGGGCTCATCCTGGGCACGCCCGCGTTCATCGCGCCGGAGGCGGCGGCCGGTGATCCGGTCACGCCCGCCGCCGACCTGTGGGGTCTCGGCGCGACGCTGTACGCGGCGATCACCGGCGACCCGCCCTACGACAAGGGCGACGACCCGGTCGAGACGGTCACCGAGGTCGTGCACGGCGAGATCCCCCGGCTGCCCGCGGGCTCACCGCTGGCCGACGTGGTCAGCGCGCTGATGGTGAAGGACCCGAACGCGCGGATGAGCCTGGTCGAGGTGCGGCGCCGGATCCGGTCGCTGCTGCCCGACCCGGGCGCAAGCGTTTTCCCGCCCAACGAACCGGCTGATCCCGAAGCGAGTCCGGCCGACAACACGCCGACCAGGGGCCTGGTCAGCCCGGTCGCGCAACCGCAACCACTCGCACCGCAGCCGCCAGCCGCCCCGGCCACCCCACCCGGGCAGCTCGCGGCCGACCCGGGTCCGTTGCCGTTCATGGTCGGTCGTCAACGTCCGCGCCGCCGGAGCAACGCCGTCACGGTCGCGCTGCTGGTGATCGCCGTGCTGCTGTTCGCGGGTGCCGCCGGCGGTGGCTTCGTCGCCGCGCGCACCTTGGCCGGCCGGAGCCTGGTGCCCCCGCTCAAACCGACGACAACCAGCTCCCAGCAGCAGACGACGACCCCGGCCACGCCGACTGTGCTGACCCCCACCACCGGATCGGCCGCGCTCGCCAACGGCGTCAGCGGCGGAAAGTTCAGCCTCGAAGTGCCGCAGGGCTGGCAGTCCTTTGCCGAGCAGCGTTCCGGTGGCACCGCAGTGCACTACGTGAAGCCGGACGGCACCGAGGAACTGACCGTCGAGTGGTATCCGAAGTTCTATCCGGACTCGACCATCAACGACTATCTGCAGAACCTGCGCTACATCTGGCCCTCCAGCGGGCTCTCGTTCAACGCGGAACCGAAGACGCCCATCACCGGTCTGCCGGGCGGTGGCGAGGAGCAGGCCCAGGCGATCGGCTACCGGACCACGGACGGCACATCGGCGCAGCAACCCTCGGCCAACGCCCACCGCACCACCTACGCCGAACTGCTCCCGGACGGCGACGACCTGTGGGTCGTGTCGATGACCGGGATCACCGAGGACGAGCCCGCGGTCCAGAAACTCTTCGACCAGCTCAAGACCTCCTTCGCGCCAACGGGCTGATCGGAACAACTAGGCTGCGCGAGTGACCAGCACAGCGACGAATGCCCCGCAATCACCGGCCGAGGAGGCCAAGGCCGCGGCCGAGGTGCTCGCCGAACGCACCGGCGTGGCAACGCACGACGTGGCGATCGTGCTCGGCTCCGGATGGCGCCCCGCCGCCGACGTGATCGGCGCGGGCGAGACCGAACTGCCGCTCGCCGACCTGCCCGGGTTCCTCGCGCCGACCGTGGCGGGCCACGGCGGCACCGCGCGTTCGGTGCGGATCGGCGACCGGCACGTGCTGGTGCTGCTCGGTCGCACCCACCACTACGAGGGCCACGGCGTCGCCAAGGTTGTGCACGGGGTGCGCACCGCGGTCGCCGCGGGCTGCCGCGCGGTCGTGCTGACCAACGCGGCGGGCGGTCTGCGCCAGGGTATGTCGGTCGGTCAGCCGGTGCTCATCTCCGACCACCTCAACCTGACCGCGACCTCGCCGCTGGTCGGCGCCCAGTTCGTCGACCTGACCGACCTGTACTCGCCGCGCCTGCGCGAACTCGCCCGCTCGATCGACTCCTCGCTGGAGGAGGGCGTCTACGCGGGTCTGCCCGGTCCGCACTTCGAGACCCCTGCCGAGATCAGGATGCTGCGCACCATGGGCGCCGACCTGGTCGGCATGTCGACCGTGCTGGAAGCCATCGCTGCGCGCGCGCTGGGCGCCGAGGTGTTCGGGTTGTCGCTGGTCACCAACCTGGCTGCCGGGATCACCGGGAAACCGTTGGACCACAAGGAAGTTCTGGACGCCGGACTGGCCGCGGCCAGCCGGATGGGCGACCTGCTGCGCGAACTCGCCGCCAAGGCCTGACCTTTCCCGTCGAGGCTTGAGTTTTATCAAGGAGGCTTGAATGCCGCTGTCCACCGCGTTGCGCGATGCCACCTACCGGTGGCTCGCCGACGACTTCGATGCCGACTCCCAGGCCGAGTTGCAGACCGTGCTGGCCAAGGCCATGGCGGGCGATCAGGCCGCGCTCGACGACCTGACCGACCGGATGGCGGGCCCGCTGGTGTTCGGCACCGCAGGCCTGCGCGGACCGGTGCGGTCCGGTCCGAACGGGATGAACCGCGCGGTGGTCACCAGGACCAGCGCGGGTGTCGCGCAGTGGCTGCTCGCGCACGGTCACGGCGGCGGCATCGTGGTGATCGGCCGCGACGCGCGGCACGGCTCCGAGGCGTTCCACGCGGACGCGGCCGGCGTGTTCGCCGCGTCCGGTTTCGACGTGCGGGTACTGCCCGAACCGTTGCCGACGCCCGTTCTGGCGTTCGCGGTGCGCGAGTTGCGCGCGGTCGCCGGGGTGCAGATCACCGCGTCGCACAACCCGCCCGCCGACAACGGCTACAAGCTCTACGACGGCACCGGCGGCCAGATCGTGCCGCCGACCGACGGCGAGATCGAGGCCGCGATCCGCGGCATTCCGGGCGCCATCCGCGTCGAGCGGGCCACGTCCTGGCGCGGCATCGACGGGAGCCTGCTGGAGAGCTACCTGGACCGGATCACCACGATTCCGCGCGGTACCAACCGGCAGTTGCGCATCGCGCTCACCCCGATGCACGGCGTCGGTGGCGCGGTCGCGGTGGAAGCGTTGCGGCGCGCCGGTTTCACCGATGTGCGCGTGGTACGCGAACAGGCGGCGCCGGACGCGGACTTCCCGAGCGTGCCGTTCCCCAACCCGGAGGAACCCGGCGCGACCGACCTGCTGCTCGCGCTGGCCGAGGAGACCGACGCCGATCTGGCCATCGCGCTGGACCCGGACGCGGACCGCTGCGCGCTGGGCGTGCGCGACGCGAGCGGTTGGCGGATGCTGCGCGGCGACGAAACCGGTGCCCTGCTCGGCAACCACGTTTTGTCCACTGTGGACCGTGTGGTGCAGGCGGATCCGCTGGTCGCCACCACCATCGTGTCGTCCTCACTGCTCGGCGCGATCGCCGAGAGCTACGGCGCCCGCTACGCGGAAACCCTGACCGGGTTCAAGTGGCTGGTGCGCGCGGGCGACGGTCACGCGACCGGACTGGTATTCGCCTACGAGGAGGCGCTCGGCCTGTGCGTCGACCCGAACTCGGTGCGGGACAAGGACGGCATCTCCGCGGCCACGCTCGCCGCCGATCTGGCCGCGACCACCAAGGCAGCCGGCGGAACCCTGCTCGACCTGCTGGACAACCTCGCCGTCACGCACGGCCTGTACCTCACCGAACAGATCTCCGTGCGGGTAACCGAACTGTCCCGGATCGGCGCGCTGATGGCCACGTTGCGCGCGAATCCGCCGACCGCGCTCGGCGGCCAGCCGGTCACCGCCGAGGACCTGCTGCCCGCTGCGGACGTGTTCCGGTTGCGCGGCGATGGCCTGCGGGTGATCATCCGGCCATCCGGCACCGAGCCGAAGATCAAGGCATACCTGGAGATCGTCACCCCGGTCGGTACCCAAGAGGAACTTCCGGCTGTTCGGGAGAAAGCCACCGCGCGCCTCGCCGAACTGCACACCGAAATCGCCGCCCTGTTGGCCGATTGACGTGAATCCCGGGCTACCGGCGACCGGCCACGCCTCGACGTGCTCGACCGTTGCCTGGCGTCTGTTGTGGACAGTCAGCGGGTCGAGTCGGCGTTCGGCACCGAAGTGCCGCCGGAACGGACCACGATCGGCCCGACCACCGCAGGCTCGCCGGCGAAGGTGGTCCGATCGCGCTGCCGCTGCCCCGCTAACCACTACTTGTTGACGTTGCGCGCCATGGCTTCCGGGTACCGGTCGCCCGCGACGTCACCCGCGGTCGACTCGATCGCCGCGATGTCCTCTTCGGACAGTTGGATGGTGGCCGCCGCGACGTTCTCCTCAAGGTAGGTGCGCCGCCGCGTGCCCGGGATCGGCACCACGTCGGGCCCCTTTGCCTGCACCCAGGCCAGCGCCAACTGGCCGGGCGTCGCGCCCTTGCTCTCGCCCATCCGCTGCAACGCGCGCACCAGCGCCAGATTGTGCTCGAAGTTGCCTTCCGCGAACCGCGGGAACCGCGCACGCATGTCCGCATCACCCAGCTGCGCCGCCGACGTCACCGCGCCGGCCAGAAAACCGCGGCCCAACGGCGAGAACGGCACGATGCCGATACCGAGCTCGCGACAGGTCGGCAGCACCTCGTCCTCGACGCCGCGCGTCCACAATGACCACTCGCTCTGCAACGCCGACACCGGGTGCACCGCGTGCGCGCGCCGGATCGAATCCGCGCTCGCCTCGGAAATGCCCAGGTAGCGGACCTTGCCCTCGGCGACCAGTTCGGCCAGCGCGCCGAACGTCTCCTCGACCGGCACGTTCGGGTCGACGCGGTGCGCGTAGTACAGGTCGATGTGGTCGACGCCGAGCCGGGCCAGCGACTCGTCGCAACACTGCTTCACGTAGGCGGCGTCGCCCCGCACGCGCTGTTCGCCCAGCGAGTTCTCGATGCCGAACTTGGTGGCCAGCACCACCTCGTCCCGCCTGCCCTTGATCGCCGAGCCGACCAGCCGCTCGTTCGCGCCGTCGCCATAGACGTTCGCGGTGTCCAGCAGGGTCACACCCAGATCCAGGGCCCGGTTGATCGTGGCCACCGACTCGGTGTCGTCGCGATCGGTGCCGTAGGCGTGACTCATCCCCATACAGCCCAAGCCCTGCGCGCTGACCTGAAGTTGACCAAGTCGACGGGTGGGCAGGGTCATGATGCCTCCTCGATGAGCGAGTCGTGGGCTGCCGTCTGCGGCAGGCAGCGCTCGATCTGTTCGTAGTTCTGGATCTTGTAGTCGAGGGTCTCCACGCACGACTGGAGTTCGACGATGCGCTCGCGCACCCCGGCGCGATGATCGACGAGGATCTGCCGCCTGCGCGCGCTCGTCCCGACGCCGAGATGACGCAACTGCGCGTATTCGCGCATCATGCGGATCGGCATGCCGGTGGTGCGGAGCCGGGTCAGGAAGTAGAGCCAGCCCAGATCCTCGTCGCTGTAGGTTCGTCGGCCACCCGCATCGCGGGCCGGCGGCTCGACCAGTCCAATGCGCTCGTAGTAGCGGAGCGTGTCGATCGACAACCCGCTGCGGGTCGCCGCCTGCGCGATCGAATAAGTCACCCATCGACCGTAGGAGCTGGAGTGCACTCCAGGTCAAATGGAAAACCGGGCGCCAGGCCGAGGGCTGCGAGTTCTCCTTGGTGCGACGCGATATTCCCGCCAACGCGAATCTCGGCGTTCGCGCACCGCTGAACCCCACCAGCAAAACCCGAAACTATTTCACCCCCACGAACACCCCCCACCCATTCCCAGGGGGACGGCCCCGTCGCCAGTCTAGTCAGCGGGTGGGCGATCGGCGGGCGGAAAACTAGGGGCTGTGGATGGATTGGTTGTACACAGGTTGTCCACAGGTGGGCGGATAAATCGTTTGACAACTCTGGAGGGCGCGAAAACTATCGCTGAGCTGCGCGAACGTTCGCGCTTCTTGACGAAAGAAGCTGTCCACAGGTTACGCTGATCGGGTTACTTTGGGTGGGCCCAGGATTCGAGGCGGATGGCTACCGTGGGCACGTCGATCTGGCCGCGTCCGACCTCGCGGACCACGCGCAGGGCGTCGTCCTCGTCGGCGTCGACCCACCAGCCGTTGATATCGCACAGGGTCACCGCGGCGACCCAGCCGAGCCGCCAGTTGCCTTGGGCGAGCGGCCGGGTGCGCACGACCGAATCCATCAGCGCGGCGGCCTTGGCCCAGAGCGAGTCGTAGGCTTCGACGCCGAGCACGGTGGCGCGGGGGCGGTGGGCGGCGACGTCGAGCAGGCCGAGGTCGCGGACCACGAGATCACCGCCGGTGACGGCGGTGGCGAGCACCAGCAGGTCACCGGCATCGAGGTATTCGATCACCTGGGTGGGATATCAGACGGAACCGAGCCGATCGAGCATGCCGCGGTAGCGCGGCAGGACTCGGCCGAGCACCTCGCCGAGCTGCTCTTCCTTGTGCAGGCGGGCCCAACGATCGGCGAGGGCGAGGCGGACGATCTCCTGTTTGGATCGACCTTCCGCCGAGGCCAGTTCGGCCAGCCGTTGGTTCTCCTCGTCGGTGAGCCGCAAAGTCATGGCCATAGCACCAACGGTACCACCGCGATACCGCGGCAACCAGGGATCAGACCGCGCCGTACTGCCGGTCGCCCGCGTCGCCGAGGCCGGGGACGATGTAGCCGGAGTCGTTGAGCCGCTGGTCGATGCTGGCGGTGACGAGCCGCACCGGGAGGCCGGACTCGTCAAGGCGCTTGATGCCTTCGGGCGCGGACAGCGCGCAGATCGACGTGACGTCGGTGGCGCCGCGTGCGGTGAGCAGGCGGATCGTGTATTCCATCGAGCCGCCGGTGGCGAGCATCGGGTCGAGCACGAACACCGGGCGGCCCGCGAGGTTGTCGGGCAGCGACTCCATGTACGGGGTGGGCTTCAGCGTTTCCTCGTCGCGGGCCAGGCCGACGAAGCCCATCTGCGCGTCCGGGATCAGCTTGTGCGCCTGGTCGGCCATGCCGAGACCGGCGCGGAGCACCGGGACGAGCAGCGGCGGGTTGGCGAGCACGTAGCCGGTGGTCTGCGCGACCGGGGTGTGGATGCGCTCGGTGCCGACCGGGGCGTCACGGGTCGCTTCGTAGACCAGCATCACGGTCAGTTCCTGCAACGCGGCGCGGAAGGCCGCCGAGTCGGTGCGGGCGTCGCGCATCGTGGTGAGCCTGGCCTTGGCCAGCGGGTGGTCAATGACCAGTACGTCCATGAGTCGACACGGTAGCGGCAGCGGGGGCCGCGCCACCACCTCGACCGGCCGGGTCGTGGCAGCTCGTGTCAGGATGGCGCCATGACGGACGTGGTGCGGATCGGGATTCTCGGCGCGGCGCGGATCTCGGCGGCCTCGCTGATCGGGCCTGCCGGGCGCAGCAGCGACGCGGTGGTCGGCGCCGTCGCGGCGCGTGATCCGTTGCGGGCCAAGGAGTACGCGGCCAAGCACAAGATCCAGAAGGTTGCCGCGGGCTACGCCGAACTGCTCGCCGACCCGGAGATCGACGCGATCTACAACCCGTTGCCGAACGGCCTGCACGGGCGCTGGACGATCGCGGCGCTGGAAGCCGGCAAGCACGTGCTGTGCGAGAAGCCGTTCACCGCGAACGCGGACGAGGCCAGGCAGGTGGCGGAGGTAGCCGAGCGGACCGGTCTGGTCGTGATGGAGGCGTTCCACTACCGCTACCACCCGGTGGCCCAGCGGATGGTGGAGATCGTCGAGTCGGGCGAACTGGGCAAGCTACAGGTGGTGCAGGCGAACTTCGCGTTCCCGCTGCCCCGGTTCAACGACATCCGCTACCAGTTCGACCTGGCGGGCGGGGCGATGATGGACGCGGGTTGCTATGCCGTGCACATGGTGCGCGCGCTGGGCGGCGCGGCCAACGGTGAGCCGAGCGTCGAGCACGCGGAAGCCAAGCTGCACAAGCCGGACGTGGACCGGGCGATGCGCGCGGATCTGCGTTTCCCGTCCGGCCACACCGGACGGGTGCGCGCTTCGATGTGGTCGTCGAACGTGTTGAACATCAGCGCGCGGGCGATCGGCGAGCACGGCGAACTGTCGGTGATCAACCCGCTGGCGCCACAGATGTGGCACCGGCTCTCGGTGCGCGGCAAGCAAGGCAAGCGCGTCGAGCACCTGAGCAAGCGGCATTCCTACGACTACCAGCTGGACGCGTTCACCGCAGCCGTGCTGCGCGGTGCGCCGATCTTGACTCCACCGTCGGACTCGATCGCGAACATGGCCGTCATCGACGCCATCTACGAGTCGGCGGGGATGTCGCCAAGGGTGCCGAGTTGATCCTGGCGCCACCCGCCCGGGGCTAGACTGCTCCGCGTGAGCCAGCAGCCGGAACAGCCCAATCCCCTGGACCTGCGTGCTTCCGACGCGGATCGGGAACGGGTCGCGAAGATCCTGCACAACGCCATGGCCGAGGGCCGGTTGACCGTGGACGAACTGGATGAACGGTTGCAGACGGTCTACCAGACCAGAACGCTCGGCGAGTTGGTGCCGATCACCGCGGACCTGCCGGTGACGGGTGTGACCGGGACGAGCGTGCAACCGGCGGCGCGGAACGTGCCGAGCGAGCGGATCGGTGGAACGCCGGGTCCGAACGCGTCGATCGCGTTGATGTCCGGGTTCGAACGGACCGGCAACTGGGTGGTGCCGCGCTATCACACCGCGGTCGCGATCATGGGCGGCGGCGAGCTCGACCTGACCCAGGCTCGCTTCGCCGAGGCCGAGACGACCATCAACGCCTTCACGATCATGGGCGGTATCGAGATCCTGGTGCCGGACGACATCACGGTGCGGGTGCAGGGTTTCGGGTTCATGGGCGGCTTCGACCACAAGGCGAGCGGCGACGGTCCGCCCGGCTCGCCGGTGGTGACCATCAACGGTCTGGCGATCATGGGCGGGGTCGAGGTCAAGCGGCCCAAGCGCAAGAAGCGCAAGCGCGACGAGCTGGAGAACTGAGCTCCGACGAGCAGAGCTCAGTTCTCCAGGATCAGATGTGGCGCAGGACCAGTTCGGTCACGGTGTACGGGGCGAGGGTCAGGCAGTTGGCCGCGCCGATGGTGCGGGTGATCGTGGTGCTGTGCGGGCCGTAGCTGTACTCGGTGGCGACGGGCAGGGCGCGGTAGCCGGGGTAGGCGAGCGTGATGTCGTGCGCCGTTGCCTGGTTCTGGTTTTCCACCAGGACCACCAGTTCGCCGTTCGGTTCGACGGCGGCGTGCGTCTTGATGTCGGGGATCGACGAGGTCGTGGCGACCAGTCGCGCACCGGGAGCGTCGAGGCGACCGGCCAACTGGAGGCCGTAGTAGGCGGGGAACGGCGTGTTCACGGCCGGTTCGCAGATGGTGGTGCCGAGCGCGTTGGGGCCGCAGGCGTCGGTGCCCGCGGCGAGGATGCCGTAGTCGCCGTAGCCGGTTCCGTCAGGGTCGTCGGCCGCACCGGCTGAGTCGGGCTGGATCCAGTTGTGCGTCGCGAACCAGTCGACGTTGGCGGCGCCGTTTTCCAGCAGGGTAGTGACTTCGTCGGCGGAGTAGAGCGCGTTGAAGGTGCTGACGGTCTGGGTGTTGGGTTCCGTGCCGGAGACGTTGGTTTCGCCGACGACAATGCCGACCTTGCTGGCGTGCGCGCCGTCGTGGGCGGCGATCTCCTGGCGCAGCGACGTGAGGGCGGGGCCGATCTCGGCAGTGGAGTTGAACATCGCGGAATCGGCCCGGTTCTGCGAGCCGGTGTACCAGTGCAGGTCGACGAAGTCGGCGGCGTCACCGGCCGCCGCGAGCAGCGGATCATTCCAGTCTGGAATGGACTGTCCGGAACTGTTCTGGCCCGCCAGTTGGAAGGGGCTGACCTCGACGCCGATCTTGATACTCGGGTCGACAGCCTTCATGGCGGCGGCGAACGCGCGCACGTTGGTGCCGTAGGCGGTGGGGCTCTTGTCGGCGTGGTGGTCGGGCTCCCAGGCGGGAAAGCCGACCGGCGAGTAGAAGCCGTTGCCATAGGTCTCTTCGCCGATCACCCAGTACTTGATGTGGTCGTGGTCGACGACGTTGGCCTGGCGCACCCACGCGGCGGCCTCCTGCGGGCCGATGTCGGTGCCGCCGGGGCCGTCCGTCGCGGTGCTGCCGTAGTTGACGTGGATCATCGCGCCGGCACCGCTGGCCTTCACCTCGTCGAGGTAGGACTCGAAGGTGTTGGGTTTGAGGTCGACGCCCGCGGTGATCGGGTCGGGGTCGAAGGTGTTGGTCTGCCAGCGATAGGTGTCGGTCCAGGCACCGCTGTCCAGCGAGCGGATCTGGATGTTGTCCGCACGCAGTGCCTGCGCTGTGCCGGGCGCGTGCATGTTGGGGTCGAAGTCGATGTCGTTCATGCCGAGGCCGGTGGTGACCGTGGCGAGGGTGCTCGACGGGTGGACGGTGACCGTGGCGGTGGCCGCGCCCGCGGCGGCCGGGAGGGCGGACAGCGCGAGTGCCACGCCCGTTGCCAACACTGTGACCTGGAGTTTCATGACTCCAAACTAATAAACCTTGACCGGGTACAAGAATGCGTCCTGTCATCCGATTGCCCTGACAAGTGTCACTGTGCACACCCCGCGCACATCTAGACTCCGGTCTATGGTCCTTGCACAACAGGCACCCCCGGCTGAACTGGCCGACGTGACACGCGACGAGTCGACCCTCCGTCGCTTCCTCTTCGGCCTTCCCGGCGTCGACCAGGTCGGGGTCGAGGCGCGGGCGGCGACGCTGGCCACCCGCAGCATCAAGAAGGCCAGCAAGCTGTGGGCGATCGACACCGCGATCTCCATGGTCGACCTGACCACCCTCGAAGGCGCGGACACCCCCGGCAAGGTGCGCACGCTGGCCGCGAAGGCACGCAGGCCCGACCCGGAACGGCCGGACGTGCCGCCGGTCGCGGCGGTGTGCGTGTACCCGGACCTGGTGGAGACGGCGGTCGCCGGACTCGCCGGGTCGACGGTGGGGGTGGCCAGCGTGGCGACGGCCTTCCCGTCCGGACGCGCCGCGCTGCCGGTGAAGCTGGCCGATGTCGCGGACGCGGTCGCGGCCGGTGCGACCGAGGTCGACATGGTGATCGACCGGGGGGCGTTCCTGTCCGGACGGTACGGGCTGGTGTTCGACGAGATCGTGGCGGTGAAGGCCGCGTGCGGATCGGCGCACCTGAAGGTGATCCTGGAAACCGGCGAGCTGGCGACCTACGACAACGTCCGGCGGGCGTCGTGGCTGGCGCTGCTGGCCGGGGGCGACTTCATCAAGACCTCGACCGGCAAGGTCAGCCCGGCGGCGACGCTGCCGGTGACGCACGTGATGTTGCAGGCGGTGCGGGACTTCCGCGAGCGCACCGGGCAACTGCGCGGGGTGAAGGCGGCGGGCGGGATCCGCAACACCAAGGACGCCATCCGCTATCTGGTGGCCGTGCACGAGGTGGCCGGTGCCGACTGGCTGACCCCGGACCTGTTCCGGTTCGGCGCGTCCAGCCTGCTCAACGACCTGTTGATGCAGCGCCGCGCCCAGCACGAAGGCCACTACAGTGGCCCCGACTACGTGACGGTGGACTGAAAGACATGACTTCTC
Organism: Pseudonocardiaceae bacterium; assembly: GCA_036494465.1. Lineage (GTDB taxonomy): Bacteria > Actinomycetota > Actinomycetes > Mycobacteriales > Pseudonocardiaceae > CAJCJE01. Next base: position 23,309 of record DASXOJ010000207.1, read on the forward strand.
CGTGGGAGTACGCGCCGGCACCGGAGTCCCGGGACATCGCGCGACTGAAGCCGGATTACCGGATGTTCCTGAACGGCGAGTTCGTCGAGGGCACTGGCGAGCCGCTCAAGACGATCAACCCGGCGACCGAGGAAGTGCTCGCCGAGGTGAGCACCGCAAGCGCGTCCGATGTGGACAAAGCGGTTTCGGCCGCGCGCAAGGCGTACGAGAAGACCTGGGGGAAGATGCCGGGCGCGGAGCGCGCCAAGTACATCTTCCGGATCGCGCGGATGATCGCGGAGCGCGGTCGCGAGCTCGCGGTGCTGGAGAGCCTGGACAACGGCAAGCCGATCCGCGAATCGCGCGACACCGACATCCCGACCGCGTCCGCGCACTTCTTCTACCACGCGGGTTGGGCGGACAAGCTGGACTACGCGGGCTACGGGCCGGACCCGAGGCCGTTGGGCGTCGCGGGTCAGGTGATTCCGTGGAACTTCCCGCTGTTGATGGCGGCGTGGAAGATCGCGCCCGCGCTGGCGTGCGGGAACACGGTGGTGCTCAAGCCCGCCGAGACGACGCCGCTGACCGCGTTGGTGCTGGCGGAGATCATCCAGCAGGCGGATCTGCCACCGGGCGTGGTGAACATCCTGCCGGGCGCCGGTGATGTGGGCGCGACGCTGGTGGAGCACGCTGGCGTCGACAAGGTGGCGTTCACCGGGTCGACCGAGGTGGGCCGCTCGATCCAGTCCGCGCTGGCGGGCACGAAGAAGAAGCTGACGCTGGAACTCGGTGGCAAGGCCGCGAACATCGTGTTCGAGGACGCGCCGCTGGACCAGGCGGTCGAGGGCATCGTCAACGGGATCTTCTTCAACCAGGGGCATGTCTGCTGCGCGGGTTCGCGGCTGCTGGTCGCCGAATCGATCGCGGACGAACTGCTGGACAAGCTGCACGCGCGGGTGTCCACGCTGCGGGTCGGCGACCCGTTGGACAAGAACACCGATGTCGGCGCGATCAACTCGCGGGCGCAGCTGGACAGGATCCGCGAGCTGACCGCGGTGGGCGACGCCGAGGGCGCGCAGCGGTGGACGAGCCCCTGTCCGTTGCCGGAGAAGGGTTTCTTCTTCGCGCCGACCGTGTTCGCGAACGTCACCCAGTCCATGCGCATCGCGCGCGAGGAGATCTTCGGCCCGGTGCTGTCCGTGCTGACCTTCCGCACCCCGGACGAGGCGGTCGCCAAGGCGAACAACACGCCATACGGGCTCTCGGCGGGCATCTGGACCGAGAAGGGTTCGCGGATCCTCTGGATGGCCAACCGGATGCGCGCTGGGGTCGTCTGGGCCAACACGTTCAACCGATTCGATCCGACCGCCCCGTTCGGCGGCTACCAGGAGTCGGGCTTCGGCCGCGAGGGCGGCCGCGCCGGACTGGAGGCGTACCTCGATGTCTGATGGTGTCCGGCTTTCCGTTGCCAAGACGTACAAGCTCTACATCGGCGGCAAGTTCCCCCGCTCCGAGTCGGGTCGCTCCTACCCGGTGACCGACGCGAACGGCGCGTTCCTGGCGAACGCCGCGCAGGGGTCGCGCAAGGACGCGCGGGACGCGGTGGTGGCCGCGCGCAAGGCGTTCGGCGGCTGGTCGACCGCGACCGCCTACAACCGGGGCCAGGTGCTCTACCGGGTCGCCGAGTTGCTGGAGGGCCGGCGCGACCAGTTCGTCGCCGAGGTCACCGCGTCCGAAGGTTTCAAGCCGGCGCAGGCGAAGTCCACTGTGGACGCGGCCATCGACAGGTGGGTGTGGTACGCGGGCTGGACGGACAAGATCGCGACCGTGCTCGGCGCGGCCAACCCGGTTGCCGGGCCGTACTTCTCCTTCAGCGTGCCGGAACCGACCGGGGTGGTCGCGGTGCTCGCGCCGCAGGCGTCCTCGCTGCTCGGCTTGGTGAGTGTGGTGGCGCCGGTGATCGCCAGTGGCAACACGTGCGTCGTGGTGGCCAGCGAGGACCGGCCGCTGCCCGCGATCACGTTGTCCGAGGTGCTGGCGACGTCGGACGTGCCGGGTGGCGTGGTCAACATGCTCACCGGACGGACGCTGGAAATGGCGCCGTGGCTGGCATCGCACGCCGACGTGAACGCGCTCGACCTGAGCGGGGCGCCCGCCGCAGACCGCGTCGACCTGGAGAAGGCAGCGTCGAACACGGTCAAGCGGGTGCTGCGGGTACCGGCCACCGAACCGGACTGGACGGCGCGGCCGAACGTCAGTCGGTTGCGCGGTTTCCTGGAGACCAAGACGGTCTGGCACCCGATGGGCGTCTGACCGACGGTCACGCGGCCACCCGGTTCGCCCTCAGCCGGTACACGGTGAAGGCGATCAGGGCGGCGGTGAGCACCGCGAAGATGCCGAACTCGATGAGGTGAAACGGCAGCAACCGGCTGGCCGGTTGGTAATCCTGGTAGGTCGCGACGGCGCCATGCGCCGTCGCGCAGGGCACGCTCCACGTGCTCGTGTGGATGTTGTAGCAGTCGAACGGGATGCTGATCGGGTTGCCTGCCGCATCCACGGTCTGACCGAAGCCGATCTGCAACGCGCCGGGGCCCGTGTCGATGCTGTAGGTCGGGCCCCTCGGTGGCAGCACCGCGATCAGCGGCGGCAGGAAGGTCGGCCGCCAGTCGAGGACCGCGAAGCGCACACCCGCGAACAGCACGGCGGTCAGACCGATGGCCATGACCGTCCTGCGCACCAGCGCGCTGACCGCGACCCCGAGCGCGAACCCGAACAGCGCGTAGATCACCTGCAACGGGATCCACGACTCGAACCCGGCCATGCCCCACCGGCCGAACAGGCTGGAATACATCGGCCCGTTGCCGTTGACGACGTGGATGAACGTGCTGTCGGCGGCGCCGAGGATCGCCCACAGCACCGCGATGACCGCGCCCAGCAGCACGAACTTGGCGATCATCCAGCGCACCGGTGATGTGTCCTGCGCCCACGCGACCAGGTGCGTGCGCTGCTCGTACTCGCTGGCGAGCAACGGCGCGCCCCAGAACACCCCGACCAGCCCGGACGCGGCGGGCACGATCACGTTGGCCAGGACCTGGTACGCGTTGGAGTGCACGACATCGGTCGCGTCCCACCAGTAAAGCGCGGACGCGATCGCGACGCCGATCGTGGTGACCACGATCAGGAGCCGGTGCTGGCGCCACACAAGCCAGGCGAGATCGGTCCAGCGGACCCGCTCGCGCCGGGTCAGCGCGGGCGAGAGCGAACGGGAAACAGTTGCTGCGGTCATCATCAGATGCTCACCTTCCGGCGGACCGACCAGATCGTGATCGCCAGGCAGATCGCGATGAGCACGACGTAGCTGGCCAGCTCGACGGACTCGAACGCGAGCAGACGGCTCAACGGCTGGAAGGCCTCACCGCTGGACGCGACGCCGTTCCTGATCAAGCACTCCCCGAAGGGTTTGATGTCCTGCACCGAATAACACGCGGGCGGCACGTCCACGCTCTGGCCGGACGCGGTCAGCCACAGTTGGTTGTTGAGCACGTAGTCCAGGGGCCCGGCGCCGGAAGCGCTATTCGGATTGGGCGTGATCCAGTCGGCGATCGGCCAGGTCACCCGGATCGGCGCGATCAGATGCGCCAGCAGCCACGGCCACAGCAGGTTCGCGATCAGGAAGCGGATGGCGACGAATCCGACCAGGGTGATGCCCATGGCGGTGACGGTGCGCCGAGCCAGGCCGCCGACCGCGACGCCGAGCAGGAAACCGAACACGGCGTAGGCCAGCGACAACGGCAGCCAGGTCTCGTAGCCGACAATGTGGAACATGGCCAGCGGGTTGAACGCCCCGTAGTTGGAGCCGCCGTATCCGTTGGGAGTCTGGGTGTTCACCACGATCGCCAGCAGGGTGGCGAGCACCATGACCAGGCCGCCGAGCACGGTCAGCTTGGCCAGCAGCCAGCGCAGCGGGGTGACGTCCTGGCTCCAGACCAGCAGGTTGGTCTGCCGCTCGTACTCGCCCGCGAGCAGCGGCGCGCCAAGGAACACCGCGATCAGGCCGGCGGGCACCGGCGTGAAGACCTTCGGGTCGAACGTCCACCAGTGGCCGAACGCGACGTGCCCGTGGCTGAGCACGATCAACAGTCCGAACAGGACATACCCGAGCACGGACAGGCCGATCGCGAGCCGGTGCTGGCGCACGGTCAGAGCGACCAGGTCCCCGAAGCCGACCGTGGGTTTGCGACGTGGTGGCGCCGCGAGCGCGCCGCGCGCCGACGGGCGCGACACGGCAGGGACTGCTGTCATGCGGCCACCGCCGCGGCACTGGCCCGGTCGGACTCCAGGTAGGCGATGACCAGGTCCTCCAGCGACACCGGCCGGGTGGTCCACGGCGCTTCGACCGAGGTCGGCTCGTCGGTGGGGCTGACCCGGACCAGGAAGCTGGACTGGCTCTTGGAGTGGCTCGCCTTGACGATCTCGCCACCGCAGGGCGGTTCGCTCGCGCGTGGGCCGACGTAGTAGATGTGCTCGATGAGCAGGTCGTCCGCGTCGCTGTCGACCAGCAGGGTGCCGCGCGAGAGCAGCAGCAGGTGGTCGGCGACCCCGCCGAGTTCGGCGACGACGTGCGTGGAGAGCAGCACGGTCATGCCGGTGTCCGCGACCTCGCCGAGCAGTTCCTGGGTGACGTCGCGGCGCGCCAGCGGGTCCAAGTTGGACAGTGGCTCGTCGAGCAGCAGCACCGAGGGCCGGGCGCCGACCGCTACGGCGAACGCGACGTGCGCCTGCTGGCCGCCGGAGAGCCTGCCGCACGGGCGGTCCAGCGGGATGTCGAAGCGGCGCAGCCAGCGCTTGGCGCGCTCGTCGTCCCACACCCGGTTGAGCCGCTCGCCGACCTTGAGCATGTCCCGCACACTGAAGTGCCGGTACAGCGGTTTGTCCTGCGCCACAAAGGAAATCCGGTTCGACTCCGCCTGCGTGCCACCCAGCCGCACGATGCCGTCGCTGGGCGCGAGCAGCCCGGCCAGGATGCTCAGCAGCGTGGTCTTGCCCGCACCGTTGGCGCCGACCAGCGCGACCACCCTGCCGGTCGGCAGGCTGAACGTGCAGTCGCGCAGCGCCCAGTTGTTGCCGCGCAGCCGCGACCGGTATTCCTTGCCGAGCCCGCTGACCTGCAACGCGAACTCGTCGGTGGCGGTCTCCTCCGTCATGTCCTTGCTCCCCGCTCTTGTGTTCCAGTGGTTGTGTGGTCGGTGGTGAGAACCGAACCCAGCAATGCCTGGATGTCCTCGTTCTCCAGTCCGGCGGCGCGGGCCGAGGCCACCCAGGCGGCCAGCCGGATCCGCAGTTGGTTCATGGCTTCCGGCGCCGCCGAGCCCAGCGACGCCTTCACGTACGTGCCGGAGCCCTGGCGCGCCTCGACCAGGCCGGCCATTTCCAGTTCTCGATAGGCCTTGAGCACGGTGTTCGGGTTCACGCCGCTGCTGGCGACCACCTCGCGCACGGTCGGCAGCCGGTCGCCTTGGTGCAGCCAGCCGAGCCGCAGCGCTTCCCGCACCTGCTGGACGAGTTGCAGGTAGGCGGGCAGGCCGGCGCTGCGATCGACGCGGAACTCGACCACCCATCCCCCTCGAATTGTTCTACTCAACTAAGACACTAGTAGACCGGATCGGTTCCACGGCTGTCAACTCGGGCTAACCTGAAATTCGGGCCGCGACACGGGGGGCAACATGAGACCGGACCTGTCCAGATATCAGCGCATCGCAGCCAAGGTTGATTCGTTCGAACGCGAAATGCGCGCCCGGTCCGACGACGCACTGCGTGGCCTGCGCGCCGAGTTGCGTGATGGCGGCGGGGACCTCGACGCACTGCTGCCGATGGCGTTCGCGGCTGCGCGGGAGGCCGCGCGGCGAACGTTGGGCGAGCGGATGTACCACGAGCAACTCCTCGGCGCCGTTGCCCTGAACGACGGTGCCGTGGTGGAGATGAACACCGGCGAGGGCAAGACGCTGACCGCCGTCGCGCCCGCCTATCTGCATGCGTTGACCGGCCACGGCGTGCACGTGCTGACCGGCGACGACTACCTGGCCAAGCGGGACGCCGACTGGATGACACCGGTCTACCAGGCACTGGGTCTGACCTGCGGCCTGCTGGCCGACGAGTCGGCCGAGGCGAGGCGAGCGGCCTACGCCGCGGATGTCACGTACGGCAACTGCAACGAATTCGCCTACGACTTCCTGCGTGACAGTGCCGCGTGGACCCTGCCGGATCTGCGCCAGCGGGAACGCCGGTTCGCGATCGTCGACGAAGCCGATCTGGTCATGATCGACAACGCGCTCAGCACGCCGCAGATCACCGCGCCGGACGATACCGGGTCCCACGACCTTGCGCAGTTGGCCTCGGTGGCGAGCCAACTCCGCGCCAGTGCGGACTATCTCGTCGAGCAGTCTCCTGGCAAGATCGAGCTGACCGATGCCGGTGCCACGCATGCGAAGCGACTGCTCGGAATCTCCTCGCTCGACCGCGAACTGCGCAAAGAACTGCGTAACTCCCTGTACGCCAAGGAGTTCTGGCGACGCGATCGCGACTACATCGTCGATGGCGACCAGATCAGGGTGATCGACTGGCACACCGGCAGGATCACTGGCAAGGGCGCGGGGGACGTGCTCGCCGCACTGGCCGCGCAGGAAGGACTGCCCATTCCGGCCAGGACGATGACACTGACCAGGATCAGCGTGCGCGGCTACCTGCTCGGGTATCAGCGGTTGACCGCGATGACCGGCGTCGCCATCACCGACACCGACGCGTACCAGTCCGTCTACGGACTGCCGGTGGTGACGATTCCGCCGTTCCGGCCGGTCATCCGGGTGGACAACCAGACCAAGCTGTACGGCAGCGAACAGTCACGTGCGGCTGCCACGGTGCGCGAGGTCGTCGCACGCCACGCCACCGGCCAGCCGGTGCTGGTCGGCACGAGTTCGATCGAGTACTCCGAGCAGCTTTCCGCGCTGCTGACCGAAGCAGGTGTGCCGCACCGGGTGCTCAATGCTAAGCACCACGCCGAGGAGGCACGGATCATCGCCCGAGCGGCGGAGCTTGGCGCGGTCACCGTGATCACCAAGATGGCAGGGCGCGGCGTGGACATCCGGCTCGGCGGCGATTTACCCGAGCAGCGGGCGCGGGTGGTGGCGGCGGGCGGGCTGTATGTGTTGGGTACCAACGTCTTCCAGACCTGGCGCCTCGAACAGCACCTGCGCGGCCGGGCGGGCCGGCAGGGTGACCCCGGCGAGTCGGACATGTTCTACTCCGTGGACGACTCGGAGATGCGCGGGATGATGGGTCGGTACCGGAACTTCATCGAGACGACGTTGCGCTCCACTGACACACCCACGAACAACCGCATCACCGAGTACGCCTTCCAGCGTGCGCTGCGCCGGCATGCGGAACGCATGTCCGCGCACCTGATCGAGCAGACCGCCTACGACGTCGTGTTCGACGAGCAGCGCGCCGCGATCTCGCGCCGGCGGCAGGCCGCATTGCGTGGCGCGGACCTGCGCGCCGAGATCGTCGGCCGGTTGACGGGCGCGAAGCTGCCCGCGTACGACCAGCGCGAAGCCGAGGTGGATGCCGCTATCGGCACGGGCGCCATGCGCGAACTGGAACGACGCGTGACCGTGACGGTCATCGACAAGCAGTGGCGCGCGCACATCCGCGCCATGGACGACCTGGACCGCAGGCAGGGCGACGATGTCTACCGGCGGGCCGCGGCCAAGGTCTTCGCGGAGATGCTGGCCAAGATCGACGAGGAAATCAGCGGATATCTGTTCAACCTGAAGGTCGAAAAAGGCTGACTCCGTTCGTGTAGGGGGTGACACGAAGGGAGCGCATCATGTCCGAACCGAAGGTTCTGCTCGCTGGCCTGGGAATTCCCGAATCGCCCCGGTGGCATGGTGGCAGGTTCTGGTTCTGCAACTGGCTCGACCAGCAGGTCGTGGCCGTGGCTGAGGACGGCACGCCGGAGGTCATGGCAGCGCCGGTGGAACGGTCGATGGGATGGTCGATCGACTGGCTGCCGGACGGGCGGTTGCTGACGACCGGGGACCGGCTGCGGCGTTATGAGCCCGACGGGTCGGTGGTGACCGTCGCCGAGCAGGCCGCGAACGAGATCGTGGTGGACGGGCGCGGCAACATCTACCTGGACGGCGCGGATTTCGACTTCGCCGGTGGCGCAGCACCGAAGCCGGGCTGGATCAAGCTGGTCACGCCGGATGGCGCGGTGCGCCAGGTCGCGGGCGACATCCAGTTCCCGAACGGCATGATCATCACCCCGGACGGCCGGACGCTGATCGTCGCCGAGTCGTTCACCGGGCGGTTGCTGGCGTTCGACATCGAGGCGGACGGCGGGTTGTCGGGTCGGCGGGTGTTCGCGGAAGGGCTCGGGCCGGACGGCATCTGCCTGGACGCCGATGGCGCGGTCTGGGTGTCGACAGGGAAGAACTCGATCGTGCGCGTCGCCGAGGGCGGCGAGGTGTTGCAACGGGTCGAGCTTTCGCCGGACCGGGCGCCGTTCGCGATGGTGCTCGGCGGGCACACCCTGTTCATCGCGACCGCGGAGTGGCGGGCGGGCGACGGCATCACCGAGAACATCGGCAGGCTGGCCAACGGGCCGCGCACCGGGATGATCCTCGCGCTGCCGGTCGACGTGCCGGGCATCGTCAGTCGCGAACCGAGCGCGCCGGGCCAATGAGCCAGATCGCGGCGGCGGCGAGGCCGATCGCCGCCGCCCAGATCGTCGGCCGGACCCCGATGGCGGTGCCGAGCAGGCCGCCGATCAGGCTGCCCAGCGGCAGTCCGCCGTAGGTCATGATGCGCATCGTCGCGGTCATCCTGCCGCGCAGTTCGTCCGGGCACGCGGCCTGGCAGATGCTCACCTCGGTGACGATGTTGAGGATGATCGAGAAACCGAGGATGGCGTTGCCAACGACGTAGCAGACGATCAGCCAACCGGGCGCTGCCAACGGCACCAGCAGCGCGCCGATGCCCATCAGGATGCCGGAGGCGAGCAGCGCGGGTGCCGGGCCTAGCTTGCGGGCGACGCGGGTGGCCAGCAGCGAACCGGCGACCGCGCCGAGCATGCTGACCCCGCCGAGCAGGCCGATCAGGCCGGGGGTCAGCCGCAGTGGGCCGACCAGGAACACGGTGAGCAGGCCGGTGAACCCGGCGCCCTGGAAGAACGCCCCGGTGAACAGGTAACCGGCGATGGGCCGGATCACCTTGTGCCCGAACACGAACCTCAGCCCGGCATTGATCTCGCCGAGCAGTGGCGGCCGGTCGGCTTTGGGCGTTGCCGGTGGTTCGGGGGTGCGGATGGCGCGGATGCCGATGGCGGAGACGAGGTAGCTGAACGCGTCGAGCACCACCGCGAACGGCGCGGTGAACCACTGCACGAGCAGACCGGCGACGCTCGGGCCGAGGCTGGCCGCGACCGACTGGTTGATCTGCAACCGTGCGTTGCCCTCGACCAGGTCGTCCTTGCCGATCAGCAGCGGCAGGTGGGTGGTGTTGGCGACGTCGAAGAAGATGGTGAGCACGCCGCCGAGGAAGACCACCGCGTAGAGCTGCCCGACGCTCGCGACGTGCAGGGCGGCGGCGAGGGGGATGGACGCGAACAGCACCATCCGGCCGAGGTCGGCGGCGATCATCACCGGCCGGCAGCGCATCCGGTCGACCAGGGCGCCCGCCGGGAGACCGACGAGCAGGTTGGCGCCGGTGCGCGCGGTCGTGAGCAGGGTCACCTGGAGCACGCTCGCGTGCAGGTCGACCAGGGCGAACAGCGGAATGGCCAGGTTGCTGACGTAGGTGCCCAGTTGGCTGATCGCGCCTGCCGCCCAGAGCTTGCGGAACTCCGCGCTGCGCCGCAGCAGACCCGGTTTCGCACTCTTCGTCCCCACCATGCCAGCCACCTTGCCAGAACTGACATGATGAAGACAACAAAGTTGAGCGAGGTTGACTCAGGTCAAAATCTACCTGCCGGTAGGTATGGATCGATCACGTCCGGTACGGTCTCCGCAACCCTCGTCACCCGAATTGGCAAGGAAGGCAGAGCATGGGCGCGTACCAGACCGTGCTGGTGGGCACGGACGGCTCGGACTCCTCGTACCGCGCGGTCGACCGGGCAGCCGCCATCGCCGGCGACGCCGGGGCCAAGCTGGTGATCGTCTGCGCGTTCTTCCCGGCGTCCGCGCGCGATGTCGCGTCCGCGGAGGACGCGCTCGGCGAGGAGGCGTACCAGGTGGTCGGCTCGACCCCGGCCGAGGACACCCTGAGGACCGCCGAGGAGCGCGCCGCCAAGCAGGGCGCGACCAGCGTGGAAGCCGTCGCCATCCAGGGCAACCCGGTGAAGTCGCTGGTCAAGGCACTCGCCGACCACAAGGCAGACCTGCTGGTGGTCGGTAACCGCGGCCTGAACACGCTGGCCGGGCGACTGCTCGGCTCGGTGCCCTCGGACGTGTCCCGCCAGGCGCCGTGCGACGTGCTGATCGTGCACACCGTGCGCTGATTCTCCGAAAGCGGTAGACCGATCAACGTGCAGCGGGAGTTCGAAGAGGCGCTGCTCGGCGGGCAGCGCAAGTACACCCGGCTCCAGGTCGCCGAGGCGGCGGGCGTCAGTCCGGATCGGACCCACCGGCTCTGGACCGCGATGGGCTTCGCGTCCGTCGGCGATGAGGACGCCGTGTTCACCGACGGCGACATCGAGGCGTTGCGGGTGTGGAAGGTGCTGCTGGAAACCGGTGCCTTCGACCCGGGCGCGGAGGTGTCCGCCGCGCGCACGATCGGCCAGACCGTGTCCCGGCTGGCCGAATGGCAGGTGCAGGAGGTGATGGCGCGCGTCCGCGAGGCCAACGGCACCGAAGCGGACGTCGCCCAGTTGGCGAGCGTGCTGCTGCCGGTCATCGAGGGCTTGCAGTCCTACGTGTGGCGGCGCCACCTCGCGGCCGCCGCCGGCCGGATGCTGTCCGAATCGCCCGCCGAGATGTCGACCCAGACCTTGACGGTCGGATTCGCCGACATCGTCGGGTTCACCTCGACGACGCGGCACGCGAACATCGAGGAACTGACCGAACTGCTGGAGAGCTTCGAGGAGAACGCGGCCGAGGCGATCGCGGAATTCCACGGCAGGGTGGTGAAAACCGTGGGCGACGAAGTGTTGTTCGTGGCGGACACCGCCCGGGACGCCGCGTTGATCGCGGTGCGGCTGGCCGATCCGAACCGCGACGACGACGGTCTGCCGACGTTGCGGGTCGGGTTGGCGATGGGGCCGGTGCTGAGCCGCTTCGGCGACGTGTACGGGTCGACGGTGAACGTGGCCGCGCGGCTGACCGCACTGGCCCGGCCGGGCACGATCCTGGTGGACCGCACGGTCGCCGCCGAACTGGACGACGACCCGGATTTCCGGCTGCGCTCGCGTCGGCCGAGTTCGGTGCGCGGGTTCTCCCGGCTGCGCTCGTGGTCGTTGCGGGCCAACGGTTAGCGCGCTTTGGTCCCCTTGGGACCGTCCGCGGTGACCACCTGGTTGCGGCCGCCGTTCTTGGCCCGGTAGAGCGCGGCGTCGGCGGCACTGATCAGTTTCTCGATCGCGGTGCCCGCACCTGGGTAGAGCGCGACGCCGATCGACACGGACAGGCCGCTGATGAGATCGGATTCCTCGGTCACCTCGACGGTGGTGACCGCGACCCGGATGCGTTCGGCGGCGGCGACCGCCTCCCGTTCGGACACTCCGGGAAGCAAAACGACGAACTCCTCACCGCCGAAGCGGCCGACCGAGTCGTAGCCGCGGATCTGGCCGGAGATGGTCGCCGCGACCGCCTTCAGCACGGCGTCGCCCGCAAGGTGGCCGTAGACGTCGTTGACCTTCTTGAAATGGTCGAGGTCGACCATGAGCACACCGAGCGTGGTGTCGCGGGTACGTTGCGCTCGTTCGAGTTCACGCTGCGCGATGGCCTGCCAGCCGATGAAGTTGTAGATGCCCAGCTTTTCGTCCTTTGTGGCCGCTTCTTCGAGCTGTTTGAGCAACACGTTGCGGTGCAACAACAGCAGCGGCGGGAACACCAGCGCGACCAGGATCGGCTGGTAGACCAGGGCGATTCCGGCGAGCCCGCCGAGACACAGCGTGACCAGTTCCAGCGCGTTGTCCGCGCCGGTGCCGATCACGTCGCTCCAGGAACGTTTGTGCGTGTACAAGTAGATACCCAGCGACACCAGCACGAGGCTGGCCAGTTCGAAGGTGCCGCCCGCGGTGAGCACGATCCAGGTGCCGCGCACGGTGAGCGGTTCGGCGCGGCTCAACCGGCCCAGACCGGTGGCCCGCAGCGTGAACGAGGCCAGGTAACAGGACAGCACCATCCACGCGGTACTGGCCGCGACGCGGTGCGCGGGCCGGTTGCGGACCGCGCGCCAGACCCGCAGCCACAGGTGCAGGTACAGGCCGGCGGCCAGCAGCGCCACCCAGCCCGGGTTCAGCATGGTGACGCCCGCGACGAACCACACCGAGGTCACGTTGATGTGCGTCTGGCCACCCATCCAGCGCCGCATCCCTTCGATGCGACGGGACATCTCGGCCTGACCGACACCGAGCGCGAGCAGAATCGCGAACCACTTGGCGTCGTGCCAATCGGTTTCACCGCGCGACAAGCTCGTTACCGCAAGTACAACAGCGACGACTTCGCTGGCCAGTGCGTACGCGATCCAGCGCGGCCGGGCCGCCGCCCACATCTTCCAACTCGCCGGCCACAGCACACCCCAGGATGCGGGGCGCGATTCGGCTGACGGATGGCTCATAATGATTGGAGACCCTTCCAACCGGCTACCCCGTATTCGACTTACCCGGGGCGTGCTGATGTGGGTTAGGTTAGATCGCGACCGGCTATGGAGGTGATCGTCGTGGCTTCTCGTGAGGGCTGAAAACTAGCGTCAGGCATTGTTGGCCTGTCCAACGACATCGTCTGCCTGACCTGCCAAGATACGCTGCCACACGATCGCGGCTGGAATCGCGATCACCAAGCCGATGATGCCGACCGCGCCCACCGTGTTCGCGGTTCCGACCTGGTCCGCGACCAGCCCGGCCAGCAGGGGGGACAAACCCTGGATGGTCGCGGTACCCGATTGGGACAGTCCGGACGCCTGCGCCCGGCTGTGATCCGGGACCCCACGGGTGAACAACGCGGTCGACTGCATCATCACCGCAGTGCCGAGGGCGCCGGCCAGTGCGAACAGCACGACTGAGAGCACCAGGCCCGGGTGGAAGAGCACCACGGCGACCGGCACGCAGGACGCGATCCCCAACGAGCCAAGCACCTTGGTCCGCATGGACACCGGTACCCAGCGGCCGAACACGAAAGCACCGATGGCACTGCCCAGCGGATCGCTGGCCAGGATGAGCCCGATCGCGATGGTGCCGCCGCCGATCTCGGCGGTGTAGGGCGCGGCGAGTCCTTCGTAGACAATCAGGAAGCCTGACAGCCAGCTCAGGGTGAGCAGGGTCCGCAACGAGGCATCGCGCCAGATCAACCGCAGGCCACCCGCTGCCTGTTTCACCATGGACTCGCGCTTCGCGCCCTTGGTCGCGGCGCGCGCGGCAGGCCGGTGGTGCACGCCGAAGCGGACGCATGCGGCCGAACCGAGGAACGTGACCGCGTCCAGGGCTAGGCCGAGATACGGGTTGATCGCGTTGATCAGCACACCGCCCGCGGCGAAGCCGATCATCTGCGCGGTCTGGATGGTGATGCTGCGGATCGCCATGCCCGTCACGTACTCGTCGCCGGGCAGGATCGCGGGCAGCAACGCCAACTGGGCGGCCTTGAACGGCGCCTGGCAGAACGAGACCGCGGCGACCAGCACCCACAGCACCGGGAACGGCATGCCCGGGATGGCGACCGACCCGATCAGCACCGCCCTGGCGATGTCGGCGGCGACCATCACCTCGCGGCGCGGCAGCCGGTCGGCGATCCCGGAGAGAAAGATTCCGCCAAGAAACGCGGGCGCCATGGTCAGCGCGTAGGTGAGACCGGTGAGCAGCGCGGAGTCGGTCCGGTCGAAGACGAGCACGGCGAGCGCGACCCTGGCGAGCTGGTCGCCGATCTGGGACAACGCCTCGGCCGACCAGAGCGCGCGGAACTCACCCACCGCGAACACTGACCGGAACGTGACACGACGTTCCGAGTTCATCCCCCTGCCTCCCGTGCCGTACCCCCGCCTTGTGCTCCGCCCAGCGTGCCCGCTCGACGGCGCAGTGTCACACCTGCGTGGCATCAACCTTCGCACACCGAGCCGTCTGAGCCACACCTTCCCGCAAGCTTCCCGACACCTTCCCGATCCGAAACCGATTCGGATCTGCTCGGAACCGGGTGAACGGCGTATTCGACACGGCCAATCGACGCATTCCCTCGAACAGCCAGCGCTTTCACGAGGATTTTCTGGGATCGGTGCGAGCGCGTTTTCCGGCCGCGCTAGATTTGCCGCGCTCTCATCCGGCAGGGGACCTGCGTGGTCGCCTGTTCACCCGCACCCCGTAGGCTGCCGGAAACATGTCTTGACCGGGAGGTTTTTGATGGCCCAGGACATCGTCCCGATTGAACTCGGGCTGCCCCAGGGCGACCTGGTCACGCTGTGGGCGCCGCGCTGGCGCGAGGAGGGCGAGGAATGGGAGGCGTTCCTCGGCCACGAGGACGATCTCTACGCGTTCCCGGACACCCCGCACCTGGCCGCGTTCGTCCGCGGCGCTGACGAGCACGACCTGACCGACCACCCGGCCTGGCACGTGGTGCCCGCGCTGTCGGTGGCCGAGCTGACCCCGGACGAGGAGCACCAGTACGACCTGGTCGGCGTGCCCGAGCTGGTCTCGGAGGACCCGGACACCTGGGTGCTCTCCGAACTGGCCGACATCGTCGCGATGATCCGCTCGCTCGCCGACGTCTGCGAGCTCGACGCGGTGCACGAGATCCTCGACTCGGCCGCCGGCTTCAGCCTGCTGGAGCAGGGCACGCTGCCGTTCAGCGGTCGCGAGGGCCAGGTGTTGTGGACGGAGCTGGCCGAGGTCGTCGCGGAGAAGTGGGACGACCTGCTCGACGCGATCGACGACGTCGTGACCGTCCCCGAGGTCGATGTCAAGGCGCTGGAGGCCGCGCAGACCGAACTCGCCGAGTTCGAGGCCGAGCACGCAGGCGACGAGGTCGACGAGGACGAGCCGCTGGACGCGCACGAGGAGGAGAACGCCGAAGCGGTCTCCGAGGCAGCCGCCGAAGCCGACGAGGAAGAGGCCGAGGAGGAAGAAGAGGAACTCGGCTTCTGGGGCGAGGTCGGCATCGACCCGATCAAGATCGTCACCGCCGAGAAGGAGTACTACACACTCCGCTGCTACCTCGGCGACGACCCGATCTTCCTGGGCAGCAAGGGCAAGATCGACGTCTTCAAGTCGGTCAAGGCGCTGGCCCGCTCGCTCGTCGACGTCAGCCCCGACGACCCGGGCAACGACCTGTCGAAGGTCGCCACCTGGCAGGACGTGCTGACCGCCGCCACCGACGGTTCGCTGTCGCCGATCGAGATCGTGGAAAGCAACCTCTACGTGCTGACCGGCATCGAGGACGACATCGAAGAGGGCATCGACGCGATCGACCCCACCCAACTCGACCTCGTGGTGGAACTGTTCACCGACGCGGCCGACTGGGCGGGCGACGACAGCGTGTCCAAGGCCCTCGCCCAGTCGGAGAGCCTCGGCTGGCTGGTGTCCTTCGTGGTGCGGCCCGACCCGAACCGGCTCGCGCCGAGTGCGCCGTTCGACAAGGAAGTCACCGCGTGGAACAAGCTCGTCAGCGACTTCCAGGGTCGGCTCAACGAGCGCTGAGCTTCAGTTCTTCGAAACGGCGTCCGCTCCGGCGGGCGCCGTTTTCGCTGCCCTGGCCCGGATTTCCGCCGCGACCGGGGTCAGTCCGATGGCGAAGACCGGGAAGACCGCGGCGATCGCGAACGCGACCGCGTAGTTCGCCCCGCCGATCACCAGGCCGAGCAGCGGCGGGGTGAGCGCCGCGGCGATGTTCTGCGCGGTGTTCTGCGCACCGAGCGCCCGGCCGGACCACGCGGACCCGGCGAACTCGGCGGTCGCGGTGAAGCCGAGCCCGTTGTCCGCCACCGTGATCACCGCGCCCACCGCGATCGCCAGCACCACCAGCCATGACCAGCTCCGGTCGCCCGCCGCCGCCAGCAGCATCACCGCCGCGCTGGCCACGGCCAGTTGGCGCATCGGCCGGAGCCTGCTGGCCACCCGGTCCGACCAGTAGCCCGCGCCCAACCGGCCGCCAGCGCCGATCACCTGGATCACCGCGAGGAACCCGCCAGCCGGACCCGGCGACCAGTGCAGCACGGAAACCAGATATTCCAGGGCGAACGCCGCGATGGTGAACTGCGGGACGACCAGCATGGTGCTGGCCGCGTGCAGCCGCCACAAGGTGGCTTCGCGGTACGGCGAGCGGTTGCGCTCCCCTGCCTTGCGCGCCGGTCGCGGCGGGTCGATCACCAGCAACGCGACCAGGACCGCGCACACCAGGCACAGCCCGGCGGGCAGCAGCAGCGCGGTGCGGAAGCTGGTCGCACCGGCCAGGATCGGCAGGCACAGCGCGGCGATGCCGACCCCGAGCGGTTGCGCGGTCTGCCGCACGCCCATCGCGACCCCGCGTTCGTGTGCCGCGAACCAGCCCATCACCACCCGCCCGCTGGCCGCGTTGACCGAAGCACCAGCGGCACCGGCCAGCCCGAGCAGCACCACGAACCCGACCATCCCGTGCACGAGGACCGCCGCCGACACCACGAGCAACCCGCACAGCCCGAGACCGATCGCCATCACGACGCGTTCGCCGTAGCGGTCGGCGGCCGCGCCCCAGGCGATCAGCGTGAGCAGCAGGCCGACGGTCGGCGCGGACACCACGATGCCGGCCTGGGCAAGGGAAAGGTGCTCCGCCGCACGCATCGCGGGCACCAGGAACGGGAGTCCGTAGAGGAAGGAGCAGGACGCGGTCTGCGCGGCGACGCCGAGCGCCAACATCAGCCACCGTCGCCTGTTGCCCGTCGCCTGGTCGCCCACAAGCCCTCCCCCGTTCCATATAATGAGACTCTAATCTCTCATTGTGGACGGTAGACCTGTTGCTTGCCCTAGGGCAAATACTTGATCCACGTGCTGAGAACGCAAAAGGGCCAGCAGGCACAACGCCCGCTGGCCCTGATTCCGGTTCAGTTATGCCATCAGCGCGGCATACCCCGGCTTGATCACGTTGTTGATGATCTCCAGTCGCTCGTCGAACCCGATGAACGCGGACTTCATCGCGTTGACCGTGAACCACCGCAGGTCCGACCAGTCGTAACCGAAGGCGTCCACCAGCGCGCTGAACTCGCTCGTCGCCGAACAGTGGCTCATCAGCCGGTTGTCCGTGTTGACCGTGACCCGGAAGCGCAGCTTGGTCAGCAGGCCGATCGGGTGCTCCGCGATCGAACTCGCCGCGCCGGTCTGCAAGTTCGAGGACGGACACATCTCCAACGGGATGCGCCGGTCCCGGACATAGTTGGCCAACCGGCCCAGTTGGACGGAGCCGTCCTCGCCGATCTTGATGTCGTCCACGATCCGCACGCCGTGCCCGAGCCGCTCGGCGCCGCAGTGCTGGATCGCCTCCCAGATGGACGGCAACCCGAACGCCTCGCCGGCGTGAATGGTGAAGTGCGCGTTCTGCTGACGCAGATATTCGAACGCATCCAGGTTGCGGGTGGGCGGGTAACCGGCCTCGGGACCCGCGATGTCGAACCCGACCACACCGATGTCGCGGTAGCGCACGGCCTGCTCGGCGATCTCCATCGAGCGCGCGTTCTGCCGCAACGCGCAGAGCAAGGTGCCGATCCTGATCTGCTTGCCCCTGGCGGCGGCCCGGCGCTCGCCCTCGCGGAAGCCCTCCTGCACGATCTGCACGATCGCGTCCAGGCCGAGCCCGCGCTCAACGAACAGTTCCGGCGCGTACCGCACCTCCGCATAGGCGACCCCGTCGTCCGCGAGATCCTCGGCGGCTTCGGCCGCGACCCGGATCAGCGACGACTCGTCCTGCATGACCGCGCAGGTGTGCGCGAAGGTCTCCAGATACCGCACCAGAGAACCGGAATCGGCCGCGTCGCGGAACCAGTTGCCGAGCGCTTCCGGCTCGGTCGCGGGCAGGTCCGGGTAACCGGCCGCGTCGGCGAGTTCGATCACCGTCTGCGGGCGGAGGCCACCGTCGAGATGGTCGTGGAGCAGCACCTTGGGTGCGGTGCGCACGGTGTCGGGGTTGACGGGTGTCGGCATGGCGACACGGTACTCCGAGGGCCCCTAAATCCAGGAACCAAAGATCATGAGCCGCTACGCTGCTGAACAGGTGTTACGACATCGGCGATAAATCACTCCTATGGGTGAGTCGCCACAAGGACGGGTGATCGATTACAGCGGAGCGCGACCCTCAACACCTGCTGTTACCTCGCTCAATCACCGATCGAGCCTGGGTGGGCACCTACAGCAGAGGCGATCATTGGTCCCAATGCGACGACCTTGATCCCCCATACGGTCTATTTCAGGCACCCCCGGCATCAAAAACACGAGGGGGCCCCTGCTGACCACCCACCGTCAATGGCTACGCTCGGGTCTCCCCTCTCCTCCCCACGGATGAAGGCTCTCTTGCCGTGAACGAGAACAACAGCTCGACGATGTCCTTCGATCGCATGCGGAACATGCTCAACCGCGCGGCCGAAGTCCGTGAGAGCGAGCAACAGCAGATCTTCGACGCGCTCGACGAAATCCACGCCAGGCTGGCGCCGGTGGAGTCGTTGGGCTCCGTCCGCAAGCGCCTGTCCGAGCTGCCGGACCGCACCGAAGTCAGCGTGCTGGCCGAGCGGCTGGACGAGACGCTGGCCAAGCTGGAAGCCCAGGACGCCGCGATCGCCGGTCTCAACCGCGCGGTCGACTCCGTCGTGGACAAGCTGGCCACGCCGTTCGCGCAGCTGGACGGACGCCTCGACGGCGTCGCCGGTCGCTTCGAGGGCGTCGGCGGCCGGATGGATGGGCTGGAGGACAAGCTCGGCCAGATCCACCGTCGCCTCGACGAGTTCCACCAGCACCTGGACAAGCAGGACACCAAGCTCGACGCGCTGCCCCGCGAGGTGCACGTACCCCTCAAGGAGCGCATCGACGTCCTGGAGACCGCGCTGCGCGGCCAGGTCAACGAGGTCGGCGAGGGCGTGCACGAACACCTCGACGGCACCCGCGAGACGCTGCACCGCTCGGTCACCGAGTCGACCGACGCGGTCGGCACGGCAGTCGCGGCGGCCCGCGAGGCGCTGTACGCGCGGTTGGTGGACACCAACGACACGCTGTTCGCCAAGCTCACCGACGCCAACGACCAGCTGCGCGGCAGCATCGAGGCGAGCCGGGATGGCCTGCACAACAACCTCAACGAAACCCGCGACGCACTGCGCGGCGGAGTCGAGGAGAGCAGGGAAGCCATCCGCGCCGAGATCGCCGAAGGGCGGGTCGAGCTCGCCGAGAGCAAGGACAGCCTGCACCGCGGTCTCACCGAGGCCCGCGACACGCTGCGCGCCAGCGTGGAGAGCTCCCGCGACGACATGCGCGGCAAGGTCGACGAGGCAACGACCGTCCTCGACCCGACCGAGCGCCTCGACGCGCTCGCCGCGCGGCTGGAGCAGGTCACCAACAAGCTCGACGCCATGTCCACCCGCCTCGACGCGGTGGAGAACGGCATCGGCGGCCGCATCGGCGAACTGCAGACCGGTGTGGACGCCGGCCTGCGCGACGTGCGCGGCACGGTTTCCCAGCGTCCCGACAACGATTCGCTGATCTCGCTGGTGCGCACCGCCAACGAGGAGTCCGAGCGCCGCAACGCGGGCCAGCTCGACGAGGCCATGGCCACCTTCGCCGAGCTCATCCTCGGCGGCGGCGCGCCCACCCCGGCCCCGCCGCCCATGGCCCTGCCCCGCCAGCAGCGCCGCGCGCGCGGTCCGAAGTCCACCGGCGGAAAGAACGGCAAGGACCTCGACATCGACGCCGAACTCGCCGAAGGCGCCTGAGCCGCACGATCTGACTGACTGGCCCCTGACCGAAATTCGGTCAGGGGCCAGTGTCGTACCCGGATGCCATACTGACGCTGAACGGGGAAGAGAGGTGACGACCATGACCAGCGCCCATAAGCGGCGT
>DASXOJ010000208.1:0-20100 GCA_036494465.1 Pseudonocardiaceae bacterium
TCTACCACCGTGCGATGCCCGGCCGGTGACCTATCAGCCCCGCAGGTCAGGACACGCGCTGCGCCAGCACGTCGAGGAACACGTTGACGATGTCCATGGCTGTGTTGACCCGGTACGCCCTTCCGTTGGTCACCGTGGCGAGCTGGCGCAACGCGCTCATGTCCGCGGCGGGTCCGATGCCGATGGTGAACAGCGGAACGGGGCGATGCGGATCGACCAAGGACCGCAGCGTCGCTACAGTCGTCGCGAGATCGGGTCCGTGGTCGGTGTCGTTGAAGCCGTCTGTCATGAGCACGACGGCATTGACCTTTGTCGGATCGTATCCCGCAAGGGCGTCCTGGTAGGCGGCAAGCGCGGTGCTGTACAGCGCGGTAGTGCCGTGCACCATCGACGGCAGCGCGGCGCTGGCCCGCTGGAGTTCGATCCGCCGGGTCGCGCCGTCCATCGGCTCGCCGAGTGGGCCGATCGGGACAACCTCCTGCCAGTCGTTCGGTGGCGCGAGCTGTTGGGAGAACACCCACAGTCCGATCTCTGTGGTGTCGGGGAACTCGCTCAGGCCGATCGTGGTGGCGTCGCGAACGATGTCCGCCTTGGACTCGTCAGCGCCGCCAGGGCCGATCGGCATGTTCATCGAGGTGGACACGTCGACAACGGTCAGGAACCTGGCGTCCAGGTTGACCGCCAGCCAGGTCCGCACGAGGGTGGCGACCACCTGGCCGGCCGGGTAGGCGGTCGCACCGGGGATCGGGCTGTGCGCCGGGCGGAACCCCGCGTCGGCGAGCATCGCCGTTGTCGACGGCGACTTCAGCACGGCCTCGAACTCGGCCGCGGCGGTGGCGGTGCCGGGGATCTCTGATGCCGAGCTGACCCGGATGAGGGGATAGTCGAAGTCGAGGGTGCCGTCCTTCGGAACCATCGCGGCGAACGGCGTCCCGCCTGCCTGCCGGTTCACTTGGGTGACTTCCTGCTCGGTTGCGGTGAACGCGAACGCGTTACTGCCCGGGGCATCGTCCCCGAACTCGCCGGTGATGTCGGACACCGCCGAATGGCCGAGCTTGACCAGCAGCGCCACCAGCGACGGGGACGGTGCCGATGCCTGCGCGCCGAGGACCGATTCGAGCATGAGGATGCCGGCCAGGCCCTCGGTGGTGGTCGCCGGATTGCCGATGGCGGTCGGCAGGGCGCCACCGGCCACCGCGGACCAGCTTGGTGGCCTGGCCGGCCAGCCGATCTGGTGGGCAAGTGACTGCGGCGCGGCCAGCACCAGGGGACTGGTGGCCAGAGAGCCCAGCACCTCCAGGTGGGCGGCGGGGTGATTCGTGGCGTTCTGTGCGCTGACTTCCCGAGCCCACAGGGAGGAGTCGGGAAGCCACAGCGCGGGCGGCGCGACCTGCTGGGTGGGCAACTGCTGGGCTTCGTCGGCGGAGTCGTCCGTGGTCGCCATTACGGTGACGCACTTGCCGTTGGCGGCGGGCTTGGTGGCGTTGAAGGTGTTCGCGTCCGAGTCGACTTCCGGTGCCAGGGCTGGTGCCACGGTCACGGCGAGGTCGAGCTGTCCCGAACACGCATCGTGGATCTCGATCGCCGTTGCCGTCGCCGCGACGCTCAGCCCGCTGACGGCGCCGATCACGAGCGCGGCGAGACGGAACCTGATGTGAAACCGCCTGCGATGGTTTGCCATCTCTGCTCATTCACCGTCCTTAGGGGATTGCGATCGGTCTGCTGGGGCGGGTCCACCGGCAGGTGCGTGCCGGTGGACCCGCGGTCGGGGCGAGCAGGGCCGAGCGGACGCAGTTCTCGCGCGAGTCGGCGGGTCAAATCCACGATCACGCCCGGCTGGTCCATCGCGGCGACACCGACCAGTCGCCCGGCCCGCACGTACTGGGCGATCGGCGACGCGGCGATGCCCGGATGCCTCGGGTGATTCCGCTCGTCCAGTTCGGGCAGTCCGGCGGCCTGCACGCGGACGCCGTGCTGCTCGGTCCAGAACCGGGGAACCGGGGTGAACGGTTTCGCCGCCGACCGGCCGGCCAGCAGGCTCTCAGCGGCGGCCCGGCCCATCTCGATCGCGTTGATCCAGTGCTCGATTCTGCGTGGCGTCTGATCGAACCGCAGGTTCGGCCATCGGGCCACGTCGCCCGCGGCGACGATGTCCTGGGCGCCGACGGCATGGCAGGTCGGCTCGCAGAGCACGCCGTTGTCGAGGGCAAGACCGGATCCTCGCAGCCAGCCCACACTCGGCACGCTGCCGACGGCGAGCACGACATGGCTGGCGAGCAGAATTTTGCCGTTCGACAGGTAGATCGCCGCCGCGTCCGCCTTGATGCCCCAGTGCGTGATGCCGACGCCGAGCGCCAGCCGCACGCCGTGGTCGGAATGCAGGCGGGTGAGCCGGGCACCGAGTTCCGGACCGAGACCCTTGGCGAGCAGGGTGGTGGACCGGCCGACGATGGCGACCGTGCGGTGCAACACCCGCATGCTGCAGGCCAGCTCACAGCCGGTGAAACCGGTGCCGACCACGACCACCGGCCCCTTGTCCTCGGCCAGCCCGGAGCGCAGGGTGAGCGCGTCGCTCAGGGTACGAAGGCGGTGGATCCGGGGATGGCGGCGGGGAGCGCCGGGAAGCTGCTTCGCGGCGACTCCGGTCGCGATGACCAGCCCGTCGTAGCCGAGTTTCTCCTCTCCGGGCAGCGCGAGCAGCCGCCTGCTGGCGTCGAGGCCGATCGCGGTGGTGTTCAGCCGCCAGTGGGCATCGATGGACCGGTACGCGGGCAGGATCGCGTCCGCTGGTTTCCATTCGTCGGTGACGATCTGTTTGGACACGGCGGGCCGGTGATAGGGGCGGTGCGGCTCGGCGCCGATGATGACCAGCTCACCGGCGAAACCGAGTTCGCGCAGTCGCTCCGCTGCCCGCATACCGGCGACCCCGGCGCCGACGACGACGATCCGTTCACGTCGTCTGCTCACTGGTCGCCTCCGGTGACTTCGCCGGAGAGGCTGATAGCCCGTGCGGGACAGCAGCGTGCCGCCGACCGGGCCCGCTCCGCGCTGCCTTGCGGCACTTTGTTCAGGTAGCGCAGCCGGTCGTGGGTCGTAACCTCGAACAGATCAGGCGCTTCCACCTGGCAGATCCGCCAGAGCCGGCAGCGTGCGTTGTCCACGCTCATGGTCAGCGGCGGTGGGCTCGGCGGACTGGCACGGCCGGGAACGGGAGTGTCGATCAGACCGAGCCAGGTGAGCAATCCCGGTGGTGCGAACCGCAATCCGACCAGCATGGTCGTCGGGATGGTCACGGTGATCCCGGCGAGCGTCAGTACCTCCAGGTGACCGTTCGCGGCCGCGCCAAGCCAGGCATGCAGTGCGGTGATCCCGACGGCGAAGTAGGCGACCTGGTGGAACCGCAGCCATTGGCGGTAGACGACGAAGCGCTGTATCAGGACCGAGAACGCGATGGCGATCATCAGTTCCAGACCGATGATCCCCAGTCCCCAGCGGAACGCTCCGCCGTCGACGAGGGGGATCAGCAGCATGACGGGCCGGAAGCGCTCGTTGGGGTCGGTCAGCAACAGGAAGCACAGCGCGTGCAGTACACCGAAGGCCAGGGTCAGCACGGCAAGCACCAGATGGCTGCTGCGCACCGCATGCCTACCGGTCAGACGGGTTATCAGTCCGGTCGCGGCGAAAATTCCCCACGCCAGCGTGAAACACATCATCACATATGCAAGCCGCGCGGAAAACGCGGCGACTTGACGAACGCCTGAATCATGCGGGGAATGGGTTGTGCCGAGGGCGAGCAGCGATAACACCTTCACACCTCCGGAACTGACGACGCGTTCTCGAAATGAAACAGCCCGGGCGCTCGTTGGTCCAGCTGCTATGCGGTAATCGACTGCGCCGTCTCCATCACACCTGAATTACGACGGAAACCGGGAATCTGTCAATGTGAATTGTCTTCAGGTCCAGTGAATGATGTTTAGTTAACGGCGTGTAGTGCTTCGCTGAGCTGCGCGATCGAACGGGAGTCTGACCAACGTTCCAGCCTGCGCAGATCGTTGACCACGGACGGTGAACCGGTACTGTTCGCCAAGAGAAGTGCATCGAACCCCGTGGCGGCGGCCGCATCGAGATCACCGAGATCGGCATGGGCAATGGCGATATTCGCCAGGTGCGCCGCCTGCAACCATGGGCAGATTTGCGACCAGTGGGCGCGCACCCGCTCGTATGCGTCCAATCCAGCTGTGATGCGGCCGAGGTCGAGCAGTCGTCCGGCTCGTTCGGTCTCGACGTGATACTTATTGACCCAGTAGCCGACGACGTATTCCTCGCTCTGCTCCGCTTCCTCGCGTTCGACGAGGTCGAATGCCTCGTCCATGGCACTGAGACAGGCGACCTCCTCGCCGCGGCGGGCCAGTCCGCGCGCCTGCTGGTGCAACGCGTACGCCCGGACCCTCGGGTTGATACCCGCCTCCCGCTGGGCGGCCACGGCCAGCCCGATCACCCGGTCGATATCGCCCTCGCCTTCTGCGAGCGCGCTCATCCGGGTGTAGGCGTAGGCGACCAGGTCCCGGTCGTCGGCTGCCTGCGCCTGTTGCAGTGCTTTGGCCGTCCAGTGCTCCGCCTTGTGCGGGTCGCCGCTTCGATCGTGCAGCCAGCCGCACAACTCCGCGTATGCCGCGGAGACGAACATCAGGCGACGACGCAAGTTTCCCCGGGGTGCGGCCCTGCGGAGGCCGTCCGCGATGTCGTAGAGCTGCCGGGTGGCGAGGAGCAACGCGCCGGTCCGGCGCCAGTTGCCGGCGTCGTTGATCATTCTGCGGGCCACCAGGAGATGGGTGACGATCGCCGGACCTATCGGCACCCCCGTCAGCTGGGCTTCTCCGGCCTGGCCGACCGCGTAGGCGGTCGCCGCGGGGCAGATGTCGTGGACGGTCAGCGACGCGGGGGCGAGCGACGCGGCCATAACCTGTTCGACGGATATCGGGTCGTTGACTCCCCGGTCGGCGAGTCCGAGCAGGAACGGTGGAACACCGAGCAGCCGTTGCAGGGCCCGAAGAACCCGCATGTCGTATGCGAGATTGCCGCCGGCCTCCAGCCTGGAGATGGTCGACTGCGAGAAACCGGCGCGCGCGCCCAGTTCACCCTGGTGCAGGCCGTGGGCACGGCGCGCGATCGCCACCACCGCGCCGGGGGACGTAGCTGCCGCCTCCCTGACCTGCCAAGAATTCCAGAACGATGGCGGCAACGCCGGCAGGCCGCGCCCATCCGGCACGATGGCGTTGAACCCGGCGATGTCCCCAGTGAACGACCCGTCCGTGTGCTCCATGTACCCGCCCTCCATGTTGCCGTTCGCCAGTCCGAATGACTCGCTACGGCGCTGATCTCGCGACGCCATAATTCGCCCGAACAGTCACCGGTAGTAGTAGTCCATGCAGGATCCGCATTCGTTGGATCCAACCTTGGTCCCGGCTCGATTCCCTCCGGTATAGAGCGGCAGCCGGTGTATGCGGCCAAGGAACCCACGTTGCCTGCGGCCAACGGGCCGCAGGCTCTCACATGGTGACGAGCTCCTGACACGCCTGAGGGCGAGCGAACCGATCAGCCCGTCACGGGTAGGGCGATCGGCTCGCTCGCCTGGTGGCGAGGACCATCAATATAGGTGGCGCGAGCGGCTCGGGGTCACCGCCCGCGGTGCGGCCCTCGCTGGCTGGTCAGCGTCACCAGTGTGGCGGCGCGGGTGCAGTGCCGGTCGGCATCGTTGGCATGGTGGGCTGGGTCGGCATGGTGGTCGGTTGCGTCGGCATGGTGGTCGGCGCGGGCATCGTGGTGGTCGGTTGCGTCGGCATGGTCGGGATAGTGGTCGGCGTGGTCGGCGCGGTCAGGAACAGTTGGCCGCGCGCGGCCCCACCTGGGAAGCCGGCCGTGGTCAGACTGCTGTGGAACATGGCCGGACTGGCCTTGACCGCGGCGATCGTCGATGCGGGCACGTTCATCGCGGTGCCTGCGACGGCGGTGATGCTGGGCGCGAGGCCACGGGGCGCCACGAACAGCGTCGCCGCGAGTGCGCCGTTGGCCCCTACCGCGCCCTTGTTGACCGTGAACGCCGTCGGCGAGTTGACGCCGGTCCAGCTCACCGCGTAGTTGATGCTGCTGGTGCCCAGCCCGAGGAACGCGGTCGTGCGAGCGTTGGCGCTACCGCCCGCGAACACTTCCTGGTCCCCACCGCCCAGCGCGGCGAACGGCCCTACGTGCAGGATCCGCTCGAAGTCAACCGGTCCGATCGTACGGAACTGGCCGCGGACGGCACCGTTGGGATACCGGGCATCGCCGAAATTGGCGTAGAACTGGCTGGGCTTGCCGACCAGCCGGTTCAGCATCGTGCGATCGTTGACGGTCACTGTTCCCGCGACCGCGGTCAGCGTGTCCGACATCGGCTGGGTCAGCATCGGGATGACCGACGCTCCCGCCGTGCCTGCCGCGCCTGCGTGCACCTTGTCAGTGGTGGGAGCAGCGAGGTTCTGCCAGCTGATCTCGAAAGCGACCTGATTTCCCCTGATCCGCAGTATTTCCATGGCGCTCCCCCGTGGGTCACCCATGGGTGTCTGGGGCGCCTTCGTCTGCTCGTTCTTGCCGTTGAGGTCGGCCTCAAGGTAGACCGTCGCGGCCGGATGCGAGGTGAAGTCGGTCACGGACGCGGCCACGGGCGACCGCAGCGCGGACGACTGAGCCGTCGTCGTCACCGCGTATGCCGCGCCGCCGGACAAGGCAACGATCGTGAGCACACCGATCGCGATTGGTGTTCGACGTATAGGTAAAGCCATTTTTCAACCTTTCCGATCATAGTCTGCGACTTCGTTCTCCGACTATGAAGACGCCTATGGGGCGGCGGGGTTTATCGGAAATTGATAGCTACTTTACGTGACAGAATTAATAAAACATTCACGCCGCTTCGGGCCGGGACAATGTTGCGCCTGATCTGCGGTGCGAATGGTTGGCGCGCCGGATCGTCCGCCGGCGATACCGCCAACCGGGTGACGCACAGTAAGAGCCTGTCCGATGATGGCCGGTAAAGAGCCAGCTCAAAGGCGTTCCGACGGCCAGGTTGGTCCATTTGGACGTCCGAGGGCGATCAATGGGGCACAGGCGGGTGAGGTCGAACGGTCTGCGTGGACGTGTCCTCTTGACGGTGGTGCTAGCTTCCTTGTTATCGAACCGAGATCGGGTGATGCGGCCTCGACCGTCGACTCCGTATGCAAATTTTGCAATTTTCGAAAGATCATTAGAGGAGGTCTGCCGTGCTTCATCAAAATCAACGTGAACCACAGTGGCACGATATGCGGACCATGCATAAGTTCGCGCACAAGCGCGGCTTACTGGTCCTGGCGATCGGGCTACCGGCGGCCCTGCTCGCCCTCTCCGCGGCTATCTTCGGTTTCCGCTCCGCCGGCGCCGCGATCAACCCGGCCGCGGCCAATCCCCCTGCGGCGAATGCCCCAGCGGCCGCCGTCCCGAACCCGAACTGCACCCTGACCGTGCCAGCCAACCCGCTGTCCGCAACCGGCCTGGCCACCCCCTACCAGCTCACCGCGACCAATCGGGCCAACGGGCCCTGCAACGAGGCCAACGTCAACCAGTCGGCCTTTGTCGAGGCCGCCGTCATCACCTCGGCCGGGCAACTGACGCTCTACGACCCGCTGGTCATCGACGCAGGCACCCAACCGGCGGCCGCGCCGGTGCCGGCACAGGTACCGGCGGGTTCGACGGTGGGCATCTGGTTCGGTTTCAACGGCACAGCGTTGACGCTCCAGGCGGCCAATGGCAGCTCCCTTGCCAATGGCAACTGTGTGAACGGCGTCCAGGGCTCGGTCTTCGGGCAGTTCGCCTACTGTAACGCGCCGGTCTTCTTCCAAGCCGCCAACCAGGCGATCGCCGCCGGCGCCCTGACCGTCCCGCCGGCCGGCACCGCGAAGGACGGCGCGCCATGCCCGACCACTCGCGACTTCTCCCTGATCGACCAGGACCAAAGCGACAACGTGGTCACCCACTACCTGGCCAACGGGAACGGTCAGATCGCTCAGAAGAACAACGCCAACATGGCTGTTCTGGGCGCCAACGCCGTCGACCTCGCCAACGGCAGCGACAA
Organism: Pseudonocardiaceae bacterium; assembly: GCA_036494465.1. GTDB lineage: Bacteria > Actinomycetota > Actinomycetes > Mycobacteriales > Pseudonocardiaceae > CAJCJE01. Next base: position 8,141 of record DASXOJ010000208.1, read on the forward strand.
CCTGCTGCTCAGCCAGTTCGTCGACCCGGCGCTGGGGTGCACACCGTTCACCACGCCGGATCAATCCAGCGACATGCAGCCCAGTGGTTCACTTCCGCTGGATGAGTTGTCCGCGGCGGCCAACCAACAGGCACCGGTCGCCCTCGTGCCGCTCAACGACCCGATGACCCTGGTCAACGCGAACCAGAGCACCACGAAGACCAACGCCTACCGCGTGGGCGTCGACCAACTGCCCATCGATGGCGGCGGCGACAACGGCGACGCCGCGACATACTGCATGAATCTGTTCAACAACCAGGCCGGGATAGCGCGGGTGTTCAAGGACAAGGCCATGTTCCAGCTCGCCCCGTCCGTGGACGCGGCCATGGCGACCAACCTGTTCACCTTCCTCGCCATGCGCGCCAACCAGTCCTTCACCAACCTCGGCTGCGGCAATCTGCTGCACATGGCCAACCCGATCACCCTGACCATGAACGGCAACCAGGTGGTCACCGCGGCCGTGCTCGCCGTAGCCGGTCAGGTCACGACATGCACCCCGACCAGCACCACGACGGCACCGGCCGGTGCCACGAGCACCACTGCCACCAGTACGGCAACGGCGGCCGCTGCGGCGCCGAGCACCACGACTACCCAGGCGGTAACACCGACGACCGCCACCGGCAGTTGTGTCGCGGGCACCTCGATGTCATCGCCCACCACTACCGCGAGTGCGGGGACGACCGCCACGAACCAGCCAGCCAACCTGTGGTCGGTTCACGATCGACCGCACTGGTAACGAGATTCGGCCCTCCGTTTTCGGGTATGGGCCGGGTAGTCGCACGGCAGTTCGGACCACAGCAGCATCGCCGTGGGATCGCCGCGGTCGCGACGCGGCCGCGGCGAGTGCCGGCAAGGACGTCCGTTGAAAGGTGATTCGATCCGTTGCCATTCCCCGAAAAGGCAAGACCGGGCCCACGCGGCAACGGCACGAACGCCGACCCGCGTTCCGCACACTGGTCAAATGGCACCGGCGGTGAAGGGCGGATCAGCACTCTCACGCACCGCTACGGGTGGGACCGTACCCGCCTGGATGGCATCGACGGTACCCGGATCTGGACCGGGCACGGGGTTCTCGCATACAACCTGGTGAAAATCGCGGTGCTGGAGGCAGCCCGAACCGCCTGATCGCGGGCGCGCAAGGGCAATCCGGTCCCGGGCCGGGCAAGACTCATCACCCACGGTTCTCCCCAAACGCACCTTTTCAGGTCGAAGTAATTAGTTGTCACTTCACCTGGGCCAGTTCGGCCTCCACCGCGTCCAACCGCGCCGTCAATCGCTGCACCAACGACGGCTGGGCATCCCGACCGTCCGGGACAGGGTGGTGCAAGCCGCCCAGAAACTGGTGCTGGAACCGATCTTCGAGGTGGAGTTTCGACCGTGTTCCTCCGGTTTCCGCCCGAAACGACGAGCACAAGACGCCATCGCCGAGATCCACTTCCTGGCATCCGCTCCTCGCAACTACGAGTGGGTGTTGGAAGCGGACATCGAGGCTTGCTTCGATTGCATTGACCACACGGCCCTGATGGATCGGGTCCTGCGACGCATCGGAGATCGGCGGGTGCTCGCCTTGGTGAAAGCGTTTCTCAAAGCCGGAATCCTCGGCGAGGACATGGTGGAACGCGACACCAGCACCGGAATCCCGCAAGGACGTTGATGTTCAGCTGAACATCAACCTCCTGATGAACAGCGCAGGGTTATGTGCAGCGCGGGCCGATATGGCCTGGTGACAGCGGATCGTATCGGACCAGACGGCACTGGACCTGTGATGGCAGAAGGACCCGATGTGAACACGGGCGTGGACTCGCTGGTAGAAGAACGCTCGCCAAAGTGATCTTCGCCCGAAGGACTCCACGTGATTGCCTGTCGTGCCATGCTCGACGTCCCGCGTGCGTTGGCCCAGTACCTCAGCGGGTTGCTGAACGCCGAGCGTCGCTCGCGGGGTACCCGACGCCACAGGACCGGGACGTGTCCGCGCTGGCCCGGGACTGCGGCATCTCGCGGGCGACCGGTTACCGCTATCTGGACGAGGTCATCGAGGTACTCGCCGCGCAGGCCCCGGAGCTGCACGAAGCGTTGCAGCACGCCAAGCACGACGGTCTGACGCACCTGATCCTGGACGGCAAGCTGTTCTCCACCGATCGACTCGGCGAGAAAGCCACCAGCGTCAAGGGCGAACTGATCGATGCCTGGTACTCCGGGAATCCGGCGGCAACGTCCGGGCACTGATGGAGCCCGACGGGTTCCCGTTGTGGTTCTCCGAGGTCGAACCCGGCTCCACCCACGACATCACCGCAGCAGGTCCTGGACGCGGACAACCGCACCTACAACGCCTTGCTCCGCGGGCTGCGTTGTCTGGCGAACGCGCCTTCGCGCTCCTCGTTGGCCGCTGGCGCGCACTCCGCCACATCACCACCAGTCCCCGCAAGATCGGCACCATCGTCAAAGCCGCACTCGTACTATTTCGAACACGGCCGGATCAACTGAAAGTTGATGAGATCACTTCAATGGGTCGAATTCCGGTAATCCGGGAGGGCAGGGAGCAGGCCGTCGCCTCGAAGGCGCCGCCACTGCCCGTGACGACCGCCTCCGACGGCTTCGATGTGCCGGCGCCTGCAGATCTCCTCGAGCAGGTCATCGAACTGAGGCGCCAGTTCGGATCGCGAAGTGGTCGTAAACTCGTTCACCTCGGAAAGTGTGTGAGTGCTAGCGTACGTGTGGTTGGGCTGGAAACGTCACTCATCGAGACGTCACCGGGGCAGGCATGTGGCTTGGTGTGTTGGGTCCGCTGATCATCCGAGCCGAACATCACGACACGCCAGGTATTTCGGTACCCGCCGGTCGGCAGCGGGTCATCCTGGCCACGCTGCTGGCCAGGGCGAATCGCGTGGTCTCCGTCGCCGAACTGGCCGAGTTCCTGTGGCAGGACGACCAGCCGAGCACCGCGTCCGTGACCGTGCGGAACTACGTCAAGCGCCTGCGGGACACGCTGCCCACCGAAATCGGTGCCCGGATCGTCACTCGGGACCAGGGATACGAGATCGCGGTCGGCGAGGACGAACTCGACCTGCTGCGGTTCACTCGCTGCTACGCCGACGCGGAGGCGGCGGTGCGTACCGATGCGTGGCAGCGGGCAGCTGAGTTGCTGGATGACGGACTGCCGCTGTGGCGCGGCGAGCCCTTGTCGGACGTACCGTCGGAGTCGCTGCGCCGTGACGACGTGCCGCACCTGCATGAGATGTACCTGCAGGCGTGGGAATGGCGCGCGGACGCCGCGATCCGGCTGGGTAGGCCCAGTGACGTCATCGGCGACCTGCGCAGGCTGGTCCGCGAACACCCACTGCGGGAGCGGTTCCACGCGCTGCTCATGCTCGCGTTTCACAACACGGGCAGTCGGGGGGACGCGATCCGGGCCTACCACGTAGTGCGGGACATGCTCGTCGACGAACTCGGCGTCGAACCTGGCTGGGAGTTGCAGGACCTGTACCGCAGAGTGCTCGGCGCCAACACCCGCGCCGACGAGGATCCCGCACCGAGCACCCGCGCGACCGTGGTGGCCAGACAGTTGCCGGCGGGCATACCGCACTTCGTCGGCCGGGAGGCGGAACTGCAGCGGCTGTCCGGACTGCTGGACCAAGCCGACACCCCAGGCACAGTCACGATCGCGGCGATCGACGGTATGGCCGGGATCGGCAAGACCGCTCTCGCGCTGCGCTGGGCGCACCGGCTGGCCGACCGTTTCCCGGACGGTCAGTTGTACGTGAACCTGCGCGGTTTCGACCCGACGGGCAGACCTGTGGCGCCCGCCGAGGCGATCCGCGAGCTCCTGGACGCGCTGCAGGTCTCGCCGGAGCGTGTCCCGAACAGCGTGTACGCCCAGGCCAGCCTGTACCGGAGTCTGTTGGCGGGCACCAGGACCCTCGTGGTGCTGGACAACGCCCGCGATGTCGAGCAGGTGCGCCCGCTGCTGCCCGGTGCCGCCAGTTGTCTCGTCCTGGTCACCAGCCGCAACCAACTGACCGGCCTGGTCGCGCTGGAGGGCGCGCACCCGCTGACGCTGGACGTGCTGACGGACGACGAGGCGGGTGAACTGCTCAGCCGCAGGCTGGGGACCGACCGCACGGCGGGAGAACCGCAGGCGACGACCCAGCTGATCGAGCTGTGCGCGCACCTGCCACTCGCGCTGAGCATCGCCGCCGCCCGCGCCGCGACGCAGCCCATGTCGCTGACGAGACTGACCGACGGCCTACGTGATCAGCGCACCAGACTGGACGTGCTGGACGCCGGCGACCTGGCGAGCAGCGCACGGGCGGTGTTCTCCTGGTCCTACGACAATCTCAGCGAGCCTGCGGCCACCCTGTTCCGGCTGCTCGGCGTGCATCCCGGTCCGGACATCTCGGTACCGGCGGCGGCGAGCCTGGCGGCCATCCCGGTGCGCACCGCGCGGGAGGCGCTGGCCGAACTGTGCCGCGGCAGGCTGCTCACCGAGCGCGTGCCCGGCCGGTACAGCCTGCACGACCTGTTGCGGAGCTACGCGATGGAGCAGGCCAGCGAGTACGACTCTGTGGCGGAACGACGTGGCGCGCTGCACCGGGTGCTGGACCACTATCTGTACGCCGCGAACACGGCGGCGTTGCGTCTGGAACCGTCACGGCGGGCGCTGACACTGCCCGATCCGCCTGCCGGGATCGCCATCGTCGAGCTCGACGACTATCCGGCGGCTTTCGCATGGCTGGACGACGAATCCCCGGTTCTGGTGGCGATCGCCCAGCAGGCTGCCGGCGAGTTCGACACCCACGTCTGGCAGATCGTCTGGCTGCTCAAGGACTTCCTCACCCGGCGCGGCTACCGTCCAGAGTGGATAGAGATGCACCACATGGCCCTGCGGGCGGCGCAGCGCCTTGGTGACGTGGCCGGGCAGGTGCTGTCGTTGCGCACTCTCGCCAATCTGCACGGTGCCATGGATGACTTCGGCAAAGCGGCCGCCTACAACGCGCAGGCACTCGAACTGCACGACCAACTCGACGATCCGATGGACAAGGGGCGCACCCATCTGACGATGAGCTGGGCGATGGACGGCATCGGTGACTACGCGGGAGCGCTGGAGCACACGTGGCACGCGTATCGCCTGTTCGGCGATCATCCCGAACTGCTCGCCCGCGCTCTGAACAACATGGCATGGATCGAGACGAAGCTGGACAGAGCCGCCGACGCGCTCGACCACGCGCAGCAGGCCCTGACTCTGCAACGGAAAACGGGCGAGAGGTACTACGAGGCGCTCATCCTGGACACGATCGGCCATGCGCATGAAGGCCTCGGCAACCACCAGGCGGCGATCGACTCGTACCTGCACAGCATCGCGGTGCACCAAGAGGTGGGTTCGGAGGGCTACAACCGGGCGGTGGCGTTGGTGGCGTTGGGTGACGTCCATCAGAGGCTTGGTGACACGACGGCTGCCGACGAGGCGTGGCGGGCCGCGCTGGCGACGCTGGAGGAATTGCAGCACCCGGAGGCGGGCGCGGTCCGGGAGAGGCTGCGCGCGTCCAGGGCAGCTCGCCGAACCCCGTAGCGCGCAGCGCTACCCGGCCGATACGCGAGCGCTACGGCGGCGATGACGCCGGGCGCAACACTTCTGCCGAACCGCACGACAGCCGCAACCGAGCCTGTCAGCGGCCCACTTCCAGCAGAATATCGCGAAGGACTCGGCAGATGGAAACCAATGAAACGTCCGCGCGCCCACATGCCCGCAGACGGTCCCTTTTCCGCAGCTTACGAGTGATCGGCGTCGGTCTCGCGGTCGCGGGCGGCGTCGTCGCTCCGGCCATCGCCTCGGCGGCACCGCACGTGCCCACCGTGGCCGCGACCAGCAGCAACCCGATCGTCGCCGACGCGCAAGCCATCGCGAACGGTGACGCCGAACCAGGTTGGGGCGGCGGCCACGTGCCCTATGCCTGGGGTGGTGGCCACGGCGGCTCCCCCGGCCCGAGCCTGGGCACCTGTGCCGGCTACACCGGTCCGTCGCCGTGCGAGGCCGACCAGACCAAGGGCGTGGACTGCTCCGGGTTCACCCGCTGGGTGTACGACCTGGCCTACGGCAAGGACGTGCTCGGCTCCGGCAACACCAACAACCAGGTCGCCGAACTGACCCAGGTCAGCGCTGCCAACGCGCAGCCCGGTGACCTGGTCTTTTACGGCACCAGCCCGAGCAACACGCATCACGTGGGCATCTACATCGGCGGCGGCGAGATGATCGACGCCCTGGAGACCGGCACGTTCGTCCGCCAGGACAGCGTCAACGTCGGTTCCGACATCGTCGGCTACTACCGCGACACCGCCGACACGCTGTCCAGCGCACCGACGACCTACGCGCAGAGCAGTTCGGTGGTTCGCTTTGGCGGTCAGGTCCAGATCTTCGGCCGCACCACCGGCGGTACGCCCTACTCCGACGTCTACACCCCGGATGCCGGTTGGTCGGGCTGGAACAGCCTCGGTGGTTCGCTGGCCGACGACCCGACGGCCATCCAGTACGGCAAGCAGATGCAGGTGTTCGGCCGGGCCAGCAGCGGTGCGACGTACTCCGACGTGTGGACCCCGGGCAGCGGCTGGTCCGGTTGGCAGAACCTGGGCGGCACGATCGTGAGCGACCCGGTCGCCATCCAGTACGGCTCGCAGATGCAGGTCTACGGCCGCGCGGCCAACGGCCACACCTACTCCGACGTGTACACGCCCGGCAAGGGCTGGTCCGGCTGGAGTGACCTCGGCGGTGTGCTGGCGGGCAACCTGTCCGTCGTCGAGTACGGCACGCAACTGCAGCTCTACGGTCGTACGTCCGGCGGCGCCACCTACTCCGACGTGTACACGCAGGGCAAGGGCTGGTCCGGCTGGAACGACCTGGGCGGCTCGCTGGCCACCGACCCGGTCGCCGTTGTCTACGGCTCGCAGATGCAGGTGTTCGGCCGGGCAGGCAACGGCCAGACCTACTCCGATGTCTACACGCCGAGCAGCGGCTGGTCGGGGTGGAACAGCCTGGGCGGCGCGATGGCGGGCAACCCGACGCCGATCGTCTACGGCCAGCAGATGCAGGTCTACGGCACCACGTCCACCGGCACCACCTACGGCGATGTCTACACGCCGGGCAGCGGCTGGTCCGGCTGGAACGACCTCACGGGCAGCCTCGTTAGTGACCCGGTCCCGTTCGTCTATGGCCAGCAGGTGCAGCTCTACGGCCGCGCGAGCAACGGCCACACCTACTCCGACGTGTACACGCCCGGCGACGGCTGGTCCGGCTGGACCGACCTCGGCGGAAATCTCGCGCCCTGACACCGCGTTCGCCACAGAAAGGACGAGAACACATGTCTATCAAGGCAACGACGCTGGTCGTGGCCGCGGCAGCCGCGGTGCTCGGCATCCCGTTCGGCAGTGCGACCGCCACTGCCAGCGCCGCCCCGACGACCGTCACCTGGCACGCCGACCTGGCCCAGGCCGGTGCCCAACAGGTCAACATCGCCAACGCGAACGGCATCAGCATCGCCGACCAGAAAATGCATCCGGCTGCCGCGGGCAGAGATGTCGGCTACGCGTCGGATCTGTTACCCGCCACCACAACCAGCCGCCCGGTCGAGAAGGTCACGGCCGCGGTGGACGGGCAGGTGCCCACCGGCACGCAGGTCGTGGTCGACGTGCGCGGCCAACTGCCGGACGCGAGCTGGACCGAGTGGCGCACCGCGTACGACACGACCGGCGCCTCGCTGGGCACGAACGTGACCACAGTGCAGGAACGGATCACGTTGTGGGGAAACGGCTCCGGTCAGACCCCGGACGTCGACGCCGTCACCCTGACCGGAACGGCCGCGCCGGCACAGCCGACGGCGCGGGCGCAGACGGTGCCGGCCGCCGCGTCGTCGAACCCGTTGAGCTTCAAGGTGTTCGCCACCGACGAGGGTATCGTCGGCGGAACCACAGCCGACGGTCACGTCATCAAATCCAACGACCACTTCGTCGCGCTGCCGTCCGGCACCGCGCTCTCCCCCAACGGCAGTGACCAGTACGAGGTCCAGGTGTGTGGTCCCGCCGCATGTGAGACGGCACCGGTGTGGGACATCGGTCCGTGGAACACCAAGGACAACTACTGGGACCCCAGCAGCCAGCGGCAGGAGTACAGCAACCTGCAGCAGGGTCTGCCGGAAGCTCAGGCCGCCTACCAGAACGGTTACAACGGCGGTGCGAGTGACAGCGACTCGCACGTCAGCAACCCGGCGGGGATCGATCTGGCGGACGGCACGTTCCACGACGTGATGGGCAGCGGCGGCGACAACGGCGACGTCACCGTGACCTACCTGTGGACCGACGGCGGCGACGGGACTGCCACCACGTACACCGCGAGCAGCCCGGTCGTCCAGTTCGGTCAGCAGGTGCAGTCGTTCGGCCGGACGACCGCCGGTGTGGCGAACTCCGACGTCTACACGCCGGGCAGCGGCTGGTCGGGCTGGAACAGCCTGGGCGGCACGCTGGCCGACGATCCGACTGCGGTGTCGTACGGCAAGCAGATGCAGGTGTTCGGGCGTGCCAGCAATGGCCACACCTACTCCGACGTCTGGACGTCGGGCAGTGGCTGGTCGGGTTGGCAGGATCTCGGCGGCACGATCGTGAGCGATCCGGTGGCCATCCAGTACGGCTCGCAGATGCAGGTCTACGGCCGCGCGGCCAACGGCCACACCTACTCCGACGTGTACACGCCCGGCAAGGGCTGGTCCGGCTGGACCGACCTCGGCGGCGTGCTGGCCGGGAACCCGTCGGTCGTCGAGTACGGCAACCAACTCCAGGTGTTCGGCCGGACGTCGGGTGGCACGACCTACTCCGACGTCTACACGCCGGGCAGCGGCTGGTCGGGCTGGAACAGCCTGGGCGGCAGCATCACCACCGACCCGGTGGCCGTCCAGTACGGCTCGCAGATGCAGGTCTACGGTGCGACGTCCAACGGCACGACCTATTCCGACGTGTACACGCCCGGCAAGGGCTGGTCCGGGTGGCAGAGCATCGGCGGCGCGATCGCGGGCAGGCCGATGCCGATCGTCTACGGCTCGCAGTTGCAGGTGTTCGGCCGGACGTCGGGTGGCACGACCTACTCCGACGTCTACACGCCGGGCAGCGGCTGGTCGGGCTGGAACAGCCTGGGCGGCTCCATCGCGACCGACCCGGTGCCGTTCGTCTACGGCTCGCAGATGCAGGTGTACGGCCGGGCGGCCAGCGGCCACACGTACTCCGACGTCTACACGCAGGGCAAGGGCTGGTCCGGCTGGACCGACCTCGGCGGCAACCTGGCGCCGTGACCGGCAGTGGTGCCCCCGCATGGGGGTGCGGGGGCACCACTTGTATTGCCACCCAACAGAAAAGGTGCACGAGATGAGTACACGGTGGACAACGAGGCTGGTCGCGTCAGCGTTCGGGGCCGCGTTGCTGCTGGGCGTGGTCACCGCGCCCGCCGCGGACGCGGTGACCACGGATTCGGTACAGATCGACCCGGCCAGCCAGTTCCAGACGATCCAAAGTTGGGGCACGTCACTGGCGTGGTGGGCGGAGGGCACCGGTGGCTGGTCGTCGACGAGCGCGAAGAACGCGCTCGCGGATGCCCTGTTCGCCAACAACAACGGCATCGGCCTCAACGCGGTCCGCTACGACATCGGAGCGGGCACGCCCGGCGACACGTGCGCGTCGCAGCTGCGCCTCGGCGCCGGCATCCCGGCCTACGAGCGCAGCCCCGGCGCCTACGACTGGACTGTGGACCCCAACCAGCGCTGGATGCTCCAGGCCGCGAAATCCCGCGGTGCCAACGTCTTCGAAGCCGTCGCCTATTCGGCGCCCGCCTACATGACGTTGAACGACTGCAGTGCCGGCGCTGACACGGCGGGCGCGGACAACCTGGGCAGCGACGAGTACCCCGCCTACGCGCAGTATCTCGCGACGGTCGTCCAGCACTTCCACGACGACTTCGGCGTGACGTTCAGCAGCATCGCGCCGTTCAACGAGGCCGTACAGAGCCAGTGGTCCTCGGCTGGCAAACAGCAGGCGATGAATCTGGGCACGGCGGGTCAGCAGGCGGTCGTGTCGGATCTCCAGTCGGACCTGGCCGCGAACGGAATGACCGGCTACACCGGCGTCAGCACCGCCGACGAACTGGGCGTGAGCGGCAGCGTGTCCGAGTACAACGCGTTGCCAGCGGCCGAACAGGCAGGCTTGGTCCAGGTGAACACGCACGACTACCGCGCGCAGGACGGCTCGCCGCTCTACCAACTCGGTGTGCGGACCGGCAAGCCGGTGTCGATGTCGGAATGGGGAGCCAACGGCGAGTCCACCCAGATCGGCTCGGCGCTGGACCTGTCGCAGCACATTCTCACCAACGAACAACAGATGCACCCGCAGTCGTGGTACTTCTGGCAGGGCGTCGACGGCGGTGCGAACAACGGGACGAGCAACGACCTGTGGGGTCTCGCGTACGCCGACATCTCCTCCAGCGGAAACGGCGCGCTGACGTTCCCGAAGCGTTACTACGTGATGGGCAACTACTCGAAGTTCGTCCGGCCCGGCTACCGGATGGTCGACAACTCCGACCCCAACTCCTTCACTGCCTACGATCCGTCCTCCCAGACGGCCGTGATCGTCGCGACCAACCCGACGACAAGTGCCGAGCAGGTCGACTACGACCTGTCCGGATTCACCACGGTCGGCGGTGCGGCGACGCCCTATCAGACCGACGCTAGCGAGAACCTCGCCGCACTGTCCACTGTGTCCTTGACCGGCAACCACCTGTCGGTCAGCCTGCCGGCGCAGTCGGTCACGACCTACGTCATCCCGGGCACGACGTTCACCGGTTCGTCGGACGCGAGTGGCGTGACGCCCTACGGCTCGCAGACTCAGGTGTTCGCGCGCGACAGTTCCGGCGCGGTGTACTCGAATGTGCGGTCCGGCGTCAGTTGGTCCGGGTGGCGCGGCATGGGCGGCGACCTTGCCGACTCGCCGGTGGCCACGCAGTACGGCACCCAGTTGGAGGTGTTCGGCCGGGCGCCGGGCGGTGCCACCGAACAGGACGTCTACACGGAGGGCGGCGGTTGGTCGGGTTGGCAGAGCATGGGTGGCACGATCGCGAGCGACCCCGCTGTGGTCCAGTACGGTTCGCAACTTCAGGTGTTCGGCACGACGTCGACGGGCACAACGTTCTCCGACGTTTACACCCCGGGCAGTGGCTGGTCCGGCTGGCAGAGCCTCGGTGGCACGATCACCCGCGATCCGGTCGCGGTCGTGTTCGGGCAGCAGATGGAGGTGTTCGGACGGGCGTCCGGTGGAGGTGTGTGGACCGACGTGTACACGCCGGGCAGCGGGTGGTCGGGCTGGCACGGTCTGGGCGGACAACTCGCCGGTGACCTGACGGCGGTGCAGTACGACGGTCAGGTCGAACTGTTCGGCCGGGACGCGGCCGGGACGGTGCAGACGGACACATCGACCCTCGGCCGGGGCTGGTCCGGCTGGCAGAGCCTGGGTGGCGCGGTCGTCGGCACGGTGTCGGTCAGCCAGTACGGCTCGCAGTTGCAGGTGTACGGCCGGGCCGCAGACGGTTCGACCCGATCGATCGTGCAGACACCCGGCAGTGGCTGGTCGGGCTGGCAGGACATCGGTGGTGTCATCGTCACCGACCCAGTCGGTATCCGGTCCGGCCAGTCGTTCGAGGTGTTCGGCGAGGCGGCCGGCGGTACGATGTGGACAGACGTCTACACGCCCGGCAGCGGCTGGTCAGGCTGGCAGAGCCTGGCGGCACCCTGAGGCTCTGTCCTGACCAGCAGACGCTCGAAGAGGGTTCCGGCACGCTGGGCGTCGTCAACCCAGAAGTCAGGTCGCCGAGTCCAGCATCTCCCGAGGTGTTGCGCTGGCGC
>DASXOJ010000209.1:0-43771 GCA_036494465.1 Pseudonocardiaceae bacterium
ACCGAACTCGGCCACCGGCTCCCCACCGACTTCACGGTGCTGATGTCGCGGTTCCCTTCAGGCTCCTTCGCCGACAAGTTCGACGTGTTCTCGCCGGTGCAGGACAGGAAGTCGCTCGATCAGTTCCAGGCGGACCGTGCGCTGCTGCTCAGCGAACTGTTCCACCGGCGCGAAACAGCAGAGGCGGAAAACAAACCTCGCCTGGCCGTGCCGTACCCGATTCATCCCGAGACGGGCGGATTGATTCCGTGGGGCAGGGGAGACGAGCACGCCTACTACTGGCTCGCCACCGACCTGGCCGATCCAGATGGCTGGACCGTCGTGTACTCACTTCTTCGCGACACCGGGTGGGGTGCCTACGCCGGGACCATGTCGAACTTCGTCTACGACGTGCTCAGCGGCCGGTACATCGACGAGATGCTCTACTACGAGCCCGACGAAGAAGACCGAAAGTTCTTCCCCTTCGACTGACTCTCAGGGTTGAGCCAGCCTTTCGCCGCGCCGTAACTGGTGTTGGCGACGACCGCGCACAGGAACGGCGGCAGCGCACCGAGAATCGCCGAACCGGTGGGCGCACCACCGGCCAGGTAGTCGAACACCAGCAGCGCCAGGACCACGCCCAGCGCGACTGCCACCGTCATGACCCAGGCGAAGGCCAGCAACGGCCGGATCTCCTTGACCGCAGTCATATCCAGCGCGTCGCCGTCCAGGCAGCGCCGGATCCGGAGGGTCCGCAGTGCGAGCAGGATCATCAGCAGCGCGGGCAGCACGCCGAGATAGACCAGCCAGCTACGGCCCGGCTGCGGGCTTGTACCGCTTCAAAACTCGATGCAGGCCGGTGAGCAGCGACGATACCCGATAGCTCAGGCGGCTCTGCGGTACTCGTTGATCACGCCGCCCAGCACACTACGACGCCGGATCCGGCATCCAGATCCGGCGACACTGGCCGGTCTTTGGACGTCCTTGCTGGTCAGGAGGCCCCAGTGTCAACAATCACCAGCAGTTTTATATCTAGTCGAAGGCGGTCGACAGGTCCAGGTCCCGGAACTGTGGTGCGGTGCTGCCTTCGATTGCGAATCGGTAGAGCACGATACGAAACACGGCGCTGATTGTCCCGCCGAGCACGGACAGGAAGACCAGCCAAACGAGGACGCCTGTGCCTACAGCGGCAAAAGCGATGGCCGTGTTGAGCGCCAGCAAGTTCAGCAATGCACCGATACCTACTAACACAGCGACGCCGCATAGCGCGGCCAACATCAATACCAGCGCGATGCCGACGGAACCGCGCACGTTTGCGCCCCAGGTCCGGCGCAGCGTGTCCCGCGACCTCCGCAGCGCACGTGGCACGGTATTCTGCTCGACCACGATCAACGGGATCACCAGGTACGTCGTGAGGTGCCAGGCCAAGCCGAGCACGACTTCCACCAATCCGCCGAGGCGAACCGCGCTCAGTGCGCGCAGCAGCAATGACACTGTGCAACTGATCAATGTCCACCACGCGATCCCACCGAACCGTCTCGCCGCACCCCGGAAGCCTGCGGCCATGGTCACGTCCTCGCCGCGCAGCGCCAGGTTCGCCGCGTACACCAGAGCCGCGTTGCAGAAGATGGTCACCAGTGAGAACAGGAAGTACCCAACGGCGATCAACGCCCACGAGACCGCCGACCGAAGTTGATTCACCGTCGGCAGGACGGTCGCCACGACCAGGACAGTGGTCGCAACGCCAGAAACGGCGGGAAACAACGCGAGTCTCCGATGTTCTCCAATCTTCCGTAACGACGCGCGCATGAGAGTCAGGGTCCAGCCCATGTCGGCTCCTCGCGGACTGTTCGGTGAGTAGACAGGATGCCGCTGGTACCGCGCCCCAGAAGGTTGGTGAGGTACTCACTTATTGGCGTGCCCGCCCGGCTATGGCCGGCCGGGCTGTAGGAAGCCGGTATGAACACCGACCGCCGATCGCCAGGCCCGGCCGACGCTTCGGCCGGTCATCGGGGCATGTAAGTCGACTGACTGCACGGACGATCCGATCTAGGTGTGCTTGCGCCTGCCGAAATTACGTCCGAGCAGGCCAAGCCCCGATCGGTCATCTGGCATGGATACGCCGAGACGACCACCTGACTGCTCTGATTGGTACGTTCTGCGCGGTTTATCGGCGCTGGGGAGCAGTCCTGGGGAGCAAATGGGGAGCAGAAACCTGCGCTGAACAGCTCCGAACGGACCTTCACAGGTCAGTGCGATATCGTGAACAACCTTTTTTTTTGACACGGTAGAGGTCACTGGTTCAATCCCAGTATCGCCCACCAGCGTGTTTCAGCTGGTCAGACGGCCTGTTGGTGATCATCACCGACAGGTCGCGCCCTGCCCTTCAGGACGACCACATCGGGCGACGCCGGCCGCACGAGGTAGGCCTCGGCGTAGGCGCTGTCCGCGTTGGGCAACTCGGCGTTCTCGGTGAAACCGGCTGCCGGCCGGAAGAACTCCCGTTGCGGTGGTGGCGGTGTGGTGGTACCGGTCGGCGCCGGTGTCGGGTTGCGTACCGGCGTGGGAATGGGAGCGTTCTGGTCACGACAGGTCGGCAGCCTGACCTCGGCGAGGTCGGCTCCCTCCTCGACCGGCAGGTCGATCTCGGCGGGTTCGTGGATCACCTGCACGAGCTCCGTGTCGACCGGGGCGAACGTGGTGCGCAGCGCCTCGTGCCTGGCCACCACCAGCGTGAACGCGGCGCGCAGCGCCTCGACGTCCAGCGGTCCGCGCAGCCGTACGGCGTCGAAGGTTGGCCAATCGGCAGATTTGACGAGACGGGCATGGCCCGCAGCGTCCCCTATCGCCTATATCGAGCGCGATGTCGAGAAAGTCATCTCGGCATTGTTAGACGAGCGACGCCCTGTTGTATTGGTGGGCTCGTCGATGGTAGGCAAGACCCGTATTGCAGCGTCCGTCATCGAGGCGAAGTTCACGGGCCGGAAGCTCTATGCTCCCAACAACGGCGAAGAACTGCGTATTCTTGCCGATTCTTCACCCCGCGATGGTGTGGTGTTCCTCGATGACATGGATCGGCTCATCGGTTGCGCCGGCATAGCACAACGCGAGATTCGTGCACTGGGCCAAAACAACGCTGTAGTGGCGACGATGGGCTCACGCCGCTACGAAACGTATCAGCTGCCCGTGAGCGATTGCCGTGCACCCGCGTGGATGTGCTCAGCGAATTCGAGTTGGTGGTCGTCTACAGCGACCTCAGCGCTACTGAACGGGTCCGGCTGATGGGGACGGTGCGGGACGACGCAGAGCGGGAACGCATCCTGGCCACTGGCATTGGCGAGTATGTCGGTGCGGCGGAGGTGATCAAACGGACGTTGACGGTGGCTCCGACGCATCGCCCCGTTGAGATGGCATTGCTGGCTGGCGCGGCCGGTCGAGCCGCCGGGCCAGTGCGCCGAGCAGATGTGCGGCTGCCAGGATCAGGGCGAGATCGAACATGAGCATGCCGGCATGCTGACTGGTCATCGGCGCTGTTCCTGTTGTCGGTAGCGGCAATCCGAGTTGTCAGTTCGGCGCGGTCGCCGTGTCGCGTTCCATGGCGGCGATCAGGCTGGCCGGCCGCATGTCGGTCCAGGAGCGCTCGATGTGATCGAGGCATTGTTCCCGGTCGTCCGGGCCGAAGGTGGTGCGCCAGCCCGCAGGCACTTCGGCGAAGGTCGGCCAGAGGGAGTGCTGGTTCTCGTCGTTGACCAGGACGATGAACTCGCCGTCTGCGTCCTCGAACGGATTGTTCACGCTGTCTCCTTTTGCTCGGCGGTCTTCCTCGACCGCTTGATCGTCCACCAAGGTGCCCGGGGCCGACAGGTTGTTGCATCGAGGGCGAAACAGTCCGGTCAGACCAGCGGTCGGCCGCCCAGTAGTGTTTCGGCGTAGGAGAACACGTAGCCCGCACCGGCTTCGATCGGTGCGAGGGTAGCCAGGTCGTCGTTGAGCTCGGCCAACCAGTTCAGCCGCGCCTCGCCCCGATACACCTCGGAAAACTCCACATCGGATACTTCGGAGCTGACCAGGGCCGCGTCCTGCGACTCCCCCGGCAACCACGTTGGAGTAATCCTGGTGTGGGCCATGGGCAAGGTGTGCAGCAGGGGCGGCTGTTCCGTGCGGCCGGTCAGTCGCACCTCGGCCTCGACCAGCCTGCGGCCGAACGTGGACAGGGCGCCTGCGAAGCGGCCTCCGGCGCCCACCGGGGAACCGGCCCTACCGACCGGAATCGGCCGAGTCTGGTGGATGGCGCCGAACTGTTTGGGCATGCCCTGGACCCAGCCACGGACCATCGGCACCGGCGCGTCGACCCAGGCGTACGGGCATCGGACCATCGGTCGGCCCTGGAACTGGCAGCTCAGCAGGATCAGGAATTCACCGAACTGGCAGCGCTGCGGGTCGGACAGCTCGGCGCCGGAATCCGAGCACCACTGCCATTCGGCGAACACGGCCGCCGCCGCGCCAGGGTCGGCACCCGGATCAAGACCGGGCGGCAGGAACTCCGCCGCCGCATCGGGATCGACGCGGTAGTCGACCATGATCACGTTGCCGGAGAAGTGCCACGGCGGCGGGGTCAGCATGGCGGAAGTCCCCGACGGCGACAGCGGCAGGCTGTATCCGGCCGGTTGGCGCCGGGTGGTGCGTGCGGTGATCGACATGGTCGCTCCATGTTCGGTCGAGGTGGTCATGCTTTTCCGACGGTCACTGGTGGAAGACACCGTCGAGCGCGCCGGTCTTACTGGTCCAGGCCGTCGCCAGCTCGGCAGCCGCGGTGGCCAGCCGATCGGGCGGGTTGAAGCTGTAGGCCAGCCGGATCGACGGCTGGCGGGTCGTGCCGAACCGGGACCCTCCGGCGACCCGCACGCCGACGCGGGCCGCCGCGTCCACGAGGTCCTGCTCGGTGTGCCTGCCCCGCGAACGCAGCCACACGAAGAAGCCGCCCGCTGGTGGGTCGAAGTCGAAGTCCATGGCCAGTTCGGCACCGAAGCCGCCGAGCAACGCGTCGCGCCGTTCCCGTAGCCGGACACGCAGCCAGCCGAGGTGGCGGTCGTAGTCCCCGTCCCGCACCAGGCCGGCCACCGCCAGCGAGGTGGTGTGGTTGGGCGAACCACCGCTGAGCAGCACGCCGTGCCCGGCCAACCGCTCGACGATGCCGGGTGCGGCGACCAGCCAGCCAAGGCGCAAACCTGGCGCCAACGTCTTGGCGAAGGTGCCCAACTGGATCACGCCCCGATACCCGGCCAGGGCGCCGAGCGACGGTGGCACCTCGATGCCGTCGAGATCCAGTTCGGCGTAGGCCGCGTCCTCGACGGCCGGCACCCGGTGCCGGGCCAGCACGTCCACCACCCGCTCACGTCGTTGCAGTGACATGACCGTGCCGGTCGGGTTGTGGAAGGTCGGGTTCAGGTAGACGAACGCGACCTTGGCCCGTTCGGCGGCGGCCCTGCGCAGTGCCTGATCCAACTCGTCCGGGTCCGTGCCGAACTCCCGCACCAGCAAACCGCAGTCGTGCAGAATCTGTCGCCCGAAGTCATAGCCGAGCCGTTCGACGAGTACCACCTGTCCCGGGGCGGCCAGAGTGGTGCCGATCAGGTGCAGTGCGTGCGAGGTGCCTGCGGTCAGCAGCAGGTGTTCGGGTCTGGGCCGCCCGGTATGCGCGCTGTCGAGCCGATCGGCCAGCAGGGCACGGAGTTCGATCATGCCCCGGTTCTCGCCGTAGCTCAGCGCCGCCGACCCGAACGCCGCCAACTGATCGGCGTAGGCGCCACGGACCAGGTCGACCGGCAGCAGCGCGGGTTCGAGGTAGCCGGGGCTGAGGTCGGTCACCTCCGGTGCGGTGACGTCCTGCACCACACCCTGCCGCCAACGCCGGGCGTGGGACAGCGGGCCTGCTCGGCCGGTGGGGCCGGTCATCGATCCCCGAGCAGTACCGATCGCAGGGTCGCGGCGGCGGCAGCGACCGAGGTGGCCGACCGGGACAACGCCAACCGCAGCGTGTGGTCGCCCAGACTCGGTTCAGCCCAGTGGAACTGTTGGCAGGGCAGGGCGAACACGTGTTGCTCGGTCAGCGCCGTCCACACCTGCACGCTGGAGCGGGCCCCCACGTCGACCCGCTCGACGCTGGCATGGCTGTCCGGGTCGGGAAAAGTCACGTCCGGCACGTCGGCCAGGCAGTCCCGGATGATCCTGCGGTTCTCAGCGATGAACCGGTGCAGTTCGGCCAGCCCACCGTCGGCCGCGTCAAGGGAGAACTGTTCGACCAGGGCCAGCACCAACGGCGAGGTACCCAGGAGGATGTCGGAGTGTACCTTCGTGATCGGCAGGCCGACGTTCTCGGCGAACGCGAGCCACCCGATCTTCAGTTCGAGCGTCGGCCACAGCTTTCCGGTGTCCTCGATGACGACCCAGCGGCAGTCGCTGCTCTCCAGCACTGCGTAGTAGTCGTACTGGGCGGCCGGTTCGAACCCGCGGAACGAGGTGTCCAGCGCCAGCACGACGTCGCTGTCCGCGCACTGCTCGGCCAGCCGGGCGAGGCGCTGTCGCGACAGTGCCTTGCCGGTCGGGTTGTTGGGTGTTGTCACGAACAGGCAGCCCACCGAGGACAACAGGTCGGCGACCAGGTCCTCGTCGTGCAGCTGATCCTCCTCCAGCGGGACGAGCGTGAGCCCGACACCGCGCAGGATGTCGGGAATGTTGTCGAAGGTGGGGTGCAACAGCCCGATCGAGTGGGTCCGTGTGGCCAGCGCCCGGGCGAAGATTTCCATCGCGACCGACGAGGAATAGCAGCTGAGCACGCGGCCTTCGGCTCCTGGATGGCTGTGCTGGCCGACCAGTTGGAAGTAAGCCTGGCGGGCGTCTCGCTCGACCTCCTCGACCGGACGCTTCGCCGCGGCCGCCCACAGCTGCGGCAGGTCGTCGATGATCCGGCCCTGGTTCGGCGTGAGCTCCTGGCGGGCGTGCCCGTCGGCCAGGTTCAACGAGCTGTTCAGCGCAAGCAGCTCGAATTGGGTAAGATTGCCGGCAATTTCATCCACGATGAAATCACCTTGCGTTTGCACCACGGTCATCACAAGCAACTTTCCGTAGGTAAAGCAGGACGAGTTGTCTTGGAGCCGCCGGAAGGAAAACCGACGAACTCACCGCTGACCAGCGTGGCCACCGGGACAAGTGAATGCTAAACACGAAATCAGCCGTCGTCGACCCACTCCGGCAATAGATTTTTCGACGACTCCGAGCGACCTGGGTACTTTCCCCACAATTCAAGGTAATTGCTGGCGAGGACAATCGCGGCCGACCATTCCCGGAGACGGGGCGACCTGGTGTACGCCCGGACGCCCAGACCTCCGGAGCTGGGAGACGACTTTCCATGGATGTCGTGAATACGACCGACAGCGAGGCCGCGCACCGGATGGCGCAGGGCTGGAAGTGGGTCACCGAGCACACCCCGCGCCCGAATCCCGACCTCGGCCGCAGTGGCTTGGTGTGTCCCTACATGATGCGGGCCTTGCGCAGGGACTACGTGCACATGGAGACCTTCGACGCGACCGAGGGCCAGCAGGCCCTCATCGACCGAGCCAACCAGCTGCGCGAGAACATGCACAGCCGAGGGCTCGGGATGGGCCCGGACCAGATGTACCTGGTGTCCATTGTGGTCCCGTACGGCCTGCCCGAGGACGAACTGAGGACGCTGGTGATGGAAACGCACGACGCGTTGCGTCCCGAGTTCGTCCGGTCCGGTTATGTGCCCGGCGACTTCTGGCCCCAACACAGCACCGTCGGCCTGCACAGCGATACGTTCCGGCCGTTCAACAGCCCGATCCCGATGCTGGGTATGCGCATGATGGTGCCTGCCGACCTCGCCTTCTTCACCAAGCACGAGCGTTCGCCCGAGCGGCGGATGACCTATCTCGAGCTCTACCGCGATTTCTTCGACGGTCAGCTCAACGACTACTGGGCCGACATGCTGGCTGAGGCGCAGATCCAGACCCGCGACGAACTGGCCGCCACCGAACCCCGCTGAGAGCGACACGGGGCCGAGGGCCGTACCGGCTGGCCCCAGCCAGCCGGTACGGCCCTCGCGTATGACCGGTCACGTATTCGATCGAGAGAACCGGCGCAGCGTCGGACTCAGCGTGGTTCCCACCGCGACCACCGCGAGAACGCCGGCACACACGAGCAGGCTGGTCCTCGCCCCGCCGCCCATGGCGAAGCCGGCGACCACCGGCCCCAGTGCGCCGGCCCCGCCGGTGCACAGGCCGACCGCCCCGCTCAACCTGCCGCGCAGCTGATCCGGCGTCGCCTCCAACTGGTGGGTCATCACGGTCGTCATCACCACCGGCACGAAGAAAGCCAGACCCGCGAGCACAACGCCGATCGGCAGCCCGACCGGGACCAGCGTCATGACCAGGGTCAGCACCGGCGCGATCCAGGAGAAGCCCAACACGATCACGGCGGGCGGCAGCGCAGCGTGCAGCCGCCCGGCGCAAGCCGCGCCGAGCAGGCCGCCCGCGCCGACACAGGTCATCATCAGGCCGATCTGGCCCGCCGGCAGGTTCCCTTCGCCGGACGCGGCCAGGATCACCACGATCAGCGCGCTGAAGACGAGCTGGGAGAACGCGAGCCACAGCAGTGTGGTCCGGATCAGCCGGTTGCCCAGCACCCAGCGCAGCCCTTCGCCTGCCTGCCGCAGCAGTTGATGTTCGGCGTCCGGCGGTGGTGGCGTGGCGGACGGTATGCGCAGGGTCGACAGGCAGCCCAGCGAGATCACCAGCAGTCCGGTGGCGACCGCGAACGGCAGCGTCCGCAGCACGGCGAACAGGACGCCGGCGAAGGCCGGACCGATCAGCGTGGCCGCATACGGGCGGGCAGCGTTGCGCGCCAGTGCCTGCGACAACTGCGTCGGGTGCACAAGCTGGGCGAGCGCCGCGTGCTCGACCGGCTCGAACGCGGAGCTGAAGAACCCCTCCACCGCCGCCACGACGAGCATGTGGGCGAAGGAGAACGTGCCGAGGTAGAGGGCGATGGCCAGGCTTCCCATGGCCACCACGCGCGCCAGTTGACACAGCAACATCAACCTGCGGCGATTGCTCCGGTCTGCGGCGAGGCCGGCCGGCAGGGTCGCGGCCATCCGCGCGACCGCCGTCACTGACAGGATCAGGCCGGTCTCCACCGGCGACTTGGAGGTGAACAGGACCAGCAGCGGGAAAGAGATGAACGCGATCTCGCCGCCGAGTTCGGAGAACAGCTCGCCGATCCACAACATGGTGAAGTTTCGGTTGCGGGACAGCGGGGTCACGCGCTGCTCGGCGGGTGACTCCGTCTGTGCGGGGACTGACGCCATGTAGTGGCCTCTCTCGTTCGGGCGAGGGGTGTCAGGGCGTGCGCACGGCCAGCTGGCCGAACACCTGGATTCGCTCGATCACGCCAGTGCCCTTCGCTGGCAGGAACCGGCCGAAGAACGCGTCCGCGACGCCGAACCCAAGGTCCTGGTAGCAGGTCAACTCGGCAGGCGGTGAACCGTCGACCGACAGCCGCAGGACGCCATCGTGACCACTGTCCACAGTGAACTCCGAGGCACCGTTGCGATAGTGGCCGACGCAGTCGGACCGGCCCGGTGTCGACGGGCCCGCGTCGAGACGGTGCCGGCCGATCGGCGATTCGAACTCGCCGAGTAGGCGTTCCCACAATGCCCGGCCGGTGTTGGCGTTGGTGGTCAGGGCGATCACGGTACGGCTCACCGGTTCGAAGCGCAGGTGGCACGATGCGCCTGCCGCCGATCCGTCATGGCCGAACCAGACTTCTCCGGCAGTGCCGTGGTAGCGGGCCCAGCCAAGGCCCCAGCCATCGGCCATCCCGAACGGACCCGGCGCGTCGCGCGGGACCTGTTCGCGCAGCATCTCCTCGACCGGCGCCGCGAACTGGGCCTTGACAAAGGACACGAGGTCATCGGCGCTGAGGGCGAGCCCGCCTTCCGGGGCGTCGACGGCGGCAAGCGGTTGCCCGATGACCGGCAGGACGCTGCCTGCGTGCGATGTGTGGCCTGTGGCCACCGGCCGACCTGCCGTCACCGGACCGACCACAAAGGATGGTGTGATGCCGAGCGGCCGCAGCAGCATCTCTTCGACCGCCTGCCACCAGGTCATCCCGGTCATTACCTCCACCAGGTGACCGGCGAGTACGTAGCCGACGCCCGAGTATGAGAACGCGGTGCCTGCCGGGTGGCTGAGCTCGGCCTCCTGGCAGTTCGCCGCGACCCAGTCCGCGCGGCGCACGATTCGATAGCGCTCGTCGGGGACGCCGGAGGCCAGGCCGCTGGTATGGCTGAGCACCTGGCGCAGGGTCATCCGCGCGACGGCGCCGGGCGCGGCAGGCCCGAGTTCCGGCAGGTATTCCACCAGCGGGGCGTCGAGTTCGACGTCTCCCCCGGCGACCAGCATCATGGCCAGGGTCGCGGTGAACGGCTTGGTGATCGAACCGATCGGGAAGGCCGATCGACCGGTGACCGGATCACCGCCGATGATCAGCTCGCCCGCGAACGCGTTGTGCACTTCATCGCCTTTGGCCACCATGAGCTGCGCGCCGGGAACCCGGAACTCGCTGATCAGGCTGGCCAGATCCGATGGCTTCATACCGAGTCCACGTACCGCACGAGATCGAGCAGTGTCGCGTGGAACTCATCGGCCAATTCGGCGAACTCGGCGGGCCAGTGAAATTCCAGCCTGCCGCCGAACAGCGCGCCGGTCACCTCCGGCGCACTGCCGGGCGGCCGGCCTTGTTCCTGGCCGACCGCGCCGTGGAAAGCGTGGTAGAGGTCGCTGTGCTCGGCCAGCGGGCCGGGATCCCGGTAGTTCAGGACGAGATCCGGCGTCAGATCACGAGTGGCACTCCGCAACCGCTGGCGCACCGAGCGGACCAGGGCGGTCCAGTCTCCGGAGAACTCCCCCGGTGCCAGCGCCACGACCGAGTTTCGGGCGAGCGGACCGACCGTGCCGGACACGTCGAGGTCGGGTACCTCCGCGCCGCGGAGCCGATCGGGCAGGCCGAGTGTTACCGGGCCGACGACGCGCGTGACCACCGCGGCCAGCGCCAGGTCCATGCCGGTGCGCAAGACGGGTGGCACGGCGCGCACCAGGATGTCGCTGGCCGCGCGGTCGAGCCGCACCAGGGATCCGGCGGATTCGACAACGGGGGCCGGAGCTTGCTCAGGGAGGCTTTCGGGCTCGGTGGCGAGTCGCTGGGCCCAGTCCGCGAACGTCACGGGGGTCGGGTCGGGGAGTACTGGTTCGCCGGCGCGGGCCGACCGGTAGGCGCTGACCAGATCGGCCAGCAGTACCGGCCAGGAGTCCGCATCGGCGACGAGAGGATGCACCGCCAGCCACAGCCACGGCCTGCTGACCTGGTCGAACTCGACCAGCCTTGCCAACACGAGCTCGCCGTCGGCGCGCTCGGCCAGCACTTGCGCCACGGCCTCCGCGCGGTGCTCGGGCGGGGTCGACGGCAGCGTGACGCGGACCAGCGGGTCGGTGCGGTCGACGGGTGTCGCGAACTGGCGCCAGCCTTCCGCCGTCCGCTCGAACCGCAGGCGTAGCGCGTCGTGCCGGTTGAGCAAGGCGGTCAGTGCGGTGCGCAAGGCGTCGACGTCGATGTCGGAGGCGAGTTCGATCAAGGTGCCGCGCACGAACCTTGGTGCGCCGTCCGGCCAGCGTCGGAGCAGCGCCAGTTGCGCGGGCGCCAACGGCACCTCGCGGTCGGCCGGTGGCTCCGGTTCGGGTTCGACCCGACCGGCGACACCGGCCAGCGTGGCAATCGTGCGGTGGGTGAGCAGGTCCCGCATGGACAGCGCGAAGCCGGCCTGGCCGGCCCGGTGCAGAACCTGGATGCACAGCAGCGAATCACCACCGAGGGCGAAGAAGTCGTCGGACACACCGATGTCGTCGACGGGAAGAGCGAGCACCTCGGCCCAGATCCGCGCCAGCCCGGATTCCGTCTCGGTCCTCGGCGCTACGTGTTCCGCGGCGCCGCCTCGGGTGAAGTCCGGGTCGGGCAACGCCCTGCGGTCCAGCTTTCCGCTAGGCGTGGTCGGAAACTCGGTGAGGGACACGAAGGTCGACGGCATCAGGTGTTCGGGCAACCGGGCGGCCAGGAAGCCGCGCAGCTCGGCATCGTCCGGGGCTGGTGACCGACGCGCGACGAGGTAGACGACGAGCCGCAGGTCCCCCGGTCGGACTTCGTGCGCGATCGCGGTGGCCGCCGCGATGTCGGGGTGGGCCGCGACCGCCGCTTCCACCTCACCGAGCTCGATCCGGAAACCGCGGATCTTCACCTGGTGATCGGTGCGGCCCAGGTACTCCAGGTTCCCGTCTGGCAGCCAGCGCACCAGGTCGCCGGTGCGGTACATCCGCTCCCCCGGCTCGCCGTGCGGGGCGGCGACGAATCGCTGCGCGGTGAGGCCGGGCCGGGCGTGGTAGCCCCGGGCCAGCTGCGTGCCGAGCAGGTAGAGCTCCCCGGGTACGCCGGGCGGGACCGGCCGCAGTGCCCCGTCCAGCACGTGCACCCGAGTGTTCCACACCGGCGCGCCGATGGGCACACGACCGGCATCGGGGCGACAGGGCCAATAGGTCACGTCCACCGCGGCCTCGGTCGGGCCGTACAAGTTGTGCAGTGGTGCGTCGAGTACGTGGAAGTACTGCCGCACAAGCGAAGCAGGGAGCGCTTCACCGCTACAGAACACCCTGCGCAGGCCGGTGCACTCGGCGGCGGCCGGTTCGGCAAGGAACTCGCGGAGCATGGATGGGACGAAGTGGACGGTGGTGACCCGCTGCTCCTTGATCATGGTGGCCAGGTAGTCGGGCTCGCGATGGCCACCGGGCCGGGCCATGACCAGTGTCGCTCCGGTCAGCAGCGGCAGGAAGAACTCCCACACCGAGACATCGAAGCTGTACGGGGTCTTCTGCAACACCCGGTCATCCCCGCACAACTGGTACTGCGCCTGCATCCAGGCCAGGCGGTTGACGATCGCCTGGTGCGTGACGAGCACACCCTTGGGCCAGCCGGTGGTTCCCGAGGTGTAGATCGCGTAGGCCACCGTGGCCGGCTCGGTCGGCGCGGGCGTCGCGGGTGTGGCGGCCGCGATCGTGGGCCAGTCCGCGTCGACACGGATCACCGGCACCTCGGACAGTCGCGCGGCAAGGTGGTTCTGGGTGAGGATCACGGCCGGGGCGGCGTCGGTCACCATCATGGCCAGCCGCTCGGCCGGGTAGTCCGGGTCCAGTGGCAGGTAGGCGCCGCCCGCCCGCAGCACGCCCAGCAACATGACCGGAAGGTCGATGCCGCGTTCCGCGCAGACGCCGACCAGCACGTCGGGCCCGACACCCCGGCCGGCCAGAAAGCCAGCGAGAGTGTCGGCGCGCTCCGTCAGTTCCCGATACGTCAGCGATTGCCTCCCGGAAACCACCGCGGTCGCGTCCGGAGTGCGATCGGCCTGTTCGGCGATCAGCTCGTGCAGGCCGCGTGCGGGCACCTCGGCACGGGTGTCGTTCCAGCCGGTCAG
This sequence comes from Pseudonocardiaceae bacterium, assembly GCA_036494465.1. GTDB lineage: Bacteria > Actinomycetota > Actinomycetes > Mycobacteriales > Pseudonocardiaceae > CAJCJE01. The sequence goes on from DASXOJ010000209.1 coordinate 13,571, forward strand.
TACGAGGTGTCGTTCGGCCGAGCTGAGTACGGACAGTTCGCGAAGCCGGGTGTCGGTGAGCACCGCGTCGAACAACGTGTCGAGGTGGCCGGTCAGCCGGTGCGCCGTTGACTCGTCGAACAGCAGTGGGTCGTATTCCAGGGACAGTGCGAGCTCGTCGCCGATGTCGACCAACAGGGTGAGCGGATAGTTGGTCCGCATCTCGTCGCTGTTGTCGACCACGCGCGGACCATTCGAGGCGTCCGCGTCCTCGGGGAATTTCTCCAGTACCACGATGCTGTCGAACAGGTTGGCGCCGCTGGGCACATCGCTGAAACCCTTGATGCGGGCCAGGGAGGTGTACTGGTGGTGGCGTCCGCCAGCTTGGGCGGCCTGGATCTCGCGTAGCCAGGAGGCCAGGTCCGCGCGCTCGTCGCCCAGTGGCGCGCGTACGGGCACGGTGTTGATGAACAGTCCGATCATCTCGTCTGCGCCGGGGAGTTCGGCCGGGCGGCCCGAGACGGTGAGGCCGAAGACCACGTCGTCGGTGCCGCTGTGCCGGGCCAGCAGCATCGCCCACGCGCCCTGTACCAGGGTGGCAGGCGTGATCCGGAGTTCCCGGCAGCGGCGGAACAGGCGAGTCGCGCGGTCGGTCGGCACGTGCAGGGTCACCGTGCGCACGCCTTGGGACTCGTGGGTCGCGGCAGGCGGACGGTCATAGGGCAGGGGGGTCGGGGTTTCGAACCCGGCGACCACCTGCCGCCAGTGGCTGTCGGCCGCGTCGTGGTCCTGTTCGGACAGCCAGCGCACGTAGTCGCCGAAGGGCCTTCGGGTCGGCGGCTGGGTCGACGACGATCCGGTCAGCGACGCGTAGTGGGCGAACACGTCGGCCCACAGGTTGGCCCGGCTCCAGCCGTCCAGCAGGATGTGGTGGGCCGACCAGAAGACCCGGACGCGGTCAGCGGAGAGCGTCAGGACGGCCAGTCGCATCAGCGGTGCGGTGGCCAGGTCGACGGTCTGCGTGATGTGCTCGGTCCACAGCCGTTCCTCGGTCGCCTGCCGTCGCTGCTCGGACAGGCCGGTCAGGTCGTGCCGGCGCACCGGGAGTTGGACCTCGCGGTACACGACCTGCACCGGTTGGCCGGTCTCGTCCCGGCCGACGGCGGTGCGCAACATCGGCGTGGCGTCGACGACCGCCTGCCAGGCTCGGATCAGCGCGTCCGGATCGGCGACGCCGTCGAGGACCAGGGACGAGTGGCCTAGATACACGTCGTCGCCGTCGGCCGCGAGCGAGTGGAACAGCATGCCGGTCTGCATCGGCGTCAGCGGATAGGCGTCCTCGACCGCGGGTCCAGCGTCGGCCAGGACGGTCACGGTTGCGGCAGTTTTCGGGTGCGCGGCGACCGGCGCGGTGGCGGAGGCCGCCGCGAGTTCGGCGATCGTCTGGTTGAGGAACACCTGCCGTGCATCAAGGGACAGACCGGCCGTGCGGGCCCGGGACACCACCTTCATGCTCAGCAGCGAGTCGCCGCCGAGGATGAAGAAGTTGTCGGTCACGCCGACCGAGTCTTCATCGATGCCCAGCACTTCGGCCCAGATGAGGGCGAGCAGGCGCTCGGTTTCATCACGCGGCGGCAGGTGTTCGTCGACACCGTCGGTGGCGTTGATGGTCATGGCCGCCAACGCCGTCCGGTCCACCTTGCCGCTGGGGTTGAGCGGAAATTCGGCGAGCGCGCGGAAGTGCGCGGGAACCATGTATCCGGGCAGTCGCTCCTTGGCGAACCGCACCAGGTCCGCAATGGACGGCTGCTGGCCCGCAGGCAGCAGATAGGCGACCAGCCGCTGGTCCCCAGGCCCCTCGGACCGCACGACGACGGTGACCGCGCGCACGTCTGGATGCGCGGTCAGCACCGCTTCGATCTCACCGAGTTCGATCCGGAAGCCGCGGATCTTCACCTGGTGGTCGGTGCGACCGAGGTACTCGACGACACCGTCGGCCAGCCAGCGGACGACGTCGCCGGTTCGATACATCCGGCCGCCTGCGACACCGAACGGATCGGCGACGAACCGACCGGCGGTCAGTCCGGCGCGTCCGAGGTAACCCCGGGCCACGCCGTCCCCTGCGATGTACAGCTCGCCGCGCACGCCCTGCGGCACAGGTTGCAGTCGCGCGTCCAGGATGTAGACGCTCGTGTTGGCGATCGGGGTGCCGATCGGCGGTGACCCGATCGTCGAAACGAGTACCGGTGCGGTGGTCGAATAGATCGTCGTCTCGGTCGGCCCATACACGTTCAGCGCGGAATCGGCGTTGGTGGCCAGGATGTCGGCCAGATCGGGCGCGAGGGCTTCGCCGCCCACCAGCACTCGCAATCCGGCGATGGCGGATTCGGACTCCTCGACCACCGCGCGCCACAGGCTCGGCGTTGCCTGCATGATCGTCGTCCCGGTAGCCCCAATCGCCGCGCCGATGGCCCGCGGATCATGGGTGAGGCGCTGGTCGGCCAGCACGATGGTGGCACCGGCGACGATCGGCGCGAGCAGTTCCAGGTTGGCGATGTCGAAACCGGCGGTGGTGACCGCGAGCAGGCGATCGTCGATGGTGAGTTCGATCCGGTCGATCATGTCGACCAGGAAGTTGGCCAGGTTGCGCCTGGGGATGACGACCCCCTTGGGCACTCCGGTGGAGCCCGAGGTGTAGATCAGGTATGCGGCGTTGCCGGGGTGGATCGGGCGCGTCGGCGTTGCCGGTGCCAGGGTGTGGAGCGTTTCGGGACCGTCCAGCAGGAGGCATTCGGTACCGGGCGGGAGTGCGTCGCCGATCTGTGCTGTCGCGTGGCAGGCCAGTACGAGCGCTGGTTGGGCATCGGCGATGACGTAGCGCAGCCGCTCGGCCGGATGGTCGGTGTCCAGCGGTAGGAAGGCGGCGCCTGCCTTGAGCACGGCGAGCGTGGCGACCACGAGGTCGACGGTGCGCGGGCAGGCAATGCCAACCACCCGTTCCGGGCCGACGCCCTTGGCGATCAGGTGGCTGGCCAGCCGGTCGGCCCGCGCGTGCAGTTCCGCGAAGTCCAGGTTGCGCGCGTTGTCGCCGACCTCGGTCACGGCGGTGCGGTGCAGGTTCTCGGGTGGCGTGAGCAGTTGGCCCAGGTCCGGCGCGGGCTCGGTGGTTGCCGTGTCGTTCCAGTCAAGGAGAATGCGCTCCCGCTCGGCCGCGGTGAGTAGCGGCAGTTCGGGCAGTGGACGATCGGTTTCGGCGACGATGGCTTCCAGCAGGCTCAGCAGGTGGCTGCCCAGCCTGGCCATGGTGGACTCGTCGAAAAGGGCGGTGCTGTAGCGCAGGGTCATCGACAACTGGCCGGACTGTTCGATGAAGTCGAAGTTGAGGTCGTAGCCGACGTCCCCACCGCCGCACAAGACCGGTTCGACCGCGAGGCCGGGCATCTCCACGTCGGGGTCAGGGGTGTTCTGCATGACCACCATCGCCTCGACCAGCGGCGTTCGGCTGGGGTCGCGGACCGGACGCACGATCTCGACCAGCTGCTCGAACGGCAGTTGCTCGTGCGCGCCAGCCTCAAGCACGGTGGAACGGACCTGGGCCAGGAACTCGGCGAAGGACAGCTGCTCGTCCACTGTGGAACGCAGGACGACCGTGTTGACGAAGAAGCCGACCAGACCTTCGATCTCGGGCCGGTCGCGACCGGAGCTGGCCACGCCCACCGCGATGTCGCGCTGTCCGGTGTACCGGGCCAGCAGGATCTGGGTTGCCGCCAGCAGGACCATGAACAGCGTGGCGTCGTTGCGGCGGGCCACCATGTGCAGCCTGCGCAACAGCGTCTTAGGCGTTCGCATGGTCCAGGTCGCGCCCGCCGAGGAGCGGATCGCGGGGCGTGGCCGATCGGTCGGCAGGTCGAGCTGGCCGAGGCCGGCAAGTCGGTCGCGCCAGTAGTCGACGTGCTCGGTCACTTCGGCATCGGTGTTCCGCTGCCAGATCGCGTAGTCGGTGTAGCGCACCGGCAGCGCGGGCAACGGCGCCGGCTCGCCGCGCAGCGCCGCCGCGTAGCAGGGGCCCAGTTCGCCGGCCAGCACGCCCATGGACCAGCCGTCGGTGATGATGTGGTGCATGAGCAGGGCGAGCACGTGGTCGGCCTGGCCGAGGCGGATCAGCAGGGCGCGGCACAGCGGCCCGGCCGACAGGTCGAAGGACTGGGAGAGTTCGCGCTGGAGCACGGCCTCCATGTCGGCCGGGTGATCGGCGAGGTCGATCGTGGTGCACGGCATGTCGGCGGGCGCGTTGACCACCTGCACCGGCTGCCCGTCGACGGTGTCGAAGGTGGTGCGCAGGGATTCGTGCCGGGTCACCAGCTGGTCCAGCGCGGCGTGCAGCGCGGGGAGGTTCAGATCGCCGCGTAGTCGCAGGCCGAGGCCGGAGTGGTATTCGGAGCCGTCCGGGCCGAAATCGGCAAGGAACCTCAGCCGCTGTTGGGCGAAGGACAGCGGCGCGGGCCCGTCGAGCGTGACTCTGGGGATTACCGCGCTGCCGGCCGGGTTCTGTTGCGCAACGACCTCGGCCAGCGCGGCGATGGTGGGGGCGTCGAACAGGTGGCGGGGTGAGAGTGCGATGTCGAATCGGGCGCGCACCCGCGAGATCACCCTCAGACTGAGGATCGAGTCGCCGCCCAGTTCGAAGAAGTTGTTCAGCACACCGACCCGGTCGACCGGCACGGCGAGGACCTCGGCCCAGATTTCGGCGAGCGCGGCTTCGGATTCCGTGCGCGGCGCGAGATAGTCCTCGCCCAGTTGCGCGGCCCAGTCCGGGTCGGGCAGCTGACGACGGTTGAGGGTGCCAGCCGGGCCGAGCGGCAACGCGTCCAGCACCACGAACGCCGACGGCACCGCGTGTGCGGGCAAACGCTCGCGCAGGAAGGCGCGCAGTTCGGCGATGTCGAGGCCGGCGGGTTCGGCGACCTCGACGTAGCCGATCAGCCGAGTGTGGCCAGAGCCGTCCCGCCGGGTCGTTGCCGCAGCCGCGGCAACCGCGGGGTGCTCGGCCAGGGCGGCCTCGACCTCACCGAGTTCGACGCGGAACCCGCGGATCTTGATCTGGTCGTCGACCCGGCCGACGAACTCCAGCGTGCCATCGAGTCGGCGACGAGCCAGATCGCCGGTCCGGTACATGCGGTGCCCGCGTTTTCCGGTGAACGGATCGGGCACGAATCGCTGCTCGCTGAGTTCGGGGAGGTTCAGGTAGCCGCGCGCGACGCCGGCACCCCCGATATACAGCTCGCCGGCCACGCCGAGCGGCGTGGGGCGGCCCCTGCTGTCCAGCAGATAGACCCGGGTGTTGGCCAGGGCATGGCCAATCGGCACATAAGGGCCGCCGCTCGGCGAACCATCCACTTGGAACACCGTCGAGTCCACGGTGGTCTCGGTGGCGCCGTATGCGTTGACCACCAGCGCATCGGGTCCGACCCGGTCCCGGATCGGGCCGGCATCGGCGACCGGGAAGCCCTCCGAACCGACCGCGAGCACCCGCAACGATTCCAGCCGCCTGCCCCGCCAGATCATCTCCTCGGCCAGCGCCCTGGCCAGCGAGGGCACGGTGACCAGGATGGTGGCCTCGGTGCGCTCGATCAGGTTGGCCAACTCGACCGGATCGCCGACGGCCTTGGCCGAGCAGACCACCATCGTCCCGCCGAACAGGGCCGACATGAGGAAGTCGGCGAAGAACAGGTCGACGCCAAGGCTGGACACGCACAGGCTGCGCGGCCGGGCGCCGGTGAGGCCGTAGCGGGCGTCCCAGGCATGCACCATGTGGTGGATGTTGCGGTGTTCGACCATCACCCCCTTGGGCCTGCCGGTCGAGCCGGACGTGTAGACCACATAGGCCAGATCGGTCGGCGCCACCTCGGTTTCCGGTGCCGTGCACGGCTCGCGGTCGAAGAGTTCGGCGTCGCGGTCCAGACACAGCACGGCAGCGTTCCCGAGCGGGAGGCGCTCGACGAGGTGTTCCTGGGCGAGCACGATCGGTGCGGCCGCGTCGGCGAGCATCGTGGCCAGTTGGTGGGCCGGGTACTCGGGGTCGAGTGGCACGAACGCGCCGCCCGCCTTCAGCACGGCCAGCAGCGCGACGACCACCGCGTTGCCGCGTTCGGCGCAGACGCCGACCAGCACGCCCGGCCGTACGCCGAGGCCGATCAGATGATGGGCCAGCTGGTTGGCCTTGCGGTCGAGCTCGGCGAAGGTGAGGGTGCCCGATTCGTCGACGACCGCTGGTGCGTCCGGAGTGGACAGTACCTGCTCGGCGAACACCTCATGGACGCAGCGAGGTTCACCGAACACGAGCGCTTCGCCGACACCTGCCGCGACGAGATAGCGGATTTCGGTCGGCGAGAGCATGCTCAGTTCGGCCATCGGCCGGTTCGGGGCCTTGGCGATGCCGGTCAGCAGGGCGACGAGGTGGCGGGACAGCCAGCGCATGGTCCGCTCGTCGAACAGCGCGGTGCTGTACTCGATGTAGCCGAGCAGGGTGCCGTCGCTTTCGACGAAGTCGATGGTGACGTCGAGGCTGGCCACCCGCGCGGGCGGCATCTCCTCCTCGACGGTGAGGCCGGGCAGTCGCACCTGGGTGCTGGGCGCGTTCTGCAGGTTGACCATCACCTGGACCAGCGGGGGGCGACTCTGGTCTCTCGGCGGCGCGAGCCGGTCGACCAGCCGCTGGAACGGCACCTCCTGGTTGGCGAACGCATCGAGCACCGTGGCGCGCACGTTGGCGAGGAATTCGGTGAACGACATCGACTCGTCGAGTTGGCTGCGCAGCACCAGGGTGTTGACGAAGAAGCCGATCAGCCGTTCCAGTTCGGGCCGGTCCCGCCCGGAGGTCAGCGTGGCCACGGCGATGTCGTGCTCACCGGTGTAGCGGGCGAACAGCAGTTGGGCGGCGCCGACCAGCGTCATGAACAGCGTGGCGTCCGCGTCCCGGCTGACCGTTTTGAGGCCGGACACCACTTCGGCAGGCACTTCGAACACGTGCAGTGCGCCCGAGGTGTCGCGCACCGCCGGTCGCGGCCGGTCGGTCGGCAGTTCCAGCGTGGCCAGTCCGTCGAGTTGGCGCAGCCAGTAGGACAGCTGGGTATCGACAGCGTCCTCGTCCTGCCGCCGCCGCTGCCAGCCCGCGACATCGGCATACTGCACGGGCAGCGTGGGCAGCTGCACCGCCGCGCCGCCGACTTCGGCCTCGTAGCAGCGGTTCAGCTCTTCCACCAGCACGCCCATCGACCAGCCGTCGCTGACGATGTGGTGCATGCTCAACGCAAGCACATGCTGCTCCGGCGCCAGTTTGACCAGCAGCAGTCGGAACACCGGTCCGGTGCGCAGGTCGAACGGGGTCGTTGCCTCAGCCAGCAGGCACCGGTCGAGCTCGGCCTCGCGTTCGCCCGCCGGCAGCGCAGCGAGGTCGATGCGAACCACCGGCACGTCCGCGGCCGGGGTCACCCGCTGGCGGCCTTCGCCGTCGACCGTCTCGAACACGGTGCGCAGGGACTCATGCCGTCGCACCACCGTCCGCACCGCCTTGGCCAGCGCACCCCGATCGAGGGTGCCGGAAAGGCGCAACACCCGCAGCGCGTTGTACTCGATGCCGGCCGGCGCGTATTCGTAGAGGAACCACAGCCGTTCCTGCGCCGGCGACAGCGGCAGCGCCTCGTCCCGGGACAGCACCGGGATCCTGTCCTGCGCGGCCGCGGCACCGGCCAGTTGCTGGCGGGCCACCGCCCGGAGGTGCTCCGGCAGCGCCGCGATCCGATCCTCAAGCGAGATGGGGGTGCCCATGACACTCTCCTGGCTCAGGCCGATCCGGCGACGGCCCGCGCGGCGCTTTCCAGCTTGGTCAGGATCTTCAGCTGGAGGCGCTCGGCGAGGCCGGCGACGGTCGGCGCGTCGAACAGTTCTCGGGGCGAAAGGTCGACGTCGAACGCCCGTCGGATACGCGAGGTCAGTCGGAGGCTGACGATCGAGTCGCCACCGAGGGTGAAGAAGTCGTCCAGCACGCCGACCTCGGGCAGTTCGAGGACTTCGGCCCAGATGGCGGCCAGCGCCTGTTCGGTCGGGTTGCGCGGGGCCGTACCGGATCCGCCGGTCTCGACCGACCGTTCCGGTGCCGGCAGCGCGACGCGATCGAGCTTTCCGTTGGGGCTCAACGGAAGCGCCGCAAGCGGCAGGTACACCGACGGCACCATGTAGTCGGGAAGCAGCACGGCGAGGTGTTCGCGCAGTTCGTCCCGGGTCGGCGTCGGCGCGTCCGGTGCCGGCACCAGGTAGGCGATGAGCCTGCGGTGGCCGGTCTGACCGCGCGGAGCGAGCACGGCCGCCTCGGCGACGCCCGGGTGCGTACGCAGGGCGCTCTCGACGTCCCCGGGATCGACCCGATATCCGCGAATCTTCACCTGGCCGTCGGTGCGCCCGACGAACTCCAGCTGGCCCGACGGATTCCAGCGGACCACGTCCCCGGTTCGGTAGAGCCGGTGACCGGCAGGCCCGAACGGGTCGGCCACGAACCGTTGCGCGGTCAGCGAAGGACGGTCGCGATAGCCCCTGGCCACCCCGACCCCGCCGACATACAGCTCACCAGCCACCCCGACCGGCACCGGGGACAAGCCCGCGTCCAACACGTAGGTCCGCACGTTGGGGATCGGTGTGCCGAGCGGCACCGTTCGATAGCCGGCGCCGGGCTCGACACGGAACAGGCTGACCGCGAGCGTGGTCTCGCTCGGGCCGTAGATGTTCACCAGCCGCCGTTGCCGCGACCAGGTGCCGGCCAGGTCGGTGCCGCACACGTCGCCGCCGGTGCCGACGGTGCACAGGTCGGGGACCGCGTCGATGTCGAGGGCGGCGAGCATGGCGGGCGGCAGCGAGGCCATGGTGATCGCCTCGTCCCGCAACTGCCCGGCCAGGCTGGGCACGTCCCGCACGTCCTCCATCCGGGCCAGGACGAGTGTCGCGCCCGCGGCCAGGGTGGTGAACAGTTCCTGGACACCACCGTCGAAACTGGTGGAGACGCACAGCATCACCCGGCTGCCCGGGCCGAGCGCGAAGCGCCGCACCGCTTCGACGACGACGTTGCCCAGTGCGCCGTGTTCGGCCTGGACGCACTTGGGCGCCCCGGTCGAGCCCGAGGTGAACACGAGGTAGGCCAGGTCGTGCGCGCGCACCGCGACCCGAGGGGCCGAACTTGGCTCCCGTGCGATCAGTGTGCGATCGGCGTACGTGCACAGCAGCTGGGCCGACGATCCGGCGAACCGATCGCGCTGGCCTGATCCGGTGACCACCACCAGCGGGCGGGCCTGGGCCAGCATGGCGGCGAGCCGGTCGGCCGGGTAGTCCGGGTCCAGCGGCAGGTAGGCGCCGCCGGCCTTGAGCACGGCCAGCGCGGCAACCGCGAGCTCGACCCCGCGTGGCAGGCCGACGCCGACCGGCACGTCCGGCCCGACCCCCAAGGTCACGAGCCGGTGCGCCAGCTGGTTCGCTCGCGCGTCGAGTTCGGCGAAGGTCAGGCGGTCGCCGGCATGCGACACCGCGACCGCGTCCGGGTGACGTCGGGCGTGCTTGGCCACGAGTTCGTGCACCCGGTTCTCGATGGCCTCCGGCACCACGGTGCCGCTCCACTGGCCCAGGATCGTGGCGCGCTCGGTCGCCGACATGACCGGCAGTTCGCGTAGCCGTCGGTCGGGATCGACCGCGATGCCTGCGAACAGCGCGCGCAGGTGCTCACCGAGTCGCGCCACCGTCGCGGCGTCGAAAACGCCTGCGTCGTAGCGGAACAGCACGGACAGCTCGTCGCCGGGATAGACCACCAGGTTGAGCGGATAGTTGGTGGCACCGTCGGCGCCGATGGCGATCACCTCGGGCTCTCCGGGGCCGGCGGTGCGCCGCTCCAGCGGGTAGTTCTCGAACACGATGACGCTGTCGAAGACCGAAGTGCCCTGCGGCAGTTGGCTCCACTGCCGCACCCTCTGCAGCGGCACGTGCTCGAACTCCCGCGCTCGGGCCTGGTCCTCCTGCAACCGCTGGAGCCAGCCCGGCAGCTGCTGGTGCGGGTCGACGTCCACCCGGACCGGCAGGGTGTTGATGAACAGCCCGATCATGTCGTCGGCCCCGGCCAGTTCGGCAGGCCGGCCGGCGGCGGTCGCGCCGAGGCAGACATCGCGTTCGCCGCTGTAGCGCGAGAGCAGTATCGCCCAGGCGCCCTGCACGAGGGTGTTGATGGTGACGTGGGCGCGACGCGCGGCCGCGTTGAGGCCCGCGGTCACCTCGGTGCTCAGCTCCAGCCGGCATTCGGTGGAAGCCGAGGACCGGTGCGGTCCGGCCGGCGGGCGGTCGTAGGGCAGCGGCGTCGGCGATTCGAGCCCGGCCAATGCCGTGCGCCAGTAGTCCTCGGCGGCCGACTCGTTCTGCTCGCCGAGCCATTGGACATAGTCGCGGTAGGGCCTGCGGGGCCGGGGAACGAACGGCTGCCCGCCGGTGAGGCTCGCGTACTCGGCGAACACCTCGGCCAGCACCTGCATGGCACTCCAGCCATCCAGCAGGGCGTGATGGAAGGTCCAGATCAGGTGGACCCGAGTGTCGGTGAGCGAGGCGATGGCCACCCGCAGCAGAGGTGCCGTGGCGAGGTCGAATCCTCGGTCTCGGTCGGCCCGCAGGTAGCGTTGGACGGCTGTGCGCACGGCGGTGTCGTCGTTGGTGCGCCAGTCCAGTCGGGTCACTGGGACAGTCAGTTCGGTGTAGACCACCTGGGCCGGCTGGGCCAGGTCTTCCCAGACCAGCGCGGTGCGCAGCACCGGGTTGCGGTCGACAACGCGTTGCCAGGCCCTGGCCAGCAGCTCCGGCGCGCGCACGCCGTCGAGCACGATGGAGGTCTGCTCGAAGTACTGGCCCGCGCCCTCGTCGAGCACCGAGTGGAACACCATGCCGAGCTGGGTCGGCGTCATCGGATAGATGTCCTCGACGTCCCGGCCCGTGCCTACCAGTTGGTCGACCGCTTCCTGGTCGAGGGCGGCCAGCGGGAAGTCGGCTGGACTGCGCCGACCGGTCGCGGGTTGCGCACAGTGCGCCACGATCGCGCGCAGCGCCCGCGCGAACTCCTCGGCCAGTCGCTCGACGGTGGCCGGCAAGTGCCGGTTGACCGAGTACTGCCAGGTGAACGCGAGCCGGCCCGACTCGACCGACCCGATCACGTCGAGCAGGTGCGTTCGCCGATCATCGGGTGCCTGGCCCAACGCGATCGGGGACACCGACCGGTACAGGCGCCCCGGAACGTCGAAGCGGCCGAGGTAGTTGAGAGCGACCTGTGGTCGGGGGTCGTCGGCCAGTTCCGGGGCTCGCCCGAAGTAGCGCAGCGCGCCGTAACCCAGCCCTCGGCCGGGGACCGCCCGCAAGGTTTCCTTCACCGAGGGCAGCAACCGGGCCCAGTCCCGGCGGGCCGCGACGTCGATCGCGACCGGGAAGTAGGAGGTGAACCAGCCGACGGTGCGGGAGAGGTCGACGTCGGTGAACAACTCCTCGCGGCCGTGGCCTTCCATGGCCAGCACGATGCGGTCGTGCCCGGTCCAGTCGGCCAGCACGACGCCCAACGCGGCCACGAGCACATCGTTGATCTCGGTCCGGTACGCCCTGGGCACCTCGCGCAGCAGCGCGTCACTGGTCGCCGCGTCGAGTTCGACCCGCACGTTGCGCGCGCTGTCCACCGTGTTGTCCCCGTCGGAATCCACCGGGAGTTCGAGGTGGGCCGAACCGGTCACCGCCGCCCAGTGGGCGCGTTCGCGGTCGAGGCCGCCGGAGCGGGTGTACTCGGCCAGCCTGCGCGCCCACTGGCTTAGTGGGCTGGTCTCCGGGCCGAGGTCGACCGGCCGGCCCGCGCGAGCCTGCTGATAGCCGGTTTCCAGGTCCTCCAACAGGATTCGCCAGGACACACCGTCGACGACGAGGTGGTGCACGACCAGCACCAGCCACGCGTCCTGGCCGTTCCCGGGCAGCAGCAGCACGGCCTGCCACAACCGCCCGGCTGCGAAGTCCACTTCGGACTGGGTGCGTTCGATCTCCCGGTCGATGGCGGCGAGCTCGTCGGCGGGGAGCTCCACCGTGCGCAAGGGCAGCTCCTCCGCTTCCGTTGCGCGCTGAGACCATTGGCCGTGCTCACGGGTGAACCGGTAGCCCAGCGCTTCGTGCTGGGCGCGGACGGCGGCCAGCGCGGTGCGCAGGGCATCGGAGTCCACGTCGCCCGGCAGGCCCAGGACGACGAACTGGTGGAAGACGCGCGGGTCGGCAAGGCCGTCGAACAGGAAGCTCTGGATCGGGGCCAGGGGCGCCGGCTCGACATCGCGTTCGATCGAAGTCGACACCTCCGCGTCGTTGTTGGTGACGTGGTCGGCCAGCGCGGCGATCGTCTGCCGCTGGAACAGGTCCTTCGATGACATGCGCAGCCCGGCCCTGCGAGCCTTGGCCACCAGTTGCAGGCTCAGGATCGAATCTCCGCCGAGGGTGAAGAAGTTGTCCTCGACGCCGACCCGGTCGACGTGCAGGACCTCGGCCCAGATCTCCGCCAGTACGCGTTCGGTCGGGGTGCGCGGTGCCACGTAGTCGTCGCCGGATTCGCGATCCCAGGCCGGTTCCGGCAACGCCCGCCGGTCGACTTTTCCGTTGGGGCCCAGGGGAAGCCGGTCCAAGATGACGAACACGGCCGGCATCAGGTATTCGGGTAGGGTGCGCCCGAGTCGCCCGCGCAGGCTCGCCTCGTCGGAATCCTCTTCCAGTACGACGTAGGCGGCAAGGCGTTTGTGTCCGGTTCGGTCCGGCCGGGCCAGCACGGCTGCGGTGACCACCCCAGGACAGTCGATGACGGCCTTCTCGACCTCGCCGAGTTCGATCCGGAAGCCGCGCACCTTGACCTGGTCGTCGGTTCGGCCGACGAATTCGAGGTCGCCGTCCGCGCGCCAGCGCATCAGGTCACCGGTCCGGTACATCCGGGCGCCCGGCCCGTTGAACGGACAGGCCACGAACCGCGCGGCGGTGAGGCCCTTTCTGGCCAGGAAGCCGCGAGCGAGGCCGTCTCCGGCGATGTATGCCTCGCCGGGCACTCCGATCGGGACCGGGTTGAGGTCACGGTCCAGAAGGTAGATCCGGGTGTTCGGGTAGAGCTTGCCGATGGGCACCGGCAGGGACGCGGGGGCCTGCGGGTCGAAGCTGGCGTTGCAGGTGGCGACGGCGCATTCGGTCGGACCGTAGGCGTTGATGATCTCCAGCCCAGGCACGTGCCGCGCAACCTTGGCGCAGTGGGCGGGCGAGAGCGCCTCACCGCCGATCACGACCTGGCGCAGCCCGGCCAGCACGGTGACGTCGGCGTCCACGATGCCGTGGAAGAAGCCGGTGGTGAAGACCATCATGCTGACCTTGTGCTCGGTCAGGAACCGGCCGACCGCGTCGATTGACGGCGGGCCGGCTGGATAGACGGCCAGGCAGGCGCCGTTGAGCAGGGTGTTCCACACCTCGAAGGCGGCCGCGTCGAAGGAGGCCGACGCGATCTGGCCGACCACCTCGCCGGGGCCGAACGCGGCCGTGCGGCCCGGCCGGGCCAGGCGCATCAGGGCCTGGTGAGTGAGCATCGCGCCTTTCGGCCTGCCGGTCGAGCCCGAGGTATAGAGGATCACCGCGAGATCGCGGGCGCGGGTGGTCACCTCGGGCGCGACACCGGGTCGCGTGGCGACGCGGTCGGTCCACTCCTCCAGCAGCACCACCGTGGCCGGACCGAGGCCGGTGCACTTGTCAGCGAGCTCCCGCCGGGTCAACAGGATCGGTGTGCCGGTGTCGGCCAGCATGAACGCGAGGCGCTCGGCCGGATAGGTCGGGTCGAACGGCACATAGGCGCCGCCTGCCTTGAGCACGGCCAGCGCGGTCACCCACAGGTCGGGACCTCGGTCCAGACAGATGCCCACGCACACCTCAGGTCCGACGCCCTGCGCGATCAACTCATGCGCCAGCCGGTTCGCGGCAGCGTCCAGTTCCCCATACGAGAACCGGATACCGTCCCCAGCCAACGCGTCCGCATCCGGTGTTTCGGCGACGCGCTCGGCGAAGACCTCGTGAAGGCATTTCTCGGCGGGGTAAGGCATCGCGGTGTCGTTCCACTCGCGACAGACCTGATCCCGTTGCGCCGGGCTGAGCATGGGCAGCTCGCGCAGTGACCGGGTCGGGTCGGCGACCGCTTCGGTCAGCAGGACGTGCAGGTGCTCGGCCATCCGCTCGATGGTGGCCGCGTCGAACAGGTCGGTGTTGTACTCGATCATCAGGTCGAGCTCGTCGTCCCGCTCGGTGAACTCGAGCGTCAGGTCCAGCGCGGCGGAGACGTGTGGCAGGTTGACCTCTTCGGTGGCCAGTCCGGCGAGCTCCAGCGGCTGGTGTGGGGTGTTCTGGAGGATGACCAGCGCCTGGACCAGCGGGGCACGGCTCGGGTCACGCGCGACGCGCAGCTCATCGACCAGCCGTTCGAACGGGATGTCCTGGTTGGCGAAGGCGCCGAGCACGGTGGCCCGCGCTTGTTCGGCCAGTTCCAGGAACGACATCTTCGAGTCCACTGTGGATCGAAGTACGATGGTGTTGAGGAAGCAGCCGATCAGGTCCTCGAGCTCGGGCCGGTTGCGGCTGGACACTGCGGTGCCGACGGCGATGTCGCGCTGGCCGGAGTAACGGGCGAACACCCCGTTGCAGGCGGAGAGCAGCGTCATGAACAGGGTGAGTCCGTTGGCCCGGCCGAACTCCGCCAGCTTGACGGTCAGCTCGGCAGGCAGGGTGCGGCGAAGTGCGGCGCCGACCGAGGTCCGCACTGGCGGCCGGGGACGGTCGGTCGGCAGTTCCAGGGTTTCCACGTCAGTCAGCCACTCGCGCCAGTAGTCCAACTGCGCCTGCCCGGCCGATCCGCCGATCCGTTCGCGCTGCCAGACCGCGTAGTCGGGGTACTGCACCGCCAGCGCGGGTAGCTCAGCCGACGTGTCGGCGTATCGGGCGTTGAGCTCCTCCGCCAGCAAGCCCATCGACCAGCCGTCGGTGACCGAGTGGTGCATGCTCAGCACGAGCAGGTGCTCCTCGGGAGCCAGCTTGATCAGCAACGTCCGGAAGACCGGACCGGTGCGCAGGTCGAACGGCGTGCGCACCTCGGTGCGCAGCAACCGGTTCAGTGCCGCTTCCCGGTCCTGTTCGTCCAATCGGGACAGATCTGACTCGGCCATCGGCACCGTGCACTCTCCGACCGGCCGCACCACCTGGGTCGGCCGGTCGGTGGTGGTGTCGATGACCGCCCGCAGCACTTCGTGCCGGGCCAGCAGGCCGGTGCAGGCGATCCGCAGTGCCGCGGAATCCAGGCCGCCACGCAGCCGGAAACCGCTGTGCACGTTGTATTCCACCGCGTTCGGGTCGAACTCGTGAGAGAACCAGAACCGCTGCTGTTCGAAGGACAGCGGCAACTCGCCATCGCGGGACGTGCGCGTGATCGGGTTCTCCTCGCATTCACCGAGCCGCGCGGCCACCTTTCCGGCCAACTCGGCGACCGTCGGTGCTTCGAACATGTCCTGAGCGGTCAACAGCACGCCGAGCCTGGCCCGCACCCTGGCCAGCACGCGCAGCACGAGCAGGGAGTCGCCGCCGAGCTCGAAGAAGCCGTCCCTGGCACCGATGGTGTCGATGCCCAGCAGCTCCGACCAGATCGCGGCGACGGCTCGCTCGGCAGCGGTATCCGGTGCGACGTAAGGGGTATCCGTGCGGTCGGCGCGTTCCGGGGCCGGCAACGCTCGGCGGTCCAGTTTGCCGTTGACCGTCAGCGGCAGGCAGGCCAGCCGGACGAACGCGGCCGGGATCAACGCGGCCGGCAGGCTTTCCGCGAGCGCGGCACGCAGCGCGGTCGCGGACGGCAGGTCATCGCCGACCAGGTAGGCGACCAGTCGCCGGTTGCCCTGCTCGTCCTGTGGTGCGGTCACCACGGCCTGATCGATGGCCGGGTGGCTCAGCAGGGCTGCTTCGACCTCGCCCGGCTCGATCCGCACGCCCCGGATCTCCACCTGGTCGTCGGCCCGGCCGACGAAAGCCAGTTCGCCGCCTGGCAGCCTGCGCACGACGTCGCCGGTGCGGTACATGCGTTCGCCGGCCGGGCCGTAGGGGTTGGCCACGAACCGGGTCGTGGTGAGTCCGGCCCGGTTCAGGTAGCCCAGCGCGGTGCCGGAGCCGGCCAGGTACAGCTCCCCCGCCATACCCACCGGCACCGGGACCAGCCGGTCGTCGAGCACCAGGGCCGCACTGTTGGCCACCGGCCTGCCGATCGGCGGCAGGGTCACTGTCGGCACGGGCTCGACCTCGAAACCGGTGGCGGCCACGGTGAATTCGGTCGGCCCGTACAGGTTGAACAGCCGGCACGGCAGGCCGGGCGGTGGGGTGCGGCGGAGCACGTCGCCGGCGGTGAACAGCAACCGCAACCGGGTCCGCGCCAACTGAGGCTCGTCCAGGACCAGCTCCAGCCGGGGCGTCGGCAACCAGCAGACGGTCAACTCGCTGCGCTGTACCCAGTCCAGTAGTGCGGCGGTGTCGTCGATGATCGACTGGGCGGGCAGGTGCACCGAGGCGCCCGCGCACAGGTACGGCCAGGTCTCCCAGCCCGCCGCGTCGAAACCCCACGCGGCCACCTGGCTGGTCCGGTCGGCCGGGGTGATGTCGTAGCGGCGGGCGTGGTCGAAGCACATGTCGGTCAGGGACCGGTGCCCGACAACGACTCCCTTGGGCGTGCCGGTCGAGCCGGACGTGTGGATGACATAGGCCGGCCCGTCGGGCGTCGGACCGGCCGGCGGTGCGGTGTCCGGCTGGTCGGCCAGCGCCGCCGAGTCGAGGTCCAGCAACGTGGCTTCGTTGGGAGGCAACGCGGCCGCGACGCTCGATCGGGTCAGCACCACCGGCATCGCGGTGTCGGCAACCAGCAGGGCGAGGCGGGCCGGTGGGTAGTTGGGGTCGAGCGGTACGTAGGCGCCGCCGGTCTTGAGAATGCCGAGCAGCCCGGCCACCAGGTCGACACCGCGCTCAAGGCAGACGCCGACCAGCATGCCCGGCCGGACGCCGAGGGCGATCAGCCCGTGCGCGATCCGGTTGGCCCGCACGTCCAGTTCCGCGTAGCTGTACCGCTGTTCGCCGCACACCACGGCCAGCGCGTTCGGGTCCAGGACGGCCCGTTGCGCGATGAGGTCCGGCACGCAGTTCTCGGTCGCGAAGGGGACCTGCTCCCCCTGTGCGTCGGCGGTCAACCGGTCTCGTTGGGCCGCGGTCAGCAACGGCAGCTTCGACACCCGTCGATCGGGCTGCTCGGTTGCCGCGTCCAGCAGGACGGCCAACTGGTCGACGAACCCGGCGAAGTTGTCCCCGGCGCGAAAGCGGGCCACGATGGCCCTCGACGTGACGGTGAGCCCGAGGTCGACGGCATCCGGCAGCTCACCGTCCACTTCGGTCGACGTCGGCCAGGTCAACCGAATCCGGTTCGGGTAGCCGGCTTCGCTCCCGCGCGCCGGTTGGACGGTGACCGAGGACGCGGCGACCCGCGTCCGGGCCAGCAGGGAGCGGAAGGTGTCCTCGGCGCCGACGCTGATCGAATCAGCTGCCGACGGGCCGACCACGAGGTCCGGCTGGCCGGAGTAGCGGGCCAGCAGGGTCGCGACCCCGGCCAGCATCGTCGCTCGCCTGCCGAAGGTCGCGAGGTGCGCCGCCAGTCCATCCGGCAGGGCGAATCGATACTCGGCCGCGTCGAGCCGTCCGGCCGGTGACGAAAACTTCTCCACAGCCATCTCCCGTGCTGGTCCCGATCGGCGGCACTAGGCCAGTTCGAACACGACAGTGCCGGCCAGCGCATCGCTGACGTGCGTGGTGATCCGCTGCCAACCGCAGTCGGCGAACACCTCGTGCCACTCATCGAGCGTGGGCAGGTAGACGCCCATCAGCGCATGCCCGACCTCGAATCCGAGAGTGAAGATGGGCACCTCGGTGTCGGGGATGCCGGTGGTGCGGACGGTGTCGCCGAGCAGGAACCGTCGTGCGTTGGGGAACAGCTCCCGCAGCCTGCGCAGCGTTGCGATGCAGTCCTCGCGGGGCCACATGTCGTGGCCCATCATGAAGCAGGTGAGCAGCTCGATCTCCTCGAACTCGGGGCAGGGCTTGAGTTCGCGCACATCGGCGGCGAGGAAGGAGATCCGGTCGGACATGCCGTGCCGCTCGACCTCGCCGATGGCCATGTCGATGGTGGACTGGGCGATGTCCAGGCCGAGTCCACGGATCTCGGGGTACCGCTCGGCAATCTTGATCAACCGCTCGCCGCTGCCCGAGCCGAGGTCGGCGACCGAGGTGAAGTCGCTGCCGATGTTGTCCATCGCGGTCCAGAACACCGGGTCGAAGAACAGCCGGTTGGCCTCGCGGCTGGCATAGCTGATCGCGGGCGCGTCGCGGTGGTAGAACTGGCCGACCCGGTTGGCGTTGCGCAGGATCTTCGGCATCTGGGAGAACAGCGGCGCAGATCCCTGGCAGAGCCAGTAGAACAGCGGCCGCGACCGGTACACCTCGGCGAACGCGGGTCCGGTCCTGATCTTCTCGCCGTCCCGTTCGACAATGCCCACGCTGGCCAGGGCGGCGAACATGGCGGTGGTGGAACCGAGGTGCAGGTCGGTTCGTGCGGCGAAGTCCTCGACCGCCAGCACCCCGTGCTCGTCCAGTTCGGCGAACGCGCCCAGTTCCCAGGCCGCGCCGACGGCGGACGCGGCCACCGCGGAGTTGAAGATCTCTGCCGCTCGGCCCGTTACTACGTTGTTCGTCTGCGCTTGCATTGTCGGTTCAGAGCTCCCGTTCGAATCGCCGCAGCCGGTTCGCTGCCTCATCAAGGGTTTCCGGTGACTTGTTGAAGGCGATCCGTACGAATCGCGTGCCGTTGCGTGGGTCGGCGTAGAAGAACGTGCCCGGCGCGACCATCACCCCGAGCTTGTCCCGAAGCTGATCCGCGAACCGCGCCGAGTCGACGTCGGTCGCGGAGGAGATGTCGGCCATGACGTAACAGCCGCCGTCGGTGTGGCCGCAGTCGATGCCGAGCCCGGTGAAGATCTCGACCGCCCGGTCACGAAGTTTTTGCAGGTGTGGCGCCGGATTCCAGTCACTGCCGTCAAGTACGCCCGCAGTCGCGATGGCCTGTTGCAGGGGAGCGGCGGTGCCACCGCACACTGAAACGTGCACCTGACGCAGGGCGCGCGACCGGACGGCGTCGGCGCGCAGGAAGCCCGCCCGCCACCCGCTGACCGCGTGGCTCTTGGAAAAGCTGCCCAGCACGATCGACCGGTGCGCCAGCGCCGGCACGTCGGCGACCGAGAGGTGGCCGCGCCCGTCGAAGGTGTAGGCCGCGTAGACCTCGTCGCTGACCACCGTGGCGTCCCACCGTTCGCACAGCTGCGCGATCGCTGCCAGCTCGTCGCGGTCCAGCATGTGGCCGGTCGGGTTGTTGGGGGTGTTGAGCAGGATGGCCTTGGTGCGCGGGCCGAACGCGGCAGCCAGCTCGGCCGCGTCGAACCGCCAGTCCGGCGCGTGCATCGGCACGAACCGCGGTACACCCCCGGCCAGCGCGATCGCGCCGAGGAAGTTGTCGAAGAACGGTTCGAAGACGATGACCTCGTCGCCTGGGTCCACGGTGGCCAGTAATGCCACGGTCAGTGCCTCGGTCGCGCCGACGGTCACCGTGATCTCGGTGCCCGGATCGGCCTGCGGAACAAGCGATCGGGCGATCTGCTCCCGCAGGGCCGGGTCACCGATCGGATTGGCGTACTGGTTGACGCCGGCGAGCAGCGCCGCACATGCCCTGTCGAGCAGAACCGGTGGCGGCAGCGGAGCGGCCGGGGTGCCGGTGGCCAGGTCGACCATACCGGTGTGACCACCGCTGAGCAGGCCCGCCAGTCCTCCGCTGGGCAGGTTTCCCACTCGTTGCGCGGTTCGCACCGCGATGCCATTGGCTCGTGTTCCTGCCGTTGTCGTCATCCCAGCCTCTCAGCTCGTTCGCGGCATGCCCGCGTTGTCTACGGTCGGCGCCCGGACCAACTCGAGTAACCGCGTAGTCCGTACAGCAGCGGGTCCGGTGGATCCGCTGTCATCTCGTGCACGCCGAACACCTCACCGAAGACGACGGTGTGGTCGCCGACCTTGACCGTGTCGCTGACCCGGCAGTCGGCGATCGCATGGGCGTCGGCGATCAGGTGCGGAACGCCCGAGCGTGGCCCGAATTCCCACCGGGTGCGCTCGAACCGGTCCGTCGCGCCCGACGCGAACAGCTCAGCGACCCGGCGAGCGCGTTCGGGCAGCAGGTTGACCGCGAAGACCGACTGCAGCAGCGTCGCGTCGAGCGTCGGGCTGTCCGCGCGCAGGCACACCAGTAGCGTTGGCGGGTCGACGGCGACCGAGCAGACCGATGAGCAGGTCATCCCCCACGGCCGGCCGGACGATTCGGCCGCGGTCACAATGGACACCCCGGTGGGAAAGGTGGCCATCAGCGAGCGAAACCGCGACGGGTCGACCGTCATCGTCGGGACGCGAACCGGAATGTCTGTCATGCTAGGCCTTTCACGGCTCAGACGAGACTGGACTCCCGGTCGGGTACTCCGTAGAACTGGGCGAGATAGTCGTACTGGCTGGGCAGTTGATCGACGAGACGCCGGGCCCTGGCCCCGATCATGGTCAGTTCCTTGAGCGCGGCGGCGTTGTCGGTCAGGGCCAGCGCGGCCGGTGCCTTGGTCGGCAGCCCGCCGAGCCCGAGGATCATCGCGACGTAGGAGTACGGCTCGAATCCGTGGTAGTAGGGGAAGACCGAGTTGAGGTCGGGCAGCTTGGCCTGCCAGCGGTCCAGCCGGTCGCTCAGTTGGTCGGGCATGGGCCTGGTGCGGGCATCGCGCCAGTACTGGTTGTCCTGGCGCGCGGCAGCGTAGTAGTGCAGCACCAGGAATTCGCGCACGCCGTCCTGGACGTTGGCGACCTGGGCGTTGTAGGCGTCGCGGATGCGCTCGTCCCAATCCTGGGCCGGGAAGTGTTTCACCAGTTGTTCGATGGCGTTCTGGATGAAGAAGATCCCGGTCGACTCGAGCGGTTCCACGAAGCCACTGGACAAGCCGATGGCGACGCAGTTGTTCACCCAGGACCGTTCGCTGCGGCCGATCCGCATCCGGATGTGGTTGGCTTCGAGGCCAACAGCCTCTGGTCCGACGAATTCGCGCAGCGTGCGTTCGGCTTCGTCGGGGGTGCAGTAGTCCGAGGCGTAGACGTAGCCGGTGCCGAGGCGGCCGAACAGCGGAATGGTCCAGATCCAGCCCGCGTCCTGCGCGGTGGCCGTGGTGCAGGGCCGGATGCCGCGCTCGGCCATGTCCACCGGTACCCGCAGTGCGACCGCGCTGTCGTTGGGCAGACTGTCCTGATAGGACATGAACGGCGTGCCGAGTGCCTTGCCCAGCAGGAGCCCTCGAAAACCGGTGCAGTCGATGAACAGGTCGCCGTCGAGGTCGCCGTGTTCCTTGGTCTGCACGGATTCGATCCAGCCGCGCTCGTCGAGGTGCACGTCGACGACGTCGTCCAGGACGTGCCGCACGCCGCGATCGGTACCGTACTTGGTCAGGTAACGGGCCAGCAGGGTGGCGTCGAAGTGGTAGGCGTAGGGGAACTGGGTGTCCTGCTCGGCGAGGGTGCTGCGGTTGGGCTGACCCTCCTGACCCTCGATGAAGTCCTGTTCGAAGAGTGAATTGTCCATGTAGCGCGGAGAGCGACGCGCGTCGCACAGCGAGGCGATCAAGAAGCAGTCCTTGTCGAAGCGCGCGGTGGGGTTGTTGTGCAGCCACCAGTCCGTGATCGGGAATCCGTCGACGACCCTGGTCCGTTCGAAGGGGTGATAGAAGTGGTGCCCTGGTGAACGCCAGTTCTCGAACCGGATGGCCAGCTTGTAGGTGGCGTTGCAGGCCGGCATCCACTCCTGTTCGTCGAGCCCGAGATAGTCGAAGAAGTGCCGGACCGTGCTGAAGGTCGCCTCCCCGACACCGATGGACGGCACGTTCTTCGACTCGACCAGCGTCACCGAGAGGGTGTCGCCGAACGCCGCCCGCAGATAGGCGGCCGTCATCCAACCGGAGGTACCACCACCGACGATCACCACTTTGTTGATCATTTTTTTCTCATCCTTCTGGTCAGAAGATCACTCGGGACGCGGGCGTCAACCGGAATTCCCGCGACTTCCGCAGGTCGCGGGTGATGTTCAGGCGGCGCAGCCACCGGTCGGTGCCGTCGAAGCGTGCCTGGAACGGTTTGCGTCCGTGCACGGCGCGGAAGTTGTCGACGAAGATGATGTCGCCAGGTTCGAGTACGACGCCGCCCATTGCCGCGTCGATGGCCGCGCAGATGGCATCCAGCGCCCGCTGTTCGACGCCCTGGTGCTGGCCCTGCATGTAGTAGGGGTCGATCCGCAGGTAGGGGTCGGCCGGATCGCCGAAGAGCACGGGGACCGATGGCGGTTCGGCCAGGGCGTTCTCCACCTGCTGCTGGCTGCGCCTGCGCAGCTCGGCGATCCTCGGGTCGTCGTCGTTCGCGGATCCGATCTGGTTCTGCGCGCGGTGGGAGTTGTCCGGCAGGATGTGGAATCGGTCCTCGCTGAGGATCTTCGCGGTCTCCGCGTCGAGGCGCACATCCGCGATGTCGGCCAGGGTGGTCTCGACCTCGTCCGGATTGCGCAGGCACATCAGGCCGAGGTAGTCGGTGCGCATCGGGTGGAACGCGTCCTCGGTGTGCCAGGTCAGCAGTTCCTTGCTGCCCCAACCGATCTGTTCGTCCTCGTGCGCCTTGATCGGGAAAACGCTGTGCATCATCCGGCCGTCCTGCTGGGTGGCCCAGCCGATCGGGTCGCCGAGCAGCGCGGAGATCAGCAGGAAGGTGACGTCCTGGCGCAGCGTCGGGGCCGGCTCCGGCCAGTTCTGCCAGTCCGCCGGCGTCGGACCGAGCCGCGCGTCGTTGACCGGGAGCCCGGAGATCACCATGGCGGCCGAGTTCTCGCCCAGTCGGAAATCGTTGAGCGCGGCGCGCAGTCCACGCGGCAGCTCGGCCGCATACACCTGCATGTATCGCTGCAGTTCCGCGGACTCGACCGAGTTGTAGCGCTCGCATACCTCCCCGACGACCTCGTCGATCGAAGCGACGTCGTCATCCCGCAGTGTCAGAACACGCATAAGCGGCCTCCCATGTGGACGGTTCTCGGTGGCCCGGTTGAGCTGATCTCGCCAGCGCAAGCAAGCTTGGCCGCCCGGCTCCTGTTGTCTCTACGTCATTGACTTGGTGGCTAAACAGGGCGGTCAGGCGGCTGGAATCAGCCCGGCACCCGCCCGGGAGCCGCCACCGACGCGTACCCGGCTGCGCAGCAGCGCGACCCCGAGCGAGGTGAGCGCGTGCAGTGCGGTGTTGCGGTTGCGGGCGGTGGTGACCAGCCCAGCCTCGCGCAACACGGTCACGTGCTTGCTCGCACCGGCCATGGAAATGCCGAGCCGTTCGGACAGCCCGCCTGTCGTGCAACTGTTGTCGGCCAGGGCTTGGAGCGCGGCGGCCCTGGTGTGGCCCATCAGCGCTTCGAGCGAGTGGGAGTCGAGACCTGGCAGATCGAGCAAGTCGGCCAGTACCGGCGGCGGACACGGCACCGCGAATACCAGCATCGGTACGCCGGCCGGCCGCATCGATTCGACGACGGCGCATTTGCGGCCCATCAGGAAAACTGACGGGCTCAGCACCATCCCCCGGCCGTCAAGGTACAGGTCGCCGTCGACGCCGCCGGGTACGTGCAGGACGGGTAGCGCCCATTCGGCATTCGGGTGCACGCTACCGAGCAGACGGTCGACGCCGCCGGTGATGGCGATCCGCCCACGGGCTTCGCGTTCCGTGGCCAGGTAGCCGTTGATCCGGTTCCAGTGCGGCAGGATGGCGAGTCGGCAGAACTCGAACACTGCGGAAATCAGGCGTTGGTCGGATACTTGGTCGTCTCGCGCGCCTGCGATCTCGGCGACGTCTGTGCCCGTCACCGGTTCGACGGCGCGGCCGAACAGCCAGAGCAACTCGGCGGTCGAGCGCTGCTCACCGGCCAGTCGGTCGATGTTCCCGGCCCTGTCGCCGAGTTGCTCACGTACCTGCCTGCGCCAGGTATTGATCTGTGTTCCACCACCGTGTCGACTGAATAGGTCGAGGGCGCACACGCTCTCCAATACCGGCCCCAAACTCGGTGCCATGCGTAAGCGTGCCAAATCTTCCATCGTGAAATGGATACGCAAAACTCCACCTCCCAGGGAGTAACCGGGCATAACGCCCTAATACTGCCGGGAGCCGGGGATACCGTTCGCGCTTTCATCAGCCGGAGCACAGCGGAAGGGGTTCCGTCCCCAACCCGGCTCCTGTGAATGTCTGGCAAAACTTCGGTGAGCGAGGTGATCGTGTATTCGGCTAACAGCCTGCTCACAGGAATGGTGTTTGCTCGTAGGTCGGCCCCAGCCCCAGCGGGCCAAGGCCACCGCAACGTCGACACGTCCGGCAAGGGCATGATCGCAACCGGACACGTTCGGACACTCTCGGTCGGTAGCCGAAGGTATTAGAGTGTTACTTGACCGCGTCTCGATGAAACATTCACGCGGTTACTGGGGACGAAGCCGTCTGGGGGCCAAAGTGACTCAGTCCGGGTACGATGCTGCGCCGGATCCGATGATCGCGACCGACGCAGCCGAACTTGTCGGACAACTGATTAGCCTTCGCCGCTGGTCCGGCCAGCCGTCGCTGCGCACACTTCGGCGCCTGGCCGGCACCCGGCGCACCGAACGCGGCGACGACGTCGACGTACTGCCGCCGAGCACGACCTCGGATCTGCTCAACGGCAGCAGCCTGCCGAGCCTGCCTCGGCTGACGTTCGTCGAAGCGTTCGTCGCGGCCTGTGCCCGGGCCAGCGAGCAACCACCGGATCAAGTCGAACGGCTCGTGCATCGATGGCGCCAGGCCTGGCGTGCGCTCGGCGCCCGCCCGGCCTTCGTCACCGAACGACCCGCCGTCGCCGAAAAGGTGCCGGCCGGGGGCGGCTGGGCTCCTCCGATCGACCATGGGTGGGCCCAGCCGATCGAGCAACGCACGAAGCCCACGCATCCGGTCGTCCGTGCCGAACTGCCCACCGATATCGCCACATTCACCGGCCGGCACAACGAAATCGAGCGGCTCACCGCGTCGCTCACCGGCAGCACCCGACCCGGTCTCACGCCCGTCCACGTGGTGCGCGGACCGGCCGGCGTCGGCAAGACCGCGCTGGCCGTGCATGTCGCGCACCGGCTCGTCGAGGCCTTTCCCGACGGGCAGCTCTATGTCGACCTGCGCGGCGCCGACACCGACCACCCACCGCGCCAACCGGTAGACGTGCTGGCCAGGTGGCTGAGGTCGCTCACCGGTACCGACACGGTGCCGACCGATCTCGAGGAGGCGGCAGCCTGGTTCCGGTCCCTGGTCGCCGGACGACGCCTGCTTTTCCTGCTGGACAACGCCTTCAGCGGCGCGCAGGTCCGCCCACTGGTGCCGGCCAGTCCCGGCTGCGCTGTCCTGGTCACCAGCCGCGGCGTGCTGGCCACCCTGGACGGCGCGGCACATCTCGACCTCGCTGTGCTCAGCGATGCCGAGGCGATCGAACTGCTCGGCAACGTCGTCGGTCGCGATTGGGTCGTCGCCGAACCCGCCGCGGCCGCGCGCATCGCGGCGCTGTGCGGTCACCTGCCGAGAAAGATCAGGGTGGCAGGCAGTCGGCTGGTCGCCCGGCCCGGCGAACCGCTGGCCGCGCTGGCGACCCAACTGGCCAGTGACCGACACCGCGATGACCGCTGGCACCACGGCGATCTCTCGGTCCGGCCGGGCGTTAACGGCAGCTACCACGAACTCGGCCGCGACGACGAGCCGGCGGCTCGAATCTTCTGGCTGCTGGGCCTGCTCGACATCGGTGAACTGGGACTGCCTGCCATCGCAGCGCTGGCCGGCACGACGCCATCGGATGCGGGCGCCGCGCTCGACCGGCTCACCGACGCCCGGCTGTTGCAGGCCGTGAGCGGCGACCGGTACCGAATGGGCGAGGCGACAAGGCGTTACGCGCAGGAATCCAGTGCGGGCGGCCAGGACGGCGTCGAATACCGTTCCGCGCTGGACAACCTGCTCGGCCGCTACCTGACCAACGCCGAGCGGGCCAGCGCGGTGCTGCGCCCGACCGACCTGCGTCGGGTCACTCCGGACGGTGCGTGGCGGGTCGAGCCGGGCGCGGTCACGCTGCGCACCCCGACCGACGCCATCGCCTGGGTGGACGCCGAAGTGGCCACGATGATCTCGGTGACCGAGCAGGCCTCGGTCATTCCGGGCCCGCTGTCCGCGTCGGCCGGCAAGCTCGCCCTCGCGCTCTACCAGCCGCTGTCCAACCGAGGCCGGACCGAAGACCGAATCCAGGTCGGCAAGGTCGCCGTCGAAGCGGCCCGCGTCGCCACCAACCAGGTCCACGAGGCCCAGGCGATCGAGGATCTCGGCTTCATCTTCGCCGCCAGCGGCCGGGTGGCCGAGGCGACCGACCACACCCACCGCGCGCTGGACCTGTGGCGGGAGTTGGACGACCGGCACGGCGAGATGATGGCCCTGCTCAAGCTGGGCTTCGCCTTCCGCCTCAACGACCAGTTCGACCGAGCGCTGGCCTATCTGGAAAAGGGCCTGCTGGTCGGCCGAGACATCAATTCGGCTACTGGCCAGGGATTCGCGCTCAACAACCTGGGCCTGATGTATCAGAACACCGGGCAGTTCGACCGGGCGATCCTGTGCCATCGCCGCAGCATCGCGTTGCACCGAGGGATGGGCGACCCCCATGGTGAGGCGATCGCCCAGGCCGATATCGGCTGGGCCTACCAACGCAGCGGAAATCTCGTGCAGGCAGCCGTCTCCCATCGCAGCAGCCTGGCCGTCTTCCGCACCTTTCACGATCGCTACAACGAGGCCGAACAGCTCTGGGGCCTGGGAACCGTGTTCGACAAGCTGGGCAACGAGAAACGCGCGCTGTCCTACCGGGAGGAATCCCTGGCGATCCTGGACGACATCGACGCCATCAGCCCGGAGGAGGTACAGCGCTTCGATGGAGAGCCCGGCAACGGCGTCCCGCAGATCATCCGAGCCAATACCTGACCCGGTCGAGGAACGCATCGCAGTCAGCTACCAGCACTCGCGAGTTGCTGATCGCGAATCACCGCGCGGGCCCACAGCGCGAAGACCACCAGGATCACCACGTCCACGATGGCCATCAACCGCTCGACCAGGCCGGTCGGCACGATCATGACCTGGTCACCGCCGGAGAGCCGAAGAACAACGAACGACAACAGAAACGGCACGAAACAAGGCACCGACGCCACCGCCAGCGCCCGCGCGACCCGCGCAAACCGCCGGTAGCGCGGGTGACGGCGCCCTCGCCAGCCGACCAGCAAGGCGGCAAAGGGCAAGCTGGCACAGGCCGCCGCGGTGAACGTCAGATGCAACGTGCCGCGCATGGTCTGCGCGCCGATGGTGGGGTCCTTGGTGCACGCGCCCACCCCCGCCACGCACACGCACCAGCTGAGCATCAACCCCAGCTCGGGGCCACGACGGAACAGCCCGTGCCGCCGCATCACCACCAGCAGGGCGGCCGACCCGGCCCCCATCAGAATCATGGCGGCGTCGAACACCCAGCCCCATGACCCGATACCGTAATCGCTGAGCATTCCGGTGATCGGGTTCACCCCGCCCCAATCGGGCCGGACGTGCAGCCAGATCACCATGGTCGCCGCGACGGCGACGACCGCGAACCCGAAGGGAAGGAGGATCTTGTCGGCAGCCATCGCCACCATCGGGGTCCTGGGCTCCTCGCCCGCGACCGACCGGGTCGTCACCGGTAGGGCAATTTCCGCCTGCACCACTGTCCTCCAAGCTGGTGATGATCGTGTGCGCCGTCGATCTCAAGAACACCATCGAGCAGGCGCGGTGTCACTACCGGAGGCCACCGAACATGGGGTAGTGCCAGGACTACCTCCACTCCCGTGCGCGGCGGCGCGGTGAGCCACCCGGCTGAGCCGGATCAGTCCGTTTCGGACCAGACTTCCACGCCGATGACCGCGCTGAAGTCCATGTCCTGCCGACGTTTCCTGCTCAGCGCCTGGCCATGGCGCACGCTGCGATACGTGCTCGGCACCACGGTGCCGATGCTGCTGGCGCTGCCGCTGGTCGCGTTCGTCGTGCCGGTCGTTGTGGCCGTGGTGGAGTTGCTTCATCGGCGGGAGACCTCGCTGCTCGCGGTGATGCCAGAGGCATTGATCTCGGCGGTACTGATCGCCGCGCTCGGACCGTTGGCCGCGATACCACTGGCGGGACTGGAACGTCGGCGGCTACGCCTGATCGACCCGCGCCCGGTCGTCTCCCTGCATCAGCAGCCCGGCGTCCGCGGTCTGCGGGCGTGGCTGCGGACCCGCTACACGGAGGCGGCGACGTGGCGTGAGGTCGGCTACGGCTACCTGCTGATGACCGTGATTCTCGTGTTGTACGCGCTGACGATCTACGTGCTGCTGGTGATCGGGGTCGGGATCGCCAGCAGTGTGCTGCTACGCGTCGCCGACGGATCGATCTCGCTCGGTTTCGTCGTGCTCACATCGGCTGGCCAGGCTCTGCCGTACACCCTGGCCGGAATCGTCCTGCTGCCCACCATCCCGTACCTGCTCGCCCTCCTGGCCGGTATACACGGCGCGCTGGTCCAGGCCCTGGTCACCCAGAAACAGGACGAGCGCTGGCGAACCGAACTCGTCGAAGTCACCCGATCGAGAGCACGCCTGGTCGACGCGTTCGAGGCGGAGCGGCGCCGCATCGAACGCGACCTGCACGACGGCGCGCAACAACAACTGGTCAGCCTCACCCTGCGACTGGGTCTGGCTCGAATGTCCCTCGACCCCGGCTCGCCCGCGGACAACGCGGTCGCCGACGCCCACAGCCAAGCCAAACAGCTCATGGTGCAGTTGCGCGAACTGATTCGCGGCATCCATCCACGCACGCTGATCGAACTGGGACTGGCCGCCGCGCTGAAAGAACTCGTCGACCAGTCGGCGGTGCCGGTCACCCTGCACTGCCCACTGTCCGGACGGCTGACCGGTCAGGTCGAGTCCACTGTGTACTTCGTGGTGGCCGAGGCACTGGCCAATATCGGCAAACACAGCGACGCGACCCAAGCCACCGTGACGGTGCGCCGAACCTCGAAAACGCTGCGGGTGGAGATCGGCGACAACGGCTCGGGCGGGGCTGATCCCAACGCGGGCACCGGCTTGACCGGCTTGGCCGATCGGGTCGCCGCCATCGATGGCAGAATGTGGCTGTCCAGCCCGGTAGGAGGACCGACCCAGTTGCACGTGGAGCTGCCATGCCGTCCGATCGGCCCATCCGAGTAGTCCTGGCCGAGGACGCTCTGCTGCTGCGCGAGGGCTTGCGTGAGCTGCTCGACCGGCTCGGCTTCACGGTCGTCGCGGTCCTCAGTGACACGCAGAACCTCTCTACGGTGGTTGCCGAGCAGTCCCCCGATCTGCTGATCACCGACATCCGGATGCCACCCACCTACACCGACGAGGGCCTGCGGGCCGCGATCGACTTGCGGGCCCAGTACCCAGATCTCGCCGTAGTAGCGTTGAGTCAATACGTGCATCAGGAATACGCCGCCAAACTATTGGAATCCGGTGACGGCCGCCGGGTCGGCTACCTGTTGAAGGACAGGGTCGTCGACGTCGCCGAATTCGCCGTCACGCTGCGTAGGGTGGCGGACGGCGCGACCGTCGTCGATCCCGACGTGGTCCGCGAACTGTTGCGGCGCGACAGCGACCCCCTGTCCAGCCTGTCCCCTCGCGAACACGGCGTACTGGAACTGATCGCGCAGGGCCTTTCCAACCCGGCCATCGCCGAATCACTCGTCGTCTCCGAGGCCGCCGTCAGCAAGCACGTCCGCAATATCTTTGCCAAACTCAGCCTCCCCCCCACCGTCGACGCCAGTCGACGCGTCATGGCGGCCCTGGCTTACCTGCGCAACCGCTGACAGTCCCGCAGGCGCACGTTCACACC
>DASXOJ010000210.1:0-21005 GCA_036494465.1 Pseudonocardiaceae bacterium
CGCGACCAGCTGGGCGAGTACCAGGCGCAGGCCGCGATCGCCGCCCTGCACGCGGACGCGCGGAGCACCGCCGAGACGGACTGGGCGCAGATCGTGGAGTGGTACGACGAACTGCTGCGCATCACCGACAGCCCGGTGGTCCGGCTGAACCGCGCGGTGGCGGTCGGCGAGGCCGACGGGCCGCAGGCCGGTCTGGCCGCGCTGGTCGACGTGCGCCCCGACCTGCCTCGGTACGCGGCGGTGACCGCGCATCTGCACGAAAACGCCGGTGACGTCGAACGCGCCGCCGACCTGTATGCCGAGGCCGCGCGCGTCGCGACCAGCGTGCCGGAGCGTGATCACCTCACCCGAGAAGCTGCTCGGCTGCGGCAGGCGCCGCGTCCGTGATCCGGCCACGTGCGGTCAGCCGTGCGCTGAGCACCAGCACGCCGAGTCCGGCGACGAGGGTGAGCGGGGCGGCGACCGCGAAGGTGAGGCGTGGGCCCACTTCGGCGACGATCACCCCGCCGACCAGGTTGGCCAGCAGGTTCGCCCCGCTGATCAGGCCGTTCACGCCCGCGAAGATCCGCCCGCGCATCTCCTGCGGGCTGCGCAGCCGGACCAGCGCGGTCTGGGCCACGCTCTGGGCGCCGTTCGCCGTGCCCGCGACCAGGTACGCCGCCGCGGTGACCACGGTCAACGGGAGCACGGCAGGCCAACTGAGCGCGAAACCCATGCCGCACTCGCAGATCGCGAGCAGCAGCGCGATCGAGCGCACGGTCTGGAACCGCGCGCCGATCAGCGCGCCGATCAGCACTCCGGCCATCCACATGGCCTGGATGACGCCGAGCACGATGCCGGTGCTGCGCAGGGTCACCATGACGAAGAACACCTCGGCGACGGTGAGCAGGTTGACCGTGAAGCAGCTGACCGCGACGCCGCCGACGGCGGTGATCAGCACCCGGTCGCCGAACAGCAGCCGTAGCCCCGCGGTGATCTCACCGAGGGCGGTGCCCTGCTCGGGGCGCACCTTGGCGCGGCGTTCGGCGCGCACCCAGAGCAGTGCGAACGCCTCGAGTATGAAGGTGGCGGCGTCGATGAGCAGCGCGGTGCGCGGGCCGAAGGCGGTGACCAGCACGCCGCCCGCCGCGGTGCCGAGCAGGATCCCGGCCGAGGACCCCGTGGCCATCCAGGAGTAGCCCCTGGTCGAGCCTTCTTCGCCGGTGATCACCGGGATCAGCGCGCTGGCTGCCGGGCGGACGAGCGCGGTGCCGACGCTGAGCAGGATCACGAAACCGAACACGGCGGCCAGATTCGGTTGCCAGCAGGCGAGGCCGACGGCCGCGAGGCCCTGGCCCAGCTCGGCGACGATCATCAGGCGGCGGTTCGGCAACCGGTCCACGACCAGGCCGGCCACGGTCGCGATCAGGAACAGCGGCACCATTTCCGCGATGAACAGACCGGCGATCGCGAACGAACCGGCGCCGCGCAGGGTGAGCAGCAACGCGATGACGGCCAGCGAGTTGCCGAACCAGGACACCCCACTGCCGAGCGACACCAGGGCAAGATCACGGCGACGGGACACGCCCCGACGCTAATCGGCGGCGCTGACGCTGCGCAGCCGATTTATGACCGTCGGTTCAGGGCAGCTTCCAGTCGACCGGCGCGGCACCCTGCTGTTCGAGTAGCTGGTTGGCGCGGCTGAACGGGCGGGAGCCGAAGAAGCCCGCGCTGGCCGACATCGGGCTCGGGTGCGCGGACTCGATCGCCGGGAACTTGCCGAGCAGCGGGCGCAGGTTGCGCGCGTTGCGGCCCCAGAGGATCGCGACCAGCGGGTCCTCGCGCGCGGCAAGCGCCGTTATCGCCTGCTCGGTGATTTCTTCCCAGCCCTTGCCCTGGTGCGAGTTGGGTTTGCCGGGCATCACGGTCAACGCGCGGTTCAACAACAGCACGCCGTGTTCGGTCCACGGGGTCAGATCACCGTTGCCCGGCAGCGGAAACCCGAGATCGTCGGCGTATTCGCGGAAAATGTTCACCAGGCTCTTCGGCAACGGCCGGACCTCCGGCGCCACCGAAAAACTCAAGCCGACCGGATGTCCGGGGGTCGGGTACGGGTCCTGGCCGACGATCAAAATCCTGACCCGGTGAAACGGCTGCTTGAACGCGCGCAGCACGTTTTCCCCGGCAGGCAGGTAGGTGCGACCGGCCGTGACCTCGGCCCGGAGGAATTCCCCCATCGCAGCGATGCGATCGGCGACCGGTGCCAATGCCTCTGCCCAGCCTGCATCGACGATTTCATTGAGCGGACGTGCTGCCACGTCGAAACTCTATTGCTTCGACGCGCGGCGAACGAGAGCGGGGGCGCTAGGAATCGAGGCGGCGGAGTTTCGCGCGGAAAAGCGCGCTGTTCGCGACGTACCTTTCCACGATGCCGGCATACGCGTTTTCCGGCACCTCGTAGCCTTCCCGGATTCTCGCCGGTACGCCCAATGCCATGCGGCGCGCGGGAATGTGTCCGTTGAACGAGACGACGCCGCCCGCGCCGAGCACCGCGCCGTCCTCCACGACCGACCCGTTGAGCAGCACCGAACCGGACGCGATCAGGCAGCCCGCACCGACGGTGGCGCCCTCGATGTGCACGTTGTGCCCGATCACGCAGTCCGGGCCGATGATCGCCGGGGTGAACTCGGTGGTGTGGATGACCGAGCCGTCCTGCACGTTGCTGCGCTCGCCGATCTGGATGTAGCCGTAGTCGCCGCGCAGCACCGCCTGCGGCCACACCGACGCGAACGCGCCGAGCCGGACGTCGCCGATGACGGTCGCGTCCGGATGCACGTAGGCCTCGGGGTGGATGGTCGGTTCGAGGTCGCCGAGGGCGTAGATCGGCACGGGTTGCCTCCTCAGTCAGGTAACGGTTTGGCGTAGCTGCGCGCGTCGGGCTCGTCGCGGTAGATGCCGAACGGGGGAATCGGGATGTAGCCGCCCGCGAGGTAGAACCGGTTCGCGGCGACCTGGGGCGTGCCGGTGGTCAGCACCATGCGCTGATGTCCTTCGGCGCGCGCGGTGCGTTCGAGTTCGGCGAGGATCGCGCGGGCGTAGCCGCGGCCCTGCATCGCCGGGATCACGTACATCCGCTTGAGTTCGACGTCACCGAAGACGTAGCCGGGCTCGGCGGGATCGTGCGCGCGCCACGCCCCGGTGGCGACCGGTACGCCGTCGACGTAGCCGACCAGGAACAGTCCGGTCGGCAGCCGGAATTCGGCGGGCGTGGTCGGTGAGCTGTCCGGCGTGCCGTAGAGCTCCGTGTAGTACTGCTGGACCTCGTCGATGAGCTTGGCGGCGTCCGGGTCCTCGTAACTGGATCGCCGGATCTCCAGGTCGGTCATGAACGCCAGTGCTCCCAACCGGCCGCGCCCCGGTAGGGCTGTGAGTCGACGGTCACGGCGGCCGGGCCCTGGCGCACGGTGCCGATGGTGTGCCAGCCCTCGGGAACGGCGGCCGGGTCGCCGAAGGTGGCGGCCAGCGCGTGGTCCTCGCCGCCGGTCAACACCCAGTGTTCCGGGTTCGCGCCCAGCGCGGACGCGACCTCGACCAGGCGCTGCGGCACGTCGAGCAGGTCGGTGCGCACGTCAATGGCCACAGTGGACGCTTCGGCGATGTGCCGGAGGTCGGCGAGCAGGCCGTCGGAGATGTCCATCATCGAGGTGGCGCCCGCGCGTGCCGCCTGCGGACCGGCCGAGTAGGGCGGTTCCGGAGTGCGGTGCGCGCCGACGACGGTGACCGGCGAGCGGAAGCCGCGCCCGAGCACCGCGAGTCCGGCGGCGGACCAGCCGAGCCGCCCGGCCACCGCGAGCACGTCGCCGGGCTGGGCGCCGGAACGCGTCACCGGTTCCCGGCCTTCGAGATCGCCGAGCGCAGTGATGGAGACCACCAACATGTCGGAGGTCACCATGTCACCGCCGACGATGCCTGCGCCCGCCTTGCTCGCCTCCGCCCACATGCCCGCGGAGATCTCGTCGGCGACCGAGGCGGGCGTCTCCGCAGGGCAGCCGAACCCGACCAGCAGAGCGGTGGGTACCGCGCCCATCGCGGCAATGTCCGCGAGATTCACGGCGGCGGCTTTTTTGCCTACCTGTTCAGGGGTGGACCAGTCGAGGCGGAAGTGCACGCCCTCGACGAGGACATCGGTGGTGGCCACTACACGGCCGTCCGGTGCGGACACCACGGCGGCGTCGTCGCCAGGGCCGAGCAGGGTGGTGGCGGGTTGCGGTCGACCGTCGCTGATCCGCCGAATGAGACCGAACTCACCCACACTGGCGACGGTTTCCGGCGCTGCCGGGGGCTCCGGGCGCACCATTACCTCCTGAAGTGAACGTTCGGACTCCATAATGATCCCGATGCGGGGTACGTTAACGGCCTCCGGTGCTCATGGGTAAGGCATCGGTTCTGGTCCTACCCCGACCTGACCCATCAACACGAAGGGGCACGCCGTGGTCCACGCATACATCCTCATCCAGACGGAGGTCGGCAAGGCCGCCGCGGTCGCATCGGAGATCGCGGGCTTGCCCGGTGTCACCACCGCCGAGGACGTCACCGGACCGTACGACGTCATCGTGGTGGCCGAGGCGGAGAACGTCGACCAGCTCGGTCAGCTGGTCGTCGCGAGGGTACAGGGTGTGGAGGGCATCACCCGAACCCTGACCTGTCCGGTGGTCCACCTCGCCCACTCCTGATACTGGACGGGTGGAAACAGCCGTAAAGAACGCAGACACCGAGCCCAAGCAGCCCGCACGCAGGCGCATGTCGCCGTCGATGCTGGTGGCCGCTGGGCTCGGTGTCGCGTTGCTGGTCGGCGCCGTGGTGACCGGGATCGCGCTCGACGGCAGCGACGCCACGCCAGCCGACGCGAACGCGACCGGCCCGGTGCCGCTGGTTCCGGTCGACGCGCCGCAGGCCACCTCGCCAGGATGCGTGAAGCTGATCAGCGGCCTGCCGAAGCAGTTGCCGGACAACGGCGCCACGATCACCCGGCGCGCGCTGGCCAAACCCGCTCCGCCTGCCGCGGCCGCGTGGGGCGACAGCGACAACCCGGTTGTGCTGCGCTGCGGTATCGAGCAGCCGCCGGAGTTCAAGCCCACCTCGCAGCTGTTCGTGGTCAACGACGTGCAGTGGTTGCAGGTCAACGGCGACGACGCGACCACCTGGTACGCGGTGGATCGCGCGGCGACGGTGGCACTGACCGAGCCGAGCGGCTCGGGTTCCGGCCCGATCCAGGTGCTGTCCACGGCGATCGCGGCGGCCATGCCCTCGGTGCCGCTGCACCCGAGTGGGAGCTAGCGAAGCCCGGTGCCGCGCGCGATCGCGGTCTCGATGAGCGTCGTGATCAAGGTCCGGTAGTCCACGCCGGTCACCGACCAGACCTTCGGGTACATGGAGATCTCGGTGAACCCGGGCATGGTGTTGATCTCGTTGATCACCAGTGAACCGTCCGGACGGACGAAGAAGTCGACCCGCGCGAGTCCCTGGCAGTCCAGCGCCTGGAACGCGTCGACCGCCTGCGCGCGCAGCCGCGCGGTCACGTCGTCGTCGAGCTTCGCCGGGATGTCGTACTCGGTGGCGTCGTCGAGGTACTTGGTGTCGTAGTCGTAGAAGTCGACGCCCTCGGCCACGATCCGGATCTCCGCGGGCAGCGACGCCTCCACCCGGCCGTCCGGGAATTCGAGCACACCGACCTCGACCTCGCGGCCCTGCACCTCGGACTCGATGATCACCTTCGGGTCGATCGCGCGCGCCGTCGCAATCGCGTCATCGAGATCCGCCCAGTCGGTGACCCTGCTGATGCCGGTCGACGAACCGGCGCGCGCCGGTTTCACGAACACCGGGAGGCCGAGCCGGTCGCGCTGGGCGGGGGTGAGGGTGGCGTCCGTCCTGCGCAAGGTGATCCAGTCGCCGACCGCGAGGCCCGCCGACTTGAGCAGCTTCTTGGTGACTTCCTTGTCCATGGCCGCAGCGCTGGCGAGCACGCCGGGACCGACGTACGGGATGCCCGCCAGTTCGAGCATGCCCTGGATGGTGCCGTCCTCGCCGAACGCGCCGTGCAGCACCGGGAAGACCACGTCGACGCCGCCGATCAGCTCACCGGCGGACGCGGTCGCGGTGGGCGCGATGTCCGTGCCCGCACTGGGTTCGGCGCTCGCCACCGAGGGCAGTTCGCGGCCCTTCGCGGTGAGCGCGGCCGGGTCGCTCGGACCGAGCACCCAGGCGCCGTCCCTGGCGATCCCGATCGGCACCACGTCGAACCGCTCGGGGTCCACATTGGCCAGCACGCTCCCGGCGGACAGGCAGGACACCTCGTGTTCGGTGCTGCGGCCGCCGAACACCACGGCAACGCGAAGCTTGCGCTCGGTCATGGGGCCCGACCATACCGGGCATCCCAATCACCCATCCGGACCGGTCAGCGGGCCCCAGCCAGCAGCTCGGTGACCACCGGTAGCGCCGTTTCCAGCTCGGTTCGGGAGCACGCGGTGTAGCCGAGCGCGATGCCGTGCCAGCGCGGCCTGCCGTCGTGGTGCCGGGCGAGACCGTCCAGCGTGATGCCGCGGTGGTACCCCGCGCTCACCACCCGCCGCTCCGCTTCCCCGCTCGGCAGTTCGATCACGACGTGCGCGCCTGCCGCGTCGCCGAGCACGTCGATGCCCGCGCCCGCCAGCGTTTCCACCATCAGTTCGCGGCGCGCGGACAGTTCGCGGCGCAGCCTGCGCAGGTGGCGGCCGAGGTCACCGTGCCGGGCCAGTTCGACGAGCACCGCCTGACCGGCGACGGCGGGGCCGATGCCGGTGCGGTCGCGGTGTGCCAGGACCGTGCTGGCGACGGCGGGCGGCGCGACCATCCAGCCGGTGCCCAGCGTGGAGGTGAAGATCTTGCTCGTGGTGCCCAGGTGCACGACCACGTCCGGGGCGAGCGCGGCGAGCAGCGGCAGCGGCGCGACGTCGTAGCGGAGTTCGCCGTCGTAGTCGTCCTCGATCACCAGCCAGCCTTCTTCACGGGCCCGCTGCACCAGCGCGATCCGGCTCGCGGCGGCCATCCTGCCGCCGAGCGGGTACTGGTGCGACGGCGAGCAGTACACCGCGCGCACCCCGCGCGGTACCTGGTCGAGCAGCAACCCGTCCTGGTCGACCGGGGCCGCGACCACCTGGATGCCGAACATCCGGAACGTCTGAACCGCTTTCTGGTAACCGGGTTCCTCGACCGCGACCACATCCCCCGGCCGCAGCGCGGCGGCGGCGAGTTCGGCCACGGCGGCCGTCGTGCCGGAGGTGGCGAGCACGTCCTGGTCGCCGACGCCGGGCGCGACCGTCAGGCCGCGGTGGCGCAGCAGGTGATCGGCGACGACCGTGCGGTACTCGTCGAGCCCGGCGCGTTGCGGGCGCAGCAGCGGACGGATGTCGGCGGCGGCCCGCCAGGCACGGCGCCACGCCGCCCGGTCCAGGCCCGCGACCCAGGGCGCGCCGGGCACCAGGTCGATGCGCGGTGGCGCGGCCATCGGCTGCGGTTCGCGGCGCGGCGCGGGCGTCGGCGAGCCGGGCGGCGCGGTGGTGACGTAGGTGCCGGAACCGTGCCGACCGGCGATCCAGCCTTCCGCGTGCAACTGTTCGTACGCGGCAGCGGTGACCGTGCGGCTGACGCCGAGCCGTCCGGCGAGCGCGCGGGTCGAGGGCAACCGGTCGCCACCGCGCAACTGACCGGCCGCGGCGGCGGCGCGCAGGGTGTCCGCGAGTTGGACGGCGAGCGGGACGCCGGAATCGCGTTCGAGTTCGATCGGGACGGTCGGCGGCAGGTCGGTCGTCCCGCCGACCGGTTCCGACCTGCGGGTGGTGGTCACGGTGGCCTTTCATAATTCTCAAAAAGTGGCCGTTCCAGCATGCCACTCGACGCGCGATGCTGGCCATATGACCCGACCGACTCTGTCGCCCACCGCCCGCAGCACGCCGCGTCGACACCCGGAGCGCGCCCGCACCGATCGGTCCGAACTGGACGCTGTGCTGGACGCGGGCCTGATCTGCCACCTCGGCCTGGTCATGGACGGCGCGCCGGTCGTGCTGCCCACCGCGTACGGTCGTGATGGTGACACGATCTACCTGCACGGATCCAGTGGCGCGAGCAGTCTTCTCGCCGCCCGGCCGGAAATCGACGCGTGCGTCACGGTCAGCCTGCTCGACGGGATCGTGTACGCGCGCGCCGCGTTCAGCCACTCGATCAACTACCGGTCGGCGGTCATCCACGGCAAGGCGCGGATCGTGGACGAGCCGGACGAGAAGTGGCACGGCCTCGACGTGGTGACCGAGCACCTGGCGCCCGGTTCGTGGGACTACACGCGGCAGCCGAGCAAGAAGGAACTCGCCAAGACCAACGTGCTCGCGATGGACCTCACCGAGGCGGCCGTGAAGGTGCGCGCCGAGGGGCCCGGCTGCGAGGACGAGGACAAGGCCGTGACCGGCATGTGGGCCGGGGTGCTGCCGGTGGTCCGTAGCTGGGGAGCGCCGATCACCGCCGACTTCGTCGACCCGAACGTGGGCGTACCCGCACACGTGAGCCAGCGGCAATGGCAATCAAAGAAGGGGTGACCGCCAAGTGCTGATCCATCCCTGGGACAGCGCCACGGACGCGGAATGGCGCGCGTGGCTTTCCGCCGGGCACGATTTCGGCCAATTCATCGCGGTCGACGCGGAATGCCAGCCGATCATCGTGCCGACGCATTTCCAGTTCGACGGGGAATCCACGATCCGCCTGCACCTGGCCCGGCCGAATCCGATCTGGCCTGCCCTGGAACTGCGCGGCGAGGCGACGTTGAGCGTGCTCGACGACTACGCGTTCATCCCCGGCACCTGGCGTGCAGGCGAGACCCGGCCGGTCGAGAACGGCGTGCCGACCAGCTACTACGCGAACGTCCAACTTCGTTGCACGGCAAGGATTCTGGACGATCCTGCGGAGAAGGCGGCGCTGTTGCGCGCGCAGCTGGGCCACTTCCAGCCGACCGGTGATCACGGCCCGGTCGAGGTGGACCAGCCGCCCTACCACCGCCAGCTACCCGGTATTCGCGGCATCGAACTGACGATTGTGAGTGTCCGCGCGAAATTCAAGTACGACGACAAGAAGCCCGAGCTGCAAACCGAGATCGCGGGCCAGCTGAACAATCGCGCGACCGGCCGCGACAATGCGGCGGCGAGGCAACAACTGCGCAGGCACAGCCAGGATTAACCGATCGTGCGCATGGCGCGGTGCGGCCGGTAGACGTGGATGGTCACCGCAGGGTCGATGCCGTCGTTGCGGACCTGGTGCGCGTACTGCGCGCCGAACACCCGCGACTGTCCGACCGCGACGGTGTGCAGCACGTCCGGGCTGCCCGGTTTCACCACGCGCTCGGTGAGTTCGCCGTTGACCACGGTGAACGCGCCCGCGGCGCCGTCGTGGTCGTGCAGGTCGGTGGACTGGCCGGGAAGCCAGCTGAGCAGCCAGATCTCGAAGTGCTCGCTCGATTCGACCAGCGCGGAGAACCGCTCGGTGGGGTCGTAACGCAGCAGGTGCGCCCAGCGCGACCGGTCGCGAGCGACCATCGTGGCGATCCGCGCCGGATGCGCGGCGGCGGGGACATCGGGCAGGGCGACAGTGTTCGGCGGCACGGCGAACATGGGAAAGTGTCCTTTTCAGATCCTGGTGACGGGGTAAACGGGGTCGTTCACCAGGTCTGACACAGCGCGCTGGCGACCAGGCCGAGGTCGATGTGACCCCGCCTGTCGATCATGGCGCGCAACAACATGCCCCGAGAGTGACAGGCAGTCGCGATCCGGTCAAGCGCGTCCCGCCGATTGGACCCGATCCAGTGCGTTGCGCACATCGGCGAGGAGATCGGCGGTGTCCTCGCAGCCACAGGAGAACCGGACCAGTGCGTCCGGCACCGGATCGCCCCACTGCGCGCGTCGATCGGCGGTGCTGTGCAAACCACCGAAACTTGTCGCCGCGACAACGATCTCGGCAGTCGACAGGAACGTGTTCACCGCGTCGACCGAGGACAGCGTGAAGCTGAACACGCCGCTGAACCGGCGCATCTGCCGCGCGGCGATC
Organism: Pseudonocardiaceae bacterium; assembly: GCA_036494465.1. Taxonomy (GTDB): domain Bacteria; phylum Actinomycetota; class Actinomycetes; order Mycobacteriales; family Pseudonocardiaceae; genus CAJCJE01. The sequence goes on from DASXOJ010000210.1 coordinate 10,102, forward strand.
GCGTGCCCCGGGTCGTCGGGCAGGCCCGGCCAGCGCACGCTGGTCACAGCGGGGTGGGCGAGCATCAGCTCGGTGAGCGCGGTGGCGTTCTCGGCCTGACGGGACAGCCGCAGGTCGAGGCTGCCCAAACCGCGGTGCACCAACCAGGTTTCGAACGGTCCGGGCGCCAGTCCGCCGACCGACCGCGCGGTGCGCAACCGATCCGCGATCTCGGCGTCGGCGCAGGAAACATGCCCGAGCAGGAGGTCGCTGTGCCCGGCAAGTGCCTTGCTGTCGCTGGCCACACTCAGATCGGCGCCGAGCGCGAGCGGTCGCTGACCGAGCGGGGTAGCGGTGGTGTTGTCGACCACGAGCAGACCGCCCGCCGCGTGCACGAGTTCGGCGATCGCGGCGATGTCGCACACGTCCATACCGGGGTTGGACGGCGTTTCGACCACCACCAGGCGCGCGCCCGCGACCGTCTCCGCCGTCCACGGTCCGGTGGTGGGTACGTACCGGACGTCGAGGTGGTCCAGGTCGGCGGTGAAGAGCTGGCGCGCGAGGTAGTAACCATCGGACGGCATGACCACCGTGTCGCCCGCGCGGCACAGCACGCGCAATGTGGTGGCGAGCGCACCCATGCCGGACGGGAAGATCACGCTGGGCCCGCCGTCCAGTTCGGTCAGTGCGGATTCCAGCACGCGCCAGGTCGGATTGGACGCGCGGCCGTAGCCGTCGACGATGTCGGCGGGTGTGCCGGAACCGAGGTGATAGGGAACGGCGAACACCGGCCCCGGCAGGAACGGTTGCCCGGCAACGGGCTCCGGATATCCGGCGTGCACGGTACGCGTGCCATCGCCCCAGTACTCGCCCACGCGACCTCCTGCCTCAGCTGAACTCGGGCTTGCGCTCCCGGCCCAGCAACTCGCCGACCATGTCCTGTGGCGCGCCGCCGTCGTGGCAGACCCGGTGCACCGCTGCGGTGATCGGCATTTCCACTCCGGCCCGCGCGGCTATTTCGCGGATCGACGAACAGGATGTCACGCCTTCCGCGACCTGACCATGCGCGGCTTCCTGCGCCTGCGTCACGGTTTCGCCTGCGCCGAGCCGCGCGCCGAACGTCCGGTTGCGGGACAACGGCGAGGAACAGCTGGCGACCAGGTCGCCGAGCCCGGCCAGACCGGCGAAGGTGAGCGGGTCGGCGCCGAACGCGGCACCCAGCCGCGCGGTTTCGGCCAGGCCACGGGTGATCAGCGAGGCCACCGTGTTGGCGCCGTAGCCGAGACCGCTGGCCATGCCGCACGCCAACGCGATCACGTTCTTGCACGCGCCGCCGAGTTCGCAGCCGACCACGTCCGCGTTGGTGTACGGGCGGAAGTAACCGGTGAAGCTGGCGCGCTGCAACCGGACCGCCTGGTCGTGATCGGCGCACGCGATCACCGTCGCGGTCGGCTGTTCCTTGGCGATCTCCATCGCCAGGTTCGGTCCGGACACCACCGCGACCTGCGCGGCAGGCACGTCCAGCACCTCCATGACCACTTCGCTCATCCGCTTGCCGGAACCGAGTTCCACGCCCTTGGCGAGCGAGACCAACGGAACCCCGGCAGGCAGCACGTCACGCCACGTGGTCAGGTTGGCGCGCAACGTCTGGCTCGGCACCGCCAGCACCACGACCTCGGCGCCGTCCAGCGCGCGGGGCGCCTCGTGGGTCGCGGTCAGGTTGTCCGGCAACCGAACCCCGGGCAGGCGCTCGGCATTCACCTTGTCCGCGTTGATCGCGTCCGCGATCTCGGCGCGCCGCGCCCACAACGACACCTGTCTGCCCGCGTCGGCGAGCACCTTGGCGTAGGTGGTGCCCCACGAACCGGCGCCGAGCACCGCGATCCGTTCGATCGTCGCCATCAGGTCTTCTCCGCCTCGGGCGCGGGCTTCGGCGCGGGCTTCGGCTTGACGTAGTGGTAGAAGTCGGCGGGCGGGGTCTCGCCGCGGATCTCGCCGACCAGGTCCATCACCTTGTGCATCAACAGGTCGGTGACCTCGCGGGCGAGCGTGTTGGTGACCGGCAGGCCCTTGTACTTCGACAGGTCGACCGGCTCGCCGATGGTGGTGCTGATCCGCGCGCGCGGGAAGATCCGGTACTTCTTCTTGTAGACGTCCAGGATGCTCAGCGTGCCCCAGCGCGCGCACGGCAGCACCAGCACGTCCTTGTCCAGGTTGTCCAGGGTCATCCAGCCGACGCCGGTACGCGAGGCCATCGGCCAGCCGTCCGGGTCACGGGTGATGGTGCCTTCCGGGTAGACGACCACGACGCCGCCCTGCTCCAGCGCGTCGCTCGCGTGCTTGAGGCTGTCGCGGGCCTGCATGGTGCCGCGGAACACCGGGATCTGCCCGGTCCCGGTCAGCACCTTGCCGACGAACGGCTTTTCCCACAGCGAGGCTTTGGCCAGGAACCGCGGCGTGCGGCGCTGCTTGTGCACGAACACCGAGTCGTACACCGGGTCGAGGTGGGAGATGTGGTTCATCACCAGGATCACCGGGCCGCGCGCGGGCAGCGTGGTGCCCTTGTTGATCCGCTTGGCCAGCAGTCGGCACAGCGGGTAGAAGATCGACGCGGCGAACCACACCCAGCCGCCACTGCGCTCCCTGGGCAACCGTGCACCCTTCGCCACGACCAACTCCTCTCCTGCGGGAACCTCGCCGTGAGTCTTCCCGCCCCGTTTCACCCAGTCCACCCAGGGGGGTGACTCCGCGCTGGAGCAGTTCCCACTAAATGGCCGTGGCCAGCACCACAACAGACTTTTGACACCTGGAGCGAACACCACCCGGCGCGGATCGGGCACGATGGACCACGTGGGACATGGGGTGGATCTGGTAATCCCGGTGAAGATGCTCAACCGGGCCAAGACCCGGCTGTTCGCGGGCGGCGACCGGGCCGCGCACGAGGCCCTGGTGCTGGCGTTTCTCCGCGACACCGCGGCAGCGGCGGCAGGCACCACCAACGTGCGCACGGTGCTGGTGGTTTCCTCCGACCCGACCATCGCAACGGTGCTGACCGGCGATGGCATCGAGGTGCTGCCCGACGATCCCGCGATGGATCTCAACCAGGCCCTCACGCACGGTACGGACGCGCTGCTGCGCCGTGACCCGGCCGCCACGGTCGGCGCGCTCCAGGCGGACCTGCCCGCGTTGCGCCCGGAGGAACTGGCCGCCGCGCTGGAAACGGCGCGCGGCAAGCGGGCGTTCGTCGCCGATCACCAGGGCACCGGCACCACGCTGCTGCTGGCCGCACCGGGCCGACGACTGGATCCGCATTTCGGGATCGGGTCGGCGGGCGCGCACGCGGCGTCCGGTGCGATGCCGATCACGGCGCCGCTGGTGTCGTTGCGCTGCGACGTGGACACCGCCGCGGACCTGGTCGCCGCGCACGCCCTTGGCCTCGGCAAACACAGCGCCGCCTCGATCGGTGCGTCCTGTCCGACCGGTTGCTGATCGTTCGAGCGAGTCATCACCCCATGGAGTAGTCGGGAGTTCACCCACTGGCTGGATCACGATAGGGGCACGAACCCGGGTTTATCGGGGACAATGGCCTTCGTGAGCGGCGACAACGGAGATCAGCAGGTCGAAATGACCGACCGGGCGAACCAGGCCCACCACCTCGGCGAGTTGCGCAGCGTGCCGTCCGCGCCGCCCGCGGTGACTCGACCGGAAGCGCACGGGATCGAACTGCCCGAAGACCGCTACGTCAACCGCGAGCTGTCCTGGCTGGACTTCAACGCGCGCGTGCTCGCGCTGGCCGAGGACTCCTCGCAGCCCCTGTTGGAGCGCGCGAAGTTCCTGGCGATCTTCGCCTCCAACCTGGACGAGTTCTACATGGTGCGAGTCGCGGGACTGAAGCGCCGCGACGAGACCGGCTTACTGGTCCGCAGCGCGGACGGCCTGACCCCGCGCGAACAACTCGCCTACATCCGCAAGCGCAACCAGGAGCTCGTCGAGCAGCACTCCACCGCGCTGGTGGATCACGTGCTGCCCGAACTGTCCCGGCGCGGCATCCGCATCGTCGGCTGGCGCGATCTGGACGACGCCGAGCGGCTGCGCCTGTCGAACTACTTCTCCGACCAGATCTTCCCGGTGCTCACGCCGCTCGCGGTCGACCCGGCGCACCCGTTCCCCTACATCTCGGGGCTGTCGCTGAACCTCGCGGTCACCGTGCGGGATCCGGAGGACGGCACGCGCCGCTTCGCGCGCGTCAAGGTGCCGGACAACGTGCCCCGGTTGATCCGGATCGAGACCAATCGCAACGCCGCCGAGGCGACCTTCCTGCTCCTGGAAGAACTCATCGCGACGCATCTCGGTGAATTGTTCGCCGGAATGGAAGTCAGTGAGTACCACGTTTTCCGGGTGACCAGGAACGCCGACTTCGAGGTCGAGGAGGACCGCGACGAGGACCTCCTGCAGGCCCTGGAACGCGAACTAGCGCAGCGCCGCTTCGGTCCGCCGGTCCGGCTCGAGGTCGGCGAGGACATCAGCGACGACATGCTCAGCCTGCTGCTGCGCGAACTCGAAGTGGCGCAGGAGGACGTCGTCGTGGTGCACGCGCCGCTGGACGCGTCGTGCCTGTGGCAGCTCTACGCGGTGGACCGCAAGGAACTCAAGGACCCGCCGTTCGTGCCCGCCACCCACCCCGCGTTCGGCGAGCGCGAGACGCCCAAGAGCGTGTTCGCGACCCTGCGCGAGGGCGACGTGCTGGTGCACCACCCGTACGACTCGTTCTCCACCAGCGTGCAGCGCTTCATCGAACAGGCCGCGGCCGACCCGAAGGTGCTGGCGATCAAGCAGACCCTGTACCGCACCTCGGGTGATTCACCGATCGTGGACGCGTTGATCGACGCGGCCGAGGCGGGCAAGCAGGTCGTCACCCTGGTGGAGATCAAGGCCCGCTTCGACGAGCAGGCCAACATCAAATGGGCGCGCGCGCTGGAAAAGGCGGGCGTGCATGTGGTGTACGGCCTGGTCGGTCTCAAGACACACTGCAAGACCGCGCTGGTGGTCCGGCAGGAGGGTTCCACCATCCGCCGCTACTGCCACATCGGCACCGGCAACTACAACCCGAAGACCGCCCGCCTCTACGAAGATGTCGGCCTGCTCACCGCGGAACCGATGGTCGGCGCGGACCTGACCGACCTGTTCAACGTGCTCACCGGCTACGCGCGACAGAACGTCTACCGCAGCCTGCTGGTGTCCCCGCGTGGAGTCCGGCGCGGCATCATCGAACGGATCCAGCACGAGATCGCTCGCGCGGGCCGCGGCGAAAGCGCCGGTATCCGGATGAAGCTGAACTCGCTCGTCGACGAACAGGTCATCGACGCGCTGTACCGGGCGTCGCAGGCAGGCGTCGAGGTGGACATCGTGGTGCGCGGCATCTGCGCGATCAAGCCCGGTCTGCCCGGCCTTTCCGAGCGGATCAGGGTGCGCTCGATCCTGGGCCGCTTCCTGGAGCACTCGCGGATCTTCCACTTCGTCGGCGAGGACGAATACTGGATCGGCAGCGCGGACATGATGCACCGCAACCTGGATCGCCGGGTCGAGGTGCTGGTCCGGGTCGCCGATCCGAAGCTGGCCGTGCAGCTCGACGCCACCTTCGCCTCCGCGCTGGACCCGGCGACCCGTTGCTGGGTGCTGCATTCGGACGGGCAGTGGCTACCCTCCCCGGTGGACGGCGGCAGCCAGGTTCGTGATCACCAGACCGAACTGATGCTGCAGCACGCGAGCAGGGAATACAAAGAATAAGAAGGATGAGCACAGAGCAGAACCCGGCGCGCACGATCGTGCCCGCCGCAGGCACCGTCCTGTGGCGCAACGCAGCCAAGGCCCAGCTGGAAGTCGCGCTGGTGCACCGGCCCCGCTACGACGACTGGTCGCTGCCCAAGGGCAAGGCCGAGCCGGGCGAGACGCTGCCGGAGTGCGCGGTCCGGGAAACCGTCGAGGAGACGGGTTTCCGGGCCGTCCTGGGCAGGCTCGCCGGCGAGGTGGCCTACCGGCTCACCACCGGTCCGCGCGCGGGCGCCCGCAAGGTCATCACCTATTACGGCGGCCAGGCGATCGGTGGCCGGTTCCGGCCCAACGACGAGGTCGACGAATTGCGCTGGCTGCGCCCGGAGCAAGCAGCCGCACAACTGAGCTACGACGCCGATCGGGCCGTCTTGGACGCCTTCACCGAGCTCCCGGCAGCCACCCGCACCGTCTTGCTGGTGCGCCACGCCAAAGCAGGCAGCAGGGCCAACTGGCCCGCGGACGACGACCTCCGCCCACTCTCCCGCAGCGGTCAGGCGCAGGCCGACGCGCTGCGCCGCCTCCTGCCGCAGTTCGGCGCGGAGCGCGTGTACGCGGCCGACCGGGTCCGGTGCGTGCAGACCCTCCAGGGCCTCGCCGACGATCTCGGTGTGCCCGTGGGCATCGAGCGGGCGCTGACCGAGGAGGGCTACCACGCCGACCCGGACACGGCCGCCACGCGCCTGTTGGACATCGCGCGGGAGCACGGTGGGACACCGGCGATCTGTAGCCAGGGCGGGGCGATACCGGCCCTCATCGCGGGCTTCGCGGCGGAATCCGGGCTGCTGCTCGACGAGATCCCGTGCAAGAAGGGCAGTGTGTGGATCCTGTCCTTCGCACCGGATGAGGATCGGCTTCTCGCGGCGGATTATCTCCCCACCGCACTCCCGGCGCCGACCACGCCCTTTTGAGAAAACCCGTGGTCCAAGCCCAATTCAACGAATGCTGTCGATTCCCTGGCAATACCGAAACGGCATTACCAAAGACACCCCCATAAAGCTCTGCCCACTAAAAAAGTGACCCCCGCTCGCGGAATCCGCGAGCGGGGGGTCACGTCAGCCGAGTACGGCCAACCGCGAAGTCACTTCTTGCGAGTGGTCTTCTTCGCGGCCGGGGCGGCCTTCTTGGCGGCCGGGGCAGCCTTCTTGGCGGCCGGAGCGGCCTTTGCCGTGGTAGCAGCCTTTGCCGTGGTGGCGGCCTTCCGCGTGGTCGTGGTCGCCTTGGGAGCAGCGGCCTTCGTGGCGGCGGCGCGACGCGTGGTGGTCGCGGCAGGAGCCTTGGCAGCGGCGGCCCGGGTGGAGGCGGCACGCGTGGTGGTCGCCGCAGCCGCACGAGTCGTGGTGGTGCGGGTGGTCGCGGCGGCGGCCTTGGTGGCGGCCACGCGCGGCAGCTTCTTGGTGCCGCTGATGACATCCTTGAAGCTGGTGCCTGCACGGAAGGCGGGCACGTTGGTCTTCTTGACCTTCACGGTCTCACCGGTGCGCGGGTTGCGGGCGGTGCGAGCTGCGCGGGCACGCTTCTCGAAGACGCCGAAGCCGGTGATGTTTACCTTCTCACCCTTGTTGACCGTACGGACGATCACGTCGACGATGCCGTCGACAGCGGCGCCGGCCGCTTTCTTGTCGCCGAGACGCTCGGACAGTGCTTCGATGAGCTGGGCCTTGTTCACTGTTAGTCCCTCCAGAGACCACACAGACACCTACGGCCTCTCAAGGGCCGACTGCACGCAAAGATAAGCCCATTGCAACGGAAATGCCAATGCGCCACGCCCAGTTTTTCGTTATATCGAGAAGATTGCCCTCCTCCGAGCGACCCTTTTCGGGCTTGATCGAGGTCCGCAGGGGCCCTTTGGGAGGGTGTTGGATTCCCTGCGAGGCAGGGAATCCAACACCGTGATCACCCGGTCGTGCTAGTCGCGATCGACGGTTTCCAAGCCGGCCTTGCCGTTTCGAACGCATCGATGTCGGCGACGTTTCGCAAGGTCAGGCCGATGTCGTCGAGTCCTTCGAGCAGTCGCCAGGCGGTGTAGTCGTCGATCGAGAAGGGGCAGACGAAGTCCTTGGCGGACACCGTCTTCGCCCTGAGGTCGACGGTGACCTCGGTGCCCGGCTCGTTCTCCAGGATCTTCCACAACAACTCGATGTCGGACTGGTCACACTGAGCAGCGACCAAGCCCTGCTTGCCCGCGTTGCCGCGGAAGATGTCCGCGAACCGGGCGGAGATGACCACCCGGAAGCCGTAGTCCATCAGCGCCCAGACCGCGTGCTCTCGCGAGGATCCGGTGCCGAAGTCCGATCCGGCCACCAGGACCGAGCCTGACTTGAACGGCTCAACATTGAGGATGAAGTGCTCGTCAGCGCGCCACGCGGAGAACAGCCCGTCCTCGAACCCGGTGCGTTTGACCCTTTTCAGGTACACCGCGGGGATGATCTGGTCGGTGTCCACGTTGGACCGGCGCAGCGGAACCCCGATGCCGGTGTGCGTGGTGAACGGTTCCATGTCCAACTCCTTCGTTCAGGCAGGGATCAGGTCGTCGGGCGAGGACAACCGGCCGCGGATCGCGGTCGCGGCGGCCACCAGCGGCGAGACCAGATGGGTCCGGCCGCCTTTGCCCTGCCTGCCCTCGAAGTTGCGGTTGGAGGTCGACGCGCTGCGCTCGCCGGGCGCCAGCTGGTCCGGGTTCATGCCAAGGCACATCGAGCAGCCCGCCTGCCGCCAGTCGGCCCCGGCCGCCGTGAAGACCTCGTGCAGGCCCTCGGATTCGGCCTGCGCCTTGACCCGCATCGACCCGGGCACAACCAACATCCGCACCCCGTCGGCGACCTTGCGCCCGCGCAGCACCTCGGCGGCCGCGCGCAGGTCTTCGATCCGGCCGTTGGTGCACGAACCGAGGAACACCGTGTCTACCGCGATCTCCCGCAGCGGCGTGCCCGGCTCCAGGCCCATGTAGGCCAACGCCTTCTCCGCGGAGGCCCGCGCGGTCTCGTCGGCGATCAGTTCGGGATCCGGTACCCGCTCGGACAAGGGCAACCCCTGGCCCGGGTTGGTGCCCCAGGTTACGTACGGAGTCAACGCATCCGCGTCGATGTCCACCTGGACATCGAACTCGGCGTCGTCATCCGTGCGCAACGAGCGCCAGTGCGCGACGGCGGCGTCCCAGTCATCCCCGACCGGAGCATGCTTGCGCCCCTTCAGGTAGGCGAAGGTGGTGTCGTCGGGCGCGATCAGCCCAGCCCGGGCCCCCGCCTCGATCGACATGTTGCACACCGTCATCCGGGCTTCCATGGACAACGCCTCAATGGCGGGGCCCCGGTACTCCAGGACGTACCCCTGCCCACCGCCAGTCCCGATCTTGGCGATAACGGCAAGGATGATGTCCTTCGCGGTCACCCCCGTCCGCAACGACCCCGACACATTGATCGCCATCGTCTTGAACGGCCGCAACGGCAGCGTCTGGGTGGCGAGCACATGCTCCACCTCGGACGTGCCGATCCCGAATGCCATCGCGCCGAACGCGCCGTGCGTCGAGGTGTGGCTGTCGCCGCAGACGACCGTCATCCCCGGTTGCGTCAGGCCCAACTGCGGCCCGATCACGTGCACGATGCCCTGTTCGGCGTTGCCCATCGAGTAGAGCTCGACGCCGAACTCGGCGCAGTTGCGGCGCAACGTCTCGACCTGGGTGCGGGAAACGGGATCAGCAATCGGTAGTTCGATATCCACCGTGGGTACATTGTGATCCTCGGTCGCGATCGTCAGATCGGGCCTGCGGACCGGTCGATCGGCCTGCCGCAATCCGTCAAAGGCTTGCGGCGAAGTGACCTCGTGGACCAGGTGCAGATCGATATAGAGCAAATCGGGCTCCGCCCCACTGCCACGGCGCACGACGTGTTCGTTCCATACCTTCTCGGCGAGCGTGTAACCCATCGCTCCCCTCTCCTATCGAAGATTCGCGGGAGTTCGGTAGGCCGAGTGGGAAACCGAGAGCTCCCAGATGCTGGACTTCCCGCGATCTGGGAAGTTAATATCGAGCTGTGGGACAGCATAGCGGGATCGGAGTTCTGGACAAGGCAGTGGCGGTGCTTCAGGCCATTGCCAAGGAGCCGTGTGGCCTTGCCGAGTTGTGCAACCGCACCGGCCTACCAAGGGCGACCGCGCACCGACTGGCAGTCGGCCTGGAAGTACACCGCCTGCTCCGCCGAGGCTCCGACGGCCGCTGGCGCCCCGGCCCAGCCCTGGCCGAACTAGCAGGCGGCGCAACAGACCCCCTGCTCGACGCCGCGGCGGTGGTCCTGCCCAAACTCCGGGACATCACCGGCGAAAGCGTGCAGCTCTACCGCCGAGACGGCATGCAACGAGTCTGCGTACTGGCGGCAGAACCCCCCAGCGGCCTCCGGGACACCGTTCCGGTAGGGAGCAGACTCCCCATGACCGCGGGCTCCGGCGCGAAAGTACTGGCCGCCTGGTCCGACCCGGCGACCCAGCGCAGCGTCCTCACCGACGCCGTCTTCGGCGAACGCACCCTGCTCGAAGTCCGCCGCCGAGGCTGGGCCCAGAGCGTCGCCGAACGCGAACCCGGCGTGGCCAGCGTGTCGGCCCCGGTAAGGGACAGCGGCGGCCAGGTAGTGGCAGCGGTGTCGGTCAGCGGCCCGGTAGACCGCATAGGCCGCCGCCCAGGCGTCCGCTGGGCAGCCGACCTCCTGGCAGCCGCCGAAGCCCTCCAAACCCGCCTCTAGCCGCAACGGCCCCCGGCTGCGCTCCGGGCCGCAAGGTCAGGCAGAACGAGGCCCAAGCGACGCCCCGACCCGCCCGACACCCCGCCACGGCGGCGATTGAGCTGCCAACTCGCCCAACGGTCGACACGCCGACCACCGAACGGCCAACTCACAACCAAACAGGCGACACTGAGCAGCCCGCAGCCGAGGCAACAGGCACCACCCAAGAGCAAGTTCGATTCCCGAACGGACGACACACCGAGACCCCGCCCCAAGACACCAGCGGCGAGGCGCGCGACGAGCGCCGCGATGCGAGGCGCAAGGCAGACACCACCACAGCACAACCCGTCGGGTACCAGCAAAGCGGGAGTGGGGAGCCGAGCG
>DASXOJ010000211.1:0-12966 GCA_036494465.1 Pseudonocardiaceae bacterium
GACGTCGGGCTTGTCCGGGGTGGGGCCGCCGCCGGGGTTCATGATGATCCAGGTGTTCGCGACCGCGACGACCGCCGGGTCCGCGGCGCGCACGACCCGCCCGCCGAAAATGTCAGCGTAGAACTCGCGAGATATTTTCACGTCTCGCACGGTCAGGAAGTGCGTCACCAGCAAACCCTGCTGGGGTGCGGGGAAGTCGTCCTGGTCCGGCATGGGTTTCTCCTCGCGGTCGTCGTTCCAGGTAAGACCGGATGTCCGGGCCGACTGTGACAGCACGGCGCCCGTTAACTGTGAAACCGGGCAACCCGTGACGGGTTGACATAGTAAGGGACCCTAACGATTATGGATCCACCGAGCGAGAAAGGCGCCGTTTCCCCAACCCCCGTAACCGATCGGCGGCTGCTCGGCGCGTCGCAGCACCCGTAATGCTGCGTGACCGCACACATCTGAACATCGTCACCTTGCCCGGACGGTTCCCAGCTTTTCGATTGTTGCGGGTCGATCTCCTCTTTCTGGTCGCTGGGATCTCGCGTCCGGCAATTGCGGCGACTCTCCGGAAAGGTCAATCCATGAAATTACGCGTCGCAGCCATCGCGGTGGCCGTGGCCGGCCTGTTGTGGGCCGCTCCCACCGCGTTCGCCGCGTCGGGCCCGATCGGCCCCGGCACCTGGACCCCCGACACCCCAGCGCACGATGTGCAGCTGTGCGTCGGTGGCAAGGTCAGCGGCACCACGTTCAGCCTGCCTGCTGGCGGCAGCACGACCCAAGCACCCGCGGACGCCTGCGACAACAACGAGCCGAGGGCGGAATTCCGCTACAAGACCTACGCCGGTGGCGACAGCGACGGCAACTACTCGACCGGCACCCGCCAGTTCGGCGGCACGTTCACCATCAAGAGCTTTGCCGGTGACCGCATTTCGTTGAAGCAGACCTTCAACGGCCCCACCGGACCGTATTTCATCATGGCCGTGCAGAACAGCGGCAAGATCTACGACGTCGAGGGCGGCGCGACCATTTCGGCCAACGGGGCCAAGGTGGGCGTGCCGGTGCAGGTGAACACCGTGCACAACACCAAGACGAAGAAGCTCCAGGTGTACCTCAACGGTTCGCTCGCCTTCACGGTCAAGGCGCCCGGCGGCGAGTTCTACGACAAGGTCGGCACGTACCAGACCTCCTCCGGCCACGGCGCCATCACGGTCGCCTGGTCGAACCTGAAGTTCTGGCACCAGTGATCTGACAGCTGCCGCCCGGCGCTCCCTACCCAGGGGCGCCGGGCGGTTCGGCGTTCCAGCTGGTGGGAAGCGGAATGGTTCCGGGTGGCGGTTCGTTGGCCGAGGAGGTGTATCGATCAGGTCGACGACAGGGGTGACGATCGGTGTTCGCGTTGGACTATCCCACGTGGGCGGCGCTCAACGGCGCGCATGCCAGGTTCGCCGAATGGCACGGGCGCGTGGTGCGCTACCAGCCCGATGTGGCCCCGTTCCTGGCGGTACCGCCCGATCCGGACGACGAGCCGAAGATGTGGGACGACGTCGCCGCGCTGGTCGGTCCCGGGGCCGTGGTCGTGGTGCCCGGGGTGGGCACTCCGCCGCCGGACTGGGAAGTGGTCGACCGGACACCCGGCGTCCAGATGGTGGGCGAGGACGTCGCGGGCGAAGCCGATGCCGAAGCGATCCCGCTGACCGGGGCGGACGTGCCCGAGATGCTCGCGCTGGTCGAGCGGACCAAGCCCGGCCCGTTCCTGCCCAGGACCGTCGAGCTCGGCACCTACCTCGGCATCCGGCGGGACGGTGCACTCGTGGCGATGGCGGGGGAGCGGCTGCATCCGCCAGGGTTCACCGAGATCAGCGCCGTGTGCACCGATGCGTCGGTGCGCGGTCAGGGGTTGGCGACGCGGCTCGTGCTCGCGGTCGCGGCGGGTATCAGGGCGCGCGGCGAAACCCCGTTCCTGCATGCGGCAGGCCGCAACACCAATGCCATCCGGCTCTATGAAACCCTGGGTTTCCGGCTGCGCCAACGCCCGAACTTCACCGCGTTGCGCGTGCCCGAGGAGGCAGCGATCACGAAGCGGTGAACGGAGTGTCTGGGTGTTCGAGTTGGACTATCCCACCTGAGCGGCGCTCAACGGCGCACATGCCAGGTTCGCGCAGTGGCAGGGGCGCGTGGTCCGCTACCAGGCGGATGTCGCGCCGTTCCTGGCGGTACCGCCCGAGTCGGACGACGAGCTGACGATGTGGGACGACGTCGCCGAACTGGCCGGTCCCGGCGCGGTGGTCGTGGTGACCGGAGCGAACGCGCTGCCCGACTGGGAAGTGGTGCAGCGGATACCCGGTGTGCAGATGGTGGGCGAGAACGTGGCGGCCGGACAGGACGCGGAAGCCGTCCGGCTGACCGAGGCGGACCTGCCGGAGATGCTCGCCCTCGTCGAGCGGACCAAGCCGGGCCCCGTTCCTGCCCAGGACCGTCGAGCTCGGCACCTACCTCGGCATCCGGCGGGACGGTGCACTGGTGGCGATGGCAGGGGAACGGCGGCATCCGCCGGGCTTCACCGAGATCAGCGCGGTGTGCACGGATGCGTCGGTGCGCGGTCATGGGTTGGCGACGCGGCTGGTGCTCGCGGTCGTCGCCGGTGTCAAGGCCCGGGGCGAAACCCCGTTCCTGGCGGCCGCAGCGAACAACACCAACGCCATCCGGCTCTACGAAACTCTGGGCTTCCGGCAGCGTGAGCGATCGGCTCTCACCGCACTGCGGGTGCCCGCTATCAAGCCGTGAACGCGGGCTGCGCGAGGTCGGCGACCCTGGTCTGCCGACCGAACAGCACCACCTCGCGGAACTGGTAGAGGATCGCGCCAGTCGGCGCGTGCTCGACCATGTCCTTGCGCAGCGGCATCTGCAACAGCGGCCTGCCATCCGGCAACCGCGCCCAGTGCGGCAGCTCGTCCGATGCCAGGCGCCGCAAGGAAACCCGGTGCACGGACTGCACCTCGTCCGGGCTGGGCCTTGGCTGCACCCAACCGGCGAGGTGCAGCACGACCGTCGTGATCACGAAACCCGAGTCGGCCACGAGGTCTTCAACCCGCGCACCGACGTCTCCATGCTGGTCGGCCTGGCCGTGGCGGCGGGCGTCTACCTGCTGGTCTGCCGTTCGCTCGACGTGACCGCCGAACGCGAGGCGGTCCGGGTCGCCGACGACGGCCTCGACCCGGACGCGCCCTGATTCGCGGCTCAGACCGTGAGCACCAGCTTGCCGACCACCCGGCCCGCTTCGCCGACCTCGTGCGCCTTCGCGGCGTCGGCGAGCGGGAAGGTCTGCTCGACGACGACCTTCAGCCGGCCGGACTCGACCAGGTCGGCCAGCGCGACCAATCCCGCGTGGTCGGGCTCCACCAGCAGCGGGCTGGTGCGCACGCCGCGTCCGGCCGCGACCGCGGCCAGTTCCGCGCTCACGCCGCCCGGCACCGGGATGATCAGGCCGCCTGTTGTGACGGTCCGGGCCAGCTCGATGCTGTTCGCGCCACCGATCAGGTCGAACACCACGTCCACGTCGCGCGCGGTGTCCGCGACGTCGACGGCGGTGTAGTCGATCGCCTCGTCGACGCCCAGCGAACCGAGGAACTCGTGCTTGGCCGCGCGGGCGGTGCCCAGCACGTAGGCGCCGCGCGCCTTGGCGATCTGTACCGCGAGGTGCCCGACTCCGCCAGCGGCGGCGGTGACCAGCACGCGCTGTCCAGGTTGGACATTCGCGATGTCGACAAGTCCTTGCCACGCGGTCAGACCGGCGAGCGGTAGTCCGGCGGCTTCGGCATGGCTGAGCGTGGCAGGTTTGCGCACGAACTGCCGCGCCGGTGCGGTCACGTACTCGGCGTAGGCGTTGGCTGGACGCGGAAACCACGGCATGCCAAGGACTTCGTCGCCGACCGCGAAGATCGACGTGGCCCCGCCGAGCTCGTCGACGACGCCGGACACGTCCCAGCCGACGGTGGCGGGCAGCTCCAGCGGCATGCCCCTGCCGGCCCTGGTCTTCCAGTCGACCGGGTTCACGCCTGCCGCGTGCACCTTCACCAACACCTCGGTCGCGATCGGCGCCGGGCGGTCGACCTCAGCGAGTTCCAGGACCTCTGGTCCGCCGAATCGCTGTTGACGGATGGCACGCATCTGCTCGTTCACTCCCTGCTTCGTCTGTACTTCCGGTTACCTGTGTCAGTATCGTGAACCTGGTATCCGATCGCCAGAAGGCACTTCCGAGTAAAGTAGGTACCCCGTGGAAACCACCGTCGACCTGGTCGAACAGTATCCGGACGACCACGTGTGGGACCCGTACCTGCGCAACTGCCCGTGCCGGGACGTGCTCGACCTGATCGCCAACAAGTGGACCGCGCTGGTCATCGGCGCGCTCGCCGAACGTCCGCACCGCTTCGGCGAACTGCGCAGGCGGGTCGAGGGGATCAGCCAGAAGGTGCTCACCCAGAACCTGCGCAACCTGGAGCGCGACGGCCTGGTCACCCGCACCGTCTACCCGACCACGCCGCCCAGCGTCGAATACGGCCTGAGCGAACTCGGCACCGATCTCGGCCCGTACCTGATCTCCCTGGCCGACTGGTCACGCGACAAGTTCGCGCACGTGCGGCGTGCCAGGGTCGCCTACGACGAGCGTGCCAGCGCACCGCTGGTGCCGGTGTCTCAGACCTGAGTGAGCCCGATCGCGGTCGCCTGCAACAACCGGGTCAACCGGGGCAGGAAGTCGAGCGCGACGTGGCCCCAGTCCGGGTACTGCCGGTAGAGCTCCGCCAGTGTCTCGGTGGGGTGCGAGAGCTGCCAGTGCATGGCCGCGAGCCCGAGCGCGGCGGCGATGAGGTCGCCGACCTGGTCGACGGTCATTTCGCCGCTCGCGGCCAGGGCGTCGGCCAGTGTGTCGTGCGCGGCGAACGCGCCCAGTTTGTAGCGGTAGGCGCGGTCCAGGCCGACCTCGCCTTCGAGGTTGAGCGGCACGTGGGTGAGCAGGTCGCAGAACAGCGGCAGCCGGGCGAGCGTTTCCGCGATCACCCGCGCGATCTCGGCCGGGGTTCGGCCGGTGCTGCCGGTCGATTCGGCGACGACCAGGTCGGACCACTGTTGCCAGCCGCGTTCGGCGAGTTCCAGCAGTAGTTCCTCCTTGCCTGCGAAATATCGGCGCATGGCGGAGGAGTCCAGTCCGGCGCGATCGAAGACGGCGACCAGCGTGAGGTGTCGCACGCCCCCCAATTCCGTGGCCAGTTCGGCTGCCGCGACCAGCAGGTCTTCGGTGCGGCGCTGTTTGGCTTCTGCGGAACGGGCACGGTGTTGCATACCGACCAGGTTAACGCAGTCAATCTGCGCTATATTTAACGCAGATGATCTGCGTTATGGAGGAATCATGAAGGCGATCCAGGTCAACCGGTTCGGCGACCCGTCCGTGCTCGTCCTCGACGACCTGCCCGACCCGGCACCCGGTCCCGGCGAGGTCGCGATCGACGTCAGCCATGCCGCCGTCGGGCTCGTCGACCTCTATCTCCGGCAAGGGCTCTACCGCGATCGCCCCGGGCTGCCGCAACCGCCGTACGTGCCGGGCCTCGAAGTCGCCGGGACCGTGCGCGCGCTCGGCGCGGGCGTCAGTGGATTCACCGTCGGCGAGCACGTGGTTGCGTTGTCCAGCAACGGAACCGGCGGCTACGCATCCGTCTACATCAGACACCAGGATTTCGTGGTGTCCACCGAGGGCTACGACATCGACCCGGCACTGGCCGTCGCCGTCCTGCCCAACGCGATCATGGCGCACGTCGCGCTGACCCGCGTCGCCCGGATGGCCAAGGGCGAGAGCATCCTCATCCACGGCGCACATGGTGCGCTCGCCGCCACGTTCCCCGGCATCGCCAAAGGGCTCGGCGCGTCCCGCGTCGTCGGCACCGTCCGCACCCAGCGGACGCAAAAGCTGCCCTACGACGAGATCGTCGATTCGGCCGACCTGGCGGGCGCGCTGGGCGAGGAAAAGTTCGACGTGATCATCGACCCGGTCGGCGGCGCGGTGCGCACCCAGAGCATGAGCCTGCTCGCGCCGTTCGGCAGGCTGCTGCTGGTCGGCAATGCCAGCGGTGACTGGGAACACTCGCTGCCCAGCAACGCGATCTGGTACGGCAACACGGTCGTCGCCGGGTTCAACGCGGGCGGCTACCTCCCGGCCCACCCGGAACTCGTCCGCCCCGCCGCCGAAGCCGCGCTGGCCGCGGTCGCCGCCGGTCTGGCCAACGTCGAACTCGACATCCTGCCGTTGACCGACGCCGCGATCGCCCATGAGCGGCTGGAGAACCACGCGGCCGGTGGTCGGCTCGTGCTGCGCATCTAAAGTGATCGTATGCCCGACAGACGACCCGCCCGCGCGGCGAAGCGACGCGTGGCGCAGCCGATGCCGGGCCGGTATCCGGTGCGGTTCGGCACTGCGGAGCTGCTGGCCGACGCCGATCGGCCAGGCGGCTGGCTGCTGACCGTCGACCAGATCCCGCAGTCCTATGTGCACCTCGACGATCCGACCTACCTGGATTTCGAGTACGTCCGCCGGATGGCCGACGTCATCGACGCGCTGGCACCGGGCCCGTTGTACGCCGTGCACATCGGCGGCGGGGCGTGCACGTTGCCGCGCTACCTGGCGGCTACCCGGCCAGGCTCGCGCCAGTTGGTGATCGAGGCGGACGCGCCGCTGGTCGAACTGGTGCGCGAACAGCTGGACCTGCGATCGGTGCCGCAGTTGCGGGTGCGGATCGGCGACGGGCTCGCCGAGATCGCCACGCTGCGCCCGGACTCGGTGGACGTGCTGGTGGTGGACGCGTTCGAGCGGGCGGTCATGCCCGGCGGGATGGGGAGCCGGGAGTTCGTCGCGCAGGCGGGCCTGGCGTTGCGCGATTCCGGGGTGTACCTGCTCAACGTGGCCGCCAGCGCGGGCGGCGCGGTCGACCGGCCGATCGTGGCGAACGCGCTGGCCGCGTTCCCGCACCGGTTGCTGCTCGCCGAATCGGCGGTACTGCGCGGCAAACGACCCGGAAATCTCGTGGTCGCCGGGTCGCGGACGCCGCTGCCGGAGGACACGGTGGCCCGGAAGGTCGCCCGCGCGCCGTACCCGGTCCAGCTGCTCACGGGTAAGGAGCTTGATCGCTATGTCTGACCAGGTGACGATCGAGCAGCTCACCGACGATCCGCACCCGGTGCTCGCCCGGCTGCGCGCCGCTGCGCCGGTTGCCTGGTTGCCCGCGCTCAACGCCTGGCTGGTGACCAGTTACGCACTGGTCGACCAGGTGTTGCGCGATCCAGCAACGTTCACAGTGGACGATCCGAGGTTCTCCACCGCGCGCGTGGTCGGGCCGAGCATGCTCTCCACCGACGGGCTTGCGCACGCGCACCACCGCGACCCGTTCGGTCCGGCTTTCCGGCCCGCTGCCGTGCGCGCCAACTTCACCGCGTCGATCCAGGGGCACACCGACGAACTGCTCGCCGGTCTGCGTCCGCGCGGCTCGGCCGAACTGCGCAGGGAGTTCGCCGGTCCGCTCGCGGTCGCGGTACTCGCGGACGTGCTCGGGCTGACCGGCGTGCAGGCGAGCACGATGTTGACCTGGTACGACGCGATCAGCGGCGCCGTCTCCGGTATTTCGGCGGGGCAACCGATTCCGCGGACGGCACAGGACGCGTTCGGTGCGCTACGCGCCGCCATCGAGGCGAGCCTGGCATCGCCGTCGCTGATGGCCGACGTCGCCGCGAGTCTGAGCGTGGACGCGACCGTGTCGAACGCGGCGGTGCTGCTGTTCGGCGGCATCGACACGGTGGAAGGCATGATCACCAACGCGGTGCTGCACCTGCTGACCTACCCCGGCCAGCGCCCCGCCGACGCGGACGCGCTCGCCAAGTTCGTCGAGGAGTCGCTGCGCCTGGAACCGGCGGCCGCGCTGCTGGACCGCTACGCCACCCGCGACATCGAGCTGGGCGGCGCGTTGATTCGCGCCGGTGACCTGGTGAGCGTGTCGTTGTCCGGCGCACACCGCGATCCGGCCGTGTTCGCCGAGCCGGACCGCTTCGACCTCGGGCGCGCCAATCTCCGCCAGCACCTGGCGTTCGCGCGCGGGCCGCACTTCTGCCTCGGCGCCGAGCTCGCCCGGTTGGAAGCGAGCATCGCGCTCGCCGCGATTCTCGAACTGCCCGATCTGCGACTGGTACGTGGGGGCAGCCCGCGCGGTCTGGTGTTCCGCAAGCCGGTTGAGCTGCCGGTGCGCTGGTCCACCAGCTGATTCAGGGCGCGCCGATGTGGTGTGAGATCTCCTCGGCGACCGTTTTCACCTGCGCGCCGAGCGCGGGCACCCGGTCCTCGGTGACCCGCATGGTCGGGCCGGACACGGACAGCGCGGCCACCACCGCGCCCAGGTGGTCCAGGATCGGCGCGCCGACGCAGCGCACACCGTCCTCGTTCTCCACGTTGTCAACGGCCCAGCCCTGATCGCGCACCTTGGCCAGTTCGGCGAGCAGTTCGTCGGCGGTGGTGATGGTGTGCGCGGTGCGGCGCGGCAGTCCGCGCGCGATCGCGTCGGTGACCCGGTCCGCGGGGAGGTGGGCGAGGAACGCCTTGCCGGTCGCGGTGCTGTAGGCGGGCATGCGTTTGCCGATCTCCGAGCGCATGTGCACCACGTTCGGGCTTTCCACCTTGTCGACGTAGACGACGTCGGGGTGGTCGTAGATGGTCAGGTGCACGGTTTCGCCGGTGTCGGTCATCAGCCCGCGCAGCGCGGGATGCGCGACCGCACGTAGGTCTACTTTGGACAGGAACGACTGGCCGAGGCTGACCACCCTGGCGCCGAGCCGGAAGCGGCCGGTCTCGTCGTCCTGGCCGACCAGGCCGAAGTCGATCAGCGGTTCGAACAGGCGCAGCGCGGTGCTCTTGTTGAGATCGAGCCCGGTGGCGACGTCCTTGAGCGTGACGCCGCGCGGGTCGTCGTGCTCGCCGACGAACAGGAGCAGGCCCAATGCCCTGCGCACGGACATGGAGCGGTTGCGGCCCGGATCGTCCTGTTCCACGCGTACTCCTTGGCAGCCTTGACAATCGTTTGCAGCGTATCTAGGTTGCACGCTACCAGAATGCAAACCGGTGTTTTGCATTGCAAAACTAGGGAGCTGCTCGTGTCCGACGTCTCCAACGCGCCCAGCGTCCAAGTGTCACCGAGCCGCCAACCGAGACTGTCCTGGTCGGCAGGGCATCTGCGCTGGGGTATCGCGCTGCTGCTCGGCGTCGGCATCCTCGTCAACTACTTCGACCGCGTGAACATGTCCGTCGCGGGCACCGGCCTGCGCGAGGCGTTCGGCATGAGCGCGGGCCAGCTCGGCATCCTGCTCTCCGCGTTCACCTGGTCCTACGGCATCACGCAGATCCCGATCGGGCTGTTGCTCGACAAGATCGGCGTCAAATGGATCATGCGGACGACCAGCATCCTGTGGGGCATCGCCACCCTGCTCACCGCGATCGTCAGCGGCTTCGGCCTGATCATCGTCACCCGGCTGCTGCTCGGCATCGCCGAAGCGCCCGCGATCGTGTCCTCCCAGAAGACCACCAGCTACTGGTTCCCCCGCCACGAACGCGGCCTGTGCACGTCGGCCTTCGACGGCGCGGCCAAGTTCTCCAACGTCATCGGCCTGCCGCTGATGTCGATCGTGGTGTCGGTGTGGGGCTGGCGCGGCGCGTTCGTGGTCTCCGGCCTGGTCAGCCTCGTGTTCGCCGTCTTCTACTGGCTGATCTACCGCAACCCCAAGGAAATGCGCGACGCGGGCAAGCTCAAGGACGCGGAATACACCTATATCACCGAAGGTGGCGCGCAGGACGAGACCGTGGTGCCGCAGGCCAGCTTCCGCGGCTTCGGCTACCTGCTGCGCAGC
The DNA here is from genome assembly GCA_036494465.1 of Pseudonocardiaceae bacterium. Taxonomy (GTDB): domain Bacteria; phylum Actinomycetota; class Actinomycetes; order Mycobacteriales; family Pseudonocardiaceae; genus CAJCJE01. The sequence goes on from DASXOJ010000211.1 coordinate 9,919, forward strand.
CGCAAGGTCTGGGGCCTCTCGCTCGGGTTCGCCTGCTACAACTACGCGTTCTTCATGCTGCTCACCTGGCTGCCCGGCTACCTGGAAACCCAGCTGCACATGACCGTGCTCAAGGGCGGTCTCTACTCGGCCGTGCCGTGGATCGTCGCCACCCTGGCCGACCTGCTCATCGGCGGGCTGCTCGTCGACCGGCTCATCGCGCGTGGTCGCGACCCGGAGCACGTGCGCAAGTGGGTGCTGATCGGCGGCATGGTCGTCGGCCTGTTCATCGTCGGCGCGGCCGCCACGAGCTCGCCGGTGTGGGCGGTACTGTTCATCTCGCTCGGCCTCGGCGGCCTGTCCGCGTCCGCGCCGGTCGGGTCCAGCTGCGTCGCGCTGATCGCGCCGGAGGGCCAGGTCGGCGCGGTCGGCGGCATCCTGAACTTCCTCAGCCAGGGCTTCGTCGCGGCAGCGCCGATCATCACCGGGTTCATCGTCGACGCGACCGGTAGCTTCTCCTGGGGCTTCATCATCGCCGCGCTCACCGTCGCGCTCGGCATCCTCTGCTACGTGTTCGTGCTCGGCCGCATCGAGCAGGTCCCCGCGCAAGGTTCGGCCCTGGAGGCGCACTGATCGTGCCCGAACTCGCTGAACTGACCCGTGACCAGGTCGCCGACCTCGCCCCGCGCTCCGTGCTGGTGCTGCCGATCGGCGCGGTCGAGCAGCACGGACCGCACCTGCCGCTGATCACCGACACGCTCATCGCGGGCACCGTCGCCGAACGCGCCGTCAGCGCGCTCGGCGACCGGGTGCCGACCGTGCTCGCGCCCGCGATGCCGTTCGGGCACTCCGAGCACCATCTGTTCGCCTGCGCCGCGTCGCTCAAACCGGCAACGTTGACCGCGGTGCTCACCGATCTGATCGATTCCTTGCACACCAGCGGTTTCATCCGGTTCTTCGTGATCAACGGGCACGGCGGCAACGACGAGACGGTGCGCTCGGTGTCCAAGTCGATCGTCAACCGGTTGCCGATCGCGGTGGCCACGGCAAATTACTGGCAACTCGGCGAGCCCGGCGCCACTCCCAAGGACGGCGCGGACGTGCCCGGTCACGCTGGCTGGTGGGAAGCCAGCCTCGTGCTCGCCACCCGCCCCGAACTCGTCCGCACCGAGCACTTCAGCACCGAACCGCTCGGGCCGCGCGGCCTGCACTCCTACGAGCCGGTGCCCGGCTTGAACGTGCAGCGGCACGGCGAATGGGCGCGCTCCGGCGGCACCACCGATCCGGCGCACGGCGCGGATGGCATGATCGGAGCCGGCATCCTCCAGGCCAAAGTGGACGGTCTGGTGGCGGCGCTGGTGGCGTTCGACGAGCTGACGGGAAGCACGCGGTGAAGATCGAGGACCTCGCGGTGTGGGTGGTGAACGTGCCGTATTCGCGCCCGTTCACCAGTTCGTTCGAGACCCGCACCGGCACGACCCGGACCGTCGTGCGGTTGCGCACCGACGACGGCGTCGAAGGCTGGGGCGAGACCATGCACGGTCGCCCCGTCGCCGCGATCATCGAGAAGATCTTCCCGCAGATCAAGGGAAGCAGCCCGTTCGAGATCGAACGCGCGGCCGAGAAGTTCCACATGGTGCCCTACTTCTACGGCTACCTCGGCGCGGCGGCGCTGGCCGGTCTGGAAATGGCCTGCTGGGACATCATGGGCAAGGTCGCCGGTCGCCCGCTCGCCGACCTGATCGGTGGCCGGTTCCGCGACCAGGTTCCGATCACGGCGGTGCTCACGCCCGGTCTGGTCGGCGAGCCCACCGGCGCGATCGCCCTGGCCGACGCCCTGATCGGCGAAGTCGAGCGGGCCAAGGGAACCGACGGCACCGGCGTGTTCAAGGTCAAGGGCTCGACCGACCCGGAACACGATGTGCAGGTGCTGGAACGCATGCGTGCCGCACTCCCGCACACCCCGCTGCGCGTCGACCCCAACGCGCACTGGAGCGTGCCGCGCACCCTCGAACTCGCGCGCCGCATCGAAGCCATCGGCCTGGAGTACCTTGAGGACCCGGTGCCCGGCCTGGAAGGCATGGCGCTGGTGCGGCAGCGGATCTCGGTTCCGTTGTGTACCAACATGTGCGTCATCGAATTCGACGACATCGCACCCAGCGTCCGGCTCGGCTCGGTCGACGTCGTGCACGGCGACGCGCACCGCTGGGGCGGCATCGCCCCGACCAAACGACTGGCGGGCGTGCTGGAGACGTTCAACCTGGGCATGAACCTGCACAGCGGCGGCGAGATCGGCATCTCCACTGCCGCACACCTGCACCTGGTCGCGTCGACCCCGTTGATCTCCTACGCGATCGACACCGTGTACCAGTACATGGAGCACGACATCATCACCGAGCCGCACATGATCAGCGGCGGCGCCATGACCGTCCCGGAAGGACCAGGGCTCGGTGTCACCGTCGATCACGACGCGCTCAGCACGGCGGCGCGTGCCAACGAGCGCGACGGCGACCTGCTGCTCTGACCGAGAAGAGCTTCAGGGGCGGCAGGCGCGTTCCACGAGGTCCTGCCAAGCCTGACCGATCCGGGTGCCGCGTTCGTCGACGGAGTTGGTGAGCTCGTCGGAGGAGAGGTAGAGCAGAATCGGGCCGTCCAGCGCGGCGGCGAGTTGCAGGGACAGCATGTCGAGGTCGACGCAGCCGGGCCGGAGTTGGGCGAGCAGCATCCGGATGTGGATCTGGGAGATGGGCGCCCGGTGTCCGATCGGGACCGGTTTGCTGCCGTCGAGCGCGGCGCGGGCGATCTCCAGGTGCTCGACCAGGAACGTGGTGCGGGCGCGACCGTAGGCGATCAGCCGCTCCAGCGGCGGGGCGCCCGGTCCCAGTGGCGGCGCTCCGGCGAGGACTTCTTGCTGGAAGTCGCGTTCGTCGTCGTCCAGCAGCGCCTCGAAGATGCCCGCTCTGGTGCGGAAGCGGCGGAACACGGTGCCCTTGCCGAGGCCGGCGCGTTCGGCGAGGCCGTCCATGGTCAGCCGGTCGGGACCTTGCTCGCAGATGATCTGGCGCGCCG
>DASXOJ010000212.1:0-24524 GCA_036494465.1 Pseudonocardiaceae bacterium
GGTCAACGGCGGCAACTCGCACAACGTCGACCAGACCGTCATCAAATACGCGGCCGCCGACCAGGCCAAGGCGCAACTGCTCGGTTCGGCCGTGCCCAAGGCGACCCTCCAGGAAGACCCCTCGGCGAACGGTGCGGTCGAACTGATCCTGGGCCCGAATTTCGACGGCAACATCGTGGCGGCCAAGTCCGGCGGCGGGACGACCAATCCGGGCGCCAGCAGCCAGACCGCGTTGACCACACTGTCCGCCGCCGACACCTCCTGCGCCTAGTAACCCGATACCCAGGCATGACTCTGACCTGGTCATCTCGGGTTCATCAGTGGTTCACGCAGCGATGCGGTGATTGCGACACGCTACCCGTAGGCTTGGGATATGCGTGAGGCTTACCATGACCGGCTCGGCGAACTAGCCGACCACCTTGCTGACATGTGCGCGATGGTCGCCGAGGCCATGGAGCGGGCAACCAAGGCGCTGCTCGACGCCGACCTCGCGCTGGCGGAGCAGGTGATCGGCGACGACCTCAAGGTCGACGCCGCGCGTTCGGCCTACGAGGAAGAGGCATACTCGCTGCTCGCGTTGCAGGCGCCGGTCGCGACCGACCTGCGCACCGTGCTCGCGGTCATCCACGCGGCGGAGAGCCTGGAGCGGATGGGCGATCTCGCCCTGCACGTGGCCAAGACCGCGCGGCGCAGGCACCCCAACCCGGTGCTGCCCGAGGAAGTCCGGCCCTACTTCACCCAGATGGGGAAGGTCGCCGTCGACCTGGCGCACAAGACCGAGCAGGTCATCCGCACCCAGGACGTCGGGCTGGCCAAGGCCGTCGCCGAAGACGACGACGAGATGGACGACCTGCACCGCCACCTGTTCACGGTGATCATGGACAAGTCCTGGCCGCACGGCGTCGCGTCCGCCGTTGACGTCACGCTGCTCGGCCGCTTCTACGAACGCTTCGCCGACCACGCGGTCTCGGTCGCCAAGCGCACCGTGTTCGTGGTCACCGGCCGCATGCCCGGCTCGGACCAGTACGACATCTGATACTTCTCGTCCAACCGATTACGGCCGGCCCACCCGGGTCGGCCGTAATTCGTTTTGCGGCCACCCGCCTTCCGCCATATCGTCCGGTTTCCGACGAAGGAGACCGCCACGACCACGACCACGTCCTTGTGAGCGGACCAGCAAGCGCCGCAAGGGGTTCCCTCTAGCGAGGCGAAGGTCAAACGCGGCGAGTTCATCGAAAAACTCGGTGGCGCAGACCCGTGCTCGTGCGGTTCCGGGCGGCGGTTTCCGCCGCTGCTGCCGAGCTTCCGGCCGGTATGACGGCGTGCTCGGCGACTACTACGTGCGCGACTGAGGTGAATCATGAGCCAGAATTTCGAGATCGGCGAGCAGACCTTGTGGAACCCGTCCAACGGTCCCGGCCGGTTGTTCGTGGAAGTGGCCAAGGCGCTGGAAACCGTGGCTGAACTGCCATCGGGGATCGGCCTCGGCCGATGGGCCGACTGCCACGAGATCGACCTGGTTGCCTTCACCGCGTTCACCGATGCCTTGGTGCGGCGCTACCGCGAATCGAACCACCTGATCCTGCGGTCGCTGCTGGAAGGTTTCGTCGCCACCGCGATCGTCCTGGTCGAACGCGGCGGTGGCACGGTGCCCGCGCTCAGCGAACAACCGGGAACCAGCACCAGGGACGTGCAGGTCGGCCCCAACGGACCGGCGGCGCAGGCCGATCCGCAACGCCTGGCCGAGCTCGCCGCGGAGCACGCGGGCTCGATGGCCTGGTAACCACAAAACCCTGACCTACAACAAAAAACGCCGCCGAACATACCCCTCCCACCCAGGGGGGTGGGCCACCCTAAAGCCAGACTAGGCGACACGCCGCGCTGGATGGGCGGCGCCGCGGCGGGGTGTGGACAACGGGGCGAGCTGTGGACAACTCGGGAATTCCACACGGGACGATCGCGTATCATGCCCGGCCCGGCAAAGGTGCCCCACGGCGGAAAGCCGTGGGGCACCGGAACGCCGTTGGGCGCTGGAAAAGCGGGCGATCAGCCGAAGCGGCCGGAGATGTAGTCCTCGGTCGCCTTCTGGTTCGGGTTGGAGAAGATCTTCTCGGTGTCGTCGATCTCCACCAGGCGACCGGGCTGGCCGGTGGCCTTGAGGTTGAAGAACGCGGTCTGGTCGCTGACCCGCGCGGCCTGCTGCATGTTGTGCGTGACGATGACGATCGTGAAGTCCTTCTTCAGCTCGCCGATCAGGTCCTCGATCGCCAGCGTCGAGATCGGGTCGAGCGCGGAGCACGGTTCGTCCATCAGCAGCACTTCGGGCTGGACGGCGATCGCACGGGCGATGCACAGTCGCTGCTGCTGACCGCCGGAGAGGCCGCCGCCGGGCTTGTTGAGCCGCCCGGAGACTTCTTCCCACAGGTTCGCGCCGCGCAGGGCGCGCTCGGCGATGTCGTCGAGCTTGCGCTTGTCCCGCACGCCGGACAGCCGCAGCCCGGCGACGACGTTGTCCCGGATGGACATCGTCGGGAACGGGTTGGGGCGCTGGAACACCATGCCGATGGTGCGCCGCACGATCACCGGGTCGACGGAGTTGGCGTAGATGTCCTCGCCGTCGAGCAGCACCTTGCCTTCGGTCCGCGCGCCGGGGATGACCTCGTGCATACGGTTGAGCGAGCGCAGCACGGTGGACTTGCCGCAACCGGACGGGCCGATGAACGCCGTGACGCTGCGCGGCGGCACCGAGAGGCCGACGTCGGCGACGGCGTGGAACTTGCCGTAGTAGAGGTTCAGATCCTTGACGTCGATACGTTTCGCCATTTTACGATCACCTTCTTCTTTCTCAAGCCAACGACGCTCTAGTCGCGAACCCGCGTGAACCGGGCGATCGTTCTGGCGAGGACGTTGAGTACGAGGACGATCAGGATCAGGGTCAGCGCACCGGCCCAGGCCCGGTTCACCGCGTTGTCGCTGGACGCGCCGACTTCGGTGAACACGAACAGGGGCAGCGATGCCTGTGGGCCGCTGAACGGGTTGTTGTTGATCGCGGGGTTGCCGAACACGGTGAGCAGCACCGGCGCGGTTTCACCCATGACGCGTGAGACCGCCAGCATCACACCGGTGACGATGCCGGGCAGCGCGGTGGGCAGCACGATCCGGGAGACCGTTTTCCATTTGGGCACACCGAGTGCGAAGGACGCTTCGCGCAGTGCGGTCGGCACGAGTTTGAGCATTTCCTCGGTCGACCGCACGATCGTGGGCAACATCAGGATCAGCAACGCGAGCGAGCCCGCGAAACCGGAGAAGGTCTGGTGGAACACGAGGATCCACAACGCGAAGATGAACAGACCGGCCACAATGGACGGCAGGCCGGTCATCACGTCGACGAAGAAGCTGACCACCCGGCCGAGCCGGCCGGAGGAGTATTCGACGAGGTAGATGGCGACCATGATGCCGAAGGGCACCGCGATGACGGTCGCGATACCGACCTGTTCCAGGGTGCCGATGATCGCGTTGTAGGCGCCGCCGTTGGGATCGGTTTCGGCGACCGCGCGCATCGAGTGGCTGAAGAACACGCCGTCGAAGCGCTTGAGGCCGTTGGCGACGGTGTAGATCAGGATCGCGAGCAGCGGCAGCAGCGCGAGCGCCACCGAGACGACCAGGACGCTGGTCATCAGCCGGTCTTTGCCGTGCCGCCAGCCTTCCACCGAGCTCGACGTGATGGTCTGGCCGATGATGTAGAGCAGCGCGGCGATGACCGCGAACGCGGCGTAGCCGCTGATGGCGCCGATGCCGAGCAGTGCGCCGGAGATGCCGATCGCGACGACGGCGATGACGATGAACGACCAGACCGGCAGTTTGGGCCGGGCCAGGCTGGGTCCGCGCAGCGGCGCGTCCAGTTCGGGCGTTGTCATGGTCATGCCGCTGCCTTCCGCGCACCGCGCCGGGCGATGGCCCGCGCGCCGAAGTTGACCACCAGGGTGATGGCGAACAGGATCAGGCCGGAGGCGATCAGGGCGCCCCGGCCGATGTCGCCCGCGTCCGCCCATTTGGTGGCGATGTTCGCGGCGATGGTGTTCCCGCCCGGGTCGAGGATCTTGAAGCTGATGCCGTAGTTGGCGGAGAGCACCAGGGCGACCGCGATGGTTTCACCGATGGCGCGGCCGAAGCCGAGCACGAGTGCGCTGATCATGCCGGAGCGGCCATAGGGCAGCACCGCCATCTTGATCATTTCCCACCTGGTCGCGCCGAGCGCGAGTGAGCCTTCGATGTGTTCGCGCGGTGCCTGGAGGAAAACCTCGCGGCAGATGGCCGCGACGATCGGCAGCACCATCACGGCGAGCACGATCGCGGCGGCGAACACGGACTGGCCGTACTCCTGGTTGGTCGAGGAGAACAGCGGGAACCAGCCGAGGTACTTGTTGAGCAGCTTGGAGAACGGGATCAGCGCGGGCACCAGGAACTTCAGGCCCCAGAGGCCGAAGACGACACTGGGCACGGCGGCGAGCAGGTCGACGAGGTAGCCGAGCGGGCGAGCGACGACGCGGGGCGCGTACTGGCTGATGAACAGCGCGACGCCGATGGCGATGGTGCCGCCGATGATCAGCGCGAGCACCGAGCTGAGCACGCTGCCGAAGGCGAGGGCGGCGATGCCGAAGGAGGTCGAGCCGTCCGGGTCCCAGCCGAGGGTGCCGAAGAAGTTGGACTTGTCCTTTGCTACCGCCGGAATGGCCTCGAAGATCAGGAAGGCGGCGATGAGGGCCATCACCACCAGGATCAAGATGCCCGAGCCTTTGGACAGCAGCCGGAAGACGATGTCCCCACCGCGCGAGACGTTGGCGGTCAGGGCCGGTTCGCGGTCGAGGCGACCCGGCCCGGGTTTCCCACCCGGCTGGCCCGCCGAGACCGACGGCCTTGGTGTGGTGGCGATGTCGAGCTCCTGTCCGGAGAAGTGGATCGATTTCGACGGTGTTGCGGCTTCTCGGCGATCTGCCCGCCGGGCCTTGCGGCACCGGCGGGCAAACCTGCCACTTCGAGAATCATGCGCTGACCGGCGAGATGAACACCAGATCAGGGCGCGCGATCCGATTCAGTTGTGGATTCCCGGCCAGGGCCCGCCAGCCCCGGCCGGGATGGTCGAACTCCGCCAGCGAGTCAGCCGAGCGAGGCGACCGCGGCCGCGGCCTTGGTCTGCAGGTCGGACGGCAGCGGCACGTAGCCCTGGCTGGTCAGCGTGCTCTGGCCCGCGGTGCTGGCCGCGTAGCCGAGGAAGCCCTTGAGCAGCGGGAGCTTGGTGGAGTCGTTGCCCTTGGAGCAGGCGATCTCGTAGGTCACCAGCACGTTCGGGTAGGCGTTGGCATCCGTGTCGGTGTAGTCGAAGTTCAGCTTCAGGTCGTTGCCGGTGCCGACAACCGTGGCCTTGGCCAGGAAGTTGGCCACGTTCGCGGTGCTCAGCGACACGAACTGGCCAGCGGGGTTGCCAACCGCGGCCATCGGCAGGTTGTTCTGCGTTGCGAAGGACTGCTCGAAGTAGCCGATGCCACCGGGGGTGGACTTGACCGTGCTGGCCACCAGCGCGCTGCCCTTTTCACCCTGCCCGCCCGGGGCGGGCCAGTTCTTGTTGGCGCCGACGGTCCAGTCGGCCTTGGCGTCGTTGGCCAGATAGTTGGTGAAGTTGTAGCTGGTGCCCGAGGAGTCCGACCGGTGGAAGGTCTGGATCGGCAGGTTCGGCAGCGTGACGCCCGAGTTGTCCTTGGCGATCTGCGCGTCGTTCCAGTTCGTGATCTTGCCACTGAAGATCTTGGCCAGGTTGCTGGCGGAGAGGTTCAGCTTGGTCACGTTCGGGATGTTGTAGCCGATCGCGATGCCACCGGGGGTCAGCGGGATGTTGATCGCGGGGCCGCTCTTGCAGCGGGCGTCCGCGCCCGACTGGTTCGTGGAGTCCAGCGCGAAGTCGGAGCCGGCGAAGTCGAGCGTGCCGGAGCTGAACTGGGTGACACCGGCACCCGAGCCGACGCCCTGGTAGTTGATGGCGGCGCCGCCGCAGGCGTTCTCGTACGCCTTGCTCCACGCGCTGATCGCGTTCTGCTGCGCGGTCGAGCCACCGGAGGTCAGGGAGCCGGACTGGCAGGAGATGTTGCTCGCGGCGCCGGTCGTCGACGAGCCACCGGAACTGCTGGGGGTCGAGTTGTTGTCCGAGCCACAACCAGCCAGAACCAGAGCGGCAGCCCCCGCAGCCGCGATGCCGACCGCGGCAGCGCGGTACTTGATCTTCACCTGAGATCCTCCAACTAGGAGCCTTTACCGATCGCGACCGGGTCGCGCTTGACACGGACGGTAGGCAGTGCTGGTGGACGGCCGTTCGTCTACAGGTGAACGGAGGGTGAACTTGCCACGCCAGGTGACTAGGCCCACGTCCATTGGAGTGACCTGTGCCTCTGTCCGTGACCTGGCCGTTTGCCGCGCGTGACCTACCCCTCCGGAAAGCTGCACGGAGTGCGTCAGTACGCGTACTGCACGTCAGCATCCCAGTTACTGAACCCCAACCGGGAGTACACGGCGATCGCCGGCGCGTTGTCCGATTCCACGTACAGCATGATCTGCCGAGCGCCCCGGTTGGCCAGATAGCGCAAGCCGGTGAGGGTCAGCGTGGTGCCGAGACCGTGCCCGGACGCGCTCGGATCGACGCCGACCACGTACACCTCGCCCATGGGCGCCCCGGCTCCGTCGAGCTCATGGTGGATCTTGGTCCAGTGGAAGCCGACCAGGGTGTCGTCGGCGGCCCGCACGGCGAGGAAGAAGCCCTCCGGGTCGAACCACGGCTGCGCCTCGTCCGCTTCGACGTCGGCGACGCTCAGCGCGCCCTGTTCCGGGTGCCAGGCGAACGCGTTGTGGTTCACCTCGACCAGGGCCTGCTCGTCCTGGCCGATCCGGAACGTGCGCAGCCGCAGGTCGTCCGGGAGCGGGCGGGGTTCAGGCAGACCGTTGGGCAGGTCGGCGACGGTGAGCAGCATGCGGCGCAGTTCGCGGACGCGCAGCAGGCCGGATCGGGCGGCGAGGGCGGCGGCGGCCGGGTGGTCGCCGTGCGCCCAGACGCGCAGCGTTTCGACGCCGTCGGCGGCGGCCGGGCCGACCCGGTCCAGCAGGGCCTGCAGCAGGGCGGAGCCGACGCCTCGACCGCGCTGGTCCGGGCGCACGACCAGTTCGGCGAGCTGGCGGCCGAACGAGTCGCCACCGGTGTTCCTGGTGACCACGCCGACCAGTTCGGCGCCTTCGGTGGCCAGGCCGTATTCGCCCGTGGAGCTCTGCTCGCCGAAAAGGAACTCGCCGGGGAGGCCGTCCGCCGGGTCGAAGTTGGGGCGTCCGTCGGTCGCTTTCGCGGCCGCGAGCAGCGCGACGAGCTGTTCGGTCTCGGTGTCGGTCAGGCGCGCACGCCAGTTGATCTCGGGCACCAGACGACGGTAGGTCGGCTCAGGCCAGCACGTCCACCGGGTCGAGGGTGATGCCCTCGGTCGAGGTGGCGCCCCGGCCGGGCCGGACGAACTTGTAGCCGACGTTGCGCACGGTGCCGATCATCTGCTCGTGCTCGTGGCCGAGCTTGGCGCGCAGCCGCCGCACGTGCACGTCCACGGTCCTGGTGCCGCCGAAGAAGTCGTAGCCCCAGACCTCCTGCAGCAACTGGGCACGGGTGAACACCCGGCCTGCGTGCGCGGCGAGGTACTTGAGCAGCTCGAACTCCTTGTAGGTGAGGTCGAGCAGGCGGCCGCGCAGGCGCGCGGTGTAGGTGGACTCGTCGATGACCAGCTCGCCGAGCTGGAGCGCGCCCTCACCGGCTCGCGAGGCATCCACCCGGCGGGAGCGGACCAGCCGCAGCCGTGCGTCGACCTCGGCGGGTCCCGCGGTGGGCAGCATGATCTCGTCGATGCCCCATTCGGCGGCGACGGCGACCAGGCCGCCTTCGTTGATGATGGCGACCACCGGCACCTCGACCCCGCTGCTGGCCAGCAGGCGACACAGGCTGCGTGCGCCGGCCAGGTCGACGCGGGCGTCGACGAGCACGGCGTCGTAGGGGCCTGCTTCCAGGAGCGCGGCGACATCGGGCGCGACCGGGCGTACCCGGTGCGAGAGCAGGCCGAGCGCGGGCAGCACGGCGGCGGGCTCTGGGTCGTTGGTCAACAGCAGCAGGTCGACACCCATGACGGCGCACCTCCCGATCGGCGGCGGGCCCCCGCACGAATGCGCATGAGACCGCCGAGGAGTATGACTGGTGCGGCTCCGTTGCCGGCAGATGTCGGGGACAATACCCAGTAGACCGGTATAAGCCCAGGTCGTGACGAGAGCGTCACACAAATGGCGCTGTGTTGATTCGGTGTAAGCACCACTGAGTCACCGAAATCGGTCACCGGAGTGTGGTGGGCAGGAACAGCCATGACACCCTTGTCGTTGCAGTTGAGCGGAGAGGTGGACACCCGGCGTGAGCAAGGGCGTACGTAGGCTTCTGATCATCGTCATCGTCGTGGTCGCGGTACTGGTCGCGGCCGATTTCGGCGTGGCGGCGGCAGCGGAGTACCAGATCTCCAAGCGGATGCGGACCGAGCTGAACCTCAGCAGCGATCCGTCCGTGGACATCAAGGGCTTCCCGTTCATCACCCAGGCGCTCGGTGGCGACTATCAGGACATCTCGGTCCAGGCCAACGGCGTCCCGGTCGGCACCTCGCTGCGCGACCTCGAAATCGACGCCGACCTCAAGAACGTCCGCATCCCGTTCTCCGACGTGCTCTCCGGCAACTTCTCCGCGCTGACCGTGGACGAGGTGGACGGCCAGGTGCAGGTCAAGGCCAGCGACCTCGGCAGGCTCATCGGCATCCCGGACCTCACCATCACCCCGGAGACGCTGGACTTCATCCAGGGCTTCGGCGTCGACGAGAAGAACCAGCAGATCCAGCAGCAACAGCAGGCCGCCGGCAACGACGCGACGCCGATGTACAAGCAGGCAGGCATCGACCTGTCCGGCACGATCAACATCGCGGGCACGTCCACCCACGTCGACGCGTACGGCCTGATCTCCATCGTGGGCACCGACATCGTGGTCAAGCCGACCAAGCTGGAGCTGTCCAACTCCTCGATCACCGGACAGATCCCGGACGCGATCGAGCAGCCGATCCTCAAGCAGTTCGCCTACACCTTCCACCGCAACTCACTGCCGCTGCCGTTCTCGGTGACGCCGGTCGGGGTGCAGGTGCAGAGTGGGGCGTTGATCGTGCAGGGCGTGGCCAAGGACATCAGCTTCAGCGGGAGCGCGAACAGCCAATGATCGGTGTGTGGGTACTGCTTGGCGCCCTGGTCATCGCCGGGGTGGCCGGGTGGTGGCTGCGCGCCGTCAACGGCAAGGTCCGGGCCGCGAAGCCCACTCCCGCCGATGAACTGCCCGAACCGATCCGCGCCGCGCTCGACCCGGCCGCCGCGATCACCCTGGTCCAGCTGTCCACCACGTTCTGCGCCTCCTGCCGCCAGGCCGACAAGCTGCTGACCGCCTTCGCCGCCGAGACCCCCGGCCTCGCACACATCGAACTCGACGTCACCGAGGAGCCCTCGGTGGCCACCAGGGTCGGCGTCATGCGCACCCCGACCACGCTCGCACTGACTCCGGACGGCACCGAACTGCTGCGGGTCGGCGGCGTGCCCAAGCGGGAGACCCTGCTCGACGCGCTGCGTCCGCACCTTGTTCGGTAGCAGACACGATCCGGGTCAAGCACGTTCCACCTGATGGACGTACCTCCCAGGAGCGGGGAGGACGGGGTAGCCTCGACCGCGTGCCAACCATGCTGACCAGGCGCCGCGCGGTGGACTACCGACGCGTGCAGAGCAGCCTGTGTCGGTCGGGCGACTGACCCCAGGCGGAGTTTTCCCTTTTCCGGTCACGTGGTGCACGGCCCTGCCGGTTAATCGCGCGTGGCGCTGCCGCAAGTAATCGCCTTCACATCCTCCAAATCGGGAGGCCGGTCATGCCCAACCCACCCGCCATCGATCCGCGCGGTCCGCGCTTCGGTGCCTGGATCACCACCGTCGTGCTCGCGGCGACCCTCGTGCTCTCCTCGTTCTCCCCTGCCGCCGCGCTGATCGTGCTCGCCGTACAGGCCGTGATCTTCGGCATCGGCGCCTTCTTCGGGCTCGGTTACGCGCCGTACGGGCTGCTCTACCGGTACCTGATCGCGCCGCGCCTCGGTCCGACCGACGAACGCGAGGAGGCCGCTCCGCCCCGGTTCGCCCAGGGCGTCGGATTCGGTTTCGCGGTCGTCGGCGTGTTCGGGTTCGCGCTCGGCATCACCCCGCTCGGTCTGGTCGCGACCGCGCTCGCCCTGATCGCCGCGTTCCTCAACGCGGCCTTTGCCTTCTGCCTCGGTTGCGAGGTGTACCTGCTCCTGCGGCGCGCCGGGGTGCCGGCGTTCGGCGGCTGAACCGCAGCAAGAAGAGAACGACGAATGTCGATTTTCAACACCGATAGGGAAAGTGGGAATCAGCTCGATGAGCCGTGAGAACGTCCTGGTTTCGGCCGAGTGGGCCGAGAACAACCTCAACACGCCGGGAGTGGTGTTCGCCGAGGTCGACGAGGACACCAGCGCATACGACGGTGGCCACATCCCGGGCGCCGTGAAAATCGACTGGAAGACGGACCTGCAGGACCCGGTCCGCCGCGACTTCGTCGACAAGGCCGGTTTCGAGAAGCTGCTCTCCGAACGCGGCATCGGCAACGACGACCAGGTGATCCTGTACGGCGGCAACAACAACTGGTTCGCCGCCTACGCGTACTGGTACTTCAAGCTCTACGGCCACGACAACGTGAAGCTGCTCGACGGTGGCCGCAAGAAGTGGGAGCTCGACGGTCGCGAGCTGTCCGCCGACGAGGTCAAGCGCGAAGCCACCAACTACACCGCGTCGGACCCGGACACCACGATCCGCGCGTTCCGCGACGAGGTCGTCGAGGCGATCGGCGCCAAGAACCTGATCGACGTGCGCTCGCCCGACGAGTTCACCGGCAAGCTGCTGGCCCCCGCGCACCTGCCGCAGGAGTCCGCGCAGCGTCCTGGCCACGTGCCCAGCGCGCTCAACGTGCCGTGGGCCAAGGCCGCGAACGAGGACGGCACCTTCCGCTCCGACGACGAGCTGCGCGAGCTGTACAAGGAGGCCGGCCTCGACGACTCGAAGGCGACCATCGCGTACTGCCGCATCGGCGAGCGTTCCTCGCACACCTGGTTCGCCCTGCACGAGCTGCTCGGCCTGGCGGACGTGAAGAACTACGACGGATCGTGGACCGAGTACGGCTCGCTGGTGGGCGTGCCGGTCGCGGTCGGAACGGAGTCCTGACCATGACCGATGGCTGCGGTGCCCCGACCCAGTCGGCACCCCTTCCTGCCAACATCGACCTGGCCACCCAGGTGGTGCTCGCAGGCAAGGTCGTCGCCGGTGACGCGCCGGTCGGCGGCGCGTTCGTGCGCCTGCTCGACGCCAACGGTGACTTCGCCGGTGAGGTCGTCGCGTCGACCGACGGCGACTTCCGCTTCTTCGCCGCCCCCGGCACCTGGACCGTGCGCGCGCTGCACCGCAGCGGCAACGGCCAGGCCGAGATCAGCGCGGCAGGCCCCGGCCTGCACGAGGCGACCATCGCCGTCGCCTGATCCGATTTGCCGAAGGCCGGTGGGCAGCAGCTCGCCGGCCTTCGGCGTGTTCAGGGTCTCGCCCGGTCCGCGGTGGCCGCGCGAACACCGGCGGATATCCTCGGTGCGTGGAACAGTTCTATACGGCTCTGCTGGTCCTGGTCGTGGTCGCGGTGGCTTGGTTCTCCGTGTACGTCGTGTACCGGATGATGCGCGAGCACCGCTGATGAGCGCCGACAACGACACCCCGGAAGACTCCGCCGCCGAGGAAACTCCGGCGATGGGCAGCGGCGACGCCGCGATCAAGGTGGCCGAGCAGCGCGCGGAGAACACCAGAGGCCGCAACCTGCCCCAGTTCGAGGACCTGCCGGTGCCGGGCGACACCGCGAACCTGCGGGAAGGCCCGAACCTCAACGACGCCTGCCTCGCCCTGCTGCCGCTGGTCGGCGTGTGGCGTGGCGAAGGCGAGATCGACTACCCGACGATCGAGGGCCCGCGGAAGTTCGGCCAGCAGATCACCTTCGCGCACGACGGCAGGCCGTTTCTCTACTACGAGGCCCGGTCCTGGCTGCTGGACGCCGACGGCAAGGTCATCCGGCCCGCGCACCGCGAGGTCGGCTGGTGGCGGCCGCAGGCCGACGACACCATCGAGGTCCTGATCAGCACCGCGAGCGGCGTCGTGGAGATCTACTACGGCACGCCACGCACGCAGACCTCGTGGGAGCTGGCCACCGACATCGTCACCAGGACCGCGTCGGCCAAGGAGGTCAACGCGGCCAAGCGGCTCTACGGCGTCGTCAACTCCGGCGACCTCGCCTACGTCGAGGAGATCGCCATGATGGGCCAGCCCATGCAGCCGCACGTCTCGGCCTACCTGACCAGGGTCGTCGGCTGAGCTTCCCGCGCCTTCGCGCTGGTCATCGTCCGGAAGATGAGCAGGCCGCCCAGCGGCAGCACCGCGATGACCAGCGCCATCGGCAGCGCGGTGTGCACGCCGCCGAGGCCGACCACCGGCGCCATCAGGCCGCCGAAGATGTACTGCAACACGCCGACCAGTGAGGACGCCGTGCCCGCGCGGTCGGCGTAGCTGGCCAGGGCCATGGTCAGCGAGTTCGGCGCGACCAGCCCGATGCTGGACACCACCAGGAACAACGCGGGCAGCACCACCGGTAGCCCCGCCCCGGCGAGCACCCCGGCCAGCAGCAGCAGGCCGCCGGTCGCCGAGATGCACAGCCCGGCGAACAGCAGGCGGCGCGAGGAGAAACGGCGCACCAGCCGCCCGTTGATCTGACCGGCCAGCACGATCCCGAGGCCGTTGGTCGCGAACACCAGGCTGAACCCCTGCGGGCTGAGGCTGAACACGTTCTGCAGCACGAACGACGAGCCGGAGATGTAGGCGAACATCGCCGCGAACGCCATCCCGCCGGAGAGCGCGTAGCCGACGAAGATGCGGTCCGCCAGCAGTTCCCGGTACGCGCGCAGCGTCGCGGAAAGGTGTGCGGGCCTGCGCCGTTGCACCGGCAGCGACTCGGCCAGCCAGAACGCGCTGACCAGCAGCAGCACGAACCCGATCGCGGTGAGCGTCCAGAACACCCCGCGCCACGAGGTGAAGCGCAGGATCTGCCCGCCGATGATCGGCGCCAGGATCGGCGCGGTGCCGTTGATCAGCATCAGCAGCGACAGGAACCGCGACATCGTGCTGCCCGCGTAGCGGTCCCGGACCGCCGCGTTGGCGATCACCAGACCGGCGGCCCCGCCGAGCGCCTGCACGAACCGGAACACGGTCAGCAGGTAGACCGACGGTGCCAGCGCGCACACCGCCGAGAACACGGTGAACACCGCGAGCCCG
The DNA here is from genome assembly GCA_036494465.1 of Pseudonocardiaceae bacterium. Classification (GTDB taxonomy): domain Bacteria; phylum Actinomycetota; class Actinomycetes; order Mycobacteriales; family Pseudonocardiaceae; genus CAJCJE01. Next base: position 13,507 of record DASXOJ010000212.1, read on the forward strand.
ACCAGCAGCGGCCCGCGCCTGCCCAGGCTGTCCGAGAACGGCCCCGCGATGAGCTGGCCCAGCGCGAGGCCGACCATGCACGCGGCGAGGGTCAGCTGCACCGACGACGCGCTCGCGTGCAGATTCGCCGAGATCGACGGGAAAGCGGGCAGGTACATGTCGTTGGACAGCGGCCCGAACGCGGACAGCGCGCCGAGGATGACCACCAGCCGGGCGCTGCGGCGCTGTGCGGGCTCGGTCATGACGGCTGCCTCTCGATTCGATCCACTCCACCGGACAAGTTCAAATTTCAACTTAACCAGGGAAGCGCACCGAATTCGAGGGTTGAACCGGTTATCCCGATCACGGCGTCCAGGTGCCGAGCACAGTGCCCAGCGCGTCGGTCAGCTTGATCTCCTTCGGCGCACCGGAGGGCACAGCCACCACCACGACACCGCCCGTCGACGCGCCCGAGGAGGCCAGCCGCGACCGGCTCACTTTCCTGCGCTGAGCCATTCCCGGGCGAGCAGTCCGTAGCCGAGGACATCGTGCTCCGCCCCGGACACGACGGCGCCCGCGCGGAACAGGCCCTCCCTGGTGAACCCGAGGCGTTCGGCGACGCGGACACTGGGCTCGTTGTCCGCGAGGGCGAACAACTTGATCCGGCGCAGACCGAGCGGCCCGAACGCCCAGTCGAGGGTGGCCGCGACCGCGCGGGTGGCCAGCCCGCGACCGGCGAAACCGGCGTCGAGCCAGTAGCCGACCTCGGCCGACCGGATGTGCTTGTCGATCAACAGGTTCACCTCGCCGACCAGCTGCCAGCCGCCGTCCACGCGCACCGCGATGGCCAGCGGCAGCTGCGACCCGTCCAGCCACGCCTGACCGCGCAGCGCCAGATCGGCGCGGGTCACCTCGATGGAGGGCAACTCGTCCAGGCCAGGAAGCCAGCGGACGAGCCGATCGATGTTGGCGGCCAGCAGTTCGTGGTACGGCTGCGCGATCGCGGGCGTGCGCGGCAACAGCGCGGCATCCTCCCCAAGCGAGAACGTGAACAGCGCATCCGCAACCGTCGACATCGCCCCTCCCCAACAAAAAACCGCGCAGCCCCAAGACAAACCCCTCCCGCCCTGGGGTGGTGGGGCCACCCGCAAGGCCAGCCTAGTGAGTGGGGGGCGCTGGGCAAAACCGGGAATGCGCGGGTGTGGACAACTGTGTCGGTTGTGGACAGTGGCGCCGCGCGAACGGAACCGGTTGTGCTAGAAGCGCGGGTGGTTGCCACGCATGACGACGCGAATGTCCTCGTTTTCCGCGACGTCCTTGGTGGGCTTGACTTCGCCGAGGACCCAGGCGGGAATGTGGCGCGCGGTCAGCATGGCCAGCGCGCGGTCGGAGTCTTCTGCCGCGATGACGGCGATCATGCCGACGCCCATGTTGAACGTCTTTTCCATTTCCGCGCGGTCGATGCGGCCGCGCTGGGCGAGCAGCGCGAAGACGGGGGCGGGGGTCCAGGTGCCTCGGTCGATCTCGGCGGTGAGGCCGGGAGGGAGGACGCGGGCGAGGTTGGCGGCCAGGCCGCCGCCGGTGACGTGCGCGAAGGTGCGCACATCGGTTTCGGCGACCAGGGCGAGGCAGTCCTTGGAGTAGATGCGGGTCGGTTCCAGCAACTCTTCGCCCAGCGTGCGGCCGAATTCTTCGACGTGGCCGGACAGTGGCATGCGGGCGATTTCCAGCAGGACCTGGCGGGCCAGCGAGTAGCCGTTGGAGTGCAGGCCGGACGCGCCCATGGCGATGACGACATCGCCGGGGCCGACCCGGTCGGGCCCGAGGATGCCCTGCGCTTCGACGACGCCGACGCCGGTCGCGGAGATGTCGTAGTCGCTGCCGTTCATCAGGCCGGGGTGTTCGGCGGTTTCGCCGCCGAGCAACGCGCAACCGGCCTGCACGCAGCCTTCCGCGATGCCTTTCACGATCAGTGCGATCTGGTCCGGCACGACCTTGCCGACGGCGATGTAGTCCTGCAGGAACAGCGGTTCGGCGCCGCACACGACGAGGTCGTCGGCGACCATGGCGACCAGGTCGATGCCGATGGTGTCGTGGATGTCGAGGGCTTGCGCGATGGCGAGCTTGGTGCCGACGCCGTCGGTCGATGAGGCGAGCACCGGTTCGGTCCAGCGGTCCAGGCGCAGTTCGAACAGGCCGGCGAAGCCGCCGATGCCGCCGAGCACCTCGGGGCGGCTGGCGCGTGCTGCGAAGGGCTTGAGCCGCTCGACCGCTTCCTCGCCCGCGGCGATGTCCACGCCGGCCGCTGCGTAGGTGGTGCCTGCCGGGGTGTCGTCGGATTGCGTGGTCACTGCGCGGTCTCCATCGTGGAGCTGAGGGGAACGTGGGGTGCTGCCGCGATGTCTGCGGGCAGCCAGAACACCGTACCCGGCGAGTGCTGCCGGCAAACTCGGGTCACGGGCGGCGCAGCGCTTCCTCCGCGCCGTATCCGCTGGGTACCGATGCCGACGAGACGCCGACCGAACCAGGGTCCATGGAGCGGCCCGCCGCGTTGAGGTCTTCCAGCAGGTGCTTGCCGATGAGGGCGTCGTCGGGCAGCGCGATCGGGTATTCGCCGGTGAAACAGGCGGTGCACAGCCGGGTTTTCGGCTGTTCGGTGGCAGCGACGAGGTTCTCCATCGAGACGTAACCGAGGCTGTCCGCGCCGATGGAGCGGCGGACGCCGTCGATGTCCAGGCCGTTGGCGATCAGCTCGGCGCGGGAGGCGAAGTCGATGCCGTAGAAGCAGGGCCAGCGCACCGGCGGGGAGGCGATCCTGACGTGCACCTCGACCGCGCCCGCTTCGCGGAGCATGCGGACCAGGGCGCGCTGGGTGTTGCCGCGCACGATGGAGTCGTCGACGACGACGAGACGCTTGCCCCGGATGACGTCGCGCAGCGGGTTGAGTTTGAGCCGGATGCCGAGTTGGCGGATGGTCTGCGACGGCTGGATGAACGTGCGGCCGACGTAGGCGTTCTTGACCAGGCCGGATCCGTAGGGGATGCCGGAGCCTTGCGCGTAGCCGATGGCGGCGGGGGTGCCGGATTCGGGGACCGGGATGACCAGGTCGGCTTCGATCGGGCTTTCCAGCGCGAGCCTGCGGCCGATCTCGACGCGGGTGGCGTGCACGGAGCGGCCGGCGATGGCGGTGTCGGGGCGGGCGAGGTAGACGTATTCGAACACGCAGCCCTTGGGCTCCGGGGTGGCGAAGCGGCTGGACCGCAGGCCGTCCGCGTCGATGGCGAGCAGTTCGCCGGGTTCGACTTCGCGCACGAAGGACGCGCCGACGATGTCCAGGGCCGCGGTTTCGCTGGCGACGACCCAGCCGCGTTCGAGGCGGCCGAGCACGAGCGGGTGCACGCCCTGCGGGTCGCGCGCGGCGTAGAGGGTGGATTCGTCGGCGAAGACCAGGCAGAACGCGCCGCGCAGGGTGGGCAGCAGGTCGAGGGCGGCCTGTTCGATGCCGGTGTCGGCGGCGGCCGAGGCGAGCAGGCCGCAGACGAGGTCGGAATCGGTGGTGGCACCAAGGCCGGTGTCGGCGCCTGCTTCCCTGGCGCGTGCGAGCAGTTCGGCGGTGTTCACCAGGTTGCCGTTGTGGCCAAGGGACAGGCCGCTGCCGGTCGCGGTGTTGCGGAAGGTCGGCTGGGCGTTTTCCCAGTTCGACGAGCCGGTGGTGGAGTAGCGGCAGTGGCCGACCGCGAGGTGGCCGTTCAGCGAGGAGAGCACCTGTTCGTCGAAGACCTGGCTGACCAGGCCGAGGTCTTTGAAGACCACGATCTGACGCCCGTCGGCGACGGAGATGCCCGCCGATTCCTGGCCCCTGTGTTGCAACGCATACAGGCCGTAGAAGGTGAGCTTGGCCACTGCTTCGCCAGGTGCCCACACACCGAAGACGCCGCACTCCTCGTGCGGACCCTCGTCGGGCTGTTCGGCGGGTGTTGGGGAGGTGTTGTTGGGATCGAGATGTCCTGTTCCAGCGGTTGTCTGGTCAGTGACCACCGAGAACTCCCTTGAGACGCCAACCGGGCAGTTCTCAGTGTATGTGTCGGCAGGGGCCGATTTGGCCAAGGCGCGACAGCAACCGAGCGGGTGAGTCACGGGTGGTGAGCGGGCGGCTGCGGCCGGTCAGATCCGGACGACGGGTAGCAGCGCGGAGAGGTCGGCCCGGGAGCCGGACGCGGTGACCCGGGCGGCCTCGACGGCGTCGGGCCAGGTCAGCTGGCCGGTGGCGAGTTCGAGCCAGGTGCGCGGGTCGGTTTCGATCACGTTGGGTGGGGTGCCTCTGGTGTGCCGTGGGCCCGCGATGCACTGGACCGCGGCGAACGGTGGCACCCGGACCTCGACGCTGCGTCCCGGCGCGACCTGCGGCAGTACGCGCAGGCTCAGTCGCACGGCCGCGGCGAGGGTGACGCGGTCGGGTTGGCCGGCGGCACCGGCGAGCCAGGGGGCGACGGCCAGGACGGCTGCCCGGACCTCCTGGGGGTCGGCCTGGTCACGGCTGGTCATCCGCTCAGCCTAGGAGAAAACCCGTCAGATCCAGCCGTTGCGGACGGCGTGCAGGGCGAGTTGGAAGCGGTTGGCGGCGCCGGTGCGCGCCATCATGCCTTCCAGGTAGCGGAACAGGGTTCGCCTGCTGACGCCGAGGGCTCGCGCGGCCTGGTCGTCGCCCATGCCCGCGGCGAGCAGGCCGAGCAGGCGGCGTTCGTTGGGTTGCAGGTAACGGCTGGCGGGACGGTCGCGGACGTCGAAAGGGAGCGCGGCCTGCCAGCACATCTCGAACAGGCCGATCAACGCGGACAGCAGCGCGCACGGGCGGATCAGCAGCGCGGACACGTCGCACCCGGCCTGGGGCAGGGATTGGGAGACGACCGCGCAGTCGTCGTCGAAGATCATCAGTTTGACGGGTACTTCGGGGAGGGTGCGGGCTTCTTCGCCGGCGAGCACGCCGGGGATGACGTTGTCGGCGAGGTAGTCGCCCCGGCCGAGCGCGGCGGTCGCGTAGACGACCCGGTAGCGCACGCCCCGGCCGAGGTTGTCCAGTTCGACCTGGTTGGCGTCGGCGTCGGCATAGTAGGGCGGGGAGTCGAAGCCGAGGATCTCCTCGTGCGCGGATCGTTCGAGTTGGGTGATCCGCTCGGAGACGGTGTTGCCGGGGATGACTTCGATGAGGTTGTTGGCGGGTTCGCCGCCCGCTGACCGGACGAATCCCTCGTACGCGCTGATCGCGGCGACCCTGGCTTGACGCAGTTCGGCTTCCTTGCGTCTGATCAGCAGGTCGAGCGCTGGGCCGGGGCGCATGGGCACGGCCGACTCGGTTTCGCCCGCGAAGCTGACCAGACCGGCTTCGCGCAGGATGTCCAGTCCGTGGCGGATCTCCGCCGGGGTCTGTCCGGTGCTCCCGGCGAGGGCCGCCACGTCGGCGGGTCCGTCGGTGAGTAATCGCAGGTACACCGTTGCCGGGCCGCCCGATAGGCCCAGCAGGGTGAGGTCGTTGATGCGAATGGCGGTCACGCTATAGCTCCTGACCTGCGTCGAGGCGGCACATCAGTGTCAATGGCACAGACGCGACACCACAAGCTTCACACGCGCTGTACACATGGTGCAGCACCTGGTGACCAGCTCCTGCGAAGTTGTCTCCGGGTCGCACCAACCGACTACGCCATTCGGCGCACCAGGGCCGACAGTCCGAGAAACGAAATACAACCGAAGAAATTCACCGGGCGGTAATCCGGAAATGCCACCCGCGGATACCAACTGTCGCCCTGCATCGAAATCGGGGGTGGTTCGCGGGGAGCGGACCGCCTCCGATTTCGATTTTTACTCACCTTCTCCGTCTCCGCTAACGGTGAACGGGAATGTGACGATGCCACCACTGGGTGACGATTCGGGGTCCGCACCGCGTTTTCTGGCACGGTGACGGGCGAACACGGATTCGGGGTGGTGGTGCCGATGACGACCGGTAGCGTGGAAAAGGCTCCCGCGATCACCGACGACATGCGGGAAAGCGCGCTGCACAACCCGAATTCCTGGCTTTATGTCATCGACCCCGCGTTCGACCCGAACTCGGAAGTGCCGCCGTGGGGGATTGTCGGCGCATATCCGGTCGACGCTTATGGCGAGATCGAGTCGCGCTTCGCCGCGAACGACACCTATCGGCCCTCGCCGCGCGCGCTGGGCTGGCCGGAACCGACGACGCAACTGGAGCGGATGATCCAGCTCGCCAAGGCAGGTCATCGGGCGGCGCGGGATGTGCCCGCCGCGGTGCTGGACGCGACGCTGCTGATCTACCAGTCTGCGGACGGCCGCTACGCGGCGGAGGGACTGCTCGCGTTCCCGGATCGATACACCAGCCGGCTGGTGGTGCCTGCGTGCACGTCGGTCGATCACGTGCCATCGGACTGGCCGGGCTGGCGGTCGGTGCGCGGCAGCGATCTGGTGGACGCGCTCGGCGAGTGTCCGCTGGCGATCAACGCGGACGGGCCGGTCAGCGCGATCATCCCGGCCGAGCTGCTCAGGTCGTTCGCCGAGGCGAGGCGGGCGAACGCGGGCCGGGCGCCTCGGTAACCGCGCAAAATCCGAAGCAGACGGTTCAGTCGTCGTCGTTGTCCAGATCGGTTTCGGCGTCGGTGTCGCGGTGCGGGAACAGGTCGGCGGCATCGTCCGGGTCGACGTAGACCAGACCGTCCGGCGCGTCCGGTTCCTCCCGCACCGTCACGCCTTCCTCCGGGATCAGGAACGGGATCTTGGCCATGGTGCGCACGTTCGACGCGAGTCTGGTCACCAGGTCGAGGTGGGTCAGCAGACGGGGGCGGCCGGCGTCCTCGACCTGTTCGAGTTCGGCCCTGATCGCGTCGGCCTGGTCTTCGAGGTCCTGCGCCGCGTCGACGAAGGCCAGTTGCTGGTCGCGGACCTGCTCGTCCCAGTCGTCCATCTGGTGACGCAGGCTCGGCGGCAGCTCCTCGCGCGATTCGGCCACGCACCCAGGGTGCCAGAGTCGAGTGATCCACGACCAGGATCGCCCGGTCCGGCCTGCCGCATGCCTGGTGGTGCGGTAATTTCTTGAGCTGGAAGCCTGTTCGTCATCCGTGTTGGGGGCCGAAGACCAGATGCCCGGCGAGTTCTCGTTCACCCTGTCCCTGACCGCCTTGGACATCCTCACCGACCTGCTGAACCTGGGCAGCTCGGTGCTGATCTTCGAGGTGCCCAGCGTCGGCGCGACCATGGACGACCGCAGCCTGATCCGCGACGCCGTGCTGCGCGACCTGACCGCGCGCAGGCTGGCCAATCGCGGCCGGCTGGAGCAGGAGGTCGAGGACGCGCTGACCATGTTGGCCAAGTACCGGCACGCGATCGACGGCGTCGCCCAGCTGGAGGACGACAAGCAGCTGATCTACCGGGTGGCGACGGACGGGCGCATCGCGGTGCTGGCCCGCAAGGAAGGCACCGAGATCCACTTCGAGATGCTGCGCCCGGAGGGCCTTGTGCACGCGGCGATGGCGCCGATCGGCAACGTGAAGGCCGGACCTGGCCAGTCCACGACCTTCCCTGAGCAGAAGCAGGAGCCACCGCGCGCGGTGCACCGCAGGCCGGAGCCGGACGAGGGGTTCGGCGGTCTGCGCAAGCCCGACCAGGCAGGCACCAACTACGACCTCCAGCGCCGCGCGGCCGTGACGATCACCGAGAAGCCGCGCACCCAGATCGGCTGGTTCACCGTGTACGGGCGGGACCAACTGGGGCGCCACCACCGCGCGCCCGAGGTCACCTGGTTCGACACCGAGGACGGCCGGTACATGGGTTATCGCAGGCCGGGCACGGACGGCAGGCAGTGGACCACCTACTCGCCCGCGGACACGCCGAGGATCGCGCAGCAGGTGATCGCCATGCTGAACTCGCTGAGCGCGCCCCCCAAGCGCTGAGCGGTCAGCCGATCGCGAACACCTCGGGGAGCGTGCGCGGGGTGTTCGCGCCGTTGATGGTCGCCGTGCCGTAGACCCGGTTGTCGGCTGCCACGAACCAGGTGCTCTGGAAGCTCTGGGCGCTGGCCAGCGAAAGGTTGGTGCCCTTGACCGGGAGGTCGAATTTCGTGGTGGACGTGAGCACGCCGGTGTTCAGGTCGAATAGCGCGAGCACGGTCGGCGGGCGGCCGCTGCTCGGGTCGTAGTCGCGGCTCATGCCGACGGCCAGTACCGACGAGCCGGACACGGCGACCGGGGCGGCGAGGGAGAGCTCGGGGCCGCCGGTGCGCCACCTGACCTGGCCGGTCTTGGCGTCCACCTCCACATGCCGTCGTGCTCGGCACGGTAGCGCCCTCGGCGCACCGAAGTGGACGGTTTCCTCGATTGAGGGAACCGAGCACACCTTCAGCGCGTCGCAGGGGGCATGTCACGCGCTGGGAGGCGGAGCCGATGTTGATTTCTCCCGACGGCGGCGGCGCCGAGGTGCAGCAGATCGCCGCCGTGCAACACCAGGATGTGCAGGACTTTGCCGCGTCCGCGCGGAAACTCGCCACCGGTACCGGCACGGCCGCCGATCAGGCCACCGTCATGGACGGCAGCGCGGCGAACCTGGTTTCCGCCGCAGGCAACGGTTTCCGGCTCGATCCGGCCGCGGCGAAGGCGCTCGCGATGTCCTGCGCCGAGTCGGTGCGGATCCTCGAATCGGTCAAGCAGCATTTGAGCACCGTCGCCGGCGAGCCCAGTCTTGGTTCGCTGCCAGGGGTTTCCCAGATCGCCACGTTCACCCAGCACGTCGCGTCCGACCCGCAGGGCATCGTGCACGCGGTCACCAGCCTCCAGTCGACGCTGACCCAGATGCGGTCCGCGTACGAGAAGGCCGCCGGGAACTACGAGCAGACCGAACACGACGTCGCCGCGGCGATGAAGAACCTCCAGTAGAAACTCAGGGGACGAACATGGCTCCGCAGCACGGATCCAACGCCGGATCTCCGTCCCAATCGGACGGTCAGGGCTATACCGGTATGTACGGATCCTCGGTGCCGCAGGCGACCGTGCAGCAGGCGCCGGACCAAGCGGTGAGCCACGCGGGCGCGACGGCGATGGCGAACAGGACGGACGGCCAGGGCGGGTTCGCCGGTGTGCTCGACGGTTTCGGCGCGTACGCGCAGGCGGCCGGCGCCAAGCAGAAGGCGCTGTCCAGCCAGGCGGCGTCGCAGGCGGCCGGCCTGCACACCCGGCCCGCGCCGTCGGACGGCAACCCGAACTACCACGGCATGACGTCGGTGCAGCTCAGCAGTGGTGTGCAGGGTGCGAGTTCGGCTCCCTCGCACGAGAGCAGCGAGGCGTGGAACGCGATCGGCAACGCGCTGGTGAACGTCAACCAGACGTTGGCCAAGGCGGCGTCGAGCGCGTCGTCGGGGTGGCAGGGGCAGGCCGCCAACAACGCGATGCAGTTCCACACCCAGGTCGCGAACTGGACCAACACCACCGCGGCGGGCGCGCAGGTGGCGAGCGTGAACCTGTACGACCAGTCGAACGCGGTCGCGGCAGCGCAGACGTCCATGCCGACGCCCTACACGTACACGATGAACCAGGCGTACCAGGACGTGTTGGCCGCGCCGGATCCGGTGAGCGCGGTGCCGACCGCGATGGCGAACCTGAAGAAGGCCGACGAGAACCAGCAGCAGTCCGCCCAGGTGGCCACGTCCTACCAGCAGAACCTGGTGCAGTCCGCGCAGCAGATGCCCGCGATGTCGCCGACGCCGACGTTCGACTCGGGCGGCGGCAGCGGCACCGGCAACCCGCAGGGCGGTTCGGGCAGCGGCTCGGGATCCGGCTCTGGTTCGGGCGGCGGCAACGGGTTCACGCCGCACGCCGGTTCCGCCGGCTGGCCCGGTGGATCCAGTGGCAGCAGCGGGAATGGTCCGGGTGGCAGCGGGGTCGGGTCGCCGCCCAGCTCGAATCCGGGCAGCGGGCTGAACGTCCAGGGGTACAACCCGGGTGGGCCGTATTCGGGTTCTGGTGTCGGTCCTGGTAGTGGGCCGGGCGGTGGGCAGAACGGGTTGCCGATCGGCGGAATGCCGATGGGCTACGGCGGGGGTGGCGCCGGTGGCGGCTACAGCGGAGGTTACTGCGGCGGGGGTTACGGGAGCGGCGGCGATTCGGCGGGCGGGCTGGGGCGCGGTGCCGGCTACGGGTCAGGCGGCTACGGCTCGGGCAGCGCCGGATCGGGCGGGACTGGATCAGGCGGCGCTGGATCAGGGAGCTCGGCGTCGGGTAGGAGCACTGCCGGGGCTGGGGCCGCTGAGGACTCGGCGATCGAGTCGGGTGCGGCCGGCTCGCGCGGGTCGGGCGGCATGATGGGCGCGGGCCGGGGCGCGAAGGGGCAGGGCGACGGCGAACACAAGCGGGCCGCCTACCTGGTCGAGGCCGATCCGGATTCGATCTTCGGCACCGACGAGCGCACCGCGCCGCCGGTCATCGGCGGCTGACCCGCGCGAGCGGTCAGCCTTCGGAGAGCAGGCGGGAGATGTTCTCCGGCTTGCCGGGCTTGGCGAACAGCCAGCCCTGGCCGGAGTCGCAGCCGATCCGGCGCAGCCGTTCGGCCTGGGCCGGGGTTTCCACACCCTCGGCGGTGACCGTGAGACCGAGCGCGTGCGCGAGCGTCACCAGGGTGGCGACGATCTGCGCGTCCACCGGGTCGGCGCGGTCGGATGCCTGGAGCCCTTCGACGAACGAGCCGGCGATCTTGAGTTCCTTGACCGGCAGGTGCCGCAGGTAGGCGAGGTTGGAGTAGCCGGTGCCGAAGTCGTCGATCGCGAAGCGCACGCCCATGCGGCGCAGGCTCGCGAGGCTCTCGGCGAGCTGCAGCGAGTCCTGGATCAGCAGCGACTCGGTGAGCTCGAGCTCGAGGTTGGTGCTGGGCAGGCCCGAGTCGGCCAGCGCCTGGGCGACCGAGGTCTCGACGCTGCCGCGCCTGAACTGCACCGGCGACACGTTGACCGAGATCGTCAGGTCGGTCCAGCCCGCGGCGCGCCAGCGCTG
>DASXOJ010000213.1:0-22176 GCA_036494465.1 Pseudonocardiaceae bacterium
CCGCTCGCCCGGCACCGACAGGCACCCCTCGTCGCCGTTCTCGTCGAAATCGGTCGCATGCACCGTCGGATTGACCACGGTCCCGATGTGCCAGCCGCCGTCCGCGTCCGAGCAGTCGTAGACGAACACCCGCAGAGCCACGCCGATCTGATTGGCGGCCAGCCCGACGCCTTCCGCCACGTACATGGTCTCGAACATGTCGGCGACGAGCGCGCGCAGTTCCGCGCCGAACGTCTCGACCCGGCGCGTCGGCGTGTACAGCACCGGATCGCCGGCAATGCGGATTCGCTGAACGGTCACCTGCAAACAGTACCGGCCAGCCACATACATCGGTCCTTTAGTGACCGCTGAGCGTTGACAGAGCCGTCGCAAAGGTTTTAGGTGTGCCCATACACCCGCGTAGGCCATACCGTTGGGCAACGGCAGCCTCGGCGTCGGCCTGTGGTCAGCGAACGGTCTGACCGCCCAGCTCAACCGAGCCGACACCCTCCCCGACCGCCTCTCACCAGGCCAGGTCACCATCCCCGGTTTGGCGGCCCTGACCAGCGCCCCCGACTACCACGCCACCCTCGACCTCCACGACGGCACGTTCACCGAATCCGGCGGCGGGATGACCGCCCGGGCCTACATCCAGTCAGGCCAGGACGAAGTCGTCGTAGACGTGACCGGCGCCAACCCCAACGCGACCCAAACCGCGCAACTGGCCCTCTGACAACCCCGCACGCCCACCGCCGCGGCGACCGGCGCGATCGGCAGCCTCGCGCAAACCTGGCCAGACCAGACCCAGCCAGGATTCAGCGGCCAGACCTTCGGCGCCATGGCCGCGATCACCGCCGCCGCCCGCGACACCAGGGCAACCGTCGTCAACCCGACCACCGTCCAGGTCCAGTTCCACCCCGACCGCAACGGCTCCTACCGCATCCTCGTCGACAGTCCGCAATGGACCGGCGGCAACGCCCAACGCACAGCGCAAGCAGCCTTCGCGCGCGCCGCGGCGCCAAGCCTGACCTGGTGGCACAACTACTGGAACCACATCGGCGCCATCAACATGTCCTCAACGGACGGTACCGCCCAATACCTGGCCAACGTCCGCACCATCGCCCTCTACGCGGCCGCCGCCGAACGGGGCACGGTCCGTCCCGGCTCGCAGGCGGGCGTAGCAGACCTGTTCGACAGTGCGCAGGACACGCACAGCTGGGACCCCGCGTCCTACCGGGGCTGGAATCTGCGCATGACGGTCACCGCGAACCTCGGCGCGGGGGCGTTCGCCAACAACGATGCGTACTTCGCCATGTACCGCAACGATCTCCCGACGATCGAGGCGTGGGCGGCGAGCCAGTTCCCCGGCACCACCGGCGCGTGCATCCCGGAAACCATGCGCTTCAACGGCGTTGGCATCCAGGTGCACCTGGATGCCAACGGCCAGTGGGGCGCGAAGCCGTACCTCGACTGCAGCGGTCAGGGCGCCGCCAACTACAACGCCCGCACCCTGACCACCGGCGCGGAAGTGGCACAGTTCATCTGGCAGACCTACCAGCAAACCGACGACATCGCCTTCCTGCGCGCGAACTACCCGGTGATGGCCGCGTGGGCCAAGTTCGTCCTCAGCTACGCGAAGCACGGCAGTGACGGCAAACTGCACACCAGCCCGTCCAACGCGCACGAAACCCAATGGGACGTCAGCGATCCGACCACCGACATCGCCGCCATGCGCGCCGTCCTCCCGGAAGTAGCCAGCGCCGCCCGCCTGCTGCACCAGGACAGTGCCCTGGTCGGCCAGATCGCGGTGGCAGTGCCAGAAGTCCAGCCCTACCCCCTGGTCGGCACCGGCGACCAACAGGTGATCGGCATGTCCTACCAACCGGACGCGACAATCCACAACGTCGAGAACATCGGCCTCGAACCCGTCTGGCCCTACGGCCTGATCGGAGACAGCGGACCGGACACCGCCCTCGCCCAACGCACCTTCGCCCAACGCTCGTTCGTCGAGCGCAACGACTGGAGCCTCGACCCCATCGACGCCGCCCGCCTCGGCCTGTCAACGGATCTGGCGAAGACCCTCACCGACCTGACCGAGCAATACCAACTGCGCCCATCCGGCCTGGCCGCCTTCGGTGCCACCTACGCGGAACCGTACGCGGAACAAGGTGCCGTGGTCGCGACCGCAGTGCAGGACGCGCTGGTGCAGGACTACGACGGCCTGCTGCGCATAGCACCAGCCTGGCCAAACAACTGGAACGCGGAGGGCACGGTCTACATCCAGAACAGGACCAAGGTCAACGTCCAGATCCGCGACGGCGCCCCGGTAACGGTCGCGATCCAGGCCGGTGCCACCGCCCCGATCCAACTCCGCAACCCCTGGCCCGGCCAGCAAATCCAGGTAGTAGACGCCGCCCGCCGCACCATCATCCGCCCGACCACTGCGGCCACCCTGACCATCCCAGCCCGCGCAGGTGGGTCGTACCTGGTCGAACCCACCGCGAACCCCACAACCAGTCTGCCCTTCGCCCCGGTTGGCGGCATCCCCGCCACCACCTACCGCCAACTCGGCGCCGCGACGATCGGTCTCCCGGTCAAGCCGTAAACCGTTGGTACACAACAACATTCACCCATCAGTGATTTGATCAACGTGGATTTCCGTTGGTACCATTGATGCGTGGAAAAGTCGGCAGACGCGTTGTTCGCCACCGAATGGTGGCGAGCAACCGACGCTGACCTCCTGGCGGCAGTGCGTGCGGCCGAGGAAGCCTCCCGCCGCGTGTATGCCACCACCCTGGCCATTCACGCGGAAGTGCAGGCGCGAGGTCTCACCACCGGCCACGACAGCATCCGCGCCGTCGTCCACGAGGCCGCCCGGGTCCCGATCACCGAAGCCACCCGCCGCGAGAACCACGCCGAGTTGCTCCAGCATTCCGAGGTCACCCGCGCTGCCGTGGTGGAGGGCGCGATCGGCGCCGATCACCTCGAAGTCATCGTCAGAACGCTCGCCAAGATCCCCGCGAACGTCGACGCCGAGCAACGCGAACTCGCCGAGTCGATGCTGGTCGAGCACGCCCGCGAACTCGACGCGGGCGCCTTGCGCCGCGCCGCCCGCCACATCCTCGACTGGCTCGACCAGGACGGTGCCGAACCGGCCGACCCACCCGAGCCTCCGGTCAACGATCTGCACGTGGACACGATGCGCAACGGCGAGGTCCGCTTCACCGGTCACCTCGGCCCTGAGGCGGGCACGCTGCTGGTCGGTTTGCTCAGCCCGCTCGCCAAGCCACGCTCGGTCGACGGCGTGCCCGATCTACGCGGCGTGGGGGAGCGCCACGGTGACGCGTTCGCGGAACTGTTGCAGTTGATCGCGAACGCCGCCGCGGCCCCGATCGACGGCGGCGAGCGCCCGCACCTCACTCTGACCATGTCCCTGCAAGACCTGCGCGCCCAGATCGGCCACGCCCAACTCGGCGGCGTAGCGGACCTGGGCAGCCTGACCGCACGCCAAGCCCGACGCCTCGCCTGCGACGCGAAAGTCCTCCCGATCGTCCTGGACGGCGACTCCCAGCCCCTGGATGTCGGCCGCGCCAAGCGAACTGCCCCATCCGGAGTGCGAAAAGCCTTGGTGTGGCGGGACGGCGGATGTTCGTTCCCGACCTGCGACAGACCCAGCGAATGGTGCGACGCTCACCACGTGGAATCATGGCTGGATGGCGGGCCGACGACGGTAGCCAACATGACGTTGTTGTGTCGTCGGCACCACACGCTCATCCACCGATCCGAATGGGAAGTGCGGATCCGGGATCAGCTCCCCGAATTCCTGCCACCCACCTTCGTGGATCCCGAACGCACCCCGCGCCGCAACACGCTGCATGGCGTGCGCTCACCCCTGCGCAAACACTGCCTCACCGGCCAACGCGCAGGATCACCGCGCTAGTGTCCCGGCGCGGGCGGACCCAACCGCCGCGCAGCCGTTTGTGGACTGGAAGAACTGGGCGCATGGCGGTGTTGCTGGGCAGTGACCTGCGCGTGGCCAGGTGTTGAACTGTGCGTGCCAGCAGCGACGTTCCCTTAATTGTTAACGGGAAATCCCACGTTTCGGGGGTTGTCGCTGCCAGTCGGCGGCGGGCATGGTCATGGTCATGCAACGTAGGTCCAGGATCGCCTTGTTGTCGGCTGGCGTGGCCGCGGTTGCTGCCGCCGCCGCAGTCGTGTGCTACCCGTCGGCGCCTGCTGTGCAGGCTGCGGCGAGCACTCTGCCGACCCCTGCGCACATCGTGGTCGTGATGGAGGAGAACCACTCGTTCTCGGACATCATCGGCAATACGTCCCAAGCGCCCTATTTCAACCAGCTCGCGTCCCAGGGCGCCGAACTGACCTCCTCCTACGCCGTCACCCACCCGAGCGAGCCGAACTACATGGCGCTGTTCGCCGGTAGCACCTTCGGGCTCTCCTCCGACGCCTGTCCGACCAACGAGGGCACCAAGGCCAACCTCGGTTCGGAGGTGTTGGCGGCCAACTTCACGTTCAAGGGCTACTCCGAGGGCCTGCCCTCGACCGGTTCGACCACCTGCTCGTCCGGCAAGTACGCGCGCAAGCACTCGCCGTGGATCAACTTCAGCAACGTGCCTGCCGCTGACTCGCTGCCGTTCACGTCGTTCCCGACGAACTACGCGAGCCTGCCGAGCCTGTCGTTCGTGATCCCGAACCTCAGCGACGACATGCACGACGGCACCATCACGCAGGCCGACACCTGGCTGAACAAGAACCTCTCGGCGTACGCGACCTGGGCGCAGGCCAACAACAGCCTGCTGATCGTAACCTGGGACGAGGACGACTACACCGAGAGCAACCAGATCCCGACGCTGATCGTGGGACAGCCGGTGAAGCCGGGCAAGTACAGCGAGAACGTCAACCACTACAACCTGCTCGCCACGCTGGAGCAGATCTACGGTGTGAGCGAGGTCGGCAGCAGCTCCGGTGCCACCCCGATCACCGACATCTGGAACTGACGAACGCGGATGCGGCGATTGCTGTTGGGCGTCGTCGTACTGGCCACCGCACTGCTCGGCGCGACTCCGGACGCGTCGAGCGTGCGGATCAGTGCGTCGGGCTGTGGCACGTTGCCTGAGCTCACGGCTGGACCGGTCGCGTTGACGGTTGCCAATGATGCCAACGCGTTCGCCGCGATCTACGTGATCGATTCCGGAGACCGGGTGTACGCGGAGATTCCGTCGCTCACGCCGGGCAGGACGTTGCCGTTGACGACGACGCTCGGCGCGGGCAGCTATGCGCTGCGCTGTGTGTTCACGGATGGCACGGTGCGGACCTCGGATCCGATCACCGTCACCGGGCAGACGACCGGGGCGGTAGCGGGGTTCGTGCCGTTGCCGGACCTGGCGATGACCGGGCCGGTCAACGTCTTCCGGAGCTGGGTGGGCGGGCAGTTGCCTGGTCTGCTCGCTGCCTGCCAGCAGCTTGCCGGTGATGTCGATCGGGGCGACACGGCGACCGCCAAGGCCGACTGGCTTACCGCGCATCTGGATTACGAGCGACTGGGCGCTGCCTACAACTCGTTCGGGGATTTCGACGACGCGATCGATGGACGCTCCGGTGGCGATGACTGGACCGGGTTTCACGCGTTGGAGTTCGCGCTGTGGCATGGCGGTGCCAATGCGGCAGCGCTGGCGCACGGGCTGGTGGACTCGGTGAACGGGCTGGTCGCGGACTTTCCCAGTGAGGAGATCGATCCGGGCGACCTGCCGCTGCGCGCGCACGAGATCCTGGAGAACGCCATGCAGTTCCAGTTGACCGGCGATGCGGACTACGGCAGCGGCAGCACGCTGGACACGTTGTACGCGAACACGCAGGGCACTGCGGAGGTGCTGCGTGCGTTGACGCCGTTGATCACGCCGCGCGATCCGGGCCTGCTGCGCACGATCGACACGGATCTGGCGGCGGTACAACGTGCCTTGCTCACCCACGAATCGCATGAGCGGCTGGACGGGCAGCTCGGCGGGCTGCTGGAGGAGTTGGCGCAGGTTCCCGATCTGCTGGCGCCGAGGACGTCCGGATGAGCGGTGTCGGGCGGCGGGCGTTTCTGCGCGGGGCGGCTGCCGGGGTGCTGGGGTCGGCGGCGGTGGCAGGCGGGATCGCGGCGGCCGAGTCGACGGGGCCTCGGGTCATTCCTTATGCGGGAGCGAATCAGGCGGGGATCGTGACGCCGCAGCAGGAGGCGGCTGCTTTTCTTTCGTTCAACGCGATCGCCGACGATCGGGCTGCGTTGCGGGAGTTGTTTCAGACTCTTACTGATCGGGTGAAGTTTCTGACTACCGGCGGGATGCCGGACGCTACGAGCGTCGCTTCTCCGCCGACGGACAGTGAGACGCTGGGGCCGGTGGTGCCTGCGGATGGGCTGACCGTGACGGTGGGGGTCGGGGCCAGTCTGTTCGACGATCGGTATGGCCTTGCTGGGCAGAAACCGGCGCATCTGGTCGCCATGCCGGTGTTTCCGGACGACAATGTGGCGAATTCGACCGAGTTGCACGGCGATATCAGCCTCCAGGTTTGCGCGGATTCGCGGGACACCGTTATGCATGCGGTGCGCGATATTGCCAAGCACACGCGCGCTGCCATGCAGCCGGTGTGGAAGATCGACGGGTTTCACGCGGCGCCGCGACCGAGTGGCACGCCGCGCAATCAGCTCGGGTTCAAGGACGGGATCGCGAATCCGGACGTGGGCGATTCGAACGCGCTCGATGCGTTGGTGTGGGCGGGAAACGGCGAGCCGGGCTGGGCGCGCGGCGGGTCGTACCAGGTGGTGCGGATCATCAGGATGCTGGTGGAGTTCTGGGATCGGGTATCGCTGCACGAGCAGGAGACGATGATCGGCAGGCGGCGGGACACCGGTGCGCCGCTGGACGGCTCGGACGAGTCCGACCTGCCGAATTACGGCGCCGACCCGATGGGGTTGACGATTCCGATGGACGCGCACATCCGGTTGGCGAATCCGCGCACTCCGGCGACGTCCGCGCAGCAGATTCTGCGCCGGGGGTACAACTACGACCGGGGCCTGGACAGCGACGGGAATCTCGATGTCGGCCTGGTGTTCTGTTGCTACCAGCAGAACGTGCTGCGGCAGTTCCAGGAGGTGCAGACCAGGTTGGCGGGTGAGCCGCTGGTCGACTACATCCAGCCGGCCGGCGGCGGCTACTTCTTCGCGCTACCGGGCATTTCCGGGCCGGCGGACTACCTGGGCAGCGGCTTGTTCGGTGCGGTGGCAGGATGACCGGGTGGTAGCCAAGCGCAGTGCCGGGATCGTGTTGTACCGCACGTCCGCTGACGGAGTTCATGTTCTGCTGGGACACATGGGTGGTCCGTTCTGGGCACGCAAGGATGCCGCCGCCTGGTCCATTCCCAAGGGGGAGTGTGAACCGGGGGAGGACGCGGCGAGTGCGGCGCGGCGGGAGTTCCAGGAGGAGCTCGGTTTGCCGGTGCCCGATGGCGAGCTGGTCGAGTTGGGCGAGGTCAAGCAGTCCGGCGGCAAGGTGGTGACCGCGTGGGCGCTGGCCGGTGACCTCGATCCGGCGCTGGTGGTGCCGGGGACGTTCGAGATGGAGTGGCCGCGCGGGTCGGGGAAGGTCAAGGAGTTCCCGGAGATCGACCGCGCGGACTGGTTCGACCTTGCCACTGCCGCCGAGAAGATCGTGGCTGGTCAGCGGCCCTTGCTGGATCGTTTGGCGGAGCTGCTGGGCTGAGTCGGGGGTTGTGTTCGCGGGTTGGCCTCGGTTAGCCTCGGGTCGAGTTAGGAAGGAAGACTTCCTAACGATTTTCGCGCATCGCGAAGGAGACCGACGTGGCGTCCGAGCCCGCTCTGCCTGATCCTGCGGCCAAGCCCAGCCCCTCTCGACGGAACTTCCTGATCGGTTCGGCCGCGGTCGGTGCCGGCCTGGCCAGCGGCGTGGCTTTTCCGGGTAGTGCCGCCGCTGCCGATGCCGGGCACGCACCGGGAACGGTGGCGCAGGTGCTGGCCAACAACGTCGGCTACGAGCTCAACGGGCCCAAGCAGGCCGTCATCGCGGACACCCACGCGCTCGGTCCGGTGCGGCCGTTCCAGGTGCTGGACGCCAACATCGGCGCCGTCGCCTACCAGGGTGTCGCGCGCTACCAGGGACAGGTCCAGGACTGGGTGGCGAGCAGTTTCCCGGTTGTGCCAACGCAGTACTGGGTCGCGGACTTCTCCGGGTTGACCAAGGCCGGTCGCTACGTCGTCCAGTTACCCGGTGCGGGCGTCGCTACCGCATCGGTGCCGTTCTGGATCGAGCAGGACGTGCTGGAACGCCGCGCGCTCTCGCACATGGTGCACTACTTCAAGGATTCCCGGTCCTCCGGCCAGTATGACAAGTTCGACCGCAACCTGCCGGTTTCGGGCAGCACCACCGCGCGCTTCGACGCGCACGGCGGCTGGTACGACGCGGCGGCCGACTGGGGCAAGCACTTCACCCAGCTCTCCGACGTCTCCTACTTCAACACGCTGTCCATCCCGCTGACCGCGTGGGTTTTGCTGCGCGCCTATGACGAACTGGCCGCGCGCAACGACCAGAACCTGACCTCGCTGCTGAGCTGGACCCTGGACGAGGGCCTGTTCGGCGCGGACTTCCTGACCAGGGTGCACGTGCAGGGCGGGTCGTTCTACGGATCCGTCAGCCAGCCCGAGGCCGACGACCTGGGCGTCGACCCAACGCAGCGGAAGCTGAGCACGCACCAGGTCGACTACCGCGAGGGCGGCGGGCTGGCCATCGCCGCGCTCGCCCGTGCCAGCACCTATCCGGTTTCCGGTGACTACACCAGCGCCGAATACCTCGCCGCCGCCGCAGACGCGTTCGCGTTCCTCCAGGTCAACAACGTCAAGATGACCAACGACGGCAAAGAGAACATCCTCGACGACTACAACGCGCTGCTCGCGGCGACCGAACTGTTCAAGGCCACCAAGAACGCGACCTACCAGCAGGCGGCGGACACCCGCGCGCAGAACCTGGTGA
Organism: Pseudonocardiaceae bacterium; assembly: GCA_036494465.1. Classification (GTDB taxonomy): domain Bacteria; phylum Actinomycetota; class Actinomycetes; order Mycobacteriales; family Pseudonocardiaceae; genus CAJCJE01. The sequence goes on from DASXOJ010000213.1 coordinate 9,024, forward strand.
ACCGGCTGGTGACCTGGAAGACCTACCAGAACTACTGGCGCGCGGACGACGTGGACCGGCCGTTCTTCCACCCCTCCGACGCCGGTTTGCCGGTGGTCAGCCTGATCAACTACCTGGACATCGCCGCGCCCGCCATGAAGGCGAGCGTGCTGGCCACGTTGACCAAGGCGATGCGGTTCGAACTGGCGATCACCCGCGAGGTGCGCAACCCGTTCGGCTATGCGCGGCAACTGGTGCAGGACGCGACCGGCAAGCGGTACAGCGGATTCTTCTTCCCGCACAACGTGACCCCGCGTTCGCAGGACCAGTGGTGGCAGGGCGAGAACGCGCGGCTGGCCTCACTGGCGACCGCGGCGCGGATGGTCGCGCGGGTCAGCACCGACAAAGGGCTGGCGAGTCAGCTGTTGAGCTACGCGCAGAACCAGCTCAACTGGATCGTCGGCGTGAACCCGTTCAACGTGTGCATGATGGAGGGCCCCGGCCGGGAGAATCCGCTGTACCTGGAGTACTTCGACGAGAGCCAGCCCGGTTCGTGGCGCTGGCTGCGGTCGGCGGGCGGGATCGTCAACGGCATCACCGGGCGCGCGATCGACGGCAGCGGCATCCAGTGGGATCCGGGCCTCGCCGAGACCGGGCCGAACACGGACTGGCGGTGGCTGGAGCAGTGGCTGCCGCACTCGACCTGGTACCTGTACGCGGCAGCCATCGGTTAATCCGCTTGGCGGTGCCTGCCACCCCGCTCGGGCTCCGGCGCGGGCGGGGTGTTCAGCAGGTCGCTGGCGCGCAGCGGGCGGGTCAGCGCCTCCGGGTCGGTGGTGGCGATGTTGTGGCCGATCACTTCCAGCGTGGTCCGGCACACCGACGCGGGCGGGCGCCGGTCTGGGTCCTCCGCGGTCATCGCGCGCAGCAGCCGGGCGAAGCGCACCGGCAGGCCGGACGGGATGCGCGGCGGGCGCTTGAGCCGGGTGATCGCCGCGGTGATCTTGTTCGGGTCGGAGTACTCGCGTTCGCCGGTGATGCACTCGATCAGCACCAGGCCGAGCGCGTAGATGTCCACGGCGGGCTTGAGCTCGCCGCCGCGTACCTGCTCGGGGGCGAGGTAGGCGGGCGTGCCGATGATCTCGTCGACGCTGGTCAGCCGGTCCTGCTCGGGGAGCAGCGCGATGCCGAAGTCGCCGAGGTAGGGCATGCCGTGCCGGTCCAGCAGGATGTTGGACGGCTTGATGTCGCGGTGCACGACGCCGTGCCGGTGCACGTGCGCGAGCGCGTCGGAGAGGAACGCGCCCATGGCGACTACCTGCGGGGTGTCCATCGCACCGGTGCGCAGGTAGGAGTGCAGGCTCGGGCCGCGCACGAGCTGCATGACCAGGTAGGGCCTGCTGCGGTGCAGCCCGCCGTCGAACACCGACACCAGGCCGCGGTGGCGCAGCCGGTCCAGCGCGCGGGCCTCGTCCGCGATCCGGCGGCACGCCACCGGGTCGGGGTTGACCGGGAAGACCTTCACCGCGACCGAGCGTCGCAGCAACCGGTCCTGCGCGCTGTAGACCTCGGTGTGCATGCCGCGGCCGAGCAGCTCGCCGACCTGGAACCGGGCAGCGGGCAGCATGGTCGGCCGCACGCCTCGCATCCCCATGTAGGGACGCGCCCGTACTCTGTCGTCTGCTCCACTGGGAGTCTGGCTCGCCGGTTCCATCGGGCACATTGTCTACCCGATCGTCATCGACTGGTTGGCAAGTACGTCACTTTTCGAACAGTGTCACCGATCAGGCTGATTGCACTGCCCTGCCGTACCTGGTTCTGGCCTGTGCCGGGGTGATCGTTTCCGGGTTTTCCGGGGCACCGCCGTAGACGTGGTTGCGCAGCATTCTGCGCGTTTCCGGCAGCGTCCTGGCCAGCACGGCGAGCTTGACGCGGGGCGACTGGGCGGCGCGCATAGCGGCCCTGGCCAGCGGCAACACCGCGCGATCCAGCACAGCGGGCTGGTCGAACCCGCCGAGTTCGCGCATCCAGCGTGGCAGGGTCGCGATCGTGGCGGGCGCCATCAATCGGCTCATCGCCCACAATCTGGCGTTATGGGGCGTGCGGAGCAGGTAGTGCATGCCCTCGTTGGCGCGTTCCGACGTGCACAACGTCGGCCGGACCTCGGCGAAGTACTCGCGCACCTGCTCGCGCGACGTGGGCACGTCCGACGGTTTGCAGGTCTGCAACTCGGCGGCGATCACGGATTCCGCCCAGTAGCGGCGTTCCTCGGCGGGGGAGAGCGGACCGGGTCCGTAGCGCTCGTAGCACGTGAGCACCGAGTGCCAGCCGGTCACGTGGATCCACAGTTGCGAGGCAGGGTTGTTGGCGCTGTAGCGCTTGCCGCTGATCGGTTCGATACCGGTCGCGGCGGCGTGCACCCGCATGAGGAACTCGGACGCCTGGATCGCGGTGCGTCCGTCAGCCACGGCCACGGTGAGGAAGTAGGCGAGCGTGCGGTCCAGCCTGCCGACCGGGTCGGTGTAGATGCCGCGCTGGTCGGCAACTGCTGCGGTCAGGAACGGGTCGAAGTGTTCGAGCACGACGGCGCGCTGGAAACCGATCAGCGCGGTCGGCGCGGTCCACACCTTCCAGGTCGGTGAGCCGGGTCCGAAGAAACCGTGGTCCAGCGGTCGGGCCAGGCCCCTCGGCTGCCCCGACCGCTCGCGTTCTCTCATGATCCCTCCAATTACTACTCCCACGTAGCAATATGCTACGGTGGCGTAGCTTTGTCCAGGGGGAGGTCCGATGGAAACCCGGCAGATGCAATCCAAAAAGCGGCGTGCCTACGCGCCCCGAGTGCCGGCCGAGCAGCGTCGCACCGAACTACTCGACGCCGCCCTGCACCTGGTCGCCACCCAAGGCCAGCGCGCGGTCACCATGGATGCCGTCGCCGACCGGGTCGGCGTGACCAAACCCGTGGTCTATGGCCTGTTCGCCAGCCGGACCGAGCTGCTCACCGCGCTGCTGCGCCGTGAACACGAGCAGGGGCTCGCGCAGCTGCTGGCGATCCTGCCCGACCGGATCACCGATCCGGGCCAGGTGCTCGCCGACTTCCTGCGCGTCGTGCGCGTCACGCCGGACCGCTGGCACTGCATCGTGATGCCGATGGCGGACATGCCGCCCGAGTTCCACGACGCCCGCGAACACGCCCGCGCGGTCGTGCTGCGCAGAACCGAGAAGCTGGTCGGACCGCTGCTGCGCGCGGTACACGCACCGGAAGGGCTCGCGCCCGACATCGTCGCGCAGACCGTCGTCGCGCTGTTCGAGATGGCCGCGCGGCTCGTGCTCACCGACCAGGAAGCGTTCGCGCCCGAGCGGTTCATCACAGCGATCCGGGCAGCGGTGGGACTGGTGACAGGCGGCTGATTGCCGTTAGCTGGAGGCATGCGCACGATCGATTGGGTCGACGGCCGGATCATCGCGATCGACCAGACCCGGTTGCCGGACACGCTGACCACCCTCGACATCGATACCGTCGACCAATTGATCGACGCGATCAAACGGCTCGCGATCCGTGGCGCGCCCGCGCTCGGCGTTGCCGGTGCGCTCGGTGTCGCGCTGCTCGCCCAACGAGGTGGCGACGTCCGCGCGGACGCGGCCCGGCTGCGCGCGGCGCGGCCAACCGCCGTGAACCTGGCCTGGGGCGTCGATCGGGTGCTCGGCAAGGCCGACGAGGGCGCGGACGCGGCGCTCGCTGAAGCCCTGTTCATCCTGACCGAGGACATCCGGCGCAACCGCGAGCTCGCCTTTCGCGGCGCGCAATGGCTCGTCGAACGGATCGGGCACCCGGTCAACGTGCAGACGCACTGCAACGCGGGTGCCCTTGCCTGTGTCGAATGGGGGACCGCGCTCGGCATCGTGCGCGCGCTCTGGGAAACCGACGCGCTCACCCATGTCTACGTCGACGAGACCCGGCCGCTGTTGCAGGGCCTGCGGCTGACCGCGTGGGAGCTGGAGCAGCAGGGCATTCCGCACACGGTAGTGGTGGATTCGGCCGGTGCCAGCGTGATCGCGCGCGGACGGGCGGACGCGGTGGTGGTCGGCGCGGACCGGATCGCCGCGAACGGCGATGTGGTCAACAAGATCGGCACCTACCCGCTCGCGCTCGCCGCCGCGCGTGCGGGCATCCCGTTCATCGTCGCCGCCCCCGAGTCGACGATCGACCTGGCCACGTCCGACGGCGAGCACGTCGAGATCGAGATCCGCGACCCAGCCGAAATCGTGGGCCCTGGCAAGAAGAACGCGCTCAACTACGCCTTCGACGTCACCCCGGCCGACCTGGTCACCGCGATCATCACCGACGAACGGATCATCCATGGAAAACCGCTGGGCTGACGCGCCGGCCGACCCGCTCGACGCCTGCGTCCACGGTTCGCGGCTGCTCGGCAGCGAGCCGGACCTGGTGCTGCACGGCGGCGGCAACACCTCGGTGAAGGTCACCAGCACGGACATCACCGGCGCGCCGGTCGAGACCCTCTACGTCAAGGGGAGCGGCTGGGACCTGGCCAGCATCGAGCGACCGGGGTTCGCGCCGTTGCGGCTCAACCGGTTGCACGAACTGCTGACTGTCGAGAGCCTGCCGGACAGCGCGATGATGAACGAACTGCGCTGCGCGTTGCTCGACGCGAGCGCCCCGGATCCGAGCGTGGAAACCCTGCTGCACGCGGTGCTGCCCCAACCGGCGGTGCTGCACAGTCATGCCGACGCCATCCTCACCCTCACCAACCTGGAGAAGCCGCGCGTCGCCGAGGTGTTCGGCGACCGCGTCGTGGTGATCCCGTATGTGATGCCGGGTTTCGGGCTGGCGAAGGTCGCGGCGCGGTTGTATCCGGAGCAGGCCAACGAGAACACCATCGGCATGGTGCTGCGCAATCACGGCCTGTTCACTTTCGGCGCGGACGTGCGTGAGGCGTACGACCGGCACATCGAGCTGGTCACGATGGCCGAAGAGTTCCTCGCCGAACATCGGCCAACCCGGACCGGCATCGCCGAGCCGATCGTCGAACCGAAGCAGATCGCCGCGCTGCGCAAGGAAATCTCGGACACGGCCGGCCGCCCGATGATCGTGTCGCGGCACGCGGACCCGGTCGTCCTCGACTTCACAAACCGGTCCGACCTCGCCGTCATCGCGGCACAAGGCCCGGCAACACCGGATCACGTCATCCGCACCAAACGACTGCCGCTGCTCGGCACCGACATCGCAGGCTACGCGGACCGCTATCGCGCCTATTTCGCGGAGCACGCCCAACCCGGGCTGACCATGCTCGACCCGGCGCCGCGCATCCTGCTCGATCCCGCGTTCGGCATGCTGACCGTGGGCAAACGCGCCACCGACGCGGATGTGGTCGCCGACATCTACGGCCACACCATCGAGATCATCGAGCGTGGCCAACTGCTCGGCGGGTACCGGGCGCTGTCGGCCGCCGAACTGTTCGAGGTCGAATACTGGGAACTGGAACAGGCGAAACTGCGGCGCGGCGGGTCGGCGGGGGAGTTCACCGGGGAGGTCGCGCTGGTCACCGGGGCGGCGTCCGGGATCGGTCTGGCATGCGCCGATGCGTTGCGCGCCAAGGGTGCCAGCGTGATCGGCCTCGACCTCACCGCGACCGAAAGCCGCGCCGACTACCTGGGCCTCGCGGTCGACGTGACCGACCAGGCCGCCATGGCCGAAGCGATCGCGGCAGGCGTCGACCGGTTCGGCGGCATCGACATGATCGTGCCGTCGGCAGGCGTGTTCCCCGGCAACATGCCGATCGCCGCGCTGGATCCCGTTGCCTGGCAACGGACCATGGCGGTGAACACCGACGCCATCGCCGCCCTGTTCAGCGCGGCGCACCCGTTCCTGGCGCTCGCGCCATGCGGCGGCCGGGTGGTCGTGATCGCGTCCAAGAACGTGCCAGCACCAGGGCCGGGTGCGGCCGCGTACTCGGCGTCCAAGGCGGCGGTCACCCAGTTGGCGCGGGTCGCCGCGCTGGAATGGGCGGCCGACCGGATCAGGGTGAACGTGGTGCATCCGGACGCGGTGTTCGACACCGGGCTGTGGACCGAGGACGTGCTGAACCAGCGCGCCGGCCACTACGGCCTCACCGTCGACGAGTACAAGCGGCGCAACCTGCTGCGCACCGAGGTGCGCAGCGCGGGCGTCGGCAAACTGGTCGCGGAGCTGTGTTCGGACACGTTCGGCTGCACGACCGGCGCGCAGATCCCGGTCGACGGCGGCAACGAACGCGTGATCTGACTACCGGCGAACGGACGCGAGCAGCCCGACCGAGGGCAGCGTGCCTGCCGCGATCCGGCGCAGCTCCGATCGGCGGATCGCGTTCAGCGCGTCGGCGGCGTGCGTGGCCGGTTCGGTCCAGGCGCCGCCGCGCCCGTCGATCAGCCGCCACACCATGTCGGTGTCCACCGTGGTCAGATCGGAGCCCGCGCGTTTCAGCGCGGCGAGCATGGCCGCGCCCTGGTGCAGGCGCTCGTGACCGGTGACCCAGGTGGCGAGCAGGTCGTCGGCCGGGGGTTCGTGGTCGAGCACGCCGGTGGCGACCAGCAGTGCCTGGCTGTCGTAGAGGAAATCGGCAGCTGCCTGGTCCACCCGTTCCCAGGCGAACTCCTCGATGATCAGCTGCCCGTTCGGCGCGAGCAGCGACCGGGTGTGCGTGAGGATGCCGTCGAGTTCCTCGGCGTGGTGCAGGGCGCGGGTGAACAGCACGACGTCGTACTCGCCGGACACGTCGTGCACGTCGGCCTCGATCACCCGTACTCCGCGCTCCCGGGCTGCCGCCGCCACGTCCGCGCCGCGGTCCACACCGGTCACGTCGTAGCCCAGCTCGGCCAGCGCGGCGGCCAGCGCGCCACGCCCGCAACCGACTTCGAGAATGCGCGCGGGCGGCGGGGGCAGCAGGGATTTCAGGTTGGCGAGGGTGTGCGGCACGGCGACGTCGCTCAGATCCATTACACGGACTCTAGGGCGTCTCGTCGACGTGAAGCGCGCGAATAATGCGCTTGTTGTCGACGACAATCCGCAGGTCTTGACGACTCGACAGATCAAGTGATTTAGTCAATTAGTCAAACGGCAGCTGGAGGCGTTGATGACCGGACCGGACGGCGAGCAGCGGCAGGTGAGCCTGTCCGAACGGCTCGCGGACGGCCTGCTCGACCTGATCGCCGAGGAACACCTCGTTCCCGGCGACCCGTTGCCGACCGTGCGGAACCTCGCCGTGCGGTTCGGGGTCACGCCGCCGACCATGCGGGAGGCGCTGCGCCGGTTGCAGGCAACCGACGCCGTACAGCTCAAGCACGGTTCCGGCGTCTACGTGGGGGCAGGCGTGCTGCGCACGCTGATGCCCAACCCGAACTCCGCGCCCATCGAGGACGAGCAGATCCTCTACCTGATCGAGGCGCGGCTGGCGATCGAACCCAGCATCGCCGCGCTGGCCGCCGAACACCGGACCCCCGAACAGTTGGTCAAGCTGGAGTTCGCTGTGGACACCGCGTTGCAGAGGGACGTCAAACCCGGTCTGCGGCTCAACTTCCACCGGGAACTGGCCAGCGCGTCCGGCAACCCGGTGCTGTTCGAGGTCGTCGACTCACTGCTTGCCGTGCGGCGCAGGGAACAACGCGTCCTGCGCAAGATGATCCACGATCGCTCCCGGGACCACGACCAGCACAGGGCGATCTTCGCGGCGGTCCGGGACAACGACCCGGTGGCCGCGGCCGACCTGACCAGGCAGCACCTCACCGAACTGCGCGACAGCACCGCGAAGGGACAACAGCAGTGACCCCGCGAACACACCGGCTCGCCGACCTGACCTGGCCGGAGGTCGCCGAACTGCGCGAAAACGCGCCGGTCGCGATCGTTCCGCTCGGCGCGTGCGAACAGCACGGTCACGGCCTCGTGCAGCGCACCGACACCACCCGGGCCGAGGTGGTCGCCGATCTCGTCGCCGAGCGGCTGAGCCCGAAAGTCGTTGTCGCGCCGACGATCCCGGTCGGCGTGTCCGGTCACCACATGGCGTTTCCCGGCACCTTGACGCTCTCGCCGCTCACGTTGCAGGCGGTGATCCACGATCTGGTCGGCAGCCTGTACCGGCACGGCTGGCGCAAGGTGTACGTGCTGACCGGGCACGGTGGCAACAACGCGGCCGTCGAGGTCGCGGTCACCGTGCTGCGCAACGAATTCACCGACCTGCACATCGCGTGGAGCGGGGTCACCGCGGTGGTTTCCGATCTGAGCAAGCAGTTCTCGGCGAGCAAGATCGCCGGGCACAGTAGTGAGATCGAGACGGCGCAGGCCATGTTCGTGGACAAGGAACTCGTCATCGCCGACCGGCTGACCAAGGGCAGTACCGAGCTCGACGACCTCAGCCCGGCCGGACGCCTGAGCCGGTCCCATCCCGGCATCCACTTCCCGCAGGACTACGACACCCTCTCGGCCGCCGGCAACCTCGGCGACGGCCGGGCGGCCACTGTGGACATTGGTGAACGGCTCGTGCGTACCGCAGCAGAGCGCATCGCCGAGTTCATCGACGGCATGGTCGCGCTTGCACCGCGCGAACACGCCAACCCGGTTATCCCACCCGCTCGCTAGGAGAAGATCATCATGACCGCCACACTGATCCGACGTTGTTTCGGTGTGGCGACCATCGCGATCGTGGCAGCGTTGTCGCTGACCGCGTGCGGCGGCGCCACTTCCCCCAATTCAGGCAACACAGCAAGCTCGAACAACCAACTCGGCACCATCACCCCGGGCCAGATCAAGTTCGCGTTCCGCTCCGACGACAAACCGGCCTCCTTCGTGCAGGACGGCAAACCGGCCGGGTTCCTGATCGACCTCACCACGGCCATGGCGGCCAAGATGAACCTCACCCCGAGCTACGTCTCCACCGACTTCGACAGCATGCTGCCCAACGTCCGCAACCACACCTACGACTCGGCCGCGTTCGACACGCTGATCACCCCGGCCCGGCAGAAGGTCGTCGACTTCACGACCGCGGTCGAGTACTCCGAGGCGCAGCTGATCTCGCGCAAGAGCGCGAAGATCGACACCGTGCAGGGCGCGGGCACCAAGACCGTCGCGATCACCACCGGCAGTTCGCTGATCCCGATCCTGCAACAGATGGCCAAGGGCGTCACCGTCAAGCAGTTCCCGAACATCGCGGCCAGCGCCAACGCCCTTGAGGCGGGCCAGGTCGACGGATTGTTCACCGGCGTCGCCACCACCTCGCAGCTGCTCACCTCGCACCCGGACTTCACCGCGACGCAGCAGATCAACAGCGGCGAGTCGGCCTTCCCGGTCGCGCCGGACAAGCAGGCGCTGCTCAAGGCGATGAACACCGCGCTGGCGGCGGTCATCAAGGACGGCACGTACACGAAGCTGTTCGCCAAGTGGAACGCGCCGAGCCTGAAGATCCCGCAGGGCATGCTGGACGCCTATCCCGGGATGAAGCAACGATGAGCAAGTTCTGGGACACCTTCTTCAACTGGCCGATGATCCTCCAGACGCTGCCGTCGCTGCTGAAGGAGGGGCTGCTCAACACGGTGCTGCTGGCCGCGCTGAGCAGCGTCATCGGCGTGGTCATCGGGCTGATCATCGCGGCCGGTCTGATGTCGGAGCGGCGCTGGGTGCGTTTCCCGTGCCGGGTCTACGTGGACATCCTGCGCGGCCTGCCGCACATCCTCTCGATCTACCTGATCGGCCAGGGCCTGCCGCTCGCCGGGCTGACCGTGTTCGGCAACTGGACCTACGGCTACGCCGCGCTCGCCATCGGCCTGGTCGAAGCCTCCTACATGGCGGAGATCTTCCGATCCGGCTTCCAGGGCGTCGACGCGGGCATCGTGGAGGCCGCGCGCAGCCTCGGTCTGTCCCACTTCAAGACCTTCCGGCTGGTCGTGTTCCCGGTCGGGCTGCGGCGCATCCTGCCCGCGTTGACCGGCCAGTTCATCCTGGTGATCAAGGGCACCGCGCTGGTCTACCTGCTCGGTCTGTCCACAGGGGAGCGTGAGATGTTCGCGATCGCCCAGGACAGCGCGGTCAACAACGCGTCCATCTCGCCGTTGGTCGCCGCGGGCGTGCTCTACCTGGCGCTGACCATTCCGCTCACCTACCTGGTCAACGCCTGGGACCGCCGGATGCGCGACGGCCGCCGAGTTCCCCCGGTGCCCGTTCCGACGGAAGGTGCACTGGCATGACCAGTTCCACGAAAGAGCACACGATGACCGGCACCACCGTGCGGTTCGAGCACATCGGCAAGTCCTTCGACGGCACGCCGGTGCTGCACGACATCGACCTCGTCGTGGCAGGCGGCACGACCTGCGTGATCGGCCCGTCCGGCTCCGGCAAGTCGACGCTGCTGCGCTGCACCAACCTGCTGGAGAAACCCGATTCCGGCCGGGTGCTGATCGGCTCCGAGGTGATCACCGACCCCAAGGCGGACGTGGACCGCATCCGCACCCGGGTCGGCATGGTATTCCAGAAGTTCCACCTGTTCCCGCACTACAGCGTGCTGGACAACGTCACGCTCGCGCTGCGTCAGGTGCGCGGGCTCGGTCGCGACGAGGCCGTGGAGATCGCCAGGGCGCGGTTGACCTCCGTCGGCCTCGCCGCGTTCCAGGACCGCAGGCCCGCACAGCTTTCCGGCGGCCAGCAGCAACGCGTCGCCATCGCCCGTGCGCTGGCGATGGACCCCGAGGTGATGCTGTTCGACGAGGCCACCTCGGCCCTCGACCCTGAACTGGTCAAGGGCGTGCTGTCGGTCATGCGCGACCTCGCCGGTGGCGGCATGACGATGATCGTGGTGACGCACGAGATGCGCTTCGCCAGGGAGGTCGCCAGCCAGGTCGCCTTCCTCGACAAGGGCAGGCTGCTGGAAACCGCGCCGCCCGACGAGTTCTTCGACGCTCCGCGCAGCGAACGTTTGCGCGCCTTCCTCAACGAGGTTCTCTGATGAGACTCAGATTAGCTGCCTGCCTTGCCCTTGTGGTGGTCGCGGCCACCGCGTTACCGGCAGGCGCCGCCCCCGCCGACACCGTCCACAACTACCCGGTGCCCAGCTTCGGCTGCCTGCGCGCGCCGAACCTCCCGGTCGGCCAGACCGTCACCGAGAGCGTCGAATCCGGTGGCGTGCAACGCACCTACCGCATCCACCTGCCCGCGAACTACCACTCGTCCATCCCCACCCCGGTGATCATGACCTTCGGCGGGCGCAACGAGTCCAGCACCACTATCGAGGGCTACACCGGCATCGACGACCTGCATGCCATCGCCGTCTACCCGGACGCGATGATCGACAGCAAGGGCGAGACCTCCTTCCAGGGCGCGCCCTACTCGCCGGTGGGCGTCGACGACGTGCTGTTCGTCAGCGATCTGCTCAACCAGCTCCAGTCCACGCTGTGCGTCGACCCGCTGCGCGTCTACGCCGACGGCAAGTCCAACGGCGGCGGCTTCGCCGCGCTGCTCGCCTGCCAGCTGCAACACCGGATCGCCGCGTTCGGCATGGTCTCCGGCGCCTTCTATCCCCAGTCGACCGTGGGCTGCGGCGCGGGCACACCGGTGTCGCTGGTCGAGTTCCACGGCACCGCCGACACCGTGATCAACTACGAGGGCGACGACAGCAGGCAGGGCTCGGAAGTGCCCGCGATCATGGACTGGCTGGCCGGCTGGGCCACCCACGACCACTGCGCGGCCACCCCGAGCAGCACCGACATCGGCACCGACGTGGTCAAGTTCAGCTATCCCGGCTGCGCGTGGTTCTCCTCGGTGCAGCACTACCGCGTCGTCGGCGGCGGCCACACCTGGCCCGGCGCTACCATCCACAATGGACCAGGAAACGACACGCAAACAATCTCCGCGACCGCGCTCATGTGGCAGTTCTTCCTGGCTCACCCGCTGATCTGACGCTTGCCCTGACGCTGGAGTAGCGTTCGCACTGCGACGAACTACCACCAGCGAACGAAGGAGTCGGTGTGCGGTATCGGACACTCGGCAACAGCGGTCTGCTTGTTTCCGTTGTCGGTCTGGGTTGCAACAACTTCGGCGCCCGGATCGACAACGACCGAGCCCGTCAGGTCGTGGACGCCGCCCTGGACGCGGGCGTCACGCTGCTCGACACCGCGGACATCTACGGTGACATCGGCGGCTCCGAGAACGCCCTCGGCGAGATCCTCGAAGGCCGCAGGGACAAGGTCGTGCTGGCCACCAAGTTCGGTTTCCAGGAAGCGGACATGGGCTACGGCCCGTCGGCGGGCGCCAAAGCGGGCCGCAAGTACATCCGGCACGCGGTCGAGCAGTCACTGCGCAGGCTGCGGACCGACCACATCGACCTCTACCAGCTGCACTTCCCGGACCCGCTGACCCCGATCGCGGAAACCATCGCGGCGCTGAGCGAACTGGTCGCCGAAGGCAAGGTGCGCTACCTCGGGCACTCCAACTTCTCCGGCTGGCAGCTCGCCGAAGCGGCACACGTGGCCAAGGAGATCGGCGGCGTCCCGTTCATCTCCGCGCAGAACCACTGGTCGCTGCTGGAACGCGAGGTGGAAAAGGAGGTCGTGCCCGCGGCGCGGCGCTACGGCCTCGGTGTGCTGCCGTACTTCCCGCTGGCCAGCGGCCTGCTCACCGGCAAGATCCGGCGCGGCGAGCAGATCCCGGACGGCACCCGGCTGGCGAGCAGGCCGCACTGGGTCACCGACGAGCGGCTGGACATCGTCGAGCGGCTGATCGAATGGGGTCAGAAGTACGACCGCAGCATCCTGGAGATCGCCATCGGCGGCCTCGCCGCCCAGCCCGGTTGCTCCTCGGTGATCGCGGGCGCGACCTCGGCCGGACAGGTCGTCGCCAACGTCGGCGCGGGCGAATGGGAGCCCACCGCCGAACAGCTCGCCGAACTCGACGAACTGCTCAAGCCCGCCTGACCGACATGGGTGCGGCCTGTCCCCGGGCCGCACCCATGTCCGTATAGTCGTCCCATGCGCTTTTTGGCTAGGTTGGGGACCATTCGCACGGTTGTCGCGCTGCTCGCGCTGAGCACCGGGCTGCAGATGGCGTTCATCGCGTTCGGCAACATCACCGACTTCGGCACGAACCAGGCCTTCGTCGTGCACGTGCTCGCCATGGACACCACGTTCGAATCGCCGCACACCA
>DASXOJ010000214.1:0-38752 GCA_036494465.1 Pseudonocardiaceae bacterium
AACCATGGCAGCATCCCAAAGGATGCGCTCAAAGAAATTCCTCTGACGAGGTATTTCATAAATGCTCTACTGGCATTATCGGCACGCTGTTGAGTTCTCAAAGAACACACGCACACCCTCACCTCACACTCGAAAGTGCTCAACGATCGGGGCGTCATTCCATCGTACTGCATAAGATTTCAAGCTGTGTGGCCGGGTCCCTCTCGGTCTCCGACTCGCAGATCGCCCACTCTACCACGTCCGTGGGAGCTTGGTTCGCGACCCTGGTCCTGCTGTGTCCCGCTCCGTTCCGTGGAGCCTTTCGGCTTTCCCGGCCCGTTCCGCGCTGACAAGAAGAAATTTACACGCAGGCCATCCAGAGGTCAAATCGCACCCCTGTAGGCCCGGCGCAGCGCGTAACCGCAGGTCAGCGCACCCGTACCGGGCCTAAGAAGACGCTATCGCACCATCCTGACGCCCGCAGTGTGACGCTTGCCACGCCGAAGCACCAGCCAACCACCTTTTAGCAGATCAGAGGCGGTTGGCCCCCATGCGTCGTCGGAAACCTTTGTGTTATTGACGTACGCACCGCCCTCCTTGATGGCGCGGCGCGCGGCGCTCTTGCTCTCCGCCAATCCGCAGGAAACCAGCAGGTCAACGATGGTTTGCCCGTCGCTGAGCTGGGCGGTGGCGCTCGGGGCCTCGGCCATGGCGGCGTTGAGGGTGGCCTCGTCGAGCTCGAACAGGTCTCCCCTGCCGAACAGGGCCTGACTTGCGGCAACGGCGTTGCGCATCTCGGTTTCGCCGTGCACGAGCGCGGTCACCTGTTCGGCGAGGGTGCGCTGGGCGACGCGGGCGGCGGGGCGTTCCGCGGTCTGTTTGGCCAGGTCGTCGATCTGTTCGCGGGTCAGCTCGGTGAACACCTTGAGGTAGCCGTCCACGTCTCGGTCGTCGGCGTTGACCCAGAACTGGAAGAACGCGTACGGACTGGTCAGGGCCGGATCGAGCCAGATGGTGCCGCTCTCGGTCTTGCCGAACTTGGTGCCGTCGGCCTTGGTGATCAGCGGGGTGGCCAGGGCGTGCACGGAGTGGCCGGTGGCGCGGTGGATCAGGTCGACGCCGGAGGTGAGGTTGCCCCACTGGTCGCTGCCACCGGTCTGCAGCACGCAGTCGTAGCGTTTGTGCAGTTCCAGGAAGTCGTTGGCCTGGAGCAGCTGGTAGCTGAACTCGGTGAAGCTGATGCCCGCGTCGGAGTTCAGGCGGGCGCTGATGGCTTCCTTGGCGAGCAGGCGGTTGACCCGGAAGTGCTTGCCGATGTCGCGGAGGAAGTCGATCGCGGACAGCGGCGAGGTCCAGTCCAGGTTGTTGACCATCCTGGCGGCGTTGGAGCCGGTGAAGTCGAGGTACGGCTCGATCTGCTCCCTGATCCGCTGCACCCAGTTCGCGACCACGTCGAGGTCGTTGAGGGTGCGTTCGGCGGTCGGCTTGGGGTCGCCGATCAGGCCGGTGGCGCCGCCGACCAGGCCGAGCGGGATGTTGCCCGCTTTCTGGAATCGCCGCACGGTCAGGATCTGCACGAGGTTGCCGAGGTGCAGGCTGGGCGCGGTCGGATCGAACCCGCAGTACAGGGTGATCGGACCCGCGTCGATCGCCTTGCGGAGGGCGTCCGGATCGGTGGATTGCGCGATCAGGCCGCGCCAGGTCAGCTCGCCGAGGATGTGCTCACTCACGTACCGCATTGTCGCGCACGAGTGGGCCCAGTCGACGTTTGCCGCCGCGCCGGTAGCCGCTGACGGCCTTGGAGCCGTCCACCCAGAACCGCCAGGGGACGTCCATGGCGACCGCGACGCCGACCCGGGGGCCGGTGCGGATCAGCTCGTCGGGGACGGGGTCACCGGCGTAGAGGCCGATGGGCGATGCGGGGTCGGTGAGGTCGATGCCGTTGTCCGAGCGGTCGACGCCGAGCACGGCGGTGAGACGGGCCGGGCCCTTGGCGAGCTCGTTGTCGCTACGCGAGGTGGGGCGCCTGCTACGGGCGGTCTCGATGCCGTCGACGACCTCACCGGCGCGGAGCAGGACGGCGGAGGCGACGCCGTCGGTGGCGCAGACGACGTTGGCGCAGTAGTGCATGCCGTAGACGAAGTACACGTAGAGGAACCCGGCGGGGCCGAACATGACCTCGTTGCGCGGGGTCTTGCCCCGGTAGCTGTGCGCGGCGGGATCGTTGAAGCCGCGATACGCCTCGACCTCGACGATGCGCACTGCGACGTCTCCGGCGCGGAGCACGGTGCCGAGTAGCTGGCGGGCGACGTCCAGGGAGTCGCCCGCCAGTTCGTCTCGGGTCAGCCGTCTCATCCCTGGGTGGCCCAGTCGCGGTAGCGCGCGACGGTGTCGATCAGGCGGTCGGTCTGCTGGGCGACGCGGGCCGGGGCGGTGCCGCCGTGGGCGTCGCGGGAGGCGATGGAGCCGTGCACGGTGAGCACGGTACGCACCTCGGGGGTCAGCGCCGGGTGCACCTTGGCGAACTCGTCGTCGGTGAGGTCTTCCAGGCCGACGCCGCGGGTTTCGGCGACGCGGACGCACTCCCCCGCTGCCTCGTGCGCGACGCGGAACGGGACGCCGTGGATGACCAGCCATTCGGCGATGTCGGTGGCCAGGGTGAAGCCTGCCGGGGCGAGGGCGGCCATCCGGTCGGTGTCGAAGACCAGGGTGCCGATCATGCCCGCGAGTGCCGGGAGCAGGAGTTCCAGTTGCTCGACCGAGTCGAAGAGGGGCTCTTTGTCCTCTTGGAGGTCCCGGTTGTAGGCGAGCGGCTGGGATTTGAGGGTCGCCAGGAGGCCGGACAGGTTGCCGATGAGGCGGCCTGCCTTGCCCCGGGTCAGTTCGGCCACGTCGGGGTTCTTCTTCTGCGGCATGATCGAACTGCCGGTGGACCAGGCGTCGTCGAGCTTGGCGTAGCCGAATTCGGCGGTGGTCCAGATGATCACTTCTTCGGCGATCCTGGACAGGTCGACGCCGATCATGGCGAGCACGAACGCGGCCTCTGCCGCGAAGTCGCGGGCGGCGACGCCGTCGATCGAGTTCTCGACGGCCGAGTCGAAGCCGAGTTCCTTGGCGACCGCGTCGGGGTCGAGCCCCAGCGACGAACCGGCCAGTGCACCGGAGCCGTAGGGCGAGACCGCGGTGCGGACGTCCCAGTCGGTGAGCCGGTCGACGTCGCGGACCAGGGCCTGGGCGTGCGCCAGCAGGTGGTGGGCGAGCAGGACGGGCTGGGCGTGCTGGAGGTGGGTGCGGCCGGGCATGACGGCACCCTCGTGCGCATCGGCCTGGTCGATGAGCGCGTCGACGACGTCCAGGACGCCCTCGGCGACGCGGCGGACGGCCTCGCGCAGCCACATCCGGAACAGGGTGGCGACCTGGTCGTTGCGGGAGCGGCCGGCGCGGAGTTTGCCGCCGAGTTCGGTGCCGGCGCGTTCGAGCAGGCCGCGTTCGAGGGCGGTGTGCACGTCTTCGTCGGCCACGGTGGGGACGAACTCGCCGGAGACCACGTCGGCTTCCAGGACGTCCAGGGCGGCGAGCATGCCTTCGAGTTCGTCTTCGGTGAGCAGGCCCGCGTTGTGCAGGACTTTGGCGTGTGCGCGGGAGCCCGCGATGTCGTAGGGGGCGAGGCGCCAGTCGAAGTGGGTGGACGCGGACAGCGCCGCCATGGCTTCTGCGGGGCCGGAGGCGAACCTGCCGCCCCAGAGTGCGACCGGTCCGGTTTCGTTCTGCTCAGTCATTCTCGTTTTCCAGGAGGTTGTCGACGGTTCGGCCTTCGGCCATGGCGGTGAACTTGGTGGCCAGCGCGACGCCCTTGAGTGGTTCGCGGGCGATGACCATGACCGTGTCGTCGCCCGCGATGGTGCCGATGACCTCGTGCAACGCGGCCCGGTCGATGGCGCTGGCCAGGAACTGCGCGGCCCCGGGCGGGGTGCGCAGCACCATCAGGTTGCCCGAGCCTTCGGCGGACACGAGCAGTTCGGCGAGGAGTTTGGCGAGCCGGGAGGTGCCGCCCTGGATGCCTCGGATCGGGCTGCCGTCGTCCGGGATCACGTAGACCGGGGCGCCACCGTCCGCGCCGCGCAGTTTGACCGCGCCGAGTTCGTCGAGGTCGCGGGAGAGCGTGGCCTGGGTGACGTCGGTGCCTTCGGCGGCGAGCAGTTTGGCGAGGTCGGTCTGGCTGCGGATCGGGAAGTTCGAAACGAGTTCGACGATCCGTGCCTGGCGGGCGGCTCTGGTCGGCGCCGATGCGCTGGTCACCGGGTCACCAGCCAGCTGAGCAGGGCTTTCTGCGCGTGCAGGCGGTTCTCGGCCTCGTCCCAGACCGCGCTGGCCGGGCCGTCGATGACCTGGTCGGTGATCTCGAAGCCGCGGTGCGCAGGCAGGCAGTGCAGCACGATCGCGTCGGGGACGGCGCGGTCGAGCAGGGCCTGGTTGATCTGGAGCGACTTGAACGGGCCGAGCCGGTCGAGGCCGTCGTTTTCCTGGCCCATGGAGGTCCAGGTGTCGGTGACGAGCACGTCGGCGCCGTCGACGGCGGCATGCGCGTCGGTGAGCAGGGCGACGCTGCCGCCGGTTTCGGCAGCGCGCTTCTCCGCGTCGCGCAGCACCCCGGGCAGCGGCTGGAAGCCCGCAGGCGCGGCGATGCGGATGTGCATGCCCGCGGTGGCGCCACCGAGCAGTAGCGAATGCGCCATGTTGTTGGCACCGTCGCCGAGGAAGGTCACCGTCTGACCGGTGAGCGTGCCGCGCCGTTCCTTGATGGTTTGCAGGTCGGCGAGGACCTGGCAGGGGTGGTACTCGTCGGTGAGCGCGTTGACGACCGGGATCGCGGCGACCGAGGCCATCGCCTCGATGCGGGCGTGCGCGAAGGTCCGCCAGACGACCGCGTGCACGTAGCGGGAGAGCATCCGGCCGGTGTCCTCGATGGTTTCCTCGCGCCCGAGTTGCATGGTGCGCCCGTCGACGATGACCGGGTGGCCGCCGAGTTGGGCGATGCCGACGTCGAAGGACAGCCGGGTGCGGGTGGAGTTCTTCTCGAAGATCGCGGCGACGGCCTTGCCTGCCAACGGTTTGTGGCCGAGCGGGTCGGCCTTGAGCGTCGCCGCGAGGTCGAGCACTTCGGCCTGTTCGGCCGGGGTCAGGTCGTCGTCGCGGAGAAAGTGGCGGGGCATGGGTCAGTTCTCCTTGACGGCGTTCAGAGCGTCGGGCAGGGCCGCGACGAACTCGGTTGCCTGATCATGCTCGATGACCAGGGGCGGGGCGAGCCGGATGACGTCGGCGGCGACCGGATTGATCAGGTAACCGGCTTTTTCGGCTGCCGCCGCGACGGTTTTGGCGACCGGTTCGCGCAGGGTGATGCCGAGCAGCAGACCGGCCCCGCGAACCCCGCTGACCAGCGGGTGGTCCAGGGCTTCGATGCCAGCGGCGATCTCCTTGCCGATGGCGGCGGCGTGCTCGCAGAGCTGGTCGGCGGCGATGGTGCGCAGCACGGCGAGACCGGCCGCGCAGCAGATCGGGTTGCCGCCGAAGGTGGTGCCGTGCTGGCCGGGCTGGAACAGGTCACCGGCTGGGCCGACGCCGATCACGGCGCCCAGCGGGAGGCCGCCGCCGAGGCCCTTGGCCAGGGTGATCACGTCGGGCACGATGCCTGCCTGCTGGAAGGCGAACCAGCTGCCGAGCCTGCCGATGCCGGTCTGCACCTCGTCGAGCACCAGCAGCGCGCCTGCGGCGGTGGTGATGTCGCGAGCGGCCTGGAGGTAGCCGTCGGGGGCGGGGATGACGCCACCCTCGCCGATGACCGGTTCCAGGAACACGGCCGCCGTTTCACCGTCCACAGCGGACCTGAGCGCGTCGGCGTCGCCGTACGGGATGTGTGTGACGCCGGGCACGAGCGGTTCGAACGGGGTGCGCTTGGGTGCCTGGCCGGTGAGGGTCAACGAGCCCATGGTGCGACCGTGGAACGCGCCCTCGCAGGCGATGACCTTGGTGCGGCCGGTGAGCCGGGTCATTTTGAGCGCGGCTTCGTTGGCTTCCGCGCCGGAGTTGCAGAACAGGACCTTGCCGGTCAACCCCGCGACGTCAAGCAGGGCCTGCGCGAGTTCGACGGTCGGCTGGTTGACGTAGAGGTTGGAGGTGTGGCCGAGCAGCCCGATCTGCGCGGTGACGGCCTCGACGATGGCCGGGTGGGCGTGCCCCAGCGCGTTGACCGCGATGCCGCTGACCAGGTCGAGGTATTTGTTGCCGTCCGCGTCCCAGACGTTGCTGCCTTCGCCTCGGACCAGGGTGAGGCCGGGGGTGCCGTAGTTGTCCATCAGCGCGGACTGCCACTGTCGCTGTCCGTCCACATTGGATTTAATCATTGCTGGTCCTCCTCCGGAAACACCATGGTGCCAATACCCTCGCTGGTGAACACTTCCAGCAGCACGGAGTGCGCGAGCCTGCCGTCGATGATGTGCGCCCTCGGCACACCGCCCTGCACGGCGCGCAGGCACGCCTCCATCTTGGGCACCATGCCCGCGGTCAGCGTCGGCAGAAGTTCTGCCAGCTGCGCGGCGGTCAGCCGGTTGATCAGCGAACCTCGGTCCGGCCAGTTCGCGTACAAGCCTTCGACGTCGGTCAGCACGACCAGCTTTTCGGCCTTGAGCGCGATGGCGAGCGCGCCCGCCGCCGTGTCCGCGTTGACGTTGTGCACGACGCCATCGGCGTCCGGGGCGACGGTCGACACGACCGGGATCCGGCCCGCGCGGACGATGTCCAGCACCGCGTCCGGGTTGACCTCGACCACGTCTCCGACCAGGCCGATGTCCACGGTTTCGCCGTCGATGACGGCGCCGCGCCGCTCGGCGGTGAACAACTGCGCGTCCTCGCCGGAGATGCCGACCGCGTACGGGCCGTGCTGGTTGATCAGGCCGACGAGCTCGCGACCGACCTGACCGACCAGGACCATCCGCACGATGTCCATGGTTTCCGGGGTGGTCACCCGCAGGCCGCCGCGGAACTCGCCCGGAATGCCGAGCCTGCCGAGCATGGCGCTGATCTGCGGACCACCGCCGTGCACCACGACCGGCTTCAGGCCGACCATGCGCAGGAACACCATGTCGTGCGCGAACGCCTGCTTGAGGTCGTCGTCGATCATGGCGTTGCCGCCGTACTTCACCACGACCAGCGAGCCGTGGAAGCGCTCCAGCCAGGGCAGCGCCTCCACCAGCACCTCGGCCTTCGCCGCCGCGTCCGCGCGGCTCGCGTCGAGCGCGTCCAGGGTGGTCATGACGAGTACGCGCTGTTCTCTTCGACGTAGGCGTGCGAGAGGTCGGTGGTGAGGATGGTCGCCGTGGCGTCGCCGACGTTGAGGTCGATGATCACCTGGATCTCACGTCCGCTCAGATCGGCTTCGGAGCGATCCTTGGCGGGTAGCCCGTTTTCGAGCAGCTGGATGCCGTTGATGGTGATGCCGAGCTGGTCCGGGTCGACCGTCGCGCCGGAACGGCCGGTGGCCATCGCGACCCGGCCCCAGTTCGGGTCGGAGCCGAACAGCGCGGTCTTGACCAGGTTGTCTTCCGCCACCGTGCGACCGATGAGCACCGCGTCGGCCTCGGATGCCGCGCCGCGCACCACGATCGCGACCTCCTTGGTCACGCCCTCGGCATCGGCCTGGAGCTGGTGCACGAGGTCGGCGGCGACGGCGGTGAGCAGCGCGGTGAACTCCGCGCCGGTCGGCGTGACGCCGGAGGCGCCGGACGCGAGCAGCAGCACGGTGTCGTTGGTGGAGGTGCCGCCGTCCACGTCGAGCCGGTCGAACGTGGCGGCGGTGGCCACGCGCAGCGCGGCGTCGAGCTGATCACCGGTCAGGTTGGCGTCGGTGGTGATGACGCTGAGCATGGTGGCCAGGTTCGGCGCGAGCATGCCTGCGCCCTTGACGAACCCGCCGACCGACCAGCCGTCCGGGTGTGTGGCGGTGGCCTGCTTGGGGTGGGTGTCGGTGGTCATCACCGCGGTCGCGGCCGCCGTGTCGGCTTCGGGTCCGTTCGCCAGCGCGGCGTTCGCTTTGTCCACTCCGGACAGGACGGCGCGCATCGGGAGCCGCTCGCCGATCAGGCCGGTCGAGCAGACCGCGACGTCGATGGCACCGACGTTCAGCACTTCGGCCACCTTCTCGGCGGTCGCATGGGTGTCCTGGAAGCCTTCGGGGCCGGTACACGCGTTGGCGCCGCCGGAGTTGAGCACGACCGCTTTCAGGCTGCGCTGGGTGAGCACCTGCTGCGACCAGAGCACCGGCGCGGCCTTCACCTTGTTGGTGGTGAACACGCCAGCCGCACTGGTCAGAGGCCCGTCGTTGACCACGAGGGTGAGGTCGGGGTTGCCGGATTCCTTGATACCGGCGGCGATTCCGGCGGCGCGGAACCCGGCGGGGGCGGTCACCCCTGCCTTTTGGTCTACTGTGGACTCACTGCTCACGGGGCGACTCCCACTGTTGACAGGCCGGTTGTTTCCGGCCATCCGAGGGCGATGTTCATCGACTGGATGGCACCGCCCGCGGTGCCCTTGGTGAGGTTGTCGATCGCGGCGACCGCGACCAGGCGTCCCGCCTCGGCGTCGACGGTGACCTGGGCGTGCACCGCGTTCGCGCCGAGCGTGGCGGCGGTCGCCGGCCAGACTCCTTCGGGCAGCAGGTGCAGGAAGGGTTCGTTCGCGAACGCCTTCGCGTACGCGGCACGCGCGGTCTCGGCGGTCACGCCCGGTTTGACCGGAGCTGAGCAGGTGGCGAGGATGCCGCGTGGCATCGGCGCGAGAACCGGCGTGAACGACACGCTGACCGGATTGCCGATGATCGCGGTGAGGTTCTGGATCATCTCGGGCGTATGCCGATGCACGCCGCCGACGCCGTACGCGCTCGCCGAACCCATCACCTCGGAGCCGAGCAGGTTCGGTTTGAGCGAGCGGCCCGCGCCCGATGTGCCGCTGACCGCGACCACGACGACGTCGGGTTCGATCAGGTCCGCGCCGAGCGCGGGAGCCAGCGCGAGGGAGGCCACGGTCGGGTAGCACCCGGGCACCGCGATCCGCTTGGTGCCGGTCAGCGCCTCGCGGGCGCCGGGGAGTTCGGGCAGGCCGTAGGGCCAGCTGCCCGCGTGCGTGCCGCCGTACCAGCGGTTCCAGGCCGCCGGATCGGTGAGCCGGTGGTCAGCGCCGCAGTCGACGATCAGGGTTTCCGGGTCGAGCTGCGCGGCGATCTCGGCCGACGTACCGTGCGGGAGCGCCAGGAACACGACATCGTGCCCGGCCAGTTCGGCGGCGGTCGTCTCGGCGAGCACGCGCTCGGCGAGCGGGACGAGGTGCGGGTGGTGCGACCCCAGCGCGCTGCCTGCGTTGCCACCCGCGGTCAACGCGCCGATCTGCACTTCGGGGTGACCGAGCAGCAGCCGGAGGAGCTCTCCCCCGGCGTACCCGCTCGCACCCGCAACCGCGACCCGAATCATATGGATGATTATGCACGCTCGTGCAAACTCAATCAATCCGCCGGTCGGGTCGGGTAAGCCGGATCACCATGAGATCGTTGCCCGGTGACGGACATATCGGGTGATTTCGAGCTGCACATCACCGGCGGCGAGTACCGCGTCGACGCGATGCGCGAGTTCGCCACCGAGCACGGACTCAAGTTCAGCCACATCGTGCTGGACCGGGGTGCCAGCACGTCGCAGCCGATGCTCACCGTGCGCGGCAGCGGCACGCTCGCCGCGCAGGTCGCGCTGGGCCGCGAGTGGGCGAATCGGCTGCGCGGCGCCGGTCTGTCCAGCAACCGGCTCAAGGTGGAGGCCGCGCCGGACAACGCAGGCGTGCCGCAATCTGACGACGATGTCGTCGAAGGCCGCTACTTCGAGCACCACGTGAAGCTGCTGCTGCCCGACGACGACATCAGGCGGCGCGTCGAACTCACCGCGCTGCTCGAACCGCTGCACGCGCGGCTGTCCCGCAACGTGCGCAGGCAGCGGCCGGACGGCGCGCAGGAACGCTTCGTCACCCAGCGCTGCCACCGCGAGGGCCGTGTCAACGCGCGGGCCTGGCTCGGCGTGTTGCTGGACCGGCTGCGCGAAACCGGCTATCCGATCCTCGAAGTCGAGGAGGAGTACGTCGCCTACGACAGCAACATCGGCCGCGACTCGGGTTGGCTCGAGCACCAGGGGCTGTGGAACTCCGACCGCGAGGACAAGATGCGCACCGCGCCCGCGGGGCAGGACTATTACCCGAGTACCTATCAGCCGGTCGAGGCAGACGGGGTGCGGCAGCGCGGCTACTTCGATCCGGCGCTCAAGCAGTTCCCGGCCGCGTACCAGGCAGGCAATCCGATCTTCGCCGATCCGGCGGTCGGACGGGCCTGGCGCGCCGCAAGGTGGACGGCGATCTTGGCCGTGCTGGGCGCGATCACGCCGTTCGCCGATCAGCTGGTGTTACGCGGCAGCGTGCCGTTACGCGCACTCTTCGGCGACAAGGCGCGCGAGCCGGGCGATCTCGATTTCGTGGTCACCCCGCCGGCCATGTCGATCCGCAGCTGGCAAGCCAAGGAACTGCTGGACGGCGTGATCGCGGCGGTCGGTGCCAATGCTCTGTCTATTCAGGACATGTCCATTGAGGACATCTGGACCTACGAACGCGCGGCAGGCAAGCGCTTGCTGTTCCCGTTCCAGACGGACGGATTGCCGCGCGGCACCGTGCAGGTGGATCTCGTGTTCCACGAGCCGTTGCCGATACCGGCCGAACTGATCCTGCTCGACGGGCTGGACGTGCCGGTGCTCGCCGCTCCCCCGGCGCTCGCGCTGGCCTGGAAACTCCAGTGGCTGGCCACCGACTTCTATCCACAGGCCAAGGACCTCTACGACGCCATGCTGCTGGCCGAACACACCGACGCCGACCCGGACCTGGTCCGCGAGCTGATCCGGCCGGAACTGGGTCCGCTGGCCGACGAGTTCGGCCCGGAAACCGTGCTGTCCTGGTCGATGGACTGGGACAACCTCTACGACCAGTACCCGAATCCGCCAGCCGACAACGCGCACTGGCAGCAGCGGCTCGCGCTGGCGATGACCCGGTTCTGGCGCTGACTATTGCGCGTAGAACTCGCGCAGCGCCTCAGCGACGCGCGGCGGATTGCCGTTGTCGTCCGGCCCGGAATGATCGAGACCGGGGAACGTGGTCCGGGTCGCGTTCGGCAGTACGGAGGACAGTGCGTCGAGGGCGGTGTGCAGGTAGGCCGGGCTCTTGCTGCCGCCGAGCAACAGCACCCGCGCGGTGATGGCGGCGTAGTCCGGCGCGGTGTCGGCCAGTTCGAGCAAGAGCTGCCGGTCGAACCGGATGGTCGGCACCAGGTCCGGGATGGGGATGTCGCCCTCGGGCACGGTCCGCTGGGCGCGCATGGCGAGAGAAAATGCCGGGGTCAGCACGAAACGCGGGATCCGGGCGAACATCGGTTCGGTCCCCATGCCCTTCAGCGCCGTGATCAACGCCGGGATCGTCTTGCCCGCCGCGAGCTCGCGATCGACTCGCGGACCCCAGTCGACCGGCGCCGAACCGTCGACTGACAACGGTGGTTCGTAGAGCGCGACCTTGGTCAAGGCGGGCGTGGCCAGCGCGGTGCGCAACGAGACGAGCGCACCGGAGCTGAGCCCGAAGATCCGTGTAGCGCCGGTCTCGGCCACCAGCGCCTGCATGTCCTCGACTTCGCGGGCGATGCCGAACTCCGCGCCATGCGGTCCGCTGGTGCCTCGGCCGCGCCGGTCCGGCAGGTAAACCGTGTAGTCCGGCGCGAGCGCGCGGCCGAGGCCCATGAAGTTCTGCGCGGCCTGCATGCCACCGTGCACAACGATGATCGACGGCCCACTGCCGAGTTCGCGGTAGCCAATTTCGGTGCCGTCCGCGGATTCGACGTTGCCGGTGCGGTAATCCCGCTCGCTCATGTCGTGCACGGTAGCGCGCTGGTCAGCCGGAAATGGTCTCTACGCTGAAACCGATACCCGAATCGGAGACTCGCCAGGCCACGATCGCCGCGCCCACCGTGCCGCTGAACCCGCCGGGCGGGCCCTGCACCGGGTAGCGGTACTGGGTGACGGCCGGGTTGTCGTCGGTCGTCGCACCGCTCGGCAACAATGCCTGCGTCGCCCAGTTGGGCGGGTTCGCGTCGGTCGAGTACCAGAGTCGACGGTCCGCGCCGATTCCTTTCCAGACCGCGATCGGCGCGGTGACACCGTTGTTGGCCGCGTTGCCCATCTCGACGTCGCTGGTGGAGACACCGGTGCTGGTGCCACCGTCGGCGACATAGGCGGGCCTGCTCCACGACTTGACGCTCAGGTCGTAGACCGAGGACTGCATGGCGGTGGTGCCTGCCACCTTCCAGGTCACGTCCGCCTGGTAGGTGCTGCCCAGGGTGGCCGACATGGTCGGCGCGACATCGGTGAACGCGCCGGGAACCGGGGCCGGAGTCTGCCAGGTCCCATTTGTCATGGCGGTGTAGTCGATCGCGTTCCCGCCCGCGACCTTCCAGGCCAGGTATGGCACCTGCGGGATGGTGAACGCCGGTTTCGCCGTCTTGCTGGCCGGAATGATGTAGTCGGTCGGCACCATGCCCGCCGCCGGGCTGACGTCGGTGAGCGCGCCGGCCACCTGTTGTGGCGCGGACCAGGCATTCGGGCCGGCGCCCGCGCTCTCGCTCGTGGTGTAGACGTGCTGGTCGGTGCCGATCCCCTTCCAGGCGACCAGCATCAGACTGCCGCCGAGCGGGTAGCTGTCGCACGACACCGAGGGCGCCGTGTCGGTCAGGTTGCCGAGCACGATCTGTTGCTGCGCAGCCCATCCGCTGGCCGACGAATAGCTGGTGTAGTAGAGGTGCTCGTCGGTCAACACCCCTTTCCATACCAGGTACGCGGTCTGGCCGCACTGTGCCATCGACGGCGCGGCGCTCGTGCCGACACCCGGTACGTAGTTCGGACTCGACCAGGCGAACGTGGAATCCGCCGGTGCGGCATTGCCCGTCCCCGCCGCGAACGTGACCAGCCCCAACATTGTGATGGCAGCAAGGAACATCCGGCCGGTAAGCCGTTTTCTCACTGGAACCCCCTGGTGTGAATGGGAAATCCTTCCCATGACGGAGGGAAGACTGCCAATTCACGACGGGGTTTGGCAATGCGGTAGTCCGATCACCGGACTCGCGCCGTGGCGCGGTAGTAGGCGACCCCGCCGATGACGCGGTGTTGACGGGTCGACACTTCAATGGATTCCAGACCGGCCGCGCGCAGAAAACTCGGGATGTCATCGGCGACGTGTCCGGCTTTGCGCATGCGCCGGGACAGGAATCCGTGCGCGCCGTGGATCTCCCCGGTGAAGTCGGCGATGTGCACGCTGCCGCCCGGCCGCAGCACCCGCGCCACCTCGGTGAGGGTCGCCGTTTTCGCCTCGTCGTCGAGGTGGTGCAACATCAGCGATGACAACACGCGATCGAACGAGCCGTCGGCGTAGGGCAACTCCTGGGCGTAGGCGAGTTCGAAGCGGATTCCCTGGCGGCCACCGATCTTTCGCTCGGCGCGGGCGAGCGCGAGCGGATCCGGATCGGTGCCCAGCACCTCGGCACCGGGATACGTCCGGGCCGCGCGCAGCGACAGGTTGCCCGTGCCGCAACCGATTTCCAGCACCCGTTGTCCCGTTCCGAGTCTGGCTTGGCCGATCAGGTTGCGGTGGACCGTGCCGACGCCGAAGGCGATGGTCAGCAGGTCGTAGAAGGGCAGGTAGGCATCGCGGCCAGCGGCGGGCAGGTAGTCGTGAGTGGGATGATGTTTGGTCATGGAGTTCATCCTGCTCTCCTATCTGCCAGGAAGATCGCTCGATTGTTGGTAGAAGTAGGACTATCTTCGGTCGCATGCCTCAGGAGGCGACCGCAGCGGGGTACCTGGCCGGCGTGCCGGTCTACCGGTACCGGACCGCGCCACAGACCCCGCCGGTCTCGCTGCTGCGACTCGATGCCGATGTTCAACCCGGTCACGGCAAACGGCACATCCACGACTTCCCGGTGCTGATGTACGTCGAAGCCACCGGGGACGCCTTCGTGCTCGCACCCGGCGCGGTCGTCGATCCGACCACGTTCCCGGCAATCAGCCAAGGCTGCGGGGTGTTCTTCGACCCAGCCGCACTCGGCGGCGACGCGCGGGCGCCGTGGCCGTCGTGGCGCGCACACCCGCTGCTGTTCCCGTTCCTGCACGGCGTCCCCGGCGGCCTGCTGCGCCTGCACGTGCCGCCCGCGCGTCGACCGATGTGGTCGAACACGATCAGCGCCATGGAAACGGAACTCGCCGAACGCGGCGCCGGATACCGGCAGGCGGTGCTCGCACACATGACGCTGCTGCTCGTCGACGTCGCCCGGCTGACCACCGACGTGGTCGGCGACCTGCTGCGCAGCGACGAACCCCTGCTCGCCGAGGTCTTCGAGGTGATCGAAACACGCTTCGCCGAACCGCTCTCGCTGCGCGAGGTCGCCGTGAGCGTCGGCATGACGCCCGGTCACCTGACCACGCTGGTACGCAAGCGCACCGGACGGACCGTGCTGGACTGGATCACCGAGCGCCGCATGGTCGAAGCCCGCCAGCTGCTCGCCGAAACCGACCTGCCGATCAACGAGGTCGCCAGGAAGGTCGGCCTGCCCGATCCCGGCTACTTCGCGCGGGTGTTCAACCGCGCCAACGGCGTGCCGCCCCGTGCCTGGCGCAAGACGAGCGGCCGAGACCAACCGGACATTGTCGGTGCTACGTAATATCGTCCGCTGGTGACCGAGATCCCGCTGGTGACGGCGGTGCGCGCCGGGCTCGCCGAACTGGCCGACCCGGCCAAGGCGCCGCAGATGCAGAGCTACATGCACTCGACCATGCCCTACCGGGGGGTGGCCGCGCCGGAACGCAAGAAGCTGACCGGCAGGCTGTTCGCGGCGTTTCCACTCGCCGACCGCGCCGCGTTCACGCAGGCCGCGCGGGTGTTGTGGCGGACGGCGGAGTTCCGGGAGGAGCGGTACGCGGTTGTGGACCTGACCGGTTATCGCGGGTACGCGCGCTGGCAGCGGCCCGATCTGCTGCCGCTCTACGAGGAGTTGATCACCAGCGGCGCTTGGTGGGACTACGTGGACGAGGTCGCGATTCGCCGGGTCGGACCGATCCTGCACGCCGCGCCCGACGAGGTCACGCCGCTGATGCGCACCTGGGCAACCGATCCGGACCTGTGGAAACGGCGCACCGCGATCATCTGCCAGATCGGTCGCAAGGACGATATCGACCTCGACCTGCTCACCTTCGCGATCGAGGCGAACATCGGCGAACCGGATTTCTTCCTGCGCAAGGGCATTGGCTGGGCGCTGCGCCAGCACGCCCGGATCGGACCGGACTGGGTGGCCGCGTTCGTCGCCGACCACCCCGGCCTGTCTCCACTGTCCAAACGAGAGGCCCTCAAACACATCGGCTGAGGATCCATCGACACGCACACCGCTGTTCAGCCGCCGTTCGCGAAGAAGGAGTTGGCCACCTGGACTGCCGCCAGGGACGAGCCGCCGTCGACGACCAGGAAGGCGAAGGCCATGTCGCCCTGGTAGCCGACGAACCAGCCGTGCGAATGCGAGCCGTCGCCGAACTGGGCGGTGCCGGTCTTGCCGTAGACGGCTGGGCTGACGTGCGCGACGGCGGTGGCGGTGCCGGAGGTGACCACCGCGCGCATCAGGGTCTTCAGCGACGACATGGTGGACGAGCCGATCGATGTGGGCGAGGTGTCGGACTGGGTGGTCTGGCCCGCGATCAACGACGGCACCGGGGTGCTGCCGTGCTCGGCGGTGGCGGCGGCCAGGGCCATCGCGAACACGCTGACCTGGTCCTGGCCCTGGCCGAAGCCGTCCTCGCCGCGCGCGAGCGTATCGGCGTCGGCGGGGATGTGGCCGGTGTTGGTGGTGATGTTCGGGATCCGGTAGTCGACGCCGATGCCGAACTGCTTTGCCATGGCAGGCAGGTCGTTCGGGCCGAGTTGAGTGGCGACCTGCGAGAACGTCGTGTTGCAGGACCTGGCGAACGCGGTGGTGATCGAGGTCGTGCCCAGATCGAACTTGTCCTCGTTGGAGATGGTCCTGCCTTCGATGCTGGTCGTGCCCGGGCAGGCGACCGAGGTCTGCGGGGTGATCTTGCCCTGGCTCAACGCGGTCGCCGCGGTCACGATCTTGAACGTCGAGCCGGGCGGGTAGAGGCCGGTCAGCGGGTTGAGGTTGGCCGAGCTGGCGGCTGCGTTGTCGGCGACGGCGAGGATCTTGCCGGTGGACGGCTGGATGATCACCGCCATGCCCTGCTGCGACACCGTGTTCAGCGCGGCTTCTGCTGCCGTCTGGAGTCTGATGTTCAGGCTCGTGTTGATCGTGGTGGCGGTACTGATGGTCGAGCCGGGGGCCGCCGTCGTGTAGACGGTGTCGCCGGGCGAGCCGTCCGCGTTCTGGATGTACACGGTCAGCGGCCCGGACTGGGTGCCCTGCGTGGTCTGGCCGCTGGCGACGTTGCGGATGGTCGGCAGGATCGCGGCAGCGAAGTTCTTGGTCGGCCCGAGCAGTTCGGTCTTCTCCGGGAACGTGACGCCTGCCATTCCGGAGAGCTGCGCCTTGACCTTGTCGTAGTCGCTCTGCCGCAGGTTGACCAGGACGAAGCTGCTGCCCGACGCCGCCTGGGTCACGATCGACTGCGTCGTGATGGTCGAGTCGAACTGGCTCAACGCGGCACTCAACTTCGCTGCGGTCTGCTGGATGTCACCGCCCGCCGACGGGTTGACCGTCACGGCGGTCACCTGGGTCGACGCGAGCAGTGGGGTGCCGTCGCCGCTGAGCACGGTCGGTGCCGTGGCCTGGGTCGAGTCGCTGCGTTTGAGCTGGTCGCCCGGCTGGAGCTTGGGCGCGAGGATCGCGGGCAACCAGGTGACCAGCCAGGTACCGGTCTTGTCCTGCTTCATCGCGAAGCTGCTCGGGTCGCTCCAGGTGTGGTCCTGGCCGAAGTTCCAGGTGAGCGTGTACGTGACCGTCGCGGTGTTGTTCTTGGTGCTGACCTTGACGTCGGTCGCGCTGACCAACTGCGGTTTGAGCGAGTCGAACGCGGTTTTGATGTCACCGGTCGCGCCGGCCGGATCGTCGGTGATCGGTCCAGCCTGCGACGCGGCGCCCTGGCCGAGCGCGTCGAGGAATTCGGTGGCCACGTCCTGCGCGGACAGCTTCGGGTTGTCACCGCCGTCGTCGGCGCCGCTGGCGTTGCTGCCGCTGTTCACGAAGATCACAACCGCCGCGACCACCACGACGACGACAACCACGACAGCGGCGATGATGATGATTCGCCGCCGCCGACTCGATAAGCCCGCGACCGACACAGTGCTCCCCCTACCCCGGTCCGACCGGCGAGCAACCGGATCGGACAGCCGGTCGACGCGGCCCCCGCCCTCGTCGACAGCTGGTCACCTCGCGTGTCCAGCCGAATTCGGATTCTGCCACGAGGGCAGGCGGTTTGTCGGGGTTCGCTACATCACTGGAACCTGACGCAACGAAAGAGGCCCTGCCGGTGTCAGGCGCGCAGCGCCGCCTTGCAGCGTTGCGCCGCGAGTTCGATGCCCGCGTCGCGCGCCCTGGTGGCTTCCTCGGTGGTGAGGGTGCGGTCCGGGGCGCGGAAACGCAGCGCGTACGCGAGCGAACGCTTGCCTTCGCCGACCTGTTCACCCGCGTAGACGTCGAACAGTTCGAGGTGTTCCAGCAGTGGACCGCTGCCCGCGCGCAACGCCTCTTCGACATCGGCAGCTGGCACGCCGTTGTCCACCACGAGCGCCACGTCCAACGGCACCGGCGGGTACGCGGACACGGTCGGGGCGGGGCGGTTGTCATTGACCGGGATCGCGTCCAGGTCGAGTTCCATGGCGCAGGTCCGCTTGGGCAGGTCGAGCGCCTCGATCACCGTCGGGTGCAGCTCACCCGCGTGCCCGACGACCTGACCGGCGACGTGCAGTTCCGCGCAGCGGCCCGGGTGCCAGGGGGCGTAGTCGCCCTTGGTCACGGTCAGCTCGACGCCGCACACCTGCGCGACGAGCCGTGCGGCCTGGATCGCGTCGGCCCAGGAGGCCGCTTCGGCCTTGCCCCACCAGCCCGCGTGCTGCCGGTTGCCGGTGAGCACGACACCGACGTGCTTGGGCTGGCGCGGCAGCGCGGCGTAGAGGGCCGCGAGTTCGGCTTCGGACGGGCGCTTGGCGACGCCGACCTCGGGCACCGGCGGGTGCTGGCCGTCGGCGATCGACACCTGGCCGATGTCGTAGAGGGCGATGTCGCGGAAACCACGGGACACGTTGCGCTGCAAGGTTTCCAGCAGACCCGGCAGGAGCGTGGTCGCCAGTTGGTCGGCGCGCGCCTCGATCGGGTTGAGGACGGTCAGCGCGTCGCGGCGCGGGTCGTCGTCGGCCAGACCGAGCTTGTCCCAGGTGTCCGCTGGCACGAACGGGAACGGGATGACCTCGACGTAACCGGCCTCGGCCAGTGCGCGAGCGACGGTGCGCTCGCGGATCTGGGTCGCGGTCAGGCCACGGCCGGCCGGCGCGGTCGGCACCACGGACGGGATGGTGTGGTACCCCTCCAGCCGCAGCACCTCCTCGACCAGGTCGGCGGGCTGGTTGAGGTCGGCGCGCCAGCTCGGCGGCACGGCGGTCACCAGCGGCGTGCCCTCCTCGCTGGTGCTCACCTCGATGATGCAGCCGATCTGCTGCAACCGGCGGGTGGTCACGCCGCGCTCGTAGGGCACGCCCGCGACCTTGTCCGGCAGGTTGATCGGCATGGTCACCGGACCGGGCAGCACCGGACGGCCAACGTCGGTGCGACCGGGTTCGATGCGACCGTCGCCGAAACGGTCGAGCAGGCGCGCGGCCAATTCGGCGGCGGCCGGGTTGACGCCCGGGTCGACGTAGCGCTCGAACCGGCGCGCCGCTTCGCTGGGCAGCTTGTGCCTGCGCGCGGTACGCGCGATCGACGCGGGCTCCCAGGTCGCGGCCTCCAGCAGGATGTCGCTGGTGTTCGCGGACACCTCGGTGCTCGCGCCACCCATCACGCCTGCCAGGCCGATCGGGCCACGGTCGTCGCAGACGACCATGTCGTCCGGGTCGAGCGTGCGCTCCACATCGTCCAAAGTGGTCAGTTTCTCGCCGGGCTTGGCGCGCCGCACCACGATGTTGCCCTGGAGCTTCGACGCGTCGTAGGCGTGCAGCGGCTGACCGGTCTCCAACATCACGTAGTTGGTGATGTCGACCGCGAGCGAGATCGACCGGATGCCCGCGAGACCGAGCCTGCGGCTGATCTGCAACGGCGTCGGCGCGGTCGGGTCCACGTTGGTGACCCGGCGCGCGATGAACCGCGAACAGCCCAGCAGGTCCTCGATGCTGACCGGCCAGGCTTCGCCTTCCCCACCGGGGATCTCGAAGGCGGCCGGGTCACGGAAGCCGACGTTCAGCGCGCACCCCAGCTCACGAACCAGGCCGCGCACGGAGAAGCAGTAGCCGCGGTCCGGGGTGATGGACAGGTCGATCACCGAGTCGACGAGTTCGAGCAGTTCGACCGCGTCCGCGCCGGGCGCGGCGGTACCTGCGGGCAGCACCAGGATGCCGTCGTGGTCCTCGCCGATGCCGAGTTCGCGGACCGAGCAGATCATGCCGTCGCTGACCCTGCCGTAGGTCTTGCGCGCCGAGATCGCGAAGTCCCCGGGCAGCACCGCACCGGGCAGCGCGGCGACGATCAGGTCGCCTTCGGCGAAGTTGCTCGCGCCGCAGACGATGCCGCGCACCGCGTCCGGCTCGTCGAGGTCTTCCTTGACCTGCACCTGGCAGAACCGGATCGGCTTCTTGAACTCTTTGAGCTCCTCGATCTCACGCACCCGGCCGACCACGATCGGGCCGGTCACCTTGCCGAGCTCGATGACCTCTTCGACTTCAAGGCCGATCTGGATGAACGCGTCCGCGAACCGTTGTGCCAGCGGGAGGTCGTCGTCGTAGACGGGCAGCTCGAGCCGTTCGGCGAGCCAACTGACCGGAACTCGCATCGCTCAGGCCTCCGTTCCGAACGCGGTGGTGAACCGGACATCGCCCTCGACCATGTCGCGCATGTCGGGCAGTCCGTTGCGGAATTGCAGGGTGCGCTCGATGCCCATGCCGAACGCGAAACCCGAATAGACATCGGGATCGACGCCGCACGCGCGCAGCACGTTCGGGTTGACCATGCCGCAGCCGCCCCACTCGACCCAGCCGGGGCCGCCCTTCTTCGCCTCGAACCAGACGTCCGGTTCGGCGGAGGGCTCGGTGAACGGGAAGAACGACGGGCGCAGCCGGATCTTCGCGCTGGGGCCGAACATGGCACGGGCGAACGCGTCCAGCGTGCCCTTCAGGTGTGCCATGGTCAGACCCTTGTCGACCGCGATGCCTTCGACCTGGTGGAAGACCGGGGTGTGGGTGGCGTCCAGGTCGTCGGTGCGGAACGTCCGGCCGGGGCACACCACGTACAGCGGGAGATCGCGGTTGAGCAGCGACCGGATCTGCACCGGCGAGGTGTGCGTGCGCAGCACCAGACCGGAGTCCTCGGGCGCCAGGAACATGGTGTCCTGCATGCTGCGCGCGGGGTGGTCCTTGCCGAAGTTCAGCGCGTCGAAGTTGAACCACTCGGTCTCGACCTCGGGGCCCTCCGCGACCTCCCAGCCCATCCCGACGAACACGTCGGCGATGCGCTCGCTGATCGTGGTCAGCGGATGACGCGCACCGCGCGGGATCCGGTTCCACGGCAGCGTGACGTCGACGGCCTCCTCGGAGAGGACCCGGGTGTCACGCTCGGCCTGGAGCACGGTTTTGCGCTGGTCGAACGCCTCCTTGATGGCGGTCTGGGCCTCGTTCACCCGACGGCCCGCGTCGGCCTTGGCCTGCGGGGGCAGCGCGCCGATCTCCCTGCGAGCCAGCGACACCGGCGCCTTGTCGCCAAGGTGCGCCGGGCGCAAGGCCGCGAGCTGATCAAGATCGGTTGCCTCACCAAAGGCGGCCTCGGCCTGCTTCACCGCCGCCTGCAAGGTCTCCGACGAAAGTCCCGCGACCTCTTTCGGGTCGTACGGGTCGTTGGCTGCCGACATGTGCTTGAACAACTCCTGGACTTGCTGACAGGTTCGTGCACACCCGCGTGCGGGTGGACGTGAGCTGAGGAGATCCTAGGCGATCGGGCTACCTGGTCGCGCCCGCATTCCTCCTGCGTTGACCCCGAGCACTCGCGTAGAGACAGACAGCGGCGGCGGCGGCCAGGTTCAGGCTCTCCGCGGCACCGTGGATCGGCACTCGCAGCGCTGTTTGCGCAGCTTGAGCCGTTGCCTCGTCTAGCCCATGGGCTTCCGAGCCGAACAACCACGCGGTCGGTTCGGCCAGCAGACCGCTGTCCGCGGCGTCGTCGAGGTCGACCTGGGCGTGCGCGTCGGCGGCCACCAGGCGCAGACCGGCGGCAGTACAGGCGTCGAGAACGTCGGGAATCACCCGCGATCGGGCGATCGGCAGATGGAACAGGCTGCCCGCGGAGGCGCGCACCGCCTTGCCGTTGTACGGGTCGACCGAGTCGCCAGCGAACAGCACCGCGTCCGCGCCCGCCGCGTCCGCCACGCGCAGAACCGTGCCCGCGTTGCCCGGATCGGCGATGCCGACCAGCACCGCGACCAGCATCGGCGCGCCGGACAGCGCGTCGGCCAGCGACCGGTCCAGCAGCTCGCACACGGTGATCACGCCCTGCGGGGTGACGGTCTCCGACAACGCGGCGGCCGCCGACTCGGTGACCGGCGACACGCGCGCGCCCGCCTGCGCCGCCCTGGCCAGCAGGTCGGCGTTGCGAGTGGCGAAGCGCTCGGTCACGAACACCTCTTTGATACCGACCCCCTGCCGGGGGCCCACCCCCTCCGGGTGGATCGCGCGGGGGTCGCGTTCGGCGAGCTCGATCGCGCATTCCAGGGCATTGCTGCCCTCGGCGAGGAACCGGCCGGCCTTGTCCCGCTCGGCGCGGCGCGTCAGCCTGCGCGCAGCAGAAACCCGGGGCGTCTTTTCGGTGAAAGGAGCGACCCCGGGTTCCACGCCGCTGGTGCGGCTCAAGCGGATTCTTTCTGGCCGGCGAGCGGCTTGCCGTTGCTGTTCAGCTCCGGAACGCTCTTGGCGGCCAGCTCGACCAGCGCGGCGAACGCGGTCGGGTCACTGACGGCCAGCTCGGCCAGGATCTTGCGGTCGACCTCGACACCAGCGGTCTTCAGACCCTGGATGAAGCGGTTGTAGGTCAGGCCGTTCTCGCGAGCCGCGGCGTTGATGCGGGTGATCCACAGCTGCCGGAAGTCGCCCTTGCGCGCCCGACGGTCGCGGTAGGCGTAGGTCATCGAGTGGAGCATCTGCTCCTTGGCCTTGCGGTACAACCGCGAGCGCTGGCCGCGGTAACCGCTGGCCATCTCAAGGGTCGTGCGGCGCTTCTTTTGGGCGTTCACTGCCCGCTTGACGCGTGCCACGGTGTTGTCCTGTCCATCTCATCGGGCGCGGTGACGCCCTGGGTGTTCACGGGGGTGGGTGGGCCGGCTTTGGGGCCTCTTTGGTCGAGCAGTGCGGCCCAGCGGGGATCAGCGGCCGAGCAGCTTGTTGACCCGCTTGACGTCGGCCTTGGCCACCTCGGTGCGGCCGGCCAGGCGACGGGTCAGGGTGCTGGGCTTCTTCTCCAGCTTGTGCCGCATGCCAGCGTGCTGCCGGGTGAGCTTGCCGGAGCCGGTGACCTTGACGCGCTTGGAGATCCCGCTGTGGGTCTTGTTCTTGGGCATGTCCATCCTCATCCTGGCCCGGCCGCGGGGTGCGCGGTCAGGCTGTTGTCCGTGGTGCCGGCACGGTCTGCCGGCACCACGAGATCACTCCTCGCCGGTGGTGCTCGCCGCTTCTTCTTCCTCGGGAGCGTCCTCATCCGACGTCGCCGCCTTGGGGCGCGGCTTGAGGTTCTTGTGCGGCGCGAGCACCATGATCATGTTTCGGCCGTCCAACTTCGGTGCGGCCTCCACGAATCCCAGTTCAGCGACATCTTCGGCCAGCCTCGCCAGCAGGCGGGAGCCGAGCTCGGGCCGGGACTGCTCACGACCGCGGAACATGATGGTCACCTTGACCTTGTTCCCGTGGTTGAGGAAGCGGGCCACGTGGCCCTTCTTCGTCTCGTAGTCGTGCGAGTCGATCTTCGGCCGGAGCTTCTGTTCCTTGATGACGGTGAACTGCTGGTTCTTGCGCGACTCGCGTGCCTTCTGCGCGCTTTCGTACTTGTACTTGCCGTAGTCCATGAGACGGGCCACTGGCGGGCGCGCGAGCGGTGCGACTTCGACGAGATCCAAGTCGGATTCCTGGGCGAGCCGAAGCGCATCGTCGATGCGGACGATGCCGACCTGCTCCCCGTCCGGGCCGACGAGTCGGACCTCGGGTACGCGGATGCGTTCGTTGATGCGCGGCTCAGTGGTGCTGCGCGGTTCGGGGCTGATGGGGCCTCCTCAGTAGACAAATCGTTCCTGCGCGACCGGCGCGCGGAGAGGCCCCTGCCCAACGTCAACAAGCCCCGTTGCCAATGGGCACACGGGGCCAGCTTCCGACCGATCATCCGGCATACTCGCGTACGCCGAACACACTCCAGAATCGCTGTTCGCGATTCCGGGACCGGACCCGGCCACCTACCAGGGTGGATCGGGTGGGAGCAGGACTCCACTTGCCGCCCCCGCGCAGGCGGAGGCTGGTCGCGTCTGTAATGGTAACAGAGTGTCCGACTCCCCTGTTCCCGCCCCCGATGACCTCGACGTTCGTGACCTGGCGGAAGTCCCCAGCGCAGAGGTGATCAGCCGGGCAGCGGTCATGCTGATGTCCGCCGCCGCCGAACGCCTCGGCCTCTCCGCCGACGACCCGGAGACCGCCCCGCACCGCGACCTCGACGAGGCCCGCCGCCTGATCACCGCGCTCGCCGGCCTGGTCACGTCGATCTCGGAATACCTCGGCCCGCACGCCGCGCCGATCAAGGACGGCCTGCAGGCGTTGCAGCGCGCCTTCCGCGAAGGCTCCGCCGTCCCGGATGCCCCCGGCGCCGGTCCCGGCGAAAAGTACACCGGCCCGGTGTACTGACGTTGCCGACGAGAACGCACTCGAAGCCGGATACCAGCAGCTCGCCGAGTCACGGCCGACGACCAGGCCGAACGGCGCGAAATCCGCGACCGCGCTTTGCGCAGGCACGAAGCCGACTGAGCAGTCGCCAAGGATCATTGGCGGCAGCGCGGCGGCACCGTTACGTAGCGTCGCGGTTCGTGGACGAGCAGCGGGTGATCGATTTCCGGATGCGCATCGCGGTCGACGTTGGCGCGGCGTTCGCCGGGTTGAGCACGGCGATCGGTGGACGGCTCGGGTTGTGGCGGTTTGGTCTGGAAACGCTGGCCAACCGGGTCTACGCCGTCAAACGCGGGTAGACCCGGTCGCGCGGGTCAGTCCTCGACGACGGCCAGCGCGTCGATCTCGACCAGCAGGCCGGGCGCGAGTCCGACGTAGACGGTGGTGCGGGCCGCGTAGGGCTCGCTGACGAACTCGGCGAAGACCTCGTTGAACTCGGCGAACTGGCCCGCGTCGGTCAGGTAGACGCGCAGCATGAGCACGTCGTCGAGGCTGGAGCCCGCCTCGGCGAGGATCGCGTTGAGGTTGGCGAAAGTCTGCCGGGTCTGCGACGCGACCGTGTCACCGGCGATCTGCTTGGTCGCCGGGTCGATGCCGACCTGGCCTGCGACCTGGAGGATGTTGCCCTTGCGCACGGCCTGCGAGTAGTTCGCGGCCGGCGGCGGCGCCGCGTCGGTACGGATCGCCTTCTTGCCCATCAGATTGCCTCTCCTTGCGTTGTAGTTCCCAATGTGTTTTTGCCGACCCCCAATACAGGGCCTGCCCCCACCGGCACCGCGCCGCAGTCGGCGGACGCGGCGGTCGTTGCCCGGAGCAGTTCGGGCACCAGGCCAAGCAGGCCGTCGAAGTCGAGCATCATCTTCGGCACGGAGATCGAGATCGCCGCGACGACCGCGCCGTTGGCGTCGCGCACCGGCGCCGCGACGCAGTGGATGAACTCCTCGTGCTCGGCGTTGTCCACCGCGTACCCATCGGCCGCGACCTTCGCCAACTCGGCCAGGTAGTCGGCGGGGTTGGTGATCGTGTTGGGGGTGCGGCGTTCGTAGCCGATCCGGTTGGCGATCGCGCGCTGGTCGGCCACGGGTAACGCGGCGAGCAGCACCTTGGCGACCGCGGTGCAGTGCAGCGGCGCGCGGCGCCCGATGCGCGAGTACATGCGCACCGAGTGCTGGCCGTCGAACTTGTCGATGTAGACGACCTCGCCCGCCTCGTAGCTGGCCAGGTGGACGGTGTGCCGGGTGGACTCGTTGAGCGCGCGCAGTTCGGGTTCGACGAGCCTGCGCACGTCGCGATCTTCCAACGCGCGGCTGGCCAGGTCGAACAGCGTGACGCCGAGCCGGTAGTGGCGCGGGTCGCTGCGTTGGACGAACTGCCTGCCCTCCAGCGTGCGCAGCAGGCGCAGCACGGTCGATTTGTGCACGTCGACGGTTTCGGCCAGTTGGTCGAGGGTGCGTGGCCCGTCAGCGAGCTCGCCGAGGATGGCCAAGGCGCGATCCAGGCTCTGACTCATCGCCCCTCCTCGGTGTTCCCGTTCGTTGACTGCGCGCGCGGCCTGATGCTACACATCGAAGTAGCAAAATACGCAATGTCCGTTGCACGCTATGCAACGAGAGGGCGGTGCGATGACCAACCCGGCAACGATCGACGCGGACGCCGTGGCGAAGCTGCGTGCGCAGGTCGTGGACTGGCGGTTCAAGTCGATCCCGGCGAGCAACCAGACCGTCGCCGAGGTGCTGCACGACCGCCTCGATCTCTTCGAGGACGAGTTCATCGGCCCGATGCTGGTGATCGACGACGACGCGCTGCGGCACAACCTGGAGACCATGGCCGCGTGGTGCGCGCGGCGCGGCATGGCGCTCGCCCCGCACGGCAAGACGACCATGGCGCCGCAACTGTTCGAGCGGCAGCTGCAACTGGGCGCGTGGGCGATGACCGCGGCGAACATCAGCCAGGCCAGGGTGTACCGCGCGTTCGGGGTGAGCCGGATCGTGCTCGCCAACGAGCTGCTCGACCCGGCCGGACTGATGTGGGTGGCGGACGAGTTCGACACCGACCCGGACTTCGAGTTCAACTGCTGGGTCGACTCGGTGCGTGGCGTGGAACTGATGGACGCGACGCTGCGCGCACGCGAGCCGAACCGCCCGGTCGACGTGCTGATCGAGGTCGGCGGCCAGGACGCTCGCGCGGGTGTGCGCGAACAGAGCGAAGCGCTGCGCATCGCCGAGGCGGTCCACAAGAGCAAGCACCTGCGACTGATCGGCGTCGGCGGTTACGAGGGCGCGATCGGGCACGGCACGTCGGCGGAGTCGATCGCGTCGGTCGAGGCGTTCCTGCGCCGGATGCGGGACCTCACCGTCGAACTGGCCAACCGCGACTTCTTCGCCGGACTCGACCAGGTGATCGTGACCGCGGGCGGCAGCGCCTACTTCGACACGGTCGCGGACGTGCTCGGCGAACCGTGGCCCGAGGGCCTGCCGGTGCTGCCGCTGTTGCGCAGTGGCGCGTACGTCACCCACGACGACGGCTACTACCGTTCGGTTTCCCCGCTGCGCGAGGACGGCGCGGACGCGTTCCACCCCGCCTTCCACATCTGGGCGCAGGTCACCTCGCTCCCCCAGCCCGACCTCGCGATTCTCACCATGGGCAAGCGGGACGCGTCGTTCGACGAGGGCCTCCCGGAGCCGCAGCAGGTGCGCGACGCGGACGGCAAGGTCACCGAGTTGACCGGGCACGTCACCCGCAAACTCAACGACCAGCACTGTTTCCTCACCCTGCCAGCGGGCTCGCCGGTGCGGGTCGGTGACTGGGTGCGGTTCGGGCTGTCGCATCCCTGCACGGTGTTCGACAAGTGGCCGATGATCCCGGTGGTGGACGCGGACAACACCGTGATCGACCTGATCCGCACCTTCTTCTGAACGGGCTGGCGATGGACATCGTGTTCCGAGGGGCGAGCGTGGTGGACGGGTCGGGCGGACCGCGCTTCGTCGCCGATGTCGGTATCGCCGACGGGCGGATCGCCGCGATCGAGGCGCCCGGCTCGATGTCGGCGACCAGGGTGATCGACGCGACGGATCTGGTGCTCGCGCCCGGTTTCATCGACATGCACTCGCACTCGGACCTGCGCCTGCTGGCCGAGCCCGATCACCTGGCGAAGGTGAGCCAGGGCGTGACGCTGGAGGTGCTTGGCCAGGACGGCCTGTCCTACGCCCCGGTGAACGACGAGATCCTGGCGACCTTGCGCGATCAGCTCGCGGGCTGGAACGACGACCCGGCCGGATTCGACTGGAACTGGCGCAGCGTCGGCGAATACCTGGACCGGTTGGACCAGGGCATCGCGGTGAACGCGGCGTATCTCGTGCCGCAGGGCACGTTGCGGATGCTGCACGTGGGCTGGGACAACCGGAAACCGACCGAGGCCGAACTGGCCGACATGGGTGCGACCCTCGCGCTGTCCATGCGCGAGGGCGCCGTCGGCCTGTCCTCCGGGCTCACCTACACGCCCGGCATGTACGCCGACGACGACGAACTGACTGCGTTGTGCGCGGTCGTCGCCGAGCACGGCGGCTACTACAGCCCGCACCACCGCAGCTACGGCGCGGGCGCGTTGACGGCGTTCGCGGAGATGATCGAGGTGTCGCAGCGTTCCGGCTGCCCGCTGCACCTCGCGCACGCCACCATGAACTTCCCTGAGAACGCGGGCCGGGCCGAGGAACTGTTGCTGCTGCTCGACGACGCCATCGCGGCAGGTGCGGATGTCACCCTGGACACGTATCCGTATCTGCCCGGCTGCACCTACCTTTCCGCGCTGCTGCCGAGCTGGGCGACGGAAGGTGGTCCACAACGGACGATCGAACGACTGTCCGATCCCGGCACCCGGGAGCGGATCAGGATCGCGATCGAGGAGAAGGGCTCGGACGGCTGTCACGGCGTCCCGATCGACTGGGACTGGATCGAGATCAACGGGGTGCGCAACGAGCGCAACGCGCACCTGGTCGGCCACACGGTCGCGGATTCCGCCCGTCATCAGGGAATCCAGCCGAGCGAGCTGTACTTCAGCACGTTGATCGCGGACAACCTCGGCGCGAGTTGCCTGATGCACATCGGCAACGAGCACAACGTGCAGACGATCATGCGGCACCGCGCGCACACCGGCGGCAGCGACGGTCTGCTCTGCGGCGACCGTCCGCATCCCCGAGCCTGGGGAACATTCCCGCGTTACCTCGCGCGCTACGTCCGGGAACTCGGCGTGCTCAGCCTTGAGGAGTGCGTCGCCCACCTGACCGGTCGCGCCGCCGATCGGCTGCGGCTGACCGACCGGGGCCGCATCGAGGTCGGCTTCGCGGCCGACCTGGTGCTGTTCGACCCGGACACGATCGCCGACCGCGCGAGTTTCGACGAACCGAGGCAGGCGGCGACCGGCATCGAGTACGTGTTGGTCAACGGCGTTGCGACGCTGGCTGACACGAGACCGACCGGCGCGCTGCCCGGCCACTCCATCCGCAATCCTTCCTGAGAGGATCCCTTCCCGATGGCAGACGAAGCAACCGGTATGGGCAGGCGCACCTTCCTGGGGGTGGCCGCCGGCATCGCCGGCGCGTTAGCCCTGCCCGGCATCGCAAGCGCGCAACCGCAGGAGACCGACGTGACGTTTCTGGGCAGCTACACCGACAACGGCGGCGACGGCCTCCAGTTGGCGACCACGGACTTCAGCACCGGTGTGGTGAAACCGGGTGCGAAGGTGTCGAACATGGCCGATGCGTCCTGGCTGGTCTACTCGCCCGACCGCACGATCCTCTACACCACCAACGAACTGTCCGCAGGCACGATGACCGCGCTGAAGGTGAACGGCTCGAACGCGCCGAAGCTCCTCAACAAGCAGCCCACCAAGGGCGGCAGCCCCGCGCACGCCAGCGTGCACCCCAGCGGCAAATACCTGATGGTCGCCAACTACGACTCGGGCAGCGTGGCGATTCTGCCGATCAAGTCGGACGGCAGCCTGAGCCCGTTGACCGATCTGGTGGTGCACAAGGGCGGCACCGGCGGCGACCCGCACGCGCACCAGATCCTCGCCGATCCGAGCGGCAACTGGGTGGTCTCGGTCGACCTGGGCACCGACTCGATCTACGTCTACACGCTCAACCTGACCACCGGAAAGCTCACCCTGCACGACCAGGTCGTGCTGGCCAAGGGCGACGGCCCCCGGCACCTGGTCTTCCACCCGAACGGCACGCACGGCTTCCTCGCCACCGAGGACTCCTCGCAGGTCATCGCCTTCACCTGGGACTCGGGCGCGGGAAAGTTGACCCCCGGCGAGATCGTCGGCACCACCGAACCCGGTGCGGTCACCCCGAACTATCCCGGCGAGATCGCGCTGTCCAAGGACGCCAAGTTCCTCTACGTGTCCAACCGGGGCGACAACAGCATCGCGACCTTCTCGGTCAGCGCGGACGGCAGCACGGTGCAGTTGCTGAACACCGCGCCGTGCGGCGGTGACTGGCCGAGGCACTTCGCGCTCGACCCGACCGAGCACTGGTTCGTGGTCGCCAACCAGAACTCCGGCACCCTGACCTGGCTCCCCCGCGACCAGCAGACCGGCCTGCCCGGCAAGGTCGCGGGCACCGCGACCGCGACCGCCGTTGCGATGGTGCTGTTCTGATGGACAACCTGCTCCCCCAGCCCGTTTCGGTGCAGCCTGCCGAAGGCGTGTGCACCCTCGACGAGCACACCACCATCGGACACGACGCGACAACCGCCCCGGTGGTGACCCGCTTCGCCACCGAACTCCGCGCCGCGACCGGTCTCGCACTGTCCATAGCGGACAACGCGACGATCCGTTTCCACACCGGCGAAGTCCCGGCGGCCGAGGGCTACCGAATCTCGATCACGCCAACCGGCATCGACGTCACAGCGGCTGACCTGGCCGGCGCCGAGTACGCGACGCAGACCCTGCGCCAGCTGCTCGGCCCGGACGCGTACCGCCGCTCGAACATCCACAATGGACCGTGGACGATCCCGTGCGGCACGATCGTCGACCACCCCCGGTTGAG
The DNA here is from genome assembly GCA_036494465.1 of Pseudonocardiaceae bacterium. GTDB lineage: Bacteria > Actinomycetota > Actinomycetes > Mycobacteriales > Pseudonocardiaceae > CAJCJE01. Next base: position 30,300 of record DASXOJ010000214.1, read on the forward strand.
CTGGCGCGGTTGCCTGCTCGACGTGGCTCGGCATTTCCGCCCCAAAGCGGACGTGCTGCGCTTCGTCGACCTGCTCGCCGCGCACAAGCTCAACGTGCTGCACCTGCACCTCACCGACGATCAGGGCTGGCGCCTCGAAGTGCCGAAGTACCCGAAGCTGACCGAGATCAGCAGCTGGCGGCACGAATCGACGATCGGTCATCCCAGCGGTGGCCGGAGGGGGTGGGCCCCCGGCAGGGGGTCGGCAACAGCACAGCACGACCACCGTCCGCACGGCGGCTACTACACCACCGCCGATCTGCGCGAAATCGTCGCCTACGCGGCCGATCGCGGCATCACCGTCGTCCCTGAGGTCGACGTGCCCGGCCACGCGCAGGCGGTCCTCGCCGCCTACCCGGAGCTTGGCAACACCGGGGACCACCTGGATGTGTGGACCTCCTGGGGCATCAACGAAAACGTGCTCAACGCGGACGATGCCACGGTCGCGTTCTTCCGCGACGTGTTCGACCACGTGCTCGACATCTTCCCGTCGCCGATCATCGGCGTCGGCGGTGACGAAGTGCCCATCGTGCAGTGGGAAAAGAGCGCGGCGGCCCGGGCCCGAGCGGAGGAACTGGGCTTCGGCGACGATGTGCACGCGCTGCACGGCTGGTTCATCCGGGAGATCGCCAAACACCTGTCGAGCCGGGGCAGGCGCGCGCTGGGCTGGGACGAGATCGCCGAGGCCGGTCCGCTGCCGGACGGCTGCATCATCGCCTCGTGGCGCGGTGAACAGGCCGGGATCGACGCGGCCAAGGCCGGTTTCGACGTGGTGATGTGCCCGGAAACGCAGATCTACCTCGACCACCGGGCCTCGGATCACCCGGACGAGCCGATCCCGGTCGGGTACTCGCGCACCGTCGCGGACGTCTACGCCTACCAGCCGGTGCCCGCCGACCTCGACGAGGCGCAGGCGACGCACATCCTCGGCGCGCAGGCGCAGGTCTGGACCGAGCACCTCGACTCGGTGCGCCGCGTCGACTACGCCACCTTCCCCCGGTTGTGCGCGTTCGCCGAGGTCGTGTGGAGTCCGGACGCGGTCCGCGATCCCGTCGACTTCGACCGGCGCCTCACCGAGGGGCACCTGCCGAGGTTGGACGCGCTCGGCGTCGAGTATCGCCCGATGGCCGGTCCGCACCCGTGGCAGCAACGCCCCGACGCACCCGGTCGCCCACGCGACATCACCCACTAGGGCAATTCGGAAACAATCGGTAACCCCGTACCGCGCGACGTCTTTGTGCCAACTTTCGCGCGGTGCGGGGTTTCCTGCTTACTCTTCAGTACGTGAACGACGAACAGCCCGCGAGGAATCATCTTCGCAGGCGATTGATCATCGGCGGCGTCGCCGGGACCGTAGCCGTCGCAGTCGTTCTCACGATCGTTCTCGCCGGCCAGCCCAAGACCCCTGATCCGGGCGCGCACAACGTCGGCGCGGCCACGTCGACCTCGCTGCGCATCACCCCTGCCGCCGGTCTCGACGATGGTCCAATCGGGCCGCTCGACCCCAGTCAGTTCGCGCCCGACGCCTGTGTCGCCTTTGCGCCAACACGTGGGGACAAGCACAAAACGGTCTTCCTGGACGCCGGTCATGGCGGCCCCGACCCCGGCGCCGCCGGCCACACCTCGACGGGACAACCGATCGAGGAGAAGCAACTGACGCTGCCGACCGTGATGGACGCCGCGCATCAGTTGGAGGCCAACGGTTATCGCGTCGTGGTGTCCAGAACCGCCGACACCGCAATCATTCCGATGACACCCGCCGACCTCGACTCGAGCGGCGAGAGTTCGGCGGGAAAACACGCGGACACGATCGCCAGGATCACCTGCGCGAACCTGGCCAAGGCATTTGTCATGATTTCCGTCCATTTCGACGCCTACACATCGTCGAGCGTCACCGGTGCGCTGACTTTCTACGATCCCGGTCGCACGTTTTCCGCGCAGAGCCAGCAATTGGCGGCTTTTCTCCAGGACGACGTGATCGCCGCGATGGACGCGACCGGCACCACCGTGCACGACCGGGGCGTGGAGTCCTCCGTGCACCAGGGCAACTCCACCTCGGCCGCGGACCGCGCCTACGGCCGACTGCTGCTGCTCGGTCCGGCGAAGCCGGGCTACAACGACGCGCCGAGCGCGATGCCGAGCGCGTTGATGGAGCCCCTGTTCATCACCAACGGCACCGAGGGCACCCTCGCCGCGAGCGAGGCCGGGCAGCAGGCGATCGCCAGCGGCATCACAACGGCGGTCAACCAGTTCGCCACCCAACCGGAGTGACTGGCAACTGTTAATCCCCGCAAGGCATCCAGCAACGCGCTGGCCTGGACTGAGGGCCGCCTGGCGGAGTCTTGACAGCGCGCGTAACGCGGATCACGCTAGGCGGTAGTTAGAAAGGAAGTTTTACTAACTATCGCCCCGTGGGTGCTCTGGTCCCCCGTAGCCGGAGTGCCCCTGTCCCTGGAGCGTGCATGCGTACTCGCAGAACAGTATTGTTCGCCGTAGCCGCCACTGCCACGGCCGCGTCTCTCGTCTCGTTATCGGTCTCCGCGGGCTTCGCCCAAGCCGTGCCCGCTGCCCCGAATGCCCCAGCGGCAACCACAGCCCATCCCTTCCCCACCCACGTCACCTACAAGGTCGGCGTGATGCCCTCGGCGTCCGCATCGGCGCGCGACGCGGCCGTGGAGAAGGAATACGACTCCTGGAAGTCGAACTACCTGGTCAAGGGCTGCGCCTCCAACGAGTACTACATCTCGACCAAGGGTGACGGCGACGCCAAGAACAACGGCCCGGTGTCCGAGGGCCAGGGCTACGGCATGAACATCGTGCCGCTGATGGCCGGTTACGACGCCAGCGCGCAGACCGAGTTCAACGGCCTGTGGCAGTTGGTGAAGGACCACGAGGACTCCAACGGCCTCATGCAGTGGCAGCTGGACGGCAAGACCTGCAAGTACTACAGCGGCGGGACGCCGGACGGCGCCACCGACGGTGACCTCGACATCGGCTACGGCCTGATCCTCGCCGACAAGCAGTGGGGCGGCTACACCGCCGACGCGAAGACGTGGCTCGCCTCGTTCTACGCGCACGACGTGGCTTCCGACGGTCACCTCAAGTGCGAGGACGACAGCGACGACACCACCGACACCCGCCCGTCGGACAGCATGATCGACCACCTGCGCGCGTTCGCCGCCTACGACACGGCGCACGACTGGGGCAAGGTCATCGCCAAGCAGGAGGCCCTGTTCAGCGAGCTGAACTCGAAGTACTCGTCCAGCGCGGACCTGCTGCCCGACTTCGTGGTCAAGGCCAACACCACCAGCCCGCAGCCCTCGCCAGCGAACTACCAGGAGAACCAGCCGGACAACATCGTCGGCTACAACTCCATCCGCGTGCCGTGGCACATGGGCACCGACGCGCTGGAGAACGGCAGCAGCCAGGAACTTTCGATCGCCACCAAGGAATCGAACTGCCTGAACACGTTCGCCAAGGGCGTGCCCGCCAATGTGTACCCGCACATGAACCTCAACTGCACCGGACGATCGACCGACGGTGACGGCAACACCGACACCGAGGCGGAAGAGGCAGGCGACTCGGTCGGCCCGGCCGCGATGGCGTCCGGCAACCAGGCGTGGACCGACGCGATCTGGGCCGCTCTGGCCAAGAACCCGTTCGGTGACGGCTACTACGGCGAGACCATCAAGATGCTGGTCTACATCGTGATGGCAGGCGACTACTGGAACCCGGCCTCCTGAGCCGGTTCCGACGCGAAGGAGCCGAGGGCAACGCTGCCCTCGGCTCCTTTTTTCGTCTGTGGCTACCGGCTCTCGGACAACAGCGGTGCCAGGAACTTCCCGGTGTAGCTGGTCGCGTGTGCCGCGATCTCCTCCGGCGTGCCCTCGGCGACCACCAGGCCGCCCGCGTTGCCGCCCTCGGGGCCCATGTCGACGATCCAGTCCGAGGTCTTGATGACATCGAGGTTGTGCTCGATGACGATCACCGAGTTCCCCTTGTCCACCAAGCCGTTGATCACGCCGAGCAGCTTGCTGATGTCCTGGAAGTGCAGGCCGGTCGTGGGCTCGTCGAGGATGTAGACCGTCTTGCCGGTCGAGCGCTTCTGCAACTCGCTGGCCAGCTTCACCCGCTGCGCCTCGCCACCGGAGAGAGTCGGCGCGGGCTGGCCGAGCCGGACGTACCCGAGGCCGACGTCCACCAGCGTCTTGAGGTGCCGGTGGATCGAGTTGATCGGCTCGAAGAAGGTCGCGGCCTCCTCGATCGGCATGTCCAGCACATCGGCCACGGTCTTGCCCTTGTAGTGCACCTCAAGGGTTTCCCGGTTGTACCTGGCGCCCTTGCACACCTCGCACGGCACGTACACGTCCGGCAGGAAGTTCATCTCGATCTTGATCGTGCCGTCGCCCGCGCACGCCTCGCAGCGCCCGCCCTTGACGTTGAACGAGAACCGGCCCGGCTGGTAACCGCGCACCTTCGCCTCGGTGGTGGCCGCGAACAGCTTGCGCACGTGGTCCCAGACGCCGGTGTAGGTGGCCGCGTTCGAGCGCGGCGTGCGGCCGATCGGCGACTGGTCCACCTGGACCAGCTTGTCGACCAGATCGATGCCCTTGATCCTGGTGTGCCTGCCCGGCACCTGCCGCGCGCCGTTGAGCTTGTTGGCCAGCACCGTCGCCAGGATGTCGTTGACCAGAGTGGACTTGCCGGACCCGGAGACACCGGTCACCGACACCAGGCAGCCCAACGGGAACGACACGTCGATGTCGTGCAGGTTGTGCTCGCGGGCGCCCACCACGGTCAGCTTGCGGGAGGCGCTGATCGGCCGACGCAGAGCGGGGATCGCGATCTCCTTGCGCCCGCTGAGGTACGCGCCGGTCAGCGACTTCTCGTTGGACAGCAGCTCCTTGTAGGTGCCGCTGTGCACCACGTGCCCACCGTGCTCGCCCGCGCCCGGCCCGATGTCGACGATGTAGTCGGCAGCCCGGATGGTGTCCTCGTCGTGCTCGACCACGATCAGCGTGTTACCGAGGTCCCGCAACCGGGTCAGCGTCTCGATGAGTCGCCGGTTGTCCCGCTGGTGCAGCCCGATCGACGGCTCGTCGAGCACGTACAACACGCCGACCAGCCCAGACCCGATTTGCGTTGCGAGCCGGATCCGCTGCGCCTCCCCACCCGAAAGCGTGCCAGCAGCGCGATCAAGAGACAGATAGTTGAGCCCCACATCCAGCAGAAAGCCCAACCGCGCCTGGATCTCCTTGACCACCCGGCCCGCGATCATCGACTGCCGCTTGTTCAGCTTCAGCCCACCGAGGAAGTCGGCACACTCGGCGACGCTCATCGCGGACACATCCGCGATCGACCGCTCCCCGTACTTGCCGTGCTCCAGCGTCACGGCCAGAATCTCCGGCTTGAGCCGGGTGCCCTGACAGGTCGGGCAGGGCACCTCCCGCATGTAGCCCTCGTACTTCTCGCGCATGTAGTCGGACTCGGTCGCGTCCATGCGGCGTTCCAGGAATGGGATGACACCTTCGAAGTTCGCGTAGTACGAACGTTCCCGGCCGTATCGATTCCGGTAGCGGACGTGCACCTGTTCGTTGACGCCGTGCAGCACCGCCTTCTGCACCTTGGCAGGGAGCCTGCGCCACGGGGTGTCCATCCGGAACCCCATCGCCTCCGAGAGCGATTCGAGCAACCGCAGGAAGTAGTCCGCGGTCTGGCCGCCCGCCCACGGCGCGATCGCCCCGTCCTGCAGCGCCAACTCGTCGTCCGGCACCACCAGCTCCGGGTCGACTTCCTTGCGCACACCGATACCCGTGCACACCGGGCAGGCGCCATACGGCGAGTTGAACGAGAACGAGCGCGGCTCCAGATCCGTCACCGTCAGCTGGTGCCCGTTCGGGCACGCGAGGTGCTCGGAGAAAGTCCGTTCGCGCTCGGCGGCACCCTCGTCCTCGTCGACGAACTCCATCGTGACCAGGCCATCGGCCAGCCGCAGCGCGGTCTCGACCGAATCGGTGAGCCGCTGCTTCGCGCTCTTCTTCACCGTCAACCGGTCGATCACCACGTCGACGGTGTGCTTTTCCTGCTTCTTGAGCTTCGGCACCTCGGTCAACGCGTAGACCTCGCCGTCGACCCGGACGCGGGAGTAACCCTGCGCCTGGAGCTGCGAGAACAGGTCGACGTACTCCCCCTTGCGCCCGCGCACCACCGGCGCGAGCACCTGGAAGCGGGTGCGCTCGGGCAGCGTGAGCATCTGGTCCACGATCTGCTGCGGGGTCTGCCTGCTGATCACTTCGCCACACACCGGGCAGTGCGGGGTGCCCGCACGCGCGTAGAGCAACCGGAGGTAGTCGTAGACCTCGGTGATGGTGCCGACAGTGGACCGCGGGTTGCGGTTCGTCGACTTCTGGTCGATCGAGACCGCGGGCGAGAGGCCCTCGATGAAGTCGACGTCCGGCTTGTCCATCTGACCGAGGAACTGGCGCGCATACGCGGAGAGTGACTCAACGTAGCGCCGCTGGCCCTCGGCGAAGATCGTGTCGAACGCCAGGCTGGACTTACCGGACCCGGACAGGCCGGTGAACACGATCAAACTCTCCCTGGGCAGGTCAATATTGACACTGCGCAGGTTGTGCTCGCGTGCGCCGTGCACGACAAGGCGGTCGGCCACGAGGGTCCCTTCGGCAACTGAATGTCAGTGGGCGGCTTGGCCACGACCCGTCCATTGTCACACACCGTGACAATCTCGACGGGGTCCGAGAGCGTCATGCGGGCACCACTTGGAGGGCCTGTGTCAGCCACCAAACATGCTAGGACGCCCCACCGACAAAAAGTCGGCGGTGTCTGTCGCCCTCCCCCTGGCGCTCCGGACGCTGGATCCAACGGCCGACACCGCTGCGCTATTCCGCGCACCAGTGCCCACGGCATTCTCCCAGTTCAGCCAGGCTCGCCGCGATCTCACCGCAGCGAAGGTCTACCGGTGCGGAGCGATTCGACCTAGGCTGGCAGGACCGCCAACCAATTACCGCTCGTGTTTGGCGTTGGCACCGATCGGGTAGAGGTGTCCGCACACAGTCGTCGCTGATTGTTCGCGGCGGGTCCCAGGGTCAACCGCTCAACGCCGAGGAGGGTCATACCCATATGACCAAGCCCGTTCCCTCGCCGGACGCTACGCGTTCGTCAACAGATGTGCCCGTGCCCAGGGCTGAACAGCCCGGTGTGCGGCCAGCCCAAGCCAGCCCGCTGCCCGCCCTGACCGCAGGTGATGCGCAGCACGCGCGGACCGGACTCGCCCTGGCCCGCAAGGCCCAGGCCCGGATCGACGAGATCGTGTCGGCATTGGACGAGGCCGGGTCACAGAGCCAGAGCCTGCTGCCCGGCTGGTCGCGCAGGCACGTCATCACCCATCTTGCGCGCAACGCGGACGGCCTGGTCAACCTGCTGAACTGGGCAAGGACCGGGATCGAGCACCCGATGTACGCAAGCGCGGCCGACCGCGACGCGGACATCGAAGAAGGCGCGCGCCGCCTGTTCCAGATCCAGCAGGAGGATTCGGCTGCCGCGAGCGGCCGGTTCTTCACCGCAGCCGACGAACTCACCGCGACCGACTGGACGGCAACGGTCACCACGCGCGGCGGCGTTGCCATGTCCGCGGCGCTGATCCCGTGGATGCGGGTGAACGAGCTGCTGGTGCACGGGGTCGACCTCAACTGCGGCATCACCTTCGACGATCTGGTCGAGGCCGCGGGCGACCACCTGGAAACGGTGCTGTCCTACATGGTCAGCCGATTCGCGGGCCGTACGGACGTGCCCTCGGTGCTGCTGGAAATCGTCCTGCCCGACGGCACCGCCCGTGCCGTGTCACTCGGCGGCGCCACCACCGCCACGACGCCCCGCGTCATCGGCCTGGCAACGGACGCGATCACCTGGCTCACCGGCCGAGGCTCCGGCGCCGACCTGACCGGTGACGTTCCGCCCCTGCCCGCCTGGATCTAAGACCACCCATTCGAGTGAACTTCCCGCTGCGGCGGCGTGACCGATCCGGCACGCCGCCGCAGTGCGTCAACTACTACTGTCGATGCTGTGGATGTCAACGAGGAGTACACCGGTCACGTCGAACCCGCCGGTGCCCCGGCAAAGCGCACGCTGCCCGGGTTGACCATCACCAAGCTCTCCGTCGGGCCGATGGACAACAACGCCTACCTGCTCGTGTGCACCGCGAGCAACGAAGCGCTGCTGATCGACGCCGCCAACGACCCCGAGCGCATCTCCGACCTCGTCGGCTCCGACGCGGCACGGCCCGCGCTGCGCACCATCGTCACCACCCACCAGCACGCCGACCACTGGCAGGCCCTCGGCGCCGTGGCAGGCGCCTTCGGCGCGAACACCGCGGCGCACCCCCTGGACGCGAGCCC